>NZ_UTBG01000010.1 GCF_900580675.1 Pseudomonas viridiflava
GTCTTGATCGTGACGACAGAAAAGCCCTCCCAAAAAGGAAGGAAAGTATTAATATCGCGCATAAGAACGCCGGTTTGTTAGATGTGTTTGCTCGCACGAACATCATCAATCAAATCGGCGTTCTAGTTTCGGTCTTTCCCGGGATTCCGTGAAGAACCTTTTTATTGGGCCTGAGTCATCAGGCCCGGTCACGCGCAAGCAGTGGTTTCAAGTAGTAACCGGTATGCGACTGCGACATTTCGGAGACCTGCTCCGGCGTGCCCACCGCAATAATCTGACCCCCCTTGGAACCGCCTTCCGGCCCAAGGTCTACCAGCCAATCGGCAGTCTTGATCACATCCAGGTTGTGCTCGATCACCACCACGGTGTTGCCGTGGTCGCGCAAGCGGTGCAGCACGTCAAGCAACTGCTGGATATCCGCGAAGTGCAGGCCCGTAGTTGGTTCATCCAGGATATACAGGGTTTTACCCGTATCCCGTTTGGACAGCTCACGAGACAGCTTCACCCGCTGCGCCTCACCACCGGACAGCGTGGTCGCCGACTGACCCAGCTTGATATACGACAAGCCCACATCCATCAGCGTCTGCAGCTTGCGCGCCAACGCCGGCACTGCGTCGAAGAACACTCGGGCTTCCTCGATGGTCATCTCGAGGGTTTCGTGGATGCTCTTGCCCTTGTACTTGATCTCAAGGGTTTCGCGGTTGTAGCGCTTGCTCTTGCACACATCGCACGGCACGTAGATATCCGGCAGGAAGTGCATCTCAACCTTGATCAGACCATCGCCCTGGCAGGCTTCGCAACGCCCGCCCTTGACGTTGAACGAGAACCGGCCAGGCCCGTAACCCCGTGAGCGGGACTCCGGCACACCCGCGAACAGTTCACGAATCGGCGTGAACAGCCCGGTATAGGTCGCCGGGTTTGAGCGCGGTGTGCGGCCAATCGGGCTCTGGTCGATGTCGACCACCTTATCCAGGTGTTCCAGGCCCTTGATGCTGTCGTGAGCCGCCGCTTCCAGAGTCGTCGCGCCGTTCAACGCGGTAGCGCTCAGTGGAAACAGCGTGTTGTTGATCAACGTCGACTTACCGGAGCCGGAAACACCGGTCACGCAGGTCAGCAGCCCAAGGGGGATTTCCAGGTCGACATTACGCAAGTTGTTGCCGCGAGCACCCTTGAGGTGCAACGCCATTTTCTTGTTGCGCGGTGTGCGCTTGGCGGGCACTGCAATCTTCACGCGGCCAGACAAATATTTGCCGGTCAGCGAGTCGGGGTGCGCCATCACTTCGGCAGGCGTGCCCTCGGCGACGATATGACCGCCGTGCACACCTGCACCCGGGCCGATGTCGACCACATAATCCGCCAGGCGAATCGCGTCTTCGTCGTGCTCGACCACAATCACCGTATTGCCGATATCCCGCAGGTGTTTCAGGGTACCCAGGAGGCGATCGTTATCGCGCTGGTGCAAACCAATCGACGGCTCATCGAGGATGTACAACACACCAACAAGGCCGGCGCCAATCTGGCTTGCCAGGCGAATCCGCTGGGCCTCACCGCCGGAGAGGGTATCCGCGCTGCGATCCAGCGACAGATAATCCAGCCCGACGTTAACCAGGAACTGCAGGCGTTCGCGGATTTCCTTGAGGATCTTGTCTGCAATTTCCCCACGGCGCCCGGTCAGCTTGAGCGTACCGAAGTATTCGCAGGCATCGCCGATCGGCAGGTTGGTCACGGCCGGCAAGGTCTTTTCGCCCACCCACACATGCCGCGCCTCACGACGCAGGCGGGTACCGCGGCAGTCCGGGCACGGTTGAGTGCTGAGGAATTTCGCCAGCTCTTCACGCACGCTCGCCGATTCGGTCTCGCGGTAGCGGCGTTCCAGGTTCGGCACGATGCCTTCGAACGGGTGCGAACGTTTGACGATATCGCCACGGTCGTTCAGGTACTTGAAGTCGACGTTCTGCGAACCGCTGCCGTGCAGAATGACCTTCTGCTGGTCGGCCGGCAGCTGGTTGAAAGGCACTTCCAGGCTGAATTTGTAGTGAGAGGCCAGCGACCCCAGCATCTGGAAGTAGTAGACGTTACGCCTGTCCCAGCCGCGTATTGCACCTTCCGCCAGTGTCAGGTCACCGTTGACCAGGCGCTTGATGTCAAAGAACTGTTTAACGCCCAGGCCGTCACAGGTCGGGCAAGCACCGGCCGGGTTGTTGAAGGAGAACAGCTTGGGTTCCAGCTCACTGATCGCATGGCCGCAGATCGGGCAGGCGAAGCGCGCAGAGAAGATGATTTCTTCGCCCGGCTCGTCGTCCATCGGCGCGACCAACGCGATCCCGTCGGCCAGTTTCAAGGCGGTCTCGAAGGATTCGGCCAGACGCTGTTGCAGGTCGGCACGCACTTTGAAGCGGTCAACCACAACATCAATGGAATGCTTTTTCTGCTTGTCGAGCTTTGGCGCTTCGTCCAGCTCATACAGCTTGCCGTTGATGCGTGCGCGTACAAAACCCTGGGCGCGCAGCTCTTCGAAGACCGAAAGGTGTTCGCCTTTGCGCTCGCGAATCACCGGGGCCAGCAGCATCAGCTTGGCGCCTTCCGGTTCGGCCAGCACCAGGTCGACCATCTGGCTGACGGTCTGGGCTTCCAGCGGAATATCATGGTCCGGGCAGCGCGGAATACCCACGCGTGCATACAGCAGGCGCAGGTAGTCGTAGATTTCGGTAATAGTGCCCACTGTGGAGCGTGGGTTATGGGACGTTGATTTCTGCTCGATGGAAATCGCCGGCGACAGGCCTTCAATGGTGTCGACGTCTGGTTTTTCCATCATCGACAGGAACTGGCGGGCATAGGCCGACAGCGATTCCACGTAGCGACGCTGGCCTTCGGCATACAGCGTGTCGAACGCCAGGGACGATTTGCCGGAGCCGGACAGGCCGGTGATGACGATCAGTTTGTCCCGGGGCAGGGTCAGGTCGATGTTCTTCAGGTTGTGGGTTCTAGCCCCACGAATCAGGATCTTGTCCAAGATGGCCTCGCACGGCGGGCGTAAATAATGCCGGAGTATACGGCTAAAGACTGGATGAATATACACTGTCAAAAGGCCGCTTGCAGCCTTACATGAAAGCTGCGCGGCAAAGCGCCGCATATACCCTCTCAATCGATGGGACTGGTAGAATCGCCGCCGGTTCACACGAGGTTT
This sequence comes from Pseudomonas viridiflava, assembly GCF_900580675.1. Lineage (GTDB taxonomy): Bacteria > Pseudomonadota > Gammaproteobacteria > Pseudomonadales > Pseudomonadaceae > Aquipseudomonas. Next base: position 3,188 of record NZ_UTBG01000010.1, read on the forward strand.
TTCCATGCACGATCCCCACAGCGAACGCATGAGTAGCGGCGAGACCCGAGCAGCAAGCGGTCTGGCCCTGGTGTTCGCCTTCCGTATGCTTGGCATGTTCATGGTGTTGCCGGTGCTGGCGACCTATGGGATGGATCTCGCAGGCGCGACCCCGGCATTGATCGGCCTGGCGATTGGCGCCTATGGCCTGACCCAGGCGATTTTTCAGATTCCGTTCGGGATGATTTCCGACCGCATTGGCCGTCGCCCGGTGATCTACCTGGGCCTCATCGTATTTGCCCTCGGCAGCGTGCTCGCCGCCCAGTTCGACTCGATCTGGGGCGTGATCGCCGGGCGCATCCTGCAAGGCGCCGGGGCGATTTCTGCGGCGGTCATGGCGTTGTTGTCGGACCTGACCCGCGAGCAGCATCGCACCAAGGCCATGGCGATGATCGGCATGACCATTGGCCTGTCGTTCGCCGTGGCGATGGTCGTGGGCCCCTTGCTGACGCGCGCATTTGGCCTGCATGGGTTGTTCCTGGCCACCGGCGGCATGGCGTTGTTCGGGATCGTGATCGTGGCCTTTATGGTGCCGCGCTCCACCGGCACGCTGCAGCATCGCGAATCGGGTGTTGCGCGCAAGGCCATACTGCCGACGCTCAAGCACCCGGACCTGCTGCGCCTGGATTTAGGTATCTTCGTATTGCACGCGATGCTGATGTGCAGCTTCGTCGCGCTGCCCCTGGCACTGGTCGAAAAAGCCGGCCTGCCCAAGGAACAGCACTGGTGGGTCTATCTTACCGCGCTGCTGGTGTCGTTCTTCGCCATGATCCCGTTCATCATCTACGGCGAGAAGAAACGCAAAATGAAACGAGTTTTACTCGGCGCCGTCACGACGCTGATGCTCACTGAGCTATTCTTCTGGGAGTTCGGCGACAGCCTGCGGGCGCTGGTAATTGGCACGGTGGTGTTCTTTACCGCGTTCAACCTGCTGGAGGCCTCGTTGCCTTCGCTGATCAGTAAGGTTTCACCGGCCGGCGGCAAAGGCACGGCGATGGGCGTGTATTCCACCAGCCAGTTCCTCGGTTCTGCACTCGGCGGCATCATGGGTGGCTGGATGTTCCAGCATGGCGGTTTGTCGGTTGTGTTCCTCGGATGCGCCGGGCTGGCTGCACTTTGGCTGGCCTTTGCTGTTACCATGCGCGAACCTCCCTACGTCACGAGTCTGCGTTTGCCGCTATCGCCTGAGGCGATCCGTGAAAGCGGTCTGGTAGAGCGCCTGAAGGCCGTCGTAGGGGTAACAGATGCAGTTGTGGTCGCTGAAGAGGCGGCCATTTACATCAAATTGGACACCGAATTATTGGATCGCGCGACGCTTGAGCAACTGGTAAACCCAGTGCCGACAGCGCGCCCAGCCTAGGAGAACGTTATGGCCCGTGGGGTTAACAAAGTCATATTGGTCGGTACATGCGGCCAGGATCCCGAAGTTCGCTACTTGCCTAACGGTAACGCCGTGACCAACCTGAGTCTGGCGACCAGCGAACAGTGGACCGACAAGCAGACCGGCCAGAAGGTCGAGAAAACCGAATGGCACCGTGTGTCGATGTTCGGCAAGGTCGCAGAGATCGCCGGTGAATACCTGCGCAAAGGTTCGCAGGTCTACATCGAAGGCAAGCTGCAGACCCGCGAGTGGGAAAAAGACGGTATCAAGCGTTACACCACTGAAATCGTGGTCGACATGCAAGGCACCATGCAACTGCTGGGCGGCCGTCCACAGCAGGGCGAGCAACAAGGCGGGGGCAATAACTACCAGCAGTCCGCTCCGGCCCCACGCCAGCAGGCTCCGCGCCCGCAGCAGTCGGCACCGCAACAGTCGCGTCAGGCGCCGCCTCCACAGCAGGCCGCTCCGCAGCCGGCTCCGGATTTCGACAGCTTTGATGACGATATCCCGTTCTAGGTTTTACTCCCGGAACGAGCAAAACCCCCGAAGGCCACAGCCTCGGGGGTTTTTTATTGCCCGCGATCAAACGCCCGTCGAAGCCTCCGGGCATTTGTTCTCACGGCTGACAAGATTTAGGCTGTGGCCAACCCCAAAAGAAGGAATGCCGCATGACCTGGTCAGCCAAGCAGTACACGATGTTTGAACAGCAGCGTACCCGCCCCGTGCGCGACCTGGTGGCGGCCATTCCCAATACCGAGGTGCGCACCGCTGTCGACCTGGGCTGCGGCCCGGGTAATTCAACGCAGGTATTGGCCGAGCGTTTCCCGCAGGCGCAGGTCACTGGCATGGACAGCTCCGACGACATGCTGGCCGATGCCCGCAAACGCCTGCCGGCGCTCAGCTTCGAACTGGCGGATATCGGCGCTTGGGCCCCGACGCAAACATTCGACGTAATCCTGGCCAACGCATCGCTGCAGTGGTTGCCGGATCACGCCACGCTCTACCCGCATCTGGTCAGCCAGTTGACTCCTGGCGGCACACTGGCAGTGCAAACCCCGGACAACCTCGACGAGCCTGCCCATCGGCTGGCGCGCGAAGTGGCCGCAGAAGGCCCGTGGTCTGGCAGGATCGGCGCGGTCAAACACAATGAGCGGCACACCGCGAGTTACTACTACGAGTTGCTCAGCAAACGCTGCAGCACCGTGGATGTGTGGCGCACCACGTACCAGCACCCGCTGGCCGATCATGCGGCCGTGGTGGAGTGGTTCAAGGCGTCGGCATTGCGGCCGTTTCTCGCGCCATTGACCGACGATGAGAAAGCCGCGTTCCTACGGGAATACCAGGCGCGGATTACCCAAGCTTACCCAGCCTTGAACGACGGCACTGTGTTACTGCCATTCCCACGACTGTTCATCATCGCAACCCGTTAATGCCAGGCAGGTGGCGGTCAAACGGCCGCCCTCTGCGTTTTCAGGTAGTCATCCGTCGACACCACCGTTGCATAGCCGAATGCCAGCGACGCCATATAGGCGTCGTGCACGTGGGCCGCCGGGATGACGTTGCCATTGAACTCCAAGTCCCGCGTGGCGCAGGCGTCGTGCAGCAGCGTGACCTTGTAACCCAGGTCCGCCGCAGCGCGCACCACTGCGTCGATGCACATATGGCTCATGCTGCCGACCACCACCACGTCGGTGATACTGTGCTGTTCCAGCACTGTGCGCAGGTTGGTTTCGCGAAAGGCGTTCACGAAATGCTTGAGCACCACGGGCTCTTTGCCTTCGTTCAATACCTTGGGGTGCAAATGCGCGCCTTCTGAAGCAGGCGTAAAGAACGGTGCATCTTCGGTGGTGAACTCGTGCCGTACATGAATCACCGCATCGCCTGCCGCACGAAAAGCCTGGAGCACCCGCGCAGCCTTGTCCGCCGCGGCTTCCACGCCGTCGAGCGGCCACTTGCCCTGCGGGAAGTAGTCGTTCTGGATATCGATCAGGATCAGTGCTTGCTTGGCCATGCGTGATGCCTCGTAAGGGGAGCTGGGCCGTGTATCTTAGCTGGCGCCGGAGCCGATGAACCTGTGAATCGTGCAGAACGCCGTGCGAGAAGGGCAGTGTCGTGCAGAATCAAACAGGCCAACTGCCATTGCGTTTCCGGTAACTAATTGATTTAGAAAACATCCCTCCTGAAAACGCCTTGGCCTGATCCCTGCTACCTTTTAGTAACACACATGGCGGGATGGCCAAGGGGGACGCATGACCCCGATTCAACGCAAAAAAATGGTGGTCGCTCATTCCACGAGGGAGGGGGCACCGCAGCATGAAGTCGACACCAACCGCGCCCTCGCACGCTGGCTGGCGCAGATACTTGGGCTCAAGTTCGGTGGCAGCTACGATCCGGAGCAGCATGCCGGCCGTGATCTGTACCTGCTGCCCACCCAAACCCTGGTCGGCCCCGGCCAGGCACGCGCCCTCAGCATAAAAGGCCCGGAAGACCTGTGGGGCGGTTATGTCGAGCATGACTTCATTTGCACCAAAGCGATCAGTCACGGCGCATTGGGGCCTGAGGCCATCACGCCTGAAGGCTGGTCGCCGGTGTTCTGCGAGCGTGTGCGCGAGGTGGTCCTGGACGGCCTGAGTGTCTTTGCTCTGAAGGATGCGCGGGAAGCCGCCACCCGACTGCTCTACAGCGGGCCAGTCCGCTTGAAACCCGTGCATGCGTGCGCCGGGCGTGGGCAGGAAGTGATCCGCAGTCTCGACGAATTCGACGCATTGCTGGCACGCCCGGAAGCGGAGCAACTGTTCAAAGACGGCGTAGTGCTGGAGCAAGACCTGCGAGAAGTCGTCACTCACAGTGTGGGCCAAAGCTTTATCGGTGACTATGTACTCAGCTATTGCGGTGAGCAATATTTGGCCAAGGACGGGCACGGGGAAGAGGTCTACGGCGGTTCCGACCTGATCGTGGTGCCCGGCTACTATGAAGACTTGCTCAAGCTCGATTTACCGGATGACGTACGCCAAGCCATCGAACAAGCCCAGGTGTTCGACGCCGCCGCCGATGAAGCCTACCCCGGGTTCTACGCCTCACGGCGCAATTACGACATCGCCCAGGGCCTGGATGCCGACGGCCAGCGCCGCAGTGGCGTACTTGAACAATCCTGGCGCATGGGCGGAGCCAGCAGCGCGGAAGTCGCGGCGCTGCAGAGCTTTATCAACAACCCAGGCCTGAAAGCGATTCACGTGTCCTCGGTGGAAACCTACGTGGACCAGGCGCTGCCGGCGGATGCTATTGAGGTGTACCGCGGCCCGGCCGAAAACAGCGACTTTCTTCTCAAGTATGTGACGGTTAAATCTTATGACGGCTAGAAGCGAAAGCATTGCGATCGATATCGACGACGAACAGATGAGCGGCACATTCCTCAGTCCCAAATCCAAAGTACCCGGCGTGTTATTTGTACACGGCTGGGGCGGCAGCCAGGAGCGCGACCTGGAGCGCGCCAAAGGCATCGCCGGCCTCGGCTGCGTGTGCCTGACCTTTGACTTGCGCGGGCATGCCGGCACCGGTATCCCCTTGTCGCGCGTCACCCGTGAAGACAACCTGCGCGACTTGCTCGCAGCCTACGACCGCCTGCTGTCGCACCCGGCCATCGACACCTCGGCGGTGGCGGTGGTGGGTACCAGTTATGGCGGTTACCTCGCGGCGATTCTGACCTCATTGCGCCCAGTGCGCTGGCTGGCGCTGCGCGTGCCGGCGCTGTACCGCGACCAGGAGTGGCTCAAGCCCAAGCGCGACTTGGATAAAGCCGATTTGATGGACTACCGCAGCACGCTGGTACACGCCGAAACCAATCGCGCCCTGCATGCGTGCTCAGCGTTTACCGGCGATGTGCTGATCGTCGAGTCGGAAACCGACGACCACGTGCCCCACGCCACCATCATGAGCTACCGCGCGGCGTGCCAGCAGACCCACTCCCTGACTCATCGCATCATCGACGGTGCCGACCACTCCCTGAGTGATCCGGTGTCCCAGCAGGCCTATACCTCGATCCTGGTGGACTGGATCACCGAGATGGTGGTGGGCGAGCGTTTGAGCATCATCCAGTCGAAATAAGCCGGCGTCCTTGCGGCCGCCTTCGCGGGCAAGCCCGCTCCCACATTGGGAATGCGTGCCCCTGTGGGAGCGCGCTTGCCCGCGATAGCAATTGACCAAACACCCACGTTTCAGGCGGGCGTTTTCTTCACCCGCAATGCCTTGGCCTTGGCTTCCACGCCAAGGTACATCACCAGCGCGATCAGCAGCGGCAAGATGAAGTAGATCGCACGGTAGGCGATCAGCCCGGCCAGCAAGCTGCCGCGCGAGGCTTCATGTTGCAGCAGCGCGATAAACACCGCCTCCAGCACGCCGAGCCCTGCCGGGATATGCGTTACCACCCCGGCAATCGCACTGATCAGCAGCACGCCTAGCACCAGCGGATAGTCCAGCTTGGCGGGCAGCAGAGTGAAAATCACCGCTGCCATCAGCGACCAGTTCAACGCCCCCAGTGCCAGCTGCAGACACGCCATGCGCAGCGACGGCAGGTTGATCTCAATGCCGCGAATCGACCAGGCACGTTTTTTCGAAAACTGGCAGGCCGCCAGATACCCCAGGCTCGCCAGCACCAATAATGCGCCAATTCCTTGCAGAGCCGTGGTGCTGACCTTCCAGCCCGGCGGCATCGTCACCAGCCCACTGCTGAACACCACGCCGGCCAGTGCCATGTAACCAAACCAGTTGGTCGCCAGGCTCAGGCCAAGGATCTTCGCGATATTGCTGGTGCTCACGCCCAGTCGCGAATACAGGCGATACCGCATGGCAATCCCGCCGACCCAGGCGCTGAGGTTGAGGTTGAACGCGTAGCTGATGATCCCCACCGGCAATATCTGCTTCCAGCCCAGGGGTTGGCGAATGTAGGTGCGGCCGATCAGGTCGAAACGGGCGTAGACGATAAAACTGCACAGCGTCAGCCCACTGGCGATGATCAGCGTGCGCACCTTGAAGTCGCTCAACGTCTCAAACACTTCACTCCAGTCGATACGCCGGGCGAGCATGGTGAACAGCGCGATCAGCACCAGGAAAAACACGATGGTCAGCGGTTTTTTCCAGCGTTTGAATCGTGAGCCTTTGTTATCAGAAGTCATGGGGCTGGCTCCCGACAGGTTTCAAGCGTGGTTTGTGCGCCGGCAGCCAGCCCGTCAGTGCGGGGAAGTGGCGCATTACATGGAACACCAGGAAACCCACTGTCAGCCGCCAGAGCCACAGCCGTGGCTTGCGGTTTTCCGGCATGGTCTGGCAATGATTGTTCGCCAGGGTTTCCAGGCGCTCGTACAGCTGTTGATTGAACGCGCGATCACGAATCAGCACGTTCGCTTCCAGGTTCAGCGACAGGCTCAACGGGTCGAGGTTGCTCGAACCCACGGTGCTCCATTCGTCGTCCACCAGCGCAACCTTGCCGTGCAGCGGGCGCTGGCAATACTCGTGGATCACCACGCCGTCCTTGAGCAAATAGTCGTAAAGCATGCGCGCCGCCAGCTTGGCCAGCAGCACATCGGGCTGACCCTGCATGATCAACTGCACGTGCACGCCACGCCGCGCCGCATTGCGGATCTCACGCAGCAAACGATAGCCGGGGAAGAAGTACGCGTTGGCGATCACCGCGCGTTTTTGCGCTTTGCTCAGCGCGTGGATATAAGCCTCTTCGATGTCGTCGCGGTGCTGAATGTTGTCGCGATAAATCAGGCGCACCAGGCCGTCGCCTTTCTCACTCGACCACAGCGACGGCCGCTGCTGGCGCCGCCGCCAACCGCGCCGCGTACGCACCTGGCGGCCACTTTGCGCGAGGGCGAAATGGTGCAGGTCGGCCACCGCCGGGCCAATTATCTGCACCGCGTAATCCTGCTTGGCTTCGGGGCCGAAATCCCCGAGGTGATCGGCCGAAAAATTGATCCCGCCAATAAACGCCACGCTGGCATCCACCACCACAATCTTGCGGTGCAGGCGGCGGAACCAGTTGGTGCGAATGCCCAGGGTCTTGGACGCCGGGTCAAACATCTGCACCGCCACGCCTGCCTCGGCCAGCTCGCCGAGAAACCCTGGGCTCAGTTCGCCGCAGCCAAAACCGTCGAGGCTCACCACCACCTTGACCCCGCGTTGCGCGGCTTCGATCAGGATGCCTTGCAGCTCATGGCCGACCTTGTCTTCAAACAAGATAAAGGTCTCCAGCAGGATCTCACGCTGAGCACCGCGCATGGCCTCGAAGACTTTGGGGAAATAGGCCTCGCCATTCTCCAGCAGCTCAATCTGGTTGCCGCTCTGCCAGCCGTAATCCAGGTCGCGGGCCTTGGCTTCGTCCGGCGGTTGGTCGGTGGCGATGTGTTCTACCGCGACGTTCATAGCTCAATCTCCACCGACAGCGGTGCGTGGTCTGACAAATGGGACCAGGGGCGGGCAGTCAGCACCCGCGGGTTATGAATGTTCACATTGCGCACATAAATGCGGTCCAGCGGCAGCAACGGCAGGCGCGCCGGGAAGGTCCGTGCAGGCTTGCCGTGGGTGTCGACAAACACTTCCTTGAGCCCGCTTTGGCTGAGGTCGGCCTTTTGGCGCCAGTCATTGAAGTCGCCGGCGACCACCAGCGGCGCGTCGGCCGGGATCTCACTGATGCGCTGCTCCAGCAAGCGCAATTGCTGCTGGCGATGCACCTCGCGCAAGCCCAGGTGAATGCAGATCGCATGCACCTCTTGCCCGGTGCCCGGCAGGCGCAGCACGCAGTGCAACAGGCCACGGTTTTCATGGCCGCTTTGCGAGATATCGAGGTTGTCGTAGCGCACGATCTGGAATTTCGACATCAGCGCGTTGCCATGGTCGCCATGGGGGTAGACCGCGTTGCGCCCGTAGGCAAACTGCGGCCAGATGCTGTCGGCGAGGAATTCATACTGCGGCATGTCCGGCCAGTCGCTGTAGCGCTTGGGGTGCTGCTCGTGCGTGCCGTGGATCTCCTGCAAAAACACCATGTCGGCGCCCACGCTGCGCACGGCTTCACGCAGCTCGGGCAGGATGAACCGCCGATTCAGCGCGGTGAAGCCCTTGTGGATATTCACCGTCAGCACGGTGAAACGTGTAATGGCAGTGGTGGGCGCGACGGGGATCCATTCGGGGTTGGTCATGCCAGTACCCCCGCTTCCGGCAAGTGGCCAGGCTGGGTGGCCAGGTGCTTGTCCAGTCCAAAACGCTGCAAAAGCTGGCGCGCGTCGAAGGGCGCGCGCACTTTGATGTCGTTGTCGAAAAAGCAAAATATGTCGCGCTGTTTGCGCGCGCGAGGCTTGTGTTGTGGGTCGACCAGCTGGGCATCCGCAGGTTGCTTGCCCTGAGCCCAGCGCTCGATACGATCCCCCCAGCGCTTGAGGGCTTCGTCGGTGTAACCACTGGCGTAGAGTTTTTTGTCGCCGTGCAAACGCAGGTACATGAAGTTGGCGGTGACGTCTTCCAGATACGGCCACTTGCCCGCGGTGTCCGCCACCACCAAGGCCACGCCGTGCTTATCCAGCATCTGCACGAACTCCGGCACGGCGAAGCTTTTATGACGAATCTCCACGGCATGGCGCAGCGGCCTCTTGCCATGGGCTTGCAGGCTCGCCTTGCCGTTGAGGCGCGGCTCATGCTCGCGGGCGAGGGCGGCCGCCTGCTGGGTGTCGGTGGGCAATTGCGCGAGGAAGGCTTCGAACAGCGGCGGGTCGAACTTGAAACTCGGCGGAAACTGCCAAAGGATCGGCCCGAGTTTCTCTTTCAGCTCCAGCACCCCGGACGCGAAGAAATTCGCCATCGGCGTGTGCACGTCGCGCAGGCGCAGGATGTGCGTGATATAGCGCGGCGCTTTCACGCTGAACATGAAGTCTTCAGGCGTGTCGGCGTACCACTCGGCATAACGCTTGGGGTTTTGCAGCGCATAGAACGAGCCGTTGATTTCGATGCTGTTGACGGCACGTGACGCAAACTGCAACTCGCGTTTCTGGGTCAGCCCCTCCGGGTAGAAATCCCCCCGCCAAGGCGTGTAGCGCCAGCCGGAAATGCCGATATGAATCGCCGCCATGCTTACTCCCGTGGATAGTGGGTCGAGTGACCTCCGTTTTGGAATGACTGCGATTTTTGTCGGAAAGTTTCCACGGTCCTACAGACGGTACACGCACAAAATGGGGGAGGGGGCTTGCCCCGAATGCAGTGTCAGCCTCCATCTACATGGGTACGACAGTGACGCTGGATCAGTGTCCGGCGACGGTGCGTGTCGAGCTTTCGGCATACACAGGCCCAAGCCGGTCCAACCGACCACTCCAAGCCGTCAGCGTCAGGGCCACCAGCACCACCAGGCCGCCGATCCACGCGGTGTGGATCAGCCCCATATGGGCCACGATCAAACCACCGGCCCACGCACCACCGGCGATCCCCAGGTTAAACGCGGCGATATTCAGGCCCGAGGCCACGTCCACTGCATTCGGCGTGTGATGCTCGGCCTGGCGCACCACATACACCTGCAGGCCCGGCACGTTGCCGAAAGCGACTGCGCCCCAGACCAGCACGGTGGCCAGGGCCAGCCATGGGTTGCTGGCGGTCAGGGTCAGCACGAACAACACCGCGGCGAGCAGTGCGAAGATGATTTTCAACGCACTGATTGGCCCGCGCTTATCGGCCAGCTTGCCGCCCCAGATATTCCCGGCCGCGACCGAGATGCCATACACCAGCAACACCAGGCTCACGGTGCCGGCGCTGAAACCGGAGATGTCCTGAAGGATCGGCGCCAGGAAGGTAAACGCGATAAACGAACCGCCGTAGCCGACCGCCGTCATCGCATACACCAGCAGCAGTCGGGGCTGCTTGAGCACTTGCAGCTGTTGCAGCAACGACGCGGGTTTGCTGTGGGCAATGTTCTTCGGCACGTAGATCAGGCTGCCGATAAACGCGATCACGCCCAGCACCGAGACGGCAAGGAAGGTTTCGCGCCAGCCAAAGTGCTGGCCAATAAAGGTGCCCAGCGGCACGCCGGTGACCAGGGCCACGGTCAAGCCGGTAAACATGATCGCAATCGCGCTGGCGGCTTTCTCCTTGGGCACCAGGCTGGTAGCGATGGTCGAGCCAATCGAAAAAAACACCCCGTGGGCCAGGCCGGTAACAATCCGTGCCAGCACCAACGACTCATAACTCGGCGCCTGCCAGGCCAGCAAGTTACCAAGGGTGAACAGCACCATCAGCGACAGCAGCAGGAATTTGCGCGGCACCTTGCCGGTGAGCGCGGTCAGCACCGGCGCGCCGATGGCCACGCCCAGCGCGTAAAGGCTGACCAACAGCCCGGCAGACGGCAGGTCGACGCCAAGGTCGGCGCCGATAGTGGGTAACAGGCCAACGATGACGAACTCAGTCGTCCCGATGGCAAAAGCGCTGAGGGTCAGCGCGAGCAAGGCAATGGGCATGGCTGCAACTCCGGTGGGTTTGAATCAGGAGCGCAGTGTCTGGTGTTGGCCTGTGCGGAAAAAGCCAGGGAACGGCATTTGATATTTGTCGTTAGCGCACAAATCCGTCTGAGCTTGCCCCAGCAATACTCGAGACTAAGCTTGATAAAGGCGTCGCCACGGTGAATGGTGTTGAAATGCCATCTATGGCGTGATCAAATCCCCCGCGATCTACTCAATTCAAGATATTGCAGGGCCTGTTCATGGATGATGCCGCTAACGCTTTCGTGCGTTGGTAGTGGGGTCGGCGGCTCTTTTCATAAAGGCCGGAACCCATCAAGTGAATACCTCTTTCACCCGAAAAATCAGCCTGCTTGCCGGTGCAATGGCGCTCAGTAGCTGCGCAACGCTAAACGATGCGGGCAAAAACTACGGTACGGCCATTGGCTGTGCAGGCGGTGCGTTGCTCGGCGCCGGTTTGACCTACGCGATCACAGGCGACGCAAAAAAGGCCATCGTGGGCGGTGGCGTCGGCGGCGCAGTCGGTTGCGTGGCGGGTAATCTGTGGCAGAACCGCTTGCAAGAAATTGAGCGAATCGGCCGCGAAGAAAACCTGAATATCCAGGTGCAGACGTTGCAGAGCCAGGAAGTGGCCGCCGGTAACGCGAGCGCACCTGCGCCGACAGACGCGGGGATCGTCGCCCAGGTGCAGGATGAAGGCATGTTCGCCACCGGCAGTGCGCAGTTGAGCGCCAATGGTCAGCGTCAGGTTCGCAAGCTGGCTGCCGCGTTTGCGCCCAAACCCGGTCAGAACAGCCAGGCTGCAATTCTCGTGGTCGGACATACCGATGCCACCGGCAGTGCGGCCACCAACCAGCGGCTGTCCGAACAACGCGCGCGCGCCGTGGCGTCGATCCTTGCTGAGCAAGGCGTTGCCGCGCAGCGTATGTTTTTCCAGGGCGCAGGAGCGTCCCGGCCCATCGCCGATAACAGCGACAGCCAGCAGCGCGGTAAGAACCGTCGTGTTGAAATCGTTGAAGTCACTGACCGCAACATGCTGGTCAAGCGCGTTAACGCTGAACAAAACAACACCAAGTACCTCGCGCACGGGACATCGACCGAGCCAGCGCGTACCGTCGCCAGCGCGCCAAAAAGCAAACCCACAGGGGCGACCAAGCCCGCCGAGCAGAGCAAACCCGCCGATGCGGGCACCGCCTTGGTAGATTTCGGCGGCCAACCGGCCAGCGACACCCGCTGGACCCTTGGCCAGGCCATCGCACCGAAAAAAGCCGGTTTTGCGCTGGTGGCCAGTGCTCACGCCAGTGACCTGCCCTCCAGCAGTTGCGAATCGGACCGGCCGCGGGAAAGCGGCAAGGTGTTCAACCTGGCCAGCGGCAAAGCGCTGGATACGCAAGTCACCACGCAATACCTGCCGGGTTACAACAACCGCGTCTGGGCCAACCTGGTCAACGGGCACCTGGTGACCTTGTCACCGGTTTCGATTCTGCGCGATGGCGCGAGCGTCGATCGCCAACCGTTTATCGAGGTGGTCAAGGGTTACGACCAAGGCAACCGCAAGTCGATAAAAAGCAAGGCCGTGGCTAACACCTATGAAGGTGAGGACATGGTGCTTTATCGGGTGTTCACCCAGGACCCCAAGGCCCCCGTCTCGTGCATCGACGTGGTGTTCAGCAAGAAAAATTCCGAAGCGACCGATGGTGCCTTGTTTTATTCGCGCACCCGTGAGGCCTTCACCACCCGTTTCGTGCCGATTCGCGCGTAAGATTCAAGGAAATACACCATGGAAGAGTTCAGCTTCAATGCGCTGACGGCCCTGCTCTGGGCAAACAAAGTCATCACCGGCCTGGTGATTTCCACGCTGCTGGCTGCCATCTTGATCCAGGCGTATTGGGAAAAAGTCGGCTATTTTGTGATGCGTGTGTGGCATGGCGTGCCGGTAATTGGCAAGGTGGCGCGCCTGTCGAAGCAAAGCCTGATGCTCGACTCCCACGGCTGGCCGAAATCGGAAAGCGAGCTGTGCGACGCTTACTATTCACGCTATGAAAAGATTGGCGCGAAAAACGTCGATTTTTTCAATAAAAGTGAATCCTACCTGCGCACAATCGGTGAGCGCGGACGTCGCGAGCGACCGTTCTGGGTGTTTGCGCTGATCTTCATGCTGATCATGTTCGAGGCCGTGGGTTTTGCTTACGTGTTGGTGCCGTTCATCAACCAGAACCTGTCGGCCAACGATCAAAGCTGGATGGGTTGGCTGTTCGCGTTTCTGCTGGCGGTTGCCTCGGCGATCCTTGCCGAAGTGACTGGCCGTACCGTGCATAAGAACGCGTTGATCAGCAAAGCTCGCCACTGGTGGGAAAACGACCCAGAAAGTGATCGACCGTCCCAGCTCAAGGAATTGCCTGGTATCGGTATCAAACATACCGATAGCGATAAAGACGGCAAGGACTACAACCGCATCCTGGCGCGCGTCAACGTCAACCATACGGTGACACCGAGCCATGGCTGGATGGTCACCACGGGCATTTGGATTGCAATTATTGCGATCGCGGCGTTCGGCATCCGCACGATGCAGCTCAAAAGCATCGAGACTGAAATGGTCGGCAGCCCGCATGCGTTTGCCCAGCAGAATTACGACTCAGCCAGCCCGTTTGAATTGCCAGCCGATTCGGCGGCCATCAATGACCAGGCAGACAAGCAAACCCTGACCGACAAGATGGACGCGATCCGTAAAGCCTCGCTGATTACTTTCATCGTGCTGTCAGTGATCTATATCGCGATTCAGATCACCAGCATCTGGTTGGCGTCGATCTTCGGCTTCGCCGGCGTCGAGTCGAAAACCGCGTGGGAACACACGCACAAGTTTTCCAGTGGCGAGGCCCTGGAAAACTGGATGCAAAGCCAGCGTGTGGAAATTGCTGCCCATGCCGATCACAAATTGAGCAAGTTGCAGCTCAAACTGGCTGGTCGCACGACAACCAACGCCCAGCAACAGGCGGCGTTGACCAGCGCGCATAACCGCAATTTCGAGACCTACCTGCCGCGTAAGCAGGTCATGCCTGGCGCGCCAGAGGCGCCGGCCAAACCGATATTCGTCCCGCCCGCTGCGGTTGTGGCTGAGGCTGAGGCTGAGGCTGCTGCCCCTGCCCCTGCAGTGTCGCCAGCTCCTGAACAGCCCGTTGCTGCGTCGGCGAGCCTTGACGCTCTGCGCAGCAAGGACCTGACGGCCTACAGTGAAGAGCAACTGGCGACCATCAGCCGTGCCAAGGGCCATGCCCTGGAAGACGTACTAGCGCTTCGAGCCGAACAGCAACTGCTCAAAGACTTCGACGCCGCAGGTGCCTGAATGAATATCTCGCGGTTTTGCTGTGCCCTGCTGTTGGCGCCGTTGATGGCGGTGGCAGGCGAGCGCAATGACATTCCAGACTGCTATGCCTACGCCAAGGTCGGGGAATTTCGCCCGGCTGAGGCCGGCAGAGAGTTGACGATCATCATTGACCAGACGATCCCTATGCCCGAGGTCATCCAGAAAGCGACTTGGGCGCAGGTGCAGCGCTTCGTCCAGCCGGGCGACAAGGTTCGGCTGTACAGCTTTTCAGCGTTTGTGCCGGGGCAGTTCACGCAACTGCGGTTTGCTGGCGAACTCAACCGAGGCGTTGACGACAAAGCCCGCGGCCAGGTCGGCATGCAATCGCTGCGCACCCTTGATACCTGTCTTGGCGAACAACGCAGCTTTTTCAACAAAACCTTGGGCAAGGTATTCGTGACGACGCTGCGCGAAGCGTCCGAAGACATTGCGCGCAGTGAAATCTTTCACTCACTGCGCGAAATCGGTAAGGATCTCGGTCAACAGCCGGCGCAGGAGCGCGTCGTCCTGTTGATCTCCGACATGCTTGAAAACAGTGACTTCGGCAGCTTCTACGCGAACAACCGGATTCGCGATCTGCAACCTGAAGCCGAGCTCAAGCGGGTGGCCGACAAGGGCCTGTTCGCCGACCTGCAAGGCGCACGGGTGTATGTGACCGGCGCGGCGTTGGTGACCAAGGACATCAAGCAGGCCTATCGTTCGGGCAAGACCATCCAGGCGCTGGAAGACTTCTGGAAAGGCTATTTCGCGGGTTCCAACGCGCAATTAATAGCATTTGGGGCGCCCAGCCTGAATGTCGACCTGAAGTGAACCATCGCGGCCCAAACCCGTCAGTTCCTTACACACCCTGTTGAAGGAGCCCGGTGTTTTGCCGAATCTAAAGACTGCCTTACTGCTCGGCGCGCTGCTGTTTTGCGGCAGCGGCGCACTGCAAGCCGCGGCGACCGCGCCTGAACCCGAGGCGCCGGCCAAGCCGGAGCTGCTGGTGGAAGGCGGACTGCTCGGTGCCATCAGCTCCAGCATCGATGATGTGCAACAGAAGCTGGACCTCAACCAGAACCTGATCGATGAGTGGCGCCTGCGTGCCGACCGCGCGGCGGATGAAGTCGGGCGGCTGGTCGATCAGACGTCCGCGCGTTCGCCGTGGAGCGTCGCCGGCGATTTCCTGTTGCTGTCCGGGGTGTGGATCGGCGCGTTCACGCTGCTGACCGTGCTTGGGCGCTTTTTCGTGGGGCGTTTGAGCCGGCGTTCATTCTTTGAAAGGCGCGAGCGTCTGCGGGCGGTGCTTGGGTATGTGGTGCCGTATGCGATTCCGGCGTTGATCTGCCTGCCGCTGACCCTGTCCGTCAGCCACTTTTTACCCACCTCGGTGGGCCGCGCGCTGGCGCTGTGTTTTGCCTACGCCACCAGCAGCGGTATCTTTTCGACCTCGATGTTGCTGTGCGTGATTGTGATGTTCAACGTCGGCCACAAGCGCCCGGCGGTGCAGATTATTCGCGATTATTGCCCCAAGCCGCTGTTCCTGATCGGCTTCCTCGCCGCCCTCAGCGATGCGCTGACCAGCCCGCAGATCGCGCGTCAGCTGGGCGGCAATATCACCAGCAGCATCGCGGTTTTTACCGGTTTGTTCGCGGCAGTGATCTTTGGTGTGCTGGTGGTGCGCCTGCGCCGTCCGGTGGCGCATCTGATCCGCAATCGGCCGTTGGCCCAGCGCCTCAAACACCCGGCGCTGCAGCAGTCGCTGCGGGTGTTTTCCGGGCTGTGGTACTGGCCGATCCTGTTGATGGTGCTGGTCTCGGCGATCAACCTGATCGGCGCCGGCGACGATAACCAGAAGGCGCTGCGGTGTGCGCTGTTCACCACCATCCTGCTGATCGGCACGGTGTTTCTCAGCACGGTGTTGCAACACCTGTTCAGGTCGCGCAGCCAGGTGGCGATCCAGCGCAGCAGCGCGTACAAGGAGCGCTTCCTCAGTCTGTTGCACGCGATTCTGCGCATTGTCATGGCGATTGCGTTTATCGAAATCCTCGGGCGCATCTGGGGCGTTTCGCTGTTCGAATTTGCCCAGCGCAACTCGGTAGGCCGCGCGATCAGCGACTCTCTCAGCAGCATTGGCCTGATCCTGCTGATGACCTGGCTGTTCTGGGTGGTGCTCGACACGGCGATCCAGGAAGCGCTGAAACCACCGGTCAACAAACGCTCGAGCCGCCAGCCCAGCACTCGGGTCAAGACCATCCTGCCGTTGCTGCGTAATGCGATAAAAATCATCCTGGTGGTGATCTGTGCGATCACCACCATGGCCAACCTGGGCATCAACGTCGCGCCGTTGCTGGCGGGTGCCGGTGTGGTCGGCCTGGCGATCGGTTTCGGCTCCCAGCAGTTGGTGCAGGACGTGATCACCGGCCTGTTCATCATCATCGAAGACACGCTGTCGATCGGCGATTGGGTGGTGCTCGACTCCGGGCACGCCGGCACCGTCGAAGGCCTGACCATCCGCACGCTGCGCCTGCGCGACGGCAAGGGCTTTGTGCACTCGGTGCCGTTCGGGCAGATCAAGGCGGTCACCAACCAGTCGCGGCAGTTTGCCTACGCGTTTTTCTCGGTGCAGTTCACTTACGACACCGACGTGGACAAGGCCGTGGAGTTGATCCGCGAGGCCGGCCAGTCGATCCGCGACGACGTGTTCCTCAAGTACAACCTGCAAGGGCCGCTGGAGGTGTTCGGCGTCGACAAGATGGACCTCAACGGCGTGGTGCTGACCGCGCAGTTCCGGACCGTCTCGGGCGGGCAATATGCGGTGAGCCGTGCGTTTAACCAACGGCTGAAAAAGCTTGTGGATAACTGTGATGAGGTGCACTTCGCGCAAACTTATCCACAGCAGGTTTTGTTGCCTAAGCGCACAACCCAGGCGGATGAGCCGGGTGAAGATGTGCCGGCTTCGGTGGTGGTGACGGAGCAGCCGCGTACTTAATGATTGGTGTCGCCTGAGCTGGCCTCTTCGCGAGCAAGCCCGCTCCCACATTTGAACCGCATTCCAAGGATGTACTCGGTCAAAATGTGGGAGCGGGCTTGCTCGCGAAGAGGCCCTCGAAGTCACCTCAACTCAATGCCTGATCAACTTCTCCTGCACCGCCAACTGATCCACCTCCAGCAACACCTGCTGCTTGCCCGCAACCATCACCGCCGCCGGCAGCCCATCGCGATATACAATCCGATTGCCACTCACCGCCGGCACCTTCGTCCCCGGCAGCAAAGTGCCCACCAGGTTCAGCGGATCGGCCCCGCACACCGCGATCAAGCTGCCGTCATGCGGTCGTCGGCGAACTTCGCGCAGCAACGGGATCGCCTCCGGCAATGCAAACTGCTCCCCGGCCAGCCCACTGAGAAACCGCCCGCCGCGAATCTCCCCACGCGCCTCCAGCCGATGGAACGTGCGCAGTAACTCGCGCCAGCTCGGCAACCAATCCGCCTCGCGCTCCAGCAAGCGCCAGAACACCACGCCATAGCGGCGCAGCAGCGTCATCGCCACATGCTCCAGAGTCTCGGCCGAGTGCGGCCCGGCGGCGGAGGGCGAGCGCCGGATCAGCGCCCAGCGCCCGGCATCGTCCATGCCGCCGATAAACGCGCCGCGTCCACGCCGACTGCTGCGCGCCTGGCGTTTGCTCGCGGGTGTGGTCAGCGCCCGCAGCCCGGCAAAGCTGTCGGCATTCACCAGGCCGGCGCCCACCAGTTCCTGCAACGCGGTTTCCAGTTCGCTGCGCAGCAGATGGGCCTCGTGCACCAGCTCATCGAAAAACAGCGCGCCGTGTTCGCGCAGGGCCAGGTGGACTTTCTGCGCCTTGGGCGACAGGGTGCTGCTGTCGGTCTGCTCGGTCAGCCCGCTCCACAGCGGCACCTGGGCGCGCGGCAACAACACCACCGGCGTACTGCGCAGCGCCATGGCGCCGGGCTTGTTGCTCAAGCGCGTCCACACCAGCTTGCCGCTGCGGCACAGCTCATCGAGCCAGGTGGATGAATAGTCCTTGAGCCGCGCGCTGAGCAAGTCGCTGTCCCAGGCCGATGTGGCGGCGGCATAGCCTTCGAATTGCCCGACGATCGCTGGCAACATCGCGCTGCCCTGGCCACGGGTGCCGTCGGCCAAGTGCTGCCAGTCGAACAGGAAGCGCATGAAATCCTGCAGCGCCACCGGCTCGATTTCCCGGCGCAGGCGCTTGACCGTGTAGCGATGAATGCGCGCCAGCAAATGCCGCTCGCACCATTGCTCCTCCGTAGCACCGGGGCTGAAATGACCGCGCAGCACGTAGCCTTCGCTCTCCAGCCGCGCCAGGGCCTGGGTCACGTCGGCCACCGGCAAGGCCAGGGGCGCGGCGATGTCGATCAGGCTCAGCGGGCCGAAACCGCCAAGGCGCGCACGCAGCACTTCCACCAGCGCTTCGTCATAGGTCCACGGCTCATCAAAACCGGGCAGCAGCGGCAAGTCGTTGGGGTAGATCGCCTGCAAACAGCTCAAGCGCTCCACCGCCACCCACAAGCCATTGGGCAATTGATAGGCGCGCCCGCCCTTGGCCAGGGCGCGCAGCCACTCGGCCCATTGCGGCGTGACCTCCTGGTCGGCGATGCACGCCAGGCTCATCAGCGCCTCATGCATTTCATCCACGCCATGGGGCGCCGGCCAGGCTTCTTCGCGCACGCCGGCGATGGCTTCGGCGTCCAGCGCGCCGAGGTCGTCGGTGCTTTGCGGGTCGCTCCAGCGGCGGTTGAGCACGGCCTGGGTGCGGCGTTCTTCCAGCGGCGCGTCATCGAGAAAGGTGTAGGGCCGCGCGCTGAGAATCTCCGCCGCCATCGGCGAGGGCGCGGGCAGGTCCCGGCTGATCAGGCGCACTTCGCCGCGCTCCATGCGCCGCAGCAGGGCCAGCCAGCCGTCGCTGTCCATGGCCTCGTGCAGGCAGTCGTCGAGGGTCTGTTCCACCAGTGGGTGCTCGGGCACTTCGCGCTCGCCGGCGAGGTTTTCCAGGCACGCGATCTGGTCGGGAAACACGCTGGCGATCAGGTCTTCGCTTTTCATGCGCTGAATCTGCGGCGCCACCTTGCGCCCACCGGTGTAGCGCGGCAGCGCCAGGGCCACGCCTGCATTCCAGCGCCAGCGCACGCCGAACAGCGGCGCATCCAGCACGGCCTGGATCAGGACGTGTTCGGCGCTGCTGCTGTTGAGGTAACGCCACACGTCATCCAGCTCGAAGCTGTGGCTGGTCGACAGCGACAGCACGATCGCATTTTCGCTGGCCGCCGCTTGCAGCTCAAAATTGAAGGTGCGGCAAAAGCGCTTGCGCAGGGCCAGGCCCCAGGCGCGGTTGATGCGGCTGCCGAAGGGCGTGTGGATGATCAATTGGGTGCCGCCGGACTCGTCGAAAAACCGCTCCATGATCAGCGTGTCCTGGGACGGCAAGGCGCTGAGGGCCAGGCGCGCACGGGCCAGGTAATCAAGGATCTGTTCGGCGCTGGCGCGGTTCAGGCCCAGGGTGCCGGTGAGCCAGTCTTGCGCCGGTTGCAGGTCACCGGGGCTGGCGCTGAGCAGGGCGTCGAGCTGGCCCTGAAAGCGCGCGACGGCAAATGACAATTCATTACTGCGCCCGGGCGCCTCGCCGAGCCAGAAGGGGATGGTCGGCGGCTGGCCGTGGGCATCCTCGACGCGCACCTTGCCGGCTTCGACCCGCAGGATTTTGTAGGAAGTATTACCGAGCTGGAAGATATCCCCTGCGATGCTTTCCACCGCAAAGTCTTCGTTGACGCTGCCGATGTTCAGGCTCTGGGGCTCCAGCAACACGCTGTAGTCGGCATTATCGGGGATGGTGCCGCCACTGGTCACGGCCGTGAGCCTGGCGCCCCGGCGGCCGCGCAAGGTGTGGGTCACGGCGTCGCGGTGCAGGTAGGCGCTGCGGATGCCCTGGCGCCCGTTATAGCCCTCGGCGAGCATCTGCAGCAGCGCCTGGTAATGACGTTCATCCAGCTCGGCATAGGGCGCGGCGCGGCGGATCAGCGCCAGCAGGGCGTTTTCGGACCATTCCCGGGCGCTGACTTCGGCGATGATCTGCTGGGCCAGTACGTCCAGCGGCGCGACCGGGATCTGCAGCGCGTCGAGTTCGCCACGCCGCACGCAATCGAGCAGCGCGGCGCATTCGATCAGGTCATCGCGAGTCGTGGCAAACAGGCGCCCCTTGGGCGTGCCGCCGACCTGGTGGCCGGAACGCCCGACCCTTTGCAGGAAACCATTGATCGAGCCGGGCGAGCCGATCTGGCACACCAGGTCGACATCGCCGATATCAATCCCCAGCTCCAGCGACGCCGTGGCGATCAGCACTTGCAGCTCACCGGCCTTGAGCCGTTGCTCGGCGCTCAGGCGCATTTCCTTGGCCAGGCTGCCATGGTGGGCGGCCACGGCAGTCTTGCCGAGGCGCTCGCTCAAGTGCCGCGCCAGGCGTTCGGCTAGGCGCCGGGTGTTGACGAAAATCAACGTGGTGCGGTGCTCGCGGGCCAGATCGGCCAGGCGCTCGTAAACCAATTCCCACACATCGTTGGCCATGACTGCCGACAGCGGCACCGGCGGCACTTCGATATCCAGGTCGCGGGGGCGGGCGTGGCCGATGTCGACGATGGCGCACTCACGGCCGCTGCCCACCAAAAAGCGCGACACCGCCTCGATGGGCTTTTGCGTGGCCGACAGGCCAATGCGGGTCAGCGGCCCGGCGCACAAGCCTTGCAGGCGCTCCAGGCTCAGCGCCAGGTGGCTGCCGCGTTTGCCGGCGGCGATGGCGTGGATCTCGTCGACGATCACCGTACGCGTGCTCGCCAGCATCTGCCGGCCGGAATCGGAGCCGAGCAGCACGTACAGCGATTCCGGGGTGGTGACGAGGATGTGCGGCGGGCGCTTGCGCATCAGCGCGCGGTCTTTTTGCGGGGTGTCGCCGGTGCGCACGGCGGTGCGGATCGCGAGCGGCGGCAAACCCATGGCCTGCAGTTGCTCGGTGATCCCGGTCAGCGGGTTTTGCAGGTTGATCTGAATGTCGTTGGACAGCGCCTTGAGCGGCGACACGTACACCACCAGCGTCTCGTCCGGCAGTTGCCCGCCGTTGGCCAGGCCCTGGTGCACCAGGGCGTCGAGCACGGCGAGAAAAGCGGTCAGCGTCTTGCCGGAACCGGTGGGGGCGGCGATCAGCGTCGAGCGGCGTTGACGGATCAGCGGCCAGGCCTGGGCCTGGGCGGCTGTCACCGAGGGGAATGCGCTGTGGAACCAGGCGCTGACGGCGGGGTGAAAACCGTCCAGCGCGCGGTCGGTGGATTCGGGTAAGTTCATGTAGAGATTGATACTGCTGGATTCAACAAGTTGCAAACACGTACTTTATCCGTGACGGTTGCGCTACAAACCCGCAAAATGCAACGATTCTGGAATAAACCTACGGCACGGTTCACAAGCCTGCCGACAATTACCATCGTTCCAAACAGACCGGGCCTGCTCAATCTATGCGAATGCGCCTTATGTTACTGGGCGGCGGGAATGCCCTCGGGCAGGCGCTGATTCGCCTCGGTGCAGAGGAAGACATTGGTTTCCTCGCACCCAAACCGCCTCAAGACGGCTGGGATGCCGCCAGTCTCACCCAATTGCTCGACGATACCCGTCCCGATGCGTTGATCAACCTCGCCTACTATTTCGACTGGTTCCAGGCCGAAGTGGTCAGCGAAACCCGCCTGGCCGCCCAGGAATACGCCATCGAACGCCTGGCCGAACTGTGCCAGCACCACAGCATTACCTTGCTGCAACCGTCCAGCTACCGCGTATTCGATGGCTCGCGCGCCACCGCCTACAGCGAGAAAGACGAACCGGTGCCCCTGGGCCTGCGCGGCCAGGCGCTGTGGCGTATCGAGCAGAGCGTGCGCGCCACCTGCCCGCAACACGTGCTGCTGCGGTTTGGCTGGTTGCTGGATGACAGCGCCGACGGCACCCTCGGGCGCTTCCTGGCGCGGGCCGAGAAACCGGACGAGCTGCTGATGGCCGATGACCGGCGCGGCAACCCGACGCCGGTGGACGATGCCGCGCGGGTGATCATCTCGGTGCTCAAGCAACTCGATTGCGCTGCGCCGCTGTGGGGCACTTACCACTACGCCGGGCATGAGGCGACCACGCCGGTGGCGCTGGGCCAGGCGATCCTCACCGAAGCGCGCCACTTCCACGCGCTGGCCGTCGAAGCCCCCACCGCCCAGGCCCACGCGGCCCGGCCGGATGCGGCGGATGAGCCGCAGCACGCGGTGCTGGCCTGCAAGAAAATCCTCCACACCTTTGGCATCAAGCCACGGGCATGGCGGGCCGGGTTGCCGGCGTTGCTGGATCGGTTCTACCGGCACAGCTGACCCAACACAAAACCCAATGTGCCAGAGAACGAAATGTGGGAGGGGGCTTGCTCCCGATAGCGGTGTATCAGCCAATGAATCTGTTGACTGACACTCTGCCATCGGGAGCAAGCCCCCTCCCACATTGGTTATTGCATGGCGCTTAGAACTTGTAACCAATACCCACCATGTAGACCATCGGGTCGACGTCCACGTTGACCTTGGCGCGAGTGCCCTGGCCCAGCGCGTTGTTGTCCACGGTGGCCTTGGTGCTGATGTCGATGTAGCGCGCCTGGGCGTTGATCATCCACTTGTCGTTGATCATGTAGTCAGCGCCGATCTGCGCCGCCCAGCCCCAGGAGTTCTCCGCCTTGAAGTTGCTGAAGCCAGCGCCCTGGGCACGGCTGCCGACGTGTTCGTCGTAGATCCAGGTGTAGTTGATACCGGCGCCGACATAGGGTTGGAACGCGGATTTGTTGTCCAGCGGGTAGTACACCACGCTCAGGGTCGGCGGCAGGTGCTTCAAGGTGCCGAGCTTGCCGTTGGCGGCGCCGAGGGCGGTGCCTTTGATTTTCACGTCATGCTCGAACGGCGTGGCCGCCAGCAGTTCGATACCCACGTGGTTGGTCAGCATGTAGGCGAAGTTGAGGCCCAGTTGGGTGTCGCTGCTCATGGTCGCCTTGCCGCCCAGGTTGGTGCCCGCCAATGGGCCCTGGTCAACCTTCACGTGGCCGCTGTCGGCTTTCGGGTTCACGGTGATTGCACCGGCGCGAACCAGAATGTCACCCGCTTCGTGAGCGTGGACGGCGGGGGCGGCGAGGGCGAGCGCGAAGAGGGACGCGCCGAGCAGAGACTTGTTCATGGGAGCTCCAAAAGGACGTTAAAAGTTGTACGTCCAATGGTAAAGATCGTTCCACCCGATCTTTTGACTCAGCTCAATGAAAGGTCGATCAAGGCTATTCCTGCAGCTCGTAGATATAAATCTTCTCGGCATCCATCTGGTAACCGGCATCGGCCAGTTCGCTGCTGGACGGCTTGACCTGCATCGCGCCCTCGATCCAGTACGGCTGGTACAGCTCATCGAGTTTTACCCCGATTTCACTTTTAACATGCACGATCTGATTCGACGGCGGCGGCGGCACGTGGATGCACGCGCCGAAATACGGCACCAGCAAAAACTCGGTAGTACGGCCTTCCTCGCTGACTTCCAGCGGCACGATATACCCCGGCAGGCGAATGTGCTGGCCGTCGAGGCTTTGCACCACCGGCGCGTTGGGCAGGTCTTGCTTGGCGGCGGGCGCCGCCTCGACCGACAGCGCATCTGCCATGTTCGACAGGTTGTGCAGCGGTTTCATGTTGGGGATTTCCGGCGGCGCGTCCGGCGGGATCATCTCCTGCCAGGACAAGTCCCTGGGCTGTTCTTCGGCCCAGGCCGGCACCGCCACCAACAGCAATAACGCAAATACAACGCGACGCATCGAAGCCTTCCTCATAAACGTATCGACAGGCCATCGGCCAGGGATTGCCGGTAGGCTCGCCACGCGGGCACGCTGCCCATCAACAGCGCGGCGGCCAGGATGCCGGCGAGCAAGGTCCACTCATATTCGCTCGGCCAGGCCATCGGCAGATCCAGGCCGTAATTGGCCTGCAGGTAGCCGCGCGACGCGGCGATGCACACATACAACAGGCCCACGCCGGCGATCACGCCGGACAAGGCTAGGGCAAAGGCTTCGAAAATCAGCAACGTCGCGATATGCCAGGGCCGCGCGCCCACCGAACGCAGAATCGCCATTTCGCGGCGGCGCTCGTTGAGGCTGGTGAGGATCGCCGTGAGCATACCGATCAAACCGGTCAGCACCACGAACAGCGAAATCACGAACAGCGCTTTTTCGGCGGTGCCCATCATGCTCCACAGTTCCTGCAGCGCCACGCCCGGCAGAATCGCCAGCATCGGCTCGCCGCGGAATTCGTTAATCTCGCGTTGCAGGGCAAAAGTGGAAATCTTGTTGTTCAGACCTAGCATAAACGCAGTGATCGCCTGCGGGGTCAGGTCCATGTTGCGTGCCTGGTCGGCGCTGATGCGGCCTTTGCCCTGGGCCGGCACGCCGTTATGCCAGTCGATATGGATCGCCTCCATCCCGCCAAGGCTGATGTGCAGCGTGCGGTCCACCGGAGTGCCGGTGCGCTTGAGAATGCCGACCACGGTGAAGGGTTTGTCATCGTGTTTGACCAGGCTGACCACCGCGACACCATGCGCCAATACCAGCTTGTCGCCGAGTTTGTAGTGCAGCGCGTCGGCGACTTCGGCGCCGAGCACCACTTCAAACGGGTCGGTGGCGAAGGCGCGGCCACTGGCCAGTTCGAGGTTTTGCTTGCGGCCGTATTGGTAGTGCTCGAAGTAGGATTCGTTGGTGCCCATCACGCGGTAGCCGCGGTGGGAGTCGCCGAGGGAAATCGGGATCGCCCATTTCACCTGGGGGCTGGCGGCGAAGTGCTCGTAGCTGTCCCAGCGGATGTTGTTGGTCGCGTTGCCGATGCGGAATACCGAGTACAGCAGCAGGTTGACCGATCCCGAGCGCGCGCCGACGATCAGGTCGGTGCCGCTGATGGTGCTGGCAAAACTGTTGCGCGCCTCGACGCGCACGCGCTCCACCGCAAGCAGCAAGCAGACTGAAAGCGCGATGGCGAACGCGGTGAGGATCGCGGTAAAGCGGCGGTTAGCCAGGCTGGCCATGGCTAGACGGAACAGATACATCTCAAACCTCTGCGGGCGTGGCGGCGCGATTGAGTTCGGCCAGCGACAGGTGGCGGTCGAACAGCGGGGCCAGGCTTTGGTCATGGCTGACAAACAACAGGCTGGCGCCGGCCTCGCGGCATTCGGTGAACAGCAGCTGAATGAAAGCTTCGCGGGCGTCGTAGTCCAGGGCCGAGGTGGGTTCGTCGGCGATCACCAGCTCCGGCTGGCCGATCAACGCACGGGCGGCGGCCACTCGCTGCTGTTGGCCGATGGACAGCGAGTCGGCGCGTCGATCGAGCAGATCCTTGTCCTTTAAACCCAAATGCGCGAGTAGCATGCCGGCGGCCTGGTCGACACTGCCGTGGCGCTGTTTCGCCCGTTGCGCGCGCAGCTTGGAGAAGTGGCAAGGCAATTCGACGTTCTCGCGCACCGACAGGAACGGCAGCAGGTTGAACTGCTGGAAGATATAGCCGGTGTGGTCGACGCGAAAGCGGTCACGGGCGCCGGCCGACAGCTCGGTCAGCTCCTGGCCGAGCAGGCAGATGCTGCCTTGGCTGGGTTTCTGCACGCCGCCGAGCAAGCCGAGCAGGGTGGTTTTGCCGCTGCCGCTCGGGCCCTTCAGAAACAGGGTTTCCCCCGCTTCCAGGCGGAACGCGGGGATATCCAGCAGCTGTGGGTGACCGGGCCAGTTGAAGCCCAGGTCAGACAGTTCGATCAGTGCTTGGCTCATAGGAAATCAGTGGTCTGGTTTGATTTGGAAGATGGCACCGATCAAATGTGGGAGGCTGGCTTGCCTGCGATGGCATCGACGCAGTGCATCTGACTGACCGAGTCGTCTGCATCGCAGGCAAGCCAGCTCCCACATTGACTGAGGTATGAACTCAGAACTTCAGGGTAGCTGCGGTGGCCGTCGCTTCAACACCTTGCTGGCCGCTTGGGCCGATCAGTTGTACCTGAATCTTCCGGGTAGCAGGGAAGGTCTTGAACACCTGGGTGAGGTCGAGGTTGCTCAGGGCGGTCGGCGTGGCGCAGGTGAATTGGTAGTGGGCGTGGATTTCGCTGTGGTCGTGATGATGCGCGTGGGCGGCGTCTTTGGCGTCATCATCATGATCATCATCGTCGTGATCAGCTTCGGGCTTGTCGCCGAACAGCGGGCTGTTGAGTTCCTGGGTGCTGACCACGCAACCGGCGGCCTTGGGCAGGTTGAACAGGGTCGCCGGGTTTTCCAGCTGTTTGCGCGCCGCGGCGACCTTGGCCTTGTCGGCGGCGGAGGTGGCCAGGTGTTCGAAACCGACGAGGTTCATCGCCGGGCTGTCCAGTTCAAGCTCCAGGGCTTGGCCGTCGAGCACCGCGTTGAGGCGGCCGACCCCGTGTTCGTGGGCACCGAGGCTACCGTGTTCGTGGTCATGGTCGTGCTCGTCAGCGGCATGGGCGATGGCGAGTGGCAGCAGGGCAAACGGCAAGGCAAGCAACAGACGGCGCATGGAAAAGCTCCAGGATATGAAAGTTTTGTTATGTGATCTTATAACAATAGTGCCGAGAGTTTGACCGCCCGCTTGGCGTTGCGCAAGCCGCATGGGAGCATGCCTGTCAGAAAAAGTGCAGGAGTAGGGACGATGTTGCGAATTCGTGGAACCGTCGGCGACTTGCCGGTGGACTTGACCCTGGAGCTGGACGACGCTGATTGGGCGCGACTCGGCGCGCAATTGCAGGCGGCGCCGGTAACGGCTGCGGCGGCCGCGCCGGTTGCGCCGGTCAAGCAGAGTGATGATCTGTGGCAGAGCGCCCAGGACCTGCTGCGCAACGCCGGGCAACTCAACGGCCTGGAATTGCTCGATCAGCTCGAGGGCTTGGCAGGGGATGCCTCGGCGGGCAAGCGCCTGCTGGTGCGCCTGCGCCACAGCGCCAAGGTCAAGGTCAGCAGCGGCGGGGATACGCCGCTGTACAGCTGGGTCGGCGATTAATACAGCGCAGCGAACAGCTTGCGGCGGTACACGGTCACCAGCGGGTGGTCATTGCCCAGCAGTTCGAACACTTGCAGCAACGTCTTGTGCGGCAGGCCTTCGCTGTAGCTGCGGTTGCGGATAAACAGCTTGAGCAAACCTTCCAGCGCCGCGTCGTACTGCTGGCGCGCGAGTTGCTGGATGCTCAGCTGATAGGCCGCTTCGTCGTCCTGCGGGTTTTGCGCCAGGCGGCTTTTCAGGTCGGCGGCGTCCGGCAGGTCGGCCGCCTGGCGCAGAAAGGTGATTTGCGCCTTGGCGCCGGCGAGGGCGGCTTTGTGGTCATCGCTTTTCACGGCGTCGAGCACCGCCTGGGCTTCGCCCAACTCACCGCGTTCGGCCAGGCAGCGTGCATACAGAATCAGCGCGGCGGCGTTGGTGTTGTCCTCGCCCAGCAGTGCGACCAGCAGCGCTTCGGCGTCGCTGATACGGCCTTCGGCAAACAGCGCCTGGGCCTGTTCCAGCGGGTCCGCCGCAGGCGGTGGCGGCATTTGCACATGCGGTTCCAGCATCGCGCGCACCGCCGACTCCGGCTGCGCCCCGGCAAACCCATCCACCGGCTGCCCATCCTTGAACAGCACCACCGTCGGCAGGCTCTGAATGCCAAACCGCGCAACGATATCCTGCTCGGCCTCGCAATCGACCTTGGCCAGCAGCAACTCGCCCTGATAACTCTCGGCAATTTTCGCCAACATCGGCATCAGCGCCTTGCAGGGCGCGCACCATTCGGCCCAGAAGTCCACGAGCACGGGTTTTTCGAAGGAGTTCTGGATCACTGCCTGCTCAAAGCTGGCGGTGGTGACGTCGAAGATGTACGGCGTGGGCTCACTCATGGGGCGTCTCGAATAAAGCGGGAATGGCGCAACTATAAGGGCTGGCACGGTTGACCGAAAGCAGCAGGATGCTCACGTGCCAGGCGCTTGCCAAAAAGGGTCTCGATACCAGTCATGAGGAAAGCCCATCGCCTTAAGGCTTACGTCGGGGAACTCGCTGATCAGCTGATATAAGTTGCGGCCCCAGTGAGTGTGCGGGCTTACCTGCTGCATCAAGTGGTTGAGAATGCAGAGCGCCGAGAATATGCGGCTGTGTGGTCCTGGTTGAAGTAGATGTTCCGGCCAGGAAAAGTTGGCTTTCTTCGGCAGTTCAGGACGGATCCCCTGCTCGCGGTTCCACATTCGCGAATGATGAGCGCAAATGTTTCGGATGGTAGTCAGTGTGTGTAGCCATGATTGCATGAGCGGCGCCGGAAGCATCAGGCACCTGGCAATGGCTTTCTTGTCGGCATCCCTGGCTAGCCCCTTATACAGGTGGGACAGGTCGCCCAGTGTCAGCTCTTCCAGCATGGCCCAGCCAGGCATCAGGGTTGGATGGGCATAGGTCACTGGATAGTGCCGGGCGTAGCTTTCTTTTGCCCTCTGGCGTTTAAGCGTTTCTTTCCTATTGTCGCTGGCATTTGATCTATCAATGCGTTCGCATTCGCGTTGATAGTCACGCATTGCGGTAGTTTGTTTGATGGACAGCCCTGTCAGCAGACGCTGATGATCAAACATAGGGTGAAACATCTGTGGGTTGATGTACCAATGGCTGCCATGGGCTGGCCCCATATGGTTGCTGATAACCGAGCGCGATGCTACTTCGACGCGTTCCAGGGCATCCATGGTCAGTAAGCGAAGCCGGCGGTCGAAGTCGTAGAGGCGGGTCAACTGACGAAACTGGCTACCGTCACGGAATTGATGATCGAGGTCTTCCGCCTTTTGGAACGGCCGCATGTAAGGGCTGAGCCGAAAAAAGCTAACGGATTGCAGAAAAAGCTCAGCGCTAGCCTCATTTTGAATAATCAGTCCGCGAGCCTTGAGCAGCTCCAACTGGGCAGGAACGGTGATTGCAGATTTGCTGAAGGACCTCATGCCCAAAAAGTACCGGGCATAAAAAACCCGCACAATTTGTGCTTGGTTACTGATGCAACCAGAGGCATGGCGGGTGTATTGCTGCGAAGACTAGGTACCGGCTCGGGTTTTTGCAAGGCCTTTGCGTGTTCAGCGATAAGCGAAACTGTATGGAGAGGCATGCAGGTCGATTGTCCAGGCAGCGTGCGAAGGAGGGCATTTTCCATGCCTGGCCTTTTGCTGTGTTAATCATTCTATTGCTGCAAATTTGTAACGCGTTGGGTTCAACGCCGCGAATGGTACAGGCTCACCTTGCGAAACGCCCACGGCTCGGCCAGGTCAGGCAATGTCAGCGCATCGAGTATCTCCAGCCGCAGGTAATGCGGGTGCTGGAAGTCGCGCACGCGTGAATCCGCCACCAGTGCTTCGCGGCCGCGTGTCAGGAACTGATCGAGCAGGGGCAGGTTGGCACGGTCGTAGAGCACGTCGGCGACCAGGATCAGGTCGAAGCGGTCGGCTTCGGCGAAAAAGTCCGCTGAATAACCCAGCTCGACACCATTGAGCTCGGCATTCGCCCGGCACGCGGCCAATGCCAGCGGGTCGAGGTCGCAGGCAACCACTTCCAGGGCCCCGGCCTTGACGGCGGCAATCGCGGCCACGCCGGAGCCGGCGCCAAAATCCAGCACGCGTTTACCTGCAACCCATTCAGGGTTCGCCGCCAAATACCGCGCGAGCGCCAGGCCGCTGGCCCAGCAAAAACTCCAGTAGGGCGGCTCGTGCAGGATGCGCCGGGTTTCTTCGGGGCTGAAGGCGCGGTCCATGTTGTCCGCATCCAGCAGCCACAGCGACAGCGCGGTGCCCGGCAGCGGGCAGGGCACCAGGTGCGCGTCGCCGATCAGTTCACTCAGCGCCGCTTGCAGGTCCAGCGGTGGCGTCACGGGGCCTTGACGAGTTGCAGGGGACCGGTGGTCTGGGTGATCGCCTGGGTGATGCGCACGGCGGGCAGGTGCAGGATCAGTTGGCCGGACTGGCTGGCGCGACCGCGCAACTCAACCCGTGCACCGGCCGGAAAGGCTTCGGGGTTGTAGCGCAAACGGAATGCCAGGGGCTGGCCGTTGCCGGTGAGTACGCTGCTCGCCAGCAGTTGTTGCGGGCGCGAGCGGTCATCAATCACCAGCAGGGCCATCTCGACTTCGGCACCGGCCGGCACGTTGGTCAGGCTGCCGCTGATTTCACGCTGGTAGGCGGGCAGGGGGCCCATGTCTTCAATGCCGGGGACTTTTTTCTCTTGTGCAGGGACCGGTTGCGGCGCTGCGGGCTTGGGGGCTTCGCTGCTGCAGGCGACCAGAACACTGAACAAGGTAAGCAAAACAAGTGGTCGTAACTGCATGTACGGCTCCAGAAAGGGCAAAATCCGTGACTTGAAAAATATGAAACATAATCGTCAGCCTATATACCGTAAAGGCTATGGCTTGTCTTGCCACGGGGATGCGCTACCATGGCCCTCCCTTTTTTTGTTGCCTGCCACCATGCACTGTCCCTTCTGCGGTGCCAACGACACCAAGGTCATTGATTCGCGTCTGGTCGCCGAGGGCGATCAAGTACGCCGCCGGCGTGAATGCCTGGCCTCTGGCTGCGGTGAACGTTTCACCACCTTCGAAACCGCCGAATTGGTATTGCCACGTCTGATCAAGTCCGACGGCAGCCGCCAGCCTTTCGACGAAGACAAACTGCGCGCCGGTATGCAGCGCGCGCTGGAAAAACGCCCGGTGAGTGTCGAGCGGCTGGAGGCGGCGCTGGTGCATATCAAGCACAAGCTGCGCGCGACCGGCGAGCGCGAGGTCAAGAGCCTGGTGGTTGGAGAACTGGTGATGGGCGAGCTGCAAAAGCTCGACGAAGTCGCCTATATCCGTTTCGCCTCGGTGTATCGCCGCTTCCAGGACCTCAATGAGTTCCGCGAAGAGATCGACCGCCTGGCCCGTGAGCCTGCCAAACAATGAATGCGCCCTCTGCTGAACAGGCTGTGCTCGACGCCCATTACATGGCCCGTGCCCTCGAACTGGCGCGCAACGGCCTGTACACCACGCACCCCAACCCACGGGTCGGTTGCGTAATTGTGCGCGATGGGCAGATTGTCGGCGAAGGCTGGCACGTGCGCACCGGCGAGCCCCATGCGGAAGTGCACGCCCTGCGCGCTGCCGGCGACAAGGCGCGTGGCGCCACGGCCTACGTCACCCTCGAACCTTGCAGCCACTATGGTCACACCCCGCCGTGCGCCGATGCGCTGGTGAGCGCCGGGCTGGCGCGGGTGGTTGCGGCCATGCAGGACCCCAACCCGGAAGTCGCCGGGCGCGGCATGCAGCGCCTGGCCCAGGCCGGGATCGAGACGCGCAGCGGTGTGTTGGAAGGTGAAGCGCGAGCCCTCAACAAGGGGTTCCTCAAACGCATGGAACACGGCCTGCCCTTTGTGCGGGTCAAGTTGGCGATGAGCCTGGACGGCCGCACCGCGATGGCCAGCGGCGAAAGCCAATGGATCACCGGCCCCGCCGCCCGCGCCGCCGTGCAACGCCTGCGCGCCCAGGCCAGCGTGGTCCTGACCGGGGCCGACACGGTGTTGGCCGACGGCGCCCGCCTGACCGTGCGCGCCGCCGAACTCGGCCTGGACGAAGCCACCACCGCGCTGGCCATGTCGCGCCCGCCGCTGCGTGTGCTGATCGACGGCCGCCTGCGGGTGCCGCTCAACGCGCCGTTCTTCAAGGCCGGCCCGGCGCTGGTTATCACCTGCGTCACGCCGGAAAACCAGTTCCCGCGCGGCCCCGAATGCCTGGTCGTGCCAGGCGTGGAAGGCCAGGTCGACCTGCGTTCGGCGCTGGTGGCACTGGCCGCGCGTGGCGTCAACGAAGTGTTGGTGGAAGCGGGCCCAAGCCTGGCCGGCGCGTTTGCCCAGCAGGGGCTGGTGGACGAGTACGTAATATTCGTCGCCGGCAAGTTCCTCGGCTCCGCCGCTCGGCCTTTGCTGGACTGGCCGCTTGAGAAACTGGCCGACGCCCCCCAACTCAAGATCATTGAAATGCGCGCTGTAGGCGACGACTGGCGGGTCACTGCCATACCTGTGCCAGCAGCGAGCGTATAATTCTGAC
>NZ_UTBG01000235.1 GCF_900580675.1 Pseudomonas viridiflava
GGACGGGGTGGCCTATACCGCCGGCCCGGGCCTGGTCGGTGCCTTACTAGTAGGTGCGGGGGTGGCGCGCGCGCTGGCCTGGGCGCTGGAGGTGCCGGCAATCGGCGTGCACCACATGGAAGGCCATCTGTTGGCCCCGATGCTGGAAGAAAATCCGCCCGAGTTTCCGTTCGTCGCTTTGTTGGTGTCCGGCGGCCACACGCAGCTGGTTAGGGTCGATGGCATCGGCCAGTACGAGTTGCTGGGCGAGACGCTCGATGACGCGGCAGGCGAAGCATTCGATAAGACCGCCAAGATGATGGGCCTGCAATACCCCGGCGGTCCGGAGA
>NZ_UTBG01000068.1 GCF_900580675.1 Pseudomonas viridiflava
CCGGAGGCGAGGTGCCGAGTGTTGGGGCGAAGACCTTTTGGTTAATTTTGGGTCTTTCCAAAAGTGACCCGCTGTAAGAGCGGAACCCTACGAAGCCGTTACCGCAGCAACGGATATGTACACATTCAAATAGGCAAAGGAATCACCCTCAACGCCCTAACCGACTTATAAGAAAAACTCGAATAAATCTCCTTAACACAAGGCAACGTCTGCAACACCTCCCGCGCAAACTCGCCAAACGACTCCAGATCCCTCGCCACCACTTCCAGCAAAAAATCATACCGCCCCGACACGTTATGACACGCCACAATCTCGGGAATCTCCAGCAACCTTTGCTCAAACGCCCGGGCAATCTCCTGGGTGTGACTCTCCATCATGATGCTGACAAATGCCGTCACCCCATACCCCAACGCCTTGGGCGACAAAATCGCCTGGTACCCACTGATCACTCCGCTCTCCTCCAGGTTCTTCACCCGCCGCCAGCACGGCGAAGTCGTCAGGGAAACCCGGTCAGCCAACTCGGCCACAGTAAGGCGTGCATTGCCTTGCAGCGCGTTTAAAAGCGCTTTATCGGTACGATCCAGACTCAAGGGCATATCTTGCCTCTAATCGTTGTTTTTATAGTAAATCCGCCCAAAAACACGGGAGTAGCCAGCCAACTTTGCAACGTTCATCTCTGGTTATGAGCATAGCATCGTAGGAAATAAGGAGCGCCCGACATGAACAATAAACACAACACATTCGGTTTTTCCACCCGCGCCATCCACCACGGCTATGACCCTGAAGACCACCACGGCGCCCTCGTCCCGCCGATTTACCTGTCGGCAACGTTCGCCTTTCCCACCGCCGAATACGGCGCCGCCTGCTTTGCCGGTGAAGCCAGCGGCCACTTCTACACACGCATCTCCAACCCGACCCTGGCACTGCTGGAATCGCGCATGGCCACCCTGGAAAACGGCGAAGCCGCGGTCGCCTTCAGCTCCGGCATGGGCGCGATTGCCGCGACGTTCTGGACCCTGCTGCGCCCCGGCGATGAAGTGATCGTCAGCCAGACACTCTATGGCTGCACCTTCGCCCTGCTGCACCATGGCATCGGCGAGTTCGGCATCAAGGTGCGGCACGTCGACCTTACCGACCTCGCAGCCCTGCAAGCCGCACTCAACCCCGCCACCCGCATGGTCTACTGCGAAACCCCGGCCAACCCCAACCTGCAACTGGTGGACATCGCCGCCGTCGCCGCCCTCGCCCACCAGCACCCCAACGTGACGGTGGTGGTCGACAACACCTACTGCACGCCCTACCTGCAGCGCCCCCTCGAACTGGGTGCCGACGTGGTGGTGCATTCGGCCACCAAGTACCTCAGCGGTCACGGCGATATCACCGCCGGCATCGCCGTGAGCAGCCAGGCCCTGGCCCAGCGCATTCGCCTGCAAGGTCTCAAGGATTTGACCGGCGCGGTGATGTCACCGCAGGACGCCTCCCTGCTGATGCGCGGCCTCAAGACCCTGGCCCTGCGCATGGACCGCCATTGCAGTAACGCCCAGGCGGTGGCCGAAGCCCTGCAGGCACACCCCGCCGTGGCGCACGTGACCTACCCGGGGCTGCGCTCTTTCCCACAATACGAATTGGCGACGCGGCAGATGAAAATGCCCGGCGGCATGATCGCGTTCGAGCTCGAGGGCGGGATTGAAAGCGGCCGACGCTTCATGAACGCGCTCACGTTGTTTACCCGCGCAGTCAGCCTGGGGGATGCGGAGTCGCTGGCCCAACATCCGGCAAGCATGACCCATTCAACCTACACCCCGGAAGAACGCGCCCACCATGGCATCAGCGAAGGGCTGGTGCGCCTGTCGGTTGGGCTGGAGGATGTGGCCGACCTGCTCGCGGATGTGCAGCAGGCACTGGCCAAGTGCACCCGTAACCTGCCCCGCCATACCATGCGGGCCACGCATGCTGTGAGATAGGGCTTACACGGGCTGTAGGAGATTTAACCGGATTTTCTCCAGATTGGATCCCCATCGTTTCGCCAGGCTGTACTAGCATAGGTTCCTGCACTCGAAACTCATGGACGAATTGATGAACTCACACCTGTTCCCACATATAGGCAAGGTCATCGCCAGCACCGGCAGTCGCCACTTCCCACGTATGCTGCATGACCTCATCCTCACCCAACTGGCAGTGGACGCCACGCATATCTCACAACTGCAGGCCAGTAGCGAAGGCCATACCCGGCGCAAGATCAGCCCGGTCTATACCGACTCGGTGGTCGCCCTGGGCGAAAAACAACCCGCCGCACAATTGCACCTCACGCGCCACAAGGACGATGTGCGTTATGTACTCTCGGTGTACCGCTCGCATCAGTCTGAAAGCTTCTCGCCGCAGGAGCGCAGCATGCTCCAGGACTTCTCCACCTTGCTGTTGCCGATGGTCGAGAAACACATCACCGCGATCCAGCCCTGCCGCCAGGACAGCGACCCTGTGCCTGCGCAACACCAGGGTATCGAAACCTTGCGCCGACGCATCGAAGAGCGCCTGGTGCAATCGGGGTTGACCTTGTCCAAGCGTGAACTGGAAGTGTGCGTGGGCCTGCTGGCCGGGCGTACCGCACCGGAACTGGCAGAGCAGTTGGCCTTGAAGGTCAACACCATCGAAAGCTACCTGAAACGCGCAGCCATCAAGCTGGGGATCAGCGGGCGGCACTCGTTGTTGCGGTGGATGTATTCGCCCGAAGAGACCCCGAGTTTTTGAGCCAACGCTGATTTAAAGGAGGGAGTGGGCCTGGCCCCACTCCCCCGTTTTATTCAGGTTGACGGATAGATTAGTCTCGCGCCAACGCCTCAATCGGGTCTAACCGCGCCGCATTCCTCGCCGGCACAAAACCGAACACGATGCCGATCAGCGTCGAGCAGGCAAACGCGGTGATGATCGAGCCCAGGGAAAACACCATCTCCCACTCCTTCACAAACACCGAAAACACAAAGCCCAGAGCATAGGACAGCGAGATCCCGATCAGCCCGCCAATCAGGCACACCATCACCGCCTCCACCAGAAACTGCTGGCGGATATCCGACTGCCGCGCGCCCACCGCCATGCGAATCCCGATTTCGCGGGTGCGCTCGGTGACGGACACCAACATGATATTCATCACCCCAATGCCGCCCACCAGCAATGAAATCACCGCGATCAGCGACAACAACAGCGCCAGCGAGCGGCTGGTTTTCTGCACCGTCTGCATGATGCTGTCGAGGTTATTGGTGAAAAAGTCCTTGGTGCCGTGGCGTTGCAGCATGAGTTTATTGACGTTTTCCTCCACCACTTTGCTCGGCTGGCCGTCCTTGATGCGCACGGTGATGCTGTCCAGGTGGCGCTGGCCCAGCAGGCGCCCCGCCGCCGTTTCATACGGCACCCACACGTTCAGCGCCTTGCTGGCGGCGAACATGTTTTTATTCTCGGCCGTGACCCCGATCACCGTGCACGGCAGGTTGCCCACCAGGATTACCTGGCCCAGCGGGTCGATATTCGGCCCGAACAGGCGATGCCGGGTGTTGTGGTCGATCACCACCACCTGGGCCTGGCGCCGTGCATCGCTTTCACTGAAGGCGATGCCGGCTTCAAGTTTCAGGCCCTTGACCTTGAAGTAACGCTCGCTGACGCCGTTGACCTGCGCATCCAGGTCGATATTGCCAAAGCGCAGCAACAGGCTGCGGCCCACCACCGGCGTAGCGCTGTCGACGTAATACAGCTGGTTCAACGCCTCCACATCCGACGGCATCAGCGTCTCGATGGCCGATGCGCGGCTGTCACCAAAACTGGTGCCGGAAAAGATGTCGATAGTGTTGCTGCCGATCGCCTGGATGTCCTTGAGCACATAGCGTTTGGCGCCCTCGCCGATGGCCGAGATCGACACCACCGAGGTAATGCCGATGACGATGCCGAGCATGGTCAGCAAGGTGCGCATGCGATGCGACACCAGCGCGACCCAAGCCATATTGAAGGCTTCCTTGAACAACCCCAGGCTCGCCACCAGGCGCCGGGTGCCGCTGCGGCGGGGTTCGAGCGGCGCCTCTGCGGGCAACTCCAGGCCGACACTGTCATTGGCCTTGTCGCTGACGATTTCGCCATCGCAAACCTCGACAATACGCTGGGCATTCGCCGCCACCTTCGGGTCGTGGGTGACGATAATCACCGTGTGCCCGGCCGCGTGCAGCTCGGCGAGGATGCGCATGACCTCCTTGCCGCTGTGGGTGTCGAGGGCGCCGGTGGGCTCGTCGGCAAGGATCACTTCGCCGCCGTTCATCAAGGCGCGAGCGATACTCACGCGCTGCTGCTGGCCGCCGGACAGCTGGCTCGGCCGGTGCGTGGTGTGCGAGGCGAGGCCCAGTCGCGCCAGCAATTCCCCCGCGCGGCTGTGGCGCTGGGCCTGTGGTGTACCGGCATAGATTGCCGGCATTTCCACGTTGTGCAGGGCGCTCAGGTGCGCGAGCAAATGATAGCGCTGGAAGATAAAACCAAAATAGTCGCGGCGCAGTTCCGCCAGTTGCTCGTCGCCCAGTGAACGGGTCTCGATGCCGTTGATCTTGTAGCTGCCGGCTGTGGCGTAATCCAGCCCGCCGAGGATGTTCATCAGGGTGGATTTGCCCGAGCCCGACGCGCCGATGATCGCGAGCATTTCCCCGGCGTGAATGGTCAGGTCGATGCCCTTGAGGGCGATGAATTCACGCTCGCCGGCGATAAAGCTGCGAGTGATGCCCTTGAGTTCCAACAGTGGCTGGGTCATGGCTCAGTTCCCCGCCACGGCCGGTGTGGCATCGCCGAGCACCACTTTGTCGCCCTCGGCCAGGCCTTCCAGGATCTGCACCTTGACGTTGTTATTGATGCCGGTCTTGACCGCGCGCGACACCGCCCTGCCCTTGGCATCGAGCACCCGCAGTGCGTAGCTGCCGTCGTTGTTGCGCGGGCCCAGCGCGGCCACCGGCACCATCAGCGTTGCCTGGGCGGTGTCGAGCACGATGCGCACCTGGGCCGTCATGGCGATGCGCAGGCGGTGGTCGGGGTTGGGCACGTCGAACAGTGCGTTGTAGAACACTGCGGTGTTCTGTTTGGGTGTGCCGGCGGTCTGGGTCTCGAGGAAGTTCTGCGGCGCCGGTTCCGTGCCGCGCAGCTTGGCGTAGTAGCGCTTGTCGGCCTCGCCGAGGATGGTGAAATACACCTGCTGGCCGGGGCTGATATGGATCACGTCGGCCTCGGAAACCTGGGCCTTGACGGTCATGGTGTCGAGGTCCGCGAGCTTGAGCAGCACCGGTGCCAGCTGGTTGGCGATCACGGTCTGGCCTTCCTGGGTGACGATGCCCACCACGTCGCCGTCGATGGGCGCATTGATGCGGGTGTAGGCCAGGTTGACCTTGGCGGTGTCGATCTGGATGTGTGCGCTTTTGATCTGTGCGTCCAGGGACAGCAGGTTGGCCTGCTGCACCTGGAAGGTGGATTCGGCGTCCTCGAAGTCCTGGCGGGAGACGGATTCGTCGTCCTGCAGGCCCTTGTAGCGTTCGTACACTGACTTGGCCTGTTTGAGTTGGGCCGCCGTGGCACGGCGTTGGGCTTGCAGGTTTTCTTCGTCGACCTGGGCTTTGCGCAGGGTGTTTTGCAGGATCAATGGGTCGATTTCGGCTAGCCATTGGCCCTTTTTGACCTTGTCGCCGACTTTGACCTTGAGGGATTTCAACTGGCCCGAGACTTGGGCGCCGACGTCGACTTGTTTGATGCCTTCGAGGACGCCGGTGGCCAGTACGGCGTTTTCGATATCGCCGCGTTCAGCGGTGGCGGTGAGGTATTGCGGGGCATCGGCGGGGGCCTGGAGGGTGTATACCGTCAGGCCGATTGCGACGGCCAATACCGCGAGCATTCCGAGTTTGCGTAACTTTGACTTTTCCATAGGTGACCATGCAGTGGTGATTTTGGGTGGGGCTTATTGATCGGTGTATATCCGGTATTTGGGTAACGGCGGCTTAGGGTTTCGCCCTTACGGCGAGTCACTTTGCAAAAGCGGCAAAGTAACCAAAGCGCTCTTGCCCCACCACTCGGCACCTCGCCTGGGCTCGGTGTGCCCGTACGCAGGCATTACTCCGCGGGCCGCCGCGATGGGCCGTCCCTGCCCCGTCGCGGCTAAACCGGCGTCCTGCCGGTTTACCCGCTCCGTAATACCTGCGTACGGCCAGCGTGGTTTAACGGGGCGCCTAAGATCACGATCAAGATCACAAGCCCAGATCAAAAGATCGCTGACTTCGTCAGCGGTAAGGATGTAAGAACTACAGCAACAGCAAATCGAGGTTAGGTGAAGGTCAAAAGCGCGCAGGTCGGCTACCAGGCCGCCTTGCTCTGCTTTTGATTTGGCTTTTGATCTCAGGCGCCCCGTCAAACCACGCTGGCCGAACGCAGGTTTGAATCCGTGGGTAACCCGGCAGGACGCCGGGTTAGCCGCGCTGGGC
>NZ_UTBG01000031.1 GCF_900580675.1 Pseudomonas viridiflava
CAGTGGCACGGTTCAGGTCAGCACAGAGGGCAGCCTGCTTGCGGGCGGCACATTTGGTGCCGACGGTGGCTTCGTCAAGGTGCTGATGGTCGACGGGCTGGCCTACACCTATGACCGAAGCGGACAGGGCAGCGTCAGCGGCGACGCTGGGCAGGCCCACTTCGACAGCGCCGTCCGCACGCTGACTCTGACCACCCAGGCGGGCGGCATGTTCGGCCTGTACTTCAGCGATGCCAGGGAAATCGTCACCTTCCAGGACGTGATGACCAGTGACGCCGACCGCTTCAAGCGCTTCTTCCA
>NZ_UTBG01000015.1 GCF_900580675.1 Pseudomonas viridiflava
CTTTACCAACCGCGGCAAGACCTACACAGCGGTTCGTTACACCAACAAGCAGGGCAACACCAATTACTACACCGCTGATGGCAACAGCATGCGCAAGGCGTTCATCCGCACGCCGGTGGACTTCGCCCGCATCAGCTCGATGTTCTCCATGGGTCGCCAACACCCGATCCTCAACAAGATCCGCGCCCACAAAGGCGTCGATTACGCAGCGCCACGTGGTACACCTATCAAGGCAACCGGCGGCGGCAAAGTCCTTCTCGCAGGTCGTCGCGGCGGCTACGGCAATACCGTGATCATCCAGCACGGCGATACCTACCGCACGCTGTACGGCCACATGCAGGGCTTCGCCAAAGGCGTACAAACCGGCTCATCGGTGAAGCAAGGTCAGGTGATCGGCTATATTGGAACAACCGGCTTGTCGACAGGCCCGCCTTTGCACTACGACTTCCAGGTCAACGGCGTACATGTCGACC
>NZ_UTBG01000011.1 GCF_900580675.1 Pseudomonas viridiflava
TGGCCTACGCCCGGGAAAACCTCACCCACGACCTGTCGGTGGACGCCCTGGCCGACGTCGCGCGGCTCAGCCCGCGCCAATTCAGCCGGGTGTTTCGCGAAGAAACCGGGCAAACGCCGGCCAAGGCCATCGAGTCATTAAGAGTGGAAGCGGCACGGGCGATGATGGAAACCAGTCGTCACCCGGTGGAAGTGGTGGCCCGCGAAACCGGCTTCGGCGACCGCGAGCGTCTGCGCCAGGCGTTCCTGCGCGCTTTCGGGCAGCCGCCCCAGGCCATGCAGCAGGCGTTTGCGGCAAACACGGCGATCAGTGCAACGACGCGTGGGTAATCAGGTAATTCACTAACTGCGGGTCATCGTCCAGCTCGACGGTTTGCACCGGGCGCGGCAGGTTATCCAGCACCGTGCGCCAGAACGCCTGTGACACTTCATCCTGGTCATAAAACCGCACCAGCCAATTCGCCTCGCCGCTGCACAGCACCTGGCTGGCGATGGCGCGGCCAATGCCTTTGCGGCGATAGCGCTTGAGGATAAACAGGTCGGCCAGTTCCAGCGCGTCGATGCCCGGCAACTCACTGCCTTCGATCAGCAGGAAGCCCGCGATAAAGCCATCGACCAGCAACAGGTTGGCGCTCCATTGCGGGTCGTGCCAGTAGCGCGTCAGGTGTTCGTCATGGATGTAGAAACGGCCGTCCGCCTCCACATCTTCCTGCTCCCAGTCCGACGACTCGTAGGCGTAGTACTGGTAGAGATTGCGGATCAACTCCGACGCTTCGGGGCCGGTCTGGATCAATTCGACGGTGGTTTCAGGCATGGGACTCTCGGTGAAAATACGCAGGGCGCCATTGTTCACAAAACCCTCCGGCAGGCCAATACATTGTCCAACCTTTCTGATTGCTGAACCGAATGCGGAGTTGCCCTGGCGCTGCAAAAGTCTTGAACCATTTAGAATAGACTTCATCGAGTCGCGTTCTTCTCACCTTCTTTTTCAAGGGCACGCATTTTGACAAACGTCTGTTCCGCCTGCGCGTTTTTCGTTCCTGCTGGGCCTGATGAAGTTCCTGGAGCGGTTCTCCACCTGGCCGTTCGTCATCTACCGCGCGCTGCTCGGGGTGTTTTTGATTGTGGCAAGCACCTAGCCACCACGCACTCGCTCGCCACAGTCATGCCATAGCGCCTGAATCAACGCCTTCATCTTCAACGCCTCAGCCCAGCGATCACTGATCTCGCGACCATCCGCCCCGGTAATCGCATAGGGCGGTGGGCCCAGTTCGCAAGTGAAGGACAGGCTTTGACCGGCGTCGGCGCGGGCCAGCCAGTCCTGGATTCCGTACCGCCACCAGCCCGTAAAGCGCTCGACCCAGGCTTGGTGCTGAGGAAATTCCAACGAAACCTGCACGT
Organism: Pseudomonas viridiflava; assembly: GCF_900580675.1. Taxonomy (GTDB): domain Bacteria; phylum Pseudomonadota; class Gammaproteobacteria; order Pseudomonadales; family Pseudomonadaceae; genus Aquipseudomonas. The sequence goes on from NZ_UTBG01000011.1 coordinate 1,401, forward strand.
GCTCACTGCTCGCCACGCGGCCATGAAAACCCCAGCTGTGGCGCAGGATCGTGCGTATCTGCACGTCGTCCTCAACCGCGCCGGGCTCCGGCAACTCGCGGCCGACCACATAGTGGGACAGGTCGGCGAGCAGCTTCAGGTCGGGCATGTGCGCCAGCAGGTCGAGGGTGAACAGCAAATCGCTGGTGAGCCGATACCGGTGGGTTTCCAGCAGGATCGGGAAATCGACCTGCTCGGCCAGACGCTGCCAGCCTTCGACCAGCCTGACCGCCTCGGCCTGGGTGCGCGGTCGCACATCGGCTTGCAGGGTCAGGTGGTGGCAACCGTAGCGGCTGATCACATCCAGCGCGGCCGCCAGGTCATCCGCGGTCTGCGGGAACAGCTGGCCTTCGATCTGCAAGCCGCGTGCGTGGGCAGCAGCGTGCAAGCGCCGGACGTCGGCGGCTTTCCAGTAATGGTCGGTGACGCCGTCAAAACCGGCGGCGGCGATGCGGTCCAACTGCACCTCAAGCGAACCGGGCTCGGTCTGCATGGCCCACAACGATTGGAACACCAGGAATTGGCGCATGTCAGCCTCGCAGCAAGTGTTTAAGGGACAGGCCGGGGTCGGCCAGGCTGGCGTCGTCAAGCGGGATACGCGCGCTGATCAGGCGTTCGCAGAGTTTGATGTCCTTGGCCACGCGGTTGCCCGGCGCCCAGCCGCAGGCGCCTTGCAAGCGGTGGTCGGCGTCAAGGTAGAACAGCAGCAGGCCGTCGTCGGGCAATGCTCGGCTGACGCTTCGCGGCGTGATCACGCCCACGGTCTGCAAGCCCCAGTCGTACTGGTCGGACCAGAAACCGGGAATCGCCTCAAAAGGCAATTCGCGACCCAGCAGGTTCAGGGCGGCATGCCGGCCCTGGGCTTCGGCATTGCGCCAGGTTTCCTGGCGCTGGTACTCGCCGTCCAGGCGAAATTCGCACACGTCGCCTGCCGCATACACATCCGGCGCGCTGGTGCGCAGCTGCGCGTCGACGCGAATGCCCTGCCCGGTGTCCAGGCCCGCCGCTGCAGCCAGCTCGATATTCGGTTGCATGCCGATGCCGACCACCACCAGGTCGCAAGGCAGCCGTGCGCCGTCCATCAACAGCACGGCGTCGGCCTGGATGGATTCCAGCGCCACGTTCAAGCGCACGTCCACCCCCTGGGCGCGATGCAACGCCAGCAGCGCGTCGCTGATGATCGGCGGCAGCACCCGCCCGGCCAGCCTTGGCCCGGCTTCCAGCACTGTCACTTCACAGCCCAGGCCTCGGGCGGTTGCCGCCACTTCCAGGCCGATAAACCCACCGCCGACCACCACCAGCCGGGCGCCGGGGCGTAGTGCGCTTTTCAGTGCCAACGCTTCATCGTGGGTGCGCAGGTAAAGCACATTCGCCTGGTCCTCGGGCAAGCGCCGCGCCCTGCCCCCGGTGGCCAACAGCAAACCGGCATAGTCCAGCCATCGGCCGTCGGCCAATTGCACACGGTGCTGCTGCGGGTCCAGTTGGCTGACCGGGTTGCCCGCAATGTGTTCGATACCCAGCTCGGCCAGCCGCGCGCCGTCGCACAGGCTGCACCCCGCCAGGTCCATGCTGCCCTGCAACAGGCCCTTGGACAGCGGCGGCCGCTCGTAGGGCAAGTGCGGTTCATCGCCGATCAGGATCAGGCGCCCGGTATAGCCCTCTTCGCGCAGGGTCAGCGCCGCGCGGCCACCGGCATGGCCGGCGCCGACGATAATCACGGCTGCGTTCATCATCAAGCCGTGACGGCGAGCAACACCCGCCCCGCTTCGACCCGTACCGGGTAGGTCTTGAGGTTGACGCACACCGGTGCGCCCAGGGCCTTGCCGGAGCGGTAATCGAATCGCCCGTTGTGTTTTGGGCATTCGATCACGTGGTCCATTACCAGGCCGTCGGCGAGGTGGATTTTCTCGTGGGTACACAGGCCGGCTGTGGCAAAAAATTCATTCTCGGCCGAGCGGTAAACCGCGTAGGTATGCGGCCCGTGGTCGAAGCGCAGCACGTCTTCTTCGTCAATTTCGCCCACGGCGCAGACGTCGATCCATTGATCGTTCATGGCGTTATCTCTTGTTTTAAGTGGGATCAACCCGCAGTGGCTTCTGCATGCATCGGCGCGTTCACACCCGGTTCGGAGCCCCGATTGACAGGACGCTGCACGAAATACGTCGGGTCGCTGCGCTGCTTCCAAATCGTCGGCAGGATTTCCTTGTACGCCTGGAAAATATTCGCGTACGGCGGCGGGCAGTCGCCGCGGATTTCTTCGTGCAGTTGCGCCAGGGCGTGGTACGGCACCATCGGGTACATGTGGTGCTCGAGGTGGTAGTTCATGTCCATGTAGATAAAGCGCAGCACGCGGTTCATGTAGATCGTGCGGCAGTTGCTGCGGTGGTCCAGCACATCTTCGGCCAGGCCCACATGCTGGGTGAGGCCGAACAGGTAGCCGAGCCAGGCGCCGTAGAGGCTCGGCAGGCCCACCAGCATCAGCGGCAGCCAGCTGTGCAGGTACAACGCGCTGCCGATCACCACAGCATAAATGCCGACCCAGATCCGCGCTGCGCGGAACACCTTGGGCCACTCGGATTCAGGAATAAAATCCGCTTCCTGGGCACTCATCTGGCCGACCGCATGGCGGGCCACGCCGCTGAAGGTCTTCCAGGCCAGGGGTAAGTTGAACAGGCTGAGAAACATCATCACCAGGCTTGGCGGGCGCGGCTCGACGATCTCCGGGTCGCGCCCGACCACGATGGTGTCGGTGTGATGGCGGGCATGGCTCCAGCGCCATACGTGAGGCTCGAAGATGCACATGAAGCTTGCGACCTGGTACAGCACGTCGTTCATCCAACGGGTCTTGAACGCGGTGCCGTGGCCGGTTTCGTGCCAGCGCGGGTTGGAGGCGGTGCCGTACAGCACGCCATAGACGAGGAAGAACGGCACGCAGGCCCAGGAGCCCCAGAACCAGTAGCCGCCGAAGCCGGTGGCGAACAGCGCACTCACCCAGACAGCGGTGTCGACCAAGGCCGGGGCGTCGCGGCGCTGCATCAGTTCTTTCATGCGTTTACGGGAAATCGGCGATTGGTACCAACTGGCCGAGACCAGGCCTTTTTCCGCCGCGCGGGCGGCTTCGGGGCCGGTGAGGCTGTAGTCGCGGCGGGCGCGGTGAGTGGTGTGTTCAGGCATTGTTATTGTTCTCCGCAAGCGAGAGGTTTCAGGTGCTTTGCGAAACCAACGATAGAGCGCGGCTAAATCACCCTCAAGGCCTTGAATCCATTCCCTATCAAGCTATCATCCAGGCCCAGCGGGGCTTGATAGTTTTCTATCAAGACGTTTAAGGGGCCTGTCATGAACAATAATAAACGCCCGACCATCGCCACCGTTGCCGCCCATGCGGGGCTCAGCGTGGCGACCGTCGACCGCGTGCTGAATGCGCGTGCGCCAGTCAATCCGGAAACCGCCGAGCAGGTGTTCCAGGCCGCCGAAGCCGTGGGCTATTTTGCGGCGCGGCTGATCGGCCAGCGCATCCGCGAGCGCCGCCCCACCTACCGCTTCGGCATTCTGCTGCTGGGCACCGCCCAGGCGTTCTATGCCAACCTGGCGCACGCAATCAGCGAGGCGGCGCAGCACCACGCCACGGCCAACCTGACCTGCCAATTCGACTACATCAACGACCGCACTCCCAGCGCCATCGTCGCGCAGGTCGAGCAACTGGCCGTGCAATGCGATGCGCTGGCCGTGGTCAGCTTTGCCCACCCCCTGATCAACGCCTGCCTGGCGCAAATCCGCGAGGCCGGCGTGCCGGTGGTCGCGCTGCTCTCGGATATCCACGAGCACGCCGCCGAGCCCTACGTCGGCCAGGACAATCACGTGGTCGGGCGCACCATGGGCTGGCTGCTGGCGCGCACCTGCATTGCGCGCAAAGGCAGCGTCGGGATTCTTTTGGGCGGCCACCGTTTTCTCGGTCACCAGGCACGGGTAGAAGGCCTGCACAGCTACCTCGCCGAACACGCGCCGGGCCTCAAGCCGCTTGAGCCGCTGATCAACCTGGACAACAGCGACATCACCGAAGAAGCCACCCTCGACCTGCTCACCCGCCACACCGATTTACGCGGCCTGTGCGTGGTGGGCGGCGGCGGTGACGGCGTGATCAACGCCCTGGCGCAACTGCCCAGGCGCCCGGCGTTGTGCTGCATCTTGCAGGAGTCCACCGAGCTGTCACGCCAGGCGCTGAGCCAGGGGTTGATTGATGTGGTGATGGATTCGCAGCCGCGCCAGACAGCGGCGGCGCTGGTGGCATTGCTGGTGCAACTGCAGAGTGGTGAAGGGTTTGATCCGTTGAAGCATCGGGTGTTTGTAGCGCCGCAGATTGTGACCTCGGAGAACATGTATTCCTGATACATGCGGTCCCAAATGTGGGAGGGGGCTTGCTCCCGATGGCGGTGGGTCAGTTAAGTAGATGTCAACTGACCCTCCGCTATCGCGGGCAAGCCCGCTCCCACACTTTGACCGAGTTCGGCTTGAAACTACTGTCCGCGAAAATCCCCGGCATTCAAGCCAAACCGACTCATCTTGTTGTACAACCCGCCTCGCGATACGTTCAGTTGCCGGGCGGCCAGGCGGATGTTGCCGCCGGTGCTTTTGAGGGCGGCGACGATGGCGTGCATTTCGTGGCTGCTGAGGTCTTGCGCGGGCTGAGGCTCGTAGGCTCGCAACATCGCTCGTTGCCTGGCTTCCAAGGGCAGATCGGCCGCCTGGATCAGCTCGCCCATCGCCAGGTTGGTCGCGCGTTCGATGCTGTTTTCCAGCTCGCGCACATTGCCCGGCCAGCCGTAGGCGGTCAGCAGATCCAGGGCCTCGGGTGAAAAACCCAGCACCGATTTACGCAGCGAACGCGCGCAGCGCGCGAGGAAGTGCCGCGCCAGCAGCGGGATATCTTCGCGGCGCATGCGCAGTGGCGGCACGGTCAGGTTGAGTACGTTGAGCCGGTAATAAAGGTCTTCACGAAACGCACCCTCGGCCACCGCCTGGCTGAGGTTGCGGTGGGTGGCGGCGATGATGCGCACGTCCACTTGGCGCGAGTTTTTCGCGCCGACGCGGGTGATCTCGCCCTCCTGCAATACGCGCAGCAGGCTGACTTGGGCGTCGAACGACATGTCGCCGATCTCATCGAGAAAAATGGTACCGCCATCGGCCAATTCGAACTTGCCCGCCGAGCCGCCACGGGCCGAACCGGTAAAGGCGCCCTCGACATGCCCGAACAGTTCGCTCTGCACCAGGTCCCGAGGGATCGCGCCGCAGTTGACCGCCACAAAGGGGTCGTTGGCGCGGTCGCTGGCGTTATGGATGGCCTGGGCAAACAGCTCTTTGCCGGTGCCGCTTTCGCCCAGGATCAGGGTGGTGGACCCGCTGCGGCTGGCGATGCGGCCCAGGTGCAGCGCATCCTGAATCGCCCGCGAGGTGCCCTGAATAGTGTCGAAGGTGTAGCTGGCCTGGCTGCCGATGATGCGCCGCGTGATTTCGCGAATCCGCCGGTTTTCGCGCAGCGACACAATCACCCCGCCCTGCTCCAGCGGGCACACCGAAACCAGGCAGGCGAGTTGGCTGCGGTCCTGCAGGTGGAAGGTGCAATCGAGGTCACGCACAGCTTCGCCGCCGCCCAGCAGCAGCGCGTCGCTCAATTCGCTGCGACCCAGTTGCTGGAACGGGCTGCCGAGCAATTCCAGGCCGACGCGAAACAGCTGCCGCGCATAGCGATTGAGCGCCTTGATACAGCCGCGGTCATCCAGCACCACCAGGCCTTCGTTGAGCACTTCGAGTACGGTTTGCTGTTCAGCCAATAGCGCCTGCAGGACCATTTGCCGTGAGACTGCATCCGCAGCCGCCTGCACGGTGCCGAGGGTGTGGAAGTGAAACCAGCCGGGTTCGGCGGTCAGGGTGAGCATGGCCACGGTCTGGCCCTGGGCATTCTTGATCGGCGCGGCGGCGCAATGCATGCGGCGCTGGCGCAGGCCGATGCCGAAATTTTCTTCGGCAAGCACGTACACCAGGCGATCTTCGGCCAGGGCCAGGCCGGTGCAGTTGGTGCCCTGGGTCGATTCCAGCAGGCGGCTGCCGATGGGGGTGATGTCCAGCCCGCAGAAGTACAGGGTGGTGCCGTTCGCGTCGGTGAGATTGATGTGCCCGCGTGGGTTGTAAGCCAGCAGGCCGCGCATGACTTGCGCGGCGGCAGCGATCAGCACCCGGTGGCTGGCGAGGGTCGCCGCCAGGGTTTCGGGGGCGACGAAACGGTATTGGCTGTCAGCCGGGTCGAGCCCGGCGTCGACACTGCGCCGCCAGGAATCCCAAATCACCTGGCGGACTTCAGCCGGGCGCTCGACCTGGCCGGCCAGGCAATTTCGCCAGGCCTGCTCCAGCGCCGCCACCGGGCCCTCGTTCAGCGAAGCCGGACCCAGGGCGGTGAGGTAGTCGAGGTCTTGCACACTGAAAGCCATTGGCGCTGTCCATGTTCATGTTTTTGACATGTCAGTATAGGCATGTCATCAAAATGAACACTTTTTGTTTGTCGTATTTTATAAACCCTTAATTATCAGTAACTTAAGAATTGGCACAGCCCTTGCTCCTGTCCCTTTGCCACCCGGGCCGTCCTGGGGCCAACAATAATAAAGGGGTCACTTCATGAGTACACAGAACATCCGTCTGGGTTTGATCGGTGCCGGTCGCATGGGCAGCTTCCACGGCCTTACCGCGGCCCGGCATATTCCCGGCGCCTGCCTGGCCGCCATCGCCGACCCGACGCCGGGCCAGGCCGCACGCCTGGCCGCCGAACTGGGCGTGGACAAGGTCTACACCGACCCCCAGCAATTGCTCGACGACCCGGATATCGACGGCGTGCTGATCGCCGCCCCGGCCCGCAGCCACGCCGAACTGGTGATCAGCGCCGCCCGCGCCGGCAAGGGAATCTTCTGCGAAAAACCCATGGCCATCACCCTGGATGAAGCCGACCGCGCCATCGCGGCCGCCGCCGATGCGCGCGTGCCGCTGCAAGTCGGCTTCAACCGGCGTTTCGCCAAGGGCTTTCGCGCCGCGCACCTCGACGTGGTCGCCGGCCGCATCGGTACGCCGCAGTTGCTGCGCTCGCTGACGCGTGACCCGGCGCTGAACAACCCGGCCAATTCGCCGCAATGGGTGATCTTCCTCGAAACCCTGATCCACGACTTCGACACTCTGCGCTACCTCAACCCCGGCGCCGAGGCCGTGCAGGTGTATGTGATGGCCGACGCGCTGATCGCCCCGGAATACAAAAACAAAGGCTTCCTCGACACCGCCGTGGTCGCGATCCGCTTCGACAACGGTGCGATTGCCACCGCCGAAGCCAACTTCCAGGCGGTGTACGGCTACGACGTGCGTGGCGAAGTGTTCGGCAGCGCCGGCATGCTGAGCATGGGCAGCCTCAACGACTCGGACCTGGTGCGCTACCTGGCCGAGGGCATCCAGGCCGACACCCAACGCCTGGACACCGACCTGCTGCGCGACGCCTACATCGCCGAACTCAACCACTTTGTCGACTGCCTGCGCAGCGGCGCCAAGCCCCTGGCCAGCGGTGAAGACGCACGCGCCGCCCTGGCGATCGCCCGCGCGTGCATCGAGTCATTCGAAACCGGCAAGGCCGTGGCCGTGCAGGGAGCCCGCCGATGATTCCGTTCAAATTGGCGATCAGTGCCGAAATGGTGTTTCTCGACCTGCCCTTTGTCGAACGCGTAAAGCGCATTCATGCGCTGGGTTTCAGCGCCGAAATCTGGAACTGGACCGATAAAGACATCAACGCTTTGGCGGCGACAGGCGCCGACTTCACCTCCATGACCGGCTATATCAGCGGCACCCTCACCGACCCCGACGGCATCCGGCAACTGCTCGACAGCGCCCGCGAATCCCTGGGCGTCGCCGAACGCCTGAACTGCCCCAGCCTCAACCTGCACGGCACCGGCCTGGGTGACGGCGGCCTGCCGGTGCAACCCGTCAGCCACACCACCGGCCGCATGTGGCTGAGCGCGTGCAAGACCCTGGAAAAAATCGCCCGTCTGGGCGAAGACGCGGGCCGCGTATTCCTGCTGGAAAACCTCAACACCGAGGTTGACCACCCCGGCGTGCCGTTCGCCCGCGCCGACGACACCCTGGCGCTGATCGAGGCCGTGGGCAGCGCGCATTTGAAGATGAACCTGGACCTGTACCACGCGCAGATCGGCGAAGGAAACCTGATCGAACTGATCCAGCGCGCCGGCAGCGCCATCGGTGAAATCCAGGTGGCCGACGTGCCGGGGCGCAAGGAACCCGGCACCGGCGAAATCCACTACCCGGCCATCGCCAGGGCCCTGCATGCCATGGGCTACAGCGGCGTGGTCGGCCTGGAAGGCTGGGCCAGCGGCGACAGCGAGCTGGCCCTCGAACGCTTCCGCCAGGCATTTACCCTATAACAATAAAAGGAACACCCTCATGAAACGCCATTCACTGATCGCCGCCATTTTTTTACTGCTGTTCAGCCAGTTCACCTTTGCCGCGTATCGCATCGGCGTGAGCATTGCGCGGGTCGACGATAACTTCATGACCTACGTGCGCAGCGGCCTCGAAGCCGCCGCCAAGCAACAGGATGTGCAGATCCAGTTCGAAGACGCCCAGGGCGATGTGGTGCGCCAGCTGAATCAGGTCGAAGGCTTTCTCAACCAGAAGGTCGATGCTGTGATCGTGCTGCCGGTGGACACCGCCGCCACCGCCAACATGACCCGCGCCGCCGTCGCCGCCAAGACGCCGCTGGTGTACGTCAACCGCCACCCGGACGAACGCACCCTGCCCAAGGGCGTGGTCACCGTAGCTTCCAACGATATAGAGGCGGGGCAATTGCAGATGCGCTACCTCGCGGAAAAACTCGGCGGCAAAGGCAATGTGGCGATCATCATGGGCGACCTCGCGCAGAACGCCACCCATGACCGCACCGAAGGCGCCAGGCAGGTGCTCAAGGACTTTCCCGGGATCAAGGTCGTCGAGCAGCAAAGCGCCGAATGGCAACGCAGCAAGGGCATGGACCTGACCAGCAACTGGCTGCTGGCGGGCACGCAGTTCGATGCCATCGTGGCCAATAACGATGAAATGGCGATTGGCGCGGCCATGGCGCTGCAGCAGGCAGGCAAGGCCAAGGGCGAGATTGCGATTGTCGGCATTGACGGCCTGCCGGATGGGTTGGCGGCGATCAAGCGCGGGATGTTGACGGCTTCGGTGTTTCAGGACCCAAAGGCGCAGGCGACCCAGGCCGTGCAGTCGGCGGTCAAGATGATCAAGGGTGAGCCGATTGAATCAGAGGTGTGGGTGCCGTTTGAGCTGATCAAGCCGGAGCAGGTGGCGGTATTTGAGCAGCGCTACAAATAGAGGGATATACGGACATCCAATTGTGGGAGCGGGCTTGCTCGCGAAGGCGGCGTGTCAGTCAACAATTTTGCAACTGACCACCGCTTTCGCGAGCAAGCCCGCTCCCACAGGTTGACCGAGTTTCCGTCCAGATCATTCCCGTCTTTCCGCCCG
>NZ_UTBG01000018.1 GCF_900580675.1 Pseudomonas viridiflava
CCCACAGTTGCAGGATGTGCTGTTGCTCATCCTGATCCAGCAGGTTCAGCTGGCTGACCGGCTGCTGCAGATCGGCAACCATCGCCTGCAACAGGTTCTGCCAGTGGTGGGCCATACGTTCGATGGTCGAGGCACTGAACAGATCCGTGGCATAGCTCAGCGACGCGCCCAGTTGGCCCCGAGATTCTTCGATATCCAGGATCAGGTCAAAATGCGCGGCCGTTTCATCCCAGCTCACCGGGCACATATCCAGCTGCGACAGGCGTTGCAGATGCTGGTCGGACAGGCTGATATGGTGGTTGAACGCAACCTGGAACAACGGGCTCAAGCTCAGGCTGCGCTCAGGTTGCAGGGCCTCGACCAACTGCTCGAACGGCAAGTCTTGATGGGCCTGGGCTTCCAGCGCACGTTGCTTGACCTGCTGCAGCAACTGGGCAACGGTCGTCTGCCCATCGATCTCAGCCTTGAGTACTTGGGTGTTGACGAAAAAGCCGATCAGCCGTTCGGTTTCGACGCGGTTGCGATTGGCGATCGGTACGCCAACGCGGATGTCCTGTTGGCCGCTGTAGCGATGCAAAAACGCCTGGTAGGAGGCCAACAACAGCATGAACAGTGTCACACCTTCGCGCTGGGCCAGGCCCTTGAGGGCGTCGACCAGCGGGGTTGGCAGCGCAATATTCAAGCGCGCACCGCGATGGCTCGGCACCGCCGGGCGCTGTTGATCGAAAGGCAACTCCAGCACGGGTTGCTCGCCACCGAGCAGTTCACGCCAGTAGTCGAGTTGACGGGACTTTTCCCCTGCCCCCATCCACTCGCGCTGCCACCGGGCATAGTCGGCATACTGAATCGGCATGGCCGGCAGTTGCACGTCCTGACCCTGGCTATAAGCGGCGTACAGCTGTACCAGTTCGTCGACCATTACCTGCATCGACCAGCCATCGGAAATGATGTGGTGCTGCACGATCACCAGTACATGCTCATCCTCCGCCAAACGTAACAGGCTGATCCGCATCAGCGGACCCTGGCGCAGGTCAAATGGCTGAGCAATGCAAGCTTCAACCCGCGCTTTAAGGCTCGCTTCGTCGGTGTCGGCTGAAACCAGTTCAATGCGCCCATGCGGATTGATCACCTGCACTGTTCGCTCGGCGCTCTGGAGGAGGTAGGTGCGCAGGCTTTCGTGACGGGCGACGAGCGCATCAAACGCGCGCTGCAACGCCGCTTTATCCAACGCCCCCTTAAGACGCAGCGCGCTGGGAACATGATAGGCAGCGCTGGTGGGGTCCAACTGCCAGAGGAACCATTGGCGTTCCTGAGCGTACGACAGCGCCAATGGCTGGTCACGCGGCACCGTCACCAAAGGCGGGTTCGTGTCGGCCTGCAACCCGGCGCAGACCAAGGCGAATGTTTCCAGGGTCGGCTGCTCGAACAGCGCGCGCAACGGTACCTCCAGCTTGAGGTCGTGGCGTACGCGGGACACCACTTGGGTCGCCAGCAACGAGTGGCCGCCACGCTCGAAGAAGTGGTCATCAAGCCCCACCTGCTCAACCTGCAACACGGTCTGCCAGATCGCGGCCAACTTGATCTGCAATGGGCTTTGCGGCGCGCGGTAAGCCTGCGCGGCCTGGTTCAGGTCCGGGGTCGGCAACGCGCGGCGGTCAAGCTTGCCGTTGTTGTTCAACGGCAACGCGTCGAGCACCACCCAGTGCCCTGGCACCATGTAGTCAGGCAGGGAGTGGCGCAAGGTTGCCGCCAGTGCCTGGGTCTCCAGCGATTGACCCTGGACCGGCACCACGTAGGCCACCAGTTGCGTGCCGGTCGCGCCCGATTGTGCGATGACGGCGGCTTCACGCAATTGCGGCAAGGCTTGCAGGCTGGCTTCGATCTCGCCCATCTCCACGCGGAAACCGCGAATCTTCACCTGATGGTCGATCCGCCCCACGTACTCCAGGGCACCCGCCGCGTTGTAACGGGCCAGGTCGCCGCTGCGATACAGCCGCGCACCGGGCACGCTGGAAAACGGGTCCGGGAGGAAGCGTTCCGCGGTCAGCGCCGGTCGGTCGAAATACTGCTGGGCCAGGCCGAACTCGGCGCCGATGCACAGTTCGCCGACGGCGTCGGTGGCCAGCAGCTCGAAGCTGCTGTCGAGCACATACAGCGAACGGCCTTCGATGGCCCGGCCGATGGGCACGCCGAAGGCCTCGCTGGCGTCCGCCAACTGGCAGTCGTGCACGCTGGACACCACGGTGGCCTCGGTCGGCCCGTAGGTGTTGACCAGGCGCACATCGCCCAGCCCGGCTGCGTGCCAGGCGCGCAGCCCCTCGACCGACATGGCCTCACCGCCCACATGCACCTGGCGCAGGTTGCCCAGCGGGCGACGGTCAACGGCGCACTCCTTGGCCAACAAGTACCAGTACGCCGCCGGCAAGTCGGCAAGGGTCACGCCCTGCTCGACGATTTCCCGCGCCAATTGCCCGGCATCCCACAGCCCATCGCCGCGCATGATCAACGCGGCGCCCACGCACAGTGGCGGGTAGCATTGCTCGACAAAGCCGTCGAAGCTGAAAGTCGCAAATTGCAGTACGCGGTCGTCGGCGCGCAGTTGGCTGTAGGTTTCGGCACTGTCGCAGAATTGGCCGAGGGCGGCATGGTCGATGGCCACGCCCTTGGGTTGGCCGGTGGAGCCGGAGGTGTAGATCACGTACGCAAGGTCGGCAGCCGCCGCATGGCTGGCTGGGTCGGTGGCCGGGTAGTCGGCCAGTTCGGCGCCGGATGCGCTGAACGCCACACGCACCAGCCCTTGCGGCAGCGGCAAATCGGCCAGCAACCCGGTTTCGCCGAGCAGCAGGTCCAGACGGCTGTCCGCGAGCATGTAGGCCAGGCGTTCGGCGGGGAGTTTCGGGTCGAGCGGCACATAGGCAGCGCCGCTTTTGAGCACGGCCAGCAGGCTGACGATCAACTGCGGGCCACGTCGTGAAGCCAGGCCCACACGCTGGCCCGGCCCCACGCCGAGCTCCAGCAGGCGATGGGCGAGCCGGTTGGCGTGGTCATTGAGCTGGGCATAGCTCAAGCGCGCGGCGCCTGCCTGCACTGCCAGCGCGTCCGGCGTGGCGGCGGCCTGGGCGGCAATGCGTTCATGCACGCGCTGGTGACGCGCGGCAGCGCCTGGCAAGCGGCTAAGGGCGAGGACCTCGCGCTGTGCGGTTGCGTCGAGCAGCCGCAGGTTGCCAAGAGGCGCCTGGGCATCGGCGAGCAATTGCACCAGCAGGTGTTGCAGGTTGGCGCCCAATCGCGTGACCTGCTCGGCACTGAAATGCGCGCGGTCATAGCTGAATTCCAGACGCAGGCTGGCGCCCAGTTCAATGCCGAGGGTCAACGGGTAATTGGTGCGTTCGTGGTTGTGCATCCGGCCGAAGGTCAGGCCAGCCGGCGCACCCTGCTTCAGGGCCTCGGCCACCGGGAAGTTTTCGAACACCAACAGGGTGTCGAACAACGCCGAACCCTGCTGACCGGCCCAGCCCTGGATGTCGTAGAGCGGCACATGTTCGTGGTCGCGCAGGCTCAGGTTCAGGGCTTGCAGCTCACTCAACCAGTCGGCGGCGGGTTGCGCCGGTGAGGCCGCGCTGACCATCGGCAGCGTGTTGATAAACAGACCCAACTGCTGCTCGATCCCCGGCAACGGTGCCGAACGACCTGCAACCGTGGCACCGAAAGCCACGCAATCCTGACCGGTATAGCGTTGCAACAACAGGCTCCAGGCGCCTTGCAGCAGGGTATTGAGGGTGATTTTGTGGCCGCGGGCAAACTCGCCGAGCATGCGTGTGAAGTCACTGTCCAGAACCACCTGATGGTCCGCCACCCCAGCACCATCAGCCGGCACACGCAGCGCTTGCGCGAGTAAAGTAGGCGCCTGCAACGGGGCCAGCGCGGCTTTCCAGAAAGCCTCGCCCGAAGCTTGCTGTTGCAGCCATCCCAGGTAATCGCGGAACTGCCCCAGCGGCGCAGGCACGGGCTGGCCGGCATAGTGGGCAATCACTTCACCCAGCAACTGGGCGTTACTCCAACCGTCCATCAGGATGTGGTGGCTGGTGAAAATCAGGTGCCAGGCATCGCCAGCCCCGCGCACCAGCATCAACCGGAACAGCGGCGCGGCGTTCAGCGCGAAGCCCTTTTCACGCTCGGCATCGGCCAGCGCATCAAAGTCCGCCTCGACGTCTTCAACTACGTGCAGTTGCAAATCAACCTGACGCTGGATCACCTGATGGGCGCTGTCCAGGCCCAGCCAATGGAAGCTGCTGCGCAGAATATCGTGGCGGTCGAGGGCGGCCTGCCAGGCACGGCCGAAGGCGAGCAGGTCCAGGCCCTGGATATCCAGACGCAACTGGTTGATATACGCCTGGGCCTGGGGCTCATACAGGCTATGGAACAACATGCCCTGCTGCATCGGCGACAGCGGATAGACGTCGGCAATCGCCGGCCCTGGAATGGGCAACGCATCCAGCTGCGACTGGGTCAGGCGTGCCAGCGGGAAGTCGGACGGGCTGACCTGCCCCGCCGGTGTGGCGCAGCAATGTTCGATCAAGGCCTTGAGTTCGGCCGCGTAGTCATCCGCCAGGGCTTGAACGGTCGACGCCTCGAACATCTCGCGGCTGAAGCCCCATTGCAGCGCCAGCTCACCGCCATACACCTGCCCTTCCACCATCAGCCAGTTGGCCAGCGGCGCCTCGGGGTCCTGGGCCTGGCCACTGCCTTGGGTTGCCGGAACAAACAGTGCCGACTCGTTGAACTGGCGGTCAAACTGGCCGAGGTAGTTGAAGGTGATGCGCGGTGCGGCGAGGTTCGACAAGCTGGCGCGGGCCTGCGCCGTGCCCAGGTAGCGCAGCAGGCCGTAGCCGATGCCTTTGTCGGGCACTTCGCGCAGTTGCTCCTTGACCGCCTTGATCGCATTCGACAGTTCGCCATCGGCGTGCAGGCGCACCGGGAACAGGCTGGTGAACCAGCCGACGGTGCGGCTCAGGTCGACGTCATCGAACAGGTCTTCACGGCCATGGCCTTCAAGCTGGATAAGTGCGCCAGGCTGGCCACTCCAACGGCTGATCACGCGCGCCAGGGCGGTCAGCAGCAGGTCGTTGACCTGGGTGCGGTAGGCCGCCGGGGCATCCTGCAAGAGTTGGCGGGTATGCTCGGCGCTGAGGCGTATTTCAAGTTTGCTGCCCAGGCGGTTTTGCAGGCCGCCCTGGGGGTTGTCGCAGGGCAGTTCGGCGTCAGCGGTCTGTGCTTGCCAGTACGGCAGTTGCGCGTCGAGGGTCAGGGCATGGGCCTGCAACTGCTGCGCCCACAGCTGGTAGGCGCTGGTTTTGGCCGGCAAGGTCGCACCGTTGCAGGCCTGTTGCAGGTCTTCGAGCAGGATGCGCCACGACACGCCATCCACCACCAGGTGATGGACCACCAGCAGCAGGCGTTGGGTGCCGTCCGCCATGTTTACCAGGGCGGCGCGCAGCAGCGGGCCTTGCTCAAGGTCGAGGCTGCGCTGGGCTTCATCGCAGAGCGCGGCCAGTTCGGCGTCGTTGCCGGCTTGGGATTGCCACAGGTCGCAGCTCGCCACGGGCGCGGCGTAGGTTTGCTGCCAGCCGTCGGCCTGCCGCGTGAAGCGCAGGCGCAGGGCGTCGTGATGGTTGATCACCTGCGTCAAGGCCGCGTCCAGCCGGGCAGGTTCCAAGGCCTTGCGCGGGGTCAGCAGCAACGACTGGTTCCAATGCGCACGCGACGGGATAGCCTCGGCGAAAAAGCTGTGTTGCACGGGGGTCAGGATCACGTCGCCAATGGCCGGGCCCTGCTCGACAACGGCGGCCTGCTCGAAACTCGCCACCAGTGCGAGGCTGCGCACGCTCTGGTACTGGAACAGGTCGCGCGGGCTGAGACGAATCCCGGCCTGGCGCGCTCGGCTGACCACCTGGATGGAGATGATCGAATCGCCGCCCAGTTCGAAAAAGTTGTCGTCCAGGCCGACCTGCTCTACGCCGAGCACATCGCTCCAGATCGCCGCCAAAGCCTGCTGCAACGGATTTTCCGGCGCGACATAAGCCTGTTGTGGTGCGGCGTCCGGCAATGGCAGGGCCTTGCGGTCGAGCTTGCCGTTGGCGGTCACCGGCAGCTTTGCCAGCGTGACGAAGTGCGTCGGCACCATGTATTCCGGCAGGCTGCCGAGCAGCCATTCCTTGAGGTCGGTCGGCGCTTCGCCCTCCAGCACCAGGTAGGCCACAAGCTGCTTGCCGCCCTGCACCAGCACGACCGCCTCACGTACGCCTGGGTGTTGCATCAGGCGCGTCTCGATTTCACCCAGCTCGATGCGCAACCCGCGCAGCTTGACCTGGTGGTCGAGGCGCCCGAGGTATTCGATCACGCCGTCGGCACGCTGGCGCACGCGGTCGCCGGTGCGGTACAGGCGCGCACCGTCACCGAACGGGCTGGGTACAAAACGCTCGGCGGTCAAGGCTGGGCGACGATGGTAGCTGCGGGCCAGGCCGCTGCCGCCCAGATACAGCTCGCCGGAAACCCCGGCCGGCACCGGGTTGAGCTGGGCATCGAGCACGTAGGTGCCGAGGTTGGCGATGGGGCGGCCGATGGGCACGCTGTCGGCGCCTTCGTCGATGCAGGTCCAGTGAGTGACGTCGATGGCGGCTTCGGTGGGGCCGTAGAGGTTGAACAGACCCGCGTGCGGCAGCTTGGCGAACACCTGGGTTTGCGCGTCCAGCGGCAAGGCTTCGCCGCTGCATACAATGCGCTTGAGGCTCGTGCAGGCCTGCACACCCGGCTCATGGATAAACGCCTGGAGCATCGATGGCACGAAGTGCAACGTGGTAATCGCGTGTTGGCCGATGGTCTCGATCAGGCGCGCCGGCTCGCGGTGTTCGCCTGGGGCGGCGACCACCAGCCGTGCGCCGGTCATCAGCGGCCAGAAAAACTCCCAGACCGATACGTCAAAGCTGAACGGGGTTTTCTGCAACACCGCATCGCTGGCATCCAGCCCGTAGGCCTGTTGCATCCAGCACAGGCGATTGACCAAGGCGCGATGGCTGTTGCCGGCGCCCTTGGGTTTGCCGGTGGAGCCGGAGGTGTAGATCACGTAGGCCAGGTTCAGCGCGTGGACATTCACGGGCGGCGATTCAGTGCTGTAGCCATCGAGCCACAAGCCGGGCTGATCCAGGACGATTACCCGGATGCCGGCGGCGGGCAGCATCGGCAGGAGACTTTGCTGGCTGAGCAACAGCTGGATACCGCTGTCTTCGATCATGTAGGCCAGGCGTTCCTCGGGGTACTCGGGGTCGAGCGGGACGTAGGCGCCGCCGGCCTTGAGAATCGCCAGCAGGCCGACCACCATCTCGAGGGAACGCTCGACGCAGATCCCCACCAGGACGTCCGGGCCCACCCCCTGTTCGCGCAGGGCATGCGCCAGTTGGTTGGCACGCGCATCCAACTGGGCATAGCTCAGCGTGGTGGCGCCGAATACCAGCGCCGGCGCATCGGGCGTGGCCTGCACCTGATCTTCGATCAGGTGATGGATGCCGCGCTCGGTCGGATAGGTTTGCGCCGTCTGGTTCCAGACCTGCACCAGCATCTGTTGCTCGTCGGCGGCCAGCATCGGCAGCTCACCGATGCGCTGCTCGCCGTCGGCGACGATCGCCTGCAACAGGCTGATCCAGTGCCGTGCCATGCGCGCGATGGTCGGCGCGTCAAACAGGTCATTGGCGTAGGTCAGCGCGGCATGCAGGGTGCCGGATTTTTCATAGGTGTCGAGGGTCAGGTCGAACTGAGTGGTGCGGCCTTGCCACTCTACCAGTGCCAGCTCCAGCCCTGAGGCGGTGCTGACCGAGGCGATATCGGACACCACCGGCTGGTGGTTGTACATCACCTGAAACAGCGGCGTGTGGCTCAGGCTACGCTCGACCTTGAGGGCTTCCACCAGGCGCTCGAACGGCAACTCCTGATGGGCCTGGGCACCCAGCGCGTGCTCCTTGATGGCTTGCAACAGCTCGCTGACGCGGGTTTGCCCCGTGAGTTCGGTGCGCAACACCTGGGTGTTGACGAAGAAACCGATCAGCCCTTCGACTTCAGTGCGGTTGCGGTTGGCGATCGGCACGCCGACGCGGATATCGCCCTGCCCGGTGTAGCGATGCAGCAGCACATTGAACGCGCCGAGCAACAACATGAACAGGGTCACGTTGTGCTTTTGCGCGCAGGCACGCAGTTGCATGGCCAGCGCCGGTTCAATCGCGAAATTGTGCCGAGTGCCCTGGTAGCTGGGCATCGCCGGGCGCGGATGGTCGGTGGGCAGTTCCAGCACCGGGTGCTCATCGCCCAGGCGTGCCTGCCAATATTCGAGCTGACGGGCCTGTTCGCCGGCTTCCAGCCAGCGGCGTTGCCACAGGGCGTAGTCGCTGTATTGGATCGGCAGCGGCGCCAGTTGCGGTGTTTCGTTGCGCTCATGGGCATCGTAAAAACGGATGAACTCATCGATCAGCACATTCATCGACCAGCCGTCGGAGACGATGTGGTGCAGGGTCAGCAGCAGCACGTGTTCCTGGGGCTCGAGCTTGAGCAATTGCACGCGCAGCAACGGGCCCTGCTCCAGGTCGAAAGGCAGCAGCGACTGACGGGTGGCCGCGTCGTTGACGGCCTGCTCGCGCTCGGTGGCCGGCAGCTCGCTGAGGTCAAGCTGCTCGACGGCCAGCGACGGCTGCACCGCGACCTGCAGCAGGCGCTCATCGGCCTGGCGCTGGAACACCGTGCGCAGGGTTTCGTGGCGCGCAACCAGGCTGGAAAAGGCTTGCTGCATTGCGCCCAGGCTCAACGCGCCCTTGAGCCGCACCGCACCGGGCAGGTTGTAGGCGCCGCTGGCCGGGTCCAATTGCCACAGAAACCACATGCGTTGCTGCGCGTAGGACAGCGCAAAGCGGTCCTCCACCTCGACCCCGGCCGGAATCGGAAACCGCGAAAAATCCACCCCTTCTTTCTGCAATGCCTGCAGGAACAGCTGGCGTTTTTCCAGGGGCAACCCGATAAACCGGCGAGCAAGTTTCAAGGAGTCTTCAGCATTCATTTCTTGGAGTCCGGAGCAATAGGCAGGAAGCACAAAGGCACGTCGTCCCTATAAAACGAACCGGGCGGGGAAAAATTAGCGGGGGAATGGGAGGCCTCGAACGAGACGTCATCAAGGGTTACATCATTCTCGGGAAAGACCGAACAACCCGAGCTAGCATTGACGAACATCACTTATTGCAACTACATTTAGTTACACGCAGGGAACGCCGTGTCCAAAAATGAAAAGCTGCTCGCCAAATTGCTCAACGAGCAAATGGCATTTACTTGGCCAGAGCTCGTCACGCTGCTGCGCTGGCTTGGCTACACACAGATTGAAGGGGCAGGAAGCCGCGTCAAATTCGACATCGGCGATCCCAGTGCAATGATCACCCTGCACAAGCCTCACCCCGGCAACGAACTGAAACACTACATTCGGCGCCAGATCATCGAACAATTGAAATCAGGAGAACTGATTCAGTGAACAACCAACTGAAGCACAAAGGCTATATCGGCTCGATTGAAGCCAGCGTCGAAGATAACTGCCTGTTCGGCAAGATTCTGTTCATCAAGGCGTTGGTGAGCTATGAAGGAAAAACCGTCGCCGAATTGGACGCCGCTTTTCGTGAAGCGGTGGACGACTACCTCATCACCTGCCAGGCGCTCGGGCAAACGCCGGAAAAACCGTGTAAAGGCTCATTCAATGTTCGAGTGGGCCACGACCTGCATTTGGCTGCCGCCCTGGCGGCGACACGCAAGAAAGTCACGCTCAATGACCTCACGCGCCAAGCGCTTAAAGAGTTCCTGCAACAGCACAGCGCAGACCCGCATCCGGCGATTGGCTGACTACCCCAGCCGCCGGTAACCCAATACGGCCGAACCCAACACCACCGCCCCCGCTGCCAGCGCCACCCAAAAACCGCTGGCCGCGCCAAAGTGGTCGATCATCCAGCCGGAGCTGGCGGCACCGATAGCCACGCCGATGCTCAAGCCAGTGATCAACCAGGTCATGCCTTCGGTCAGGCGGCTGGGCGGGACGATCCGCTCCACCAGGGCCATGGACACGATCAGGGTGGGGGCGAAGAATAATCCGGAGATGAAAATCGCCACCGCCAGCCCGGGGATATTGGTCACCAGCAGCAGTGGCAAGGTGGTCAGCGCCGTGGCTATCCCGCAGAACAGAAACTGTTGGGGCAACGGCGCCTTGAGTTTGAGCGTGCCAAAGGCCAACCCCGCCAGGCACGAACCGATGGCATACACCGACAGCACAATACTCGCTGCGGCCGGCTGGCCCTGATGCTGGGCAAAGGCCACGCTGACCACATCCACCACGCCGACGATCACGCCCATGGCCAACAGCAGGATCATCAGAATCAAGACTGAAGGTGAAGCGATCAGCCATCCGCTGTGGTGCTCCTGATGCGCGTGCACGGGCGGCTCCGTCTCGCGTTGCAGCACAAATGTGGTCACGCCCACCGCCAACAGCAGCGCCGCGACCAATGGCCCGGCCTCCGGAAACAGCACCACGCTGAGCCCCACGGAAATCGGCGGGCCGATGATAAAACACACTTCATCGAGTACCGACTCCAGGGCAAACGCGGTTTGCAGCTTGGGTTGGCCGCGGTACAGCTCGGTCCAGCGCGCGCGGACCATGGCCGACATATTCGGCATGCAGCCGGCCAGTGCGGCGAACACGAACAACGTCCAGCTCGGCGTCTGCAAGCGGGTGCACAGCAACAACAGCAACAGCGCCCCGCCGCCGATCAATGCAGCGACCGGCAGCACCCGGCCCTGGCTGTAGCGGTCGACCAGGCGCGACACCTGCGGCGCGCAAAACGCCGTGGCCAGGGCAAACACCGCCGCCACCGAGCCGGCCAGGCCGTAGCCGCCCTGCACCTGTGCCAGCATGGTGATAACGCCGATACCGGTCATCGACACCGGCATGCGTGCAAGCATGCCTGCCAGCACAAAAGCGCGGGAGCCAGGGGCCTGGAACAATGCTGCGTAAGGATTTGCCATGTTTAAACCAACCGTTTGATCTGCCTGTGTCGCCACACCAACCGGTAATACGCGGTTTGCAACGCCAACATCGCCAGGTAGGTGACCGGGAACGCCATCCACACCCCTTCCAGGCCAAAGTGTGCGTTGAGCAAGTACGCCGTCGGCAGTTCAACGCAGAGCACGCAGAAGATCGAAATGACCACCGGCATCAGCACCACACCACTGGCGCGCATGATGCCGCCGATCACCGCCTGGAAACCAAACACCAGGATGCTCCACAACATGATGTGCAGCAGGTGCTCGGCATTGACCCGCGCGGTGTCGTCGGTGATGAACAGGCCGAGCAACCAGTGGGACATCCCATAGCCCAGCACGATCAGGCCACCGGTGAGGCACATATTGATCAACAGCCCGGTGCGCAGGATCGGCCCGATGCGTTCCAGCCTTCCGGCGCCAATCGCCTGTGCACCGAGGATCGAAGCGGTGATGGCAATCGACAGCGCGGGAAATTGCACATAGTTTACGATCTGCGTCACCGCGCCATACGCCGCCGTGGCCTGGGAGCCGTGGCTGTTGACCAGCGCGAGGATGACCAATTCCGACAGCGACAGCACCACCATCTGCAAGCCGGTGGGCAGGCCGATGCGCAGGACTTTGCCTAAAATCACGCGGTCCAGGCGCAAGGCTGCGAGCAGTTCGCGGTCCGGCGCCATCACGTGTTTTTTATGCCGCAGGCGCAGGATCAGGAACAGCATCGCCGAGGCGTTACCCACCAGGCCGGCGTACACCGCGCTCTGGATGCCCAGGGGTGGCAGGCCGACCCAGCCGCGAATCAACGCGGGCGTCAGCAGCAAGCCGATCAGGGTCGAGACCATCAGCGCCAGCAACGGTGAAACCGTGTCACTCACGCCGCGCAGCAGCTGGGTATAGAGAATGAACACCAGCAGCAGCGGCATGATCAGCATCATCATTTGCGCGTAGCCCACCGCGTCATCGAGTACATCCACGGGCGTGCCCAAGGCCTGCAACGCCGGGCGCGCAAACAGGCTGCCGAGGACCGCCGCGATCAAACCCACCAGCGCACCCAGGGTCAGGGTGGCGCCGGTGATCGCCTTGACCATCCCGGTTTCCTGCGCGCCCCAGGCCTGCCCGATCAACACCGACGCACCGGCCCCCAGGCCGATCACCAGAGCAATAAAAAAGAACACGATGGGAAACATCCCCGACACCGCCGCCAGCGCTTGGGTGCCGAGCATTTGCCCGACATAGATGCCATTGAGCGAGCCGGAAAAACTCTGCAGGAAGTTGGACAGCACCATCGGCGCCAGAAAGATCAGGTAAATTTGCCACAGCGGGCGTTGCAAAGGGTTTTGCATGAAAAACGGGGCCTCGAAGAACTAAAGCATCCGAGGTTTATACCGTAATTGGATCCTATCTTCCTGTGCTTTATCAGTGCACGGGCTCAACCACCAGGCAGGCATTGCGTACCGTCGCGTTCAAGTGCCGGGCATGCCCCTGCAATACGCACTCGGCAATCGCCGGCTCCAGTTCGACCCGCAACCGCCGCCCCAACGCGCGCGCACCAAAGCGCACATCGTGGTCACGGCACAACCACGCCCTCGCCTGCTCATCCACGCTTAAGGCGCGCTGCTGTGCCGCCAGACGCTGGTTGAGTTTGCCGAGTTCCACGTCCAGCAGCGCTTGCAGCCACTGCGCGTCGATGGGTTCGAACATCAGGATGCGGTCGATGCGATTGAGAAACTCCGGCTCGAAGTGCCCGTGCAACGCGTCCTCCAACACGGCCGCCTCGCCCCGCGCAAATACCCGCAGCAAACGCCGCCAGCCGTGAGCAAAACGCTGGCGATGGCGACGCGCCTGTTGCGCGCCGATATTGCTGGTCATGAAGATCAGGCTGTTGCGAAAGTCCAGAGTGCGCGTGCCACCGGCCAGGCTCAATTGGCCGTTTTCGAGGATGCCGAGCAGGCTGCGCACCACTTCCTGGCTGGCCTTTTCCAGTTCATCGAACAGCACGATGCCGGGCCGGCTGTAACTGCCCTGGATCAGCTCGCTGTTGAACAGGCTGATGCCCTCCTTGCTGCCCACATAGCCGGGCGGCGCGCCGGTAAGCGCTGCCGCGTAATGCTCCTGGGCCAGGGTATGCATGTCGATGCGGCAAAAGCCGTCAGCACGACCGTGCAGCGCCTGGGCCAGTAGGCGCACGATTTCGGTCTTGCCGACGCCGGTCGGCCCCATGAACAGGTTGACGCTCAAAGGCCGGTCACGCTCGCCGATATCGGCCTTGACCACCTTGAGCATGCCTTCCACCTGGGCCAACGCCGCGTCCTGGCCAACGATACGGCTACGCAGCAAAGCCATGACCTGCGCCGGTTCAAAGGTAAAGCGCATGCCCTACCCCGCGGTTTTTTGTTTACCGCCATGGGGCAACTGCCCCACGGGGCACTCGGCAACGCCCACGGTGCTGCGGGTGATTTTCTCGACGTTCTCCTGGGCCTTTTGCGCGTCCAGCACCCAGGTACGGTAGAACTCGAACGGGCAGTCGGCCACGCCCTTGTCGCCATCGCCCGAGGCATGCATGCCGGTGTAGCCACGGTGCAGCAGCTTGAACAGGTGATTCTGCGACTGATCATTGGCCCGCGCATCGCGGATCTGCGACACCGACAGCTGCGCGTACTGAATGCCCATCTCCTCTTCGCCGCACTCCCCCAAGGTGCGCCCGTCAAAACCGATGATCGCCGAGTGGCCGAAGTACGAATACACCCCGTCGAAACCCGCCGCGTTGGCCACGGCCACGTAGCAGTTATTCGCCCAGGCCATGCTCTTGGACATCTGCACCTGCTGCTCCTTGGCCGGGTACATATAGCCCTGGCAACGCACGATCAGTTCCGCGCCCTTCATCGCGCAATCGCGCCAGATTTCCGGGTAGTTGCCGTCGTCGCAGATAATCAGGCTGATCTGCATGCCCTTCGGTCCCTCGCACACATAGGTGCGATCGCCTGGATACCAACCTTCGATGGGACACCACGGAATGCACTTGCGGTAACGCTGCACGATCTCGCCAAGGTTATTGATCAGCACCAGGGTGTTATACGGCGCCTTGTGCGGATGCTCTTCGTGGCGTTCGCCGGTCAGGGAAAACACGCCCCAGGTGTTCGCCTGGCGGCAGGCGGCGGAGAAAATCGCGGTTTCTTCGCCGGGAATCGTCGCGGCGGTGGCCATCATCTCATCATGGTCGTACATGATGCCCATGGTGCTGTATTCCGGGAACACCACCAGGTCCATGCCGGGCAAGCCCTGCTTCATGCCGAGGATAATCTCGGCGATCTTCTGCGCGTTCTCGATGACCTCGGCCTTGCTGTGCAGGCGCGGCATCTTGTAGTTCACCACCGCGACACCGACGGTGTCCGGGCTGCTGGAAATGTCGCCGTGACGCATAACTACGCTCCTGATCTAGTGGCTGATCATCCACGGCCGTGGGCCGGTCCGGGTCTTGAGGCCCAACGGGTTGGCCTTGCTCGGCTGCACCTTTTTGCTGGTGCCGCAGCAGCTGCAACCGGCGGGGTGACGGCGGTTTTCCTGGTACTCGCCGACCGTCTGCGGCGCATGGGCGCTGCGTTCGTTGCTGGCGATGGCCTTGCGCTGGTTGGCCGACAGGGTTTGCAGCGCCGGGGCAGAGATCATCAGTTGCCCGCCCGCCCCCTCGCAGTACGGGCATTGGCTCGGTTCATTGCGCTGCGCGATGGGCCGCAGCAGGGTGAACGTGCCGCAGGTGTCGCAGGCGTATTCGTAGGTCGGCATGGCTACAGGTCCGGGGCGATGGGCAGGTCGATACTGCCGTCGAGGAACTTGGTCGGGCCGTTGGCGTTGGGGTTGATGTCGAACTCGAAAATTTCCGTCGGCAACCACAAGGTCGCGCAGGCATTCGGAATATCCACCACGCCGCTGATATGCCCCTGCACCGGCGCCGAGCCGAGCAACGCATAACCCTGGGCCGGCGAGTAGCCGAATTTGGTCAGGTAGTTGATCGCATTCAGGCACGCCTGGCGGTAAGCGACGTTGACGTCCAGGTAGTGCTGCTGGCCCTGCTCGTCCACCGAGATGCCTTCGAAGATCAGGTAATTCTTGTAGTTCGGCGTGATCGGGCTCGGCTTGAACACCGGGTTCTTGATCCCGTACTTGGCCATGCCACCCTTGATCAGCTCGACCTTCATGTGCACCCAGCCGGCCATCTCGATAGCACCGCAAAAGGTGATTTCGCCGTCGCCCTGGCTGAAGTGCAGGTCGCCCACCGACAGCCCGGCGCCGTTAACGTAGACCGGGAAGAAGATCTTCGAGCCACGGGACAAATCCTTGATATCGCAGTTACCGCCATGCTCACGCGGTGGCACGGTGCGCGCGCCGGTGGCAGCCGCATCGTCACGGGCCTGGCCCTGGAGCTTGCCCATGTGCGCGGTGGCGGCCAGTGGCGCGTTGGCCAGCGGTGGTACGCGAGTCGGGTTGGTGTCGATCAATTCCTGTTCGCGACGGTTCCAGTCGGCAAGCATCACCGGGTCGGGCAGGCAGCCGATCAAGCCGGGGTGGATCAGGCCCGCAAAGTTAACCCCTGGGATGTGCCGCGAGCTGGTGAACATGCCCTTGAAATCCCAGATGGCTTTTTGCGCGCTGGGGAAATGATCGGTGAGGAACCCGCCGCCGTTCTGCCGTGAGAAGAAACCGTTGAAGCCCCACTGCGACTCGGCCTTGGCGCCGATATCGAGCAAGTCCACCACCAGCAGGTCACCGGGTTCGGCACCGTGCACACCGACCGGGCCGGACAGGTAATGCACGGTGGACAGGTCCACATCGCGCACATCGCTGGCATCGTCGTTGTTCTTGATCGCGCCAGCGGTCCAGTCGTAGGTTTCCAGGATGAAGTCGTCGCCCGGTTTTACCCAGCAGGCCATCGGGATATCCGGGTGCCAGCGGTTGTGGATCTGCTCGTTCTCGGTGACGGGTTGGTTGAGGTCGACTTTGATCAGCGTTTCGGTCATGGGCTGGCTCCTGGACGGATAGTTTGGTGCGTGGAATCCAGTCTCGGGTAGCCGGGGAAAACGGGAAATACGTTGGATGACGTATGGAGAAAGGAACGTATCGCAATCAAAAAAATGTGGGAGCTGGCTTGGCAGCGATTGCGTTGGGTCAGCCACTATTTCCATGACTGATAAACCGCTATCGCAGGCAAGCCAGCTCCCACATTTGAGCCGTGATAATTAGACGGAGAGGTAACGGCTTATGGTCGCCTCATCCACCCGGTCCCGCGTCTCTTCGATCACGAAGCGGCCCTTCTCGATCACCAGGAAACGGTCGGCGATTTCCAGGGTGAACGACAGCACCTGCTCCGACACCACAATGGTCAAGTCACGCAGGTTGCGGATCTCCTTCAGGGTGCGCGCGATGTCCTTGATGATCGACGGCTGGATGCCCTCAGTGGGCTCGTCCAGCAGCAACACCTTGGGGTTGGTCGCCAGCGCCCGGGCTATCGCCAGCTGCTGTTGCTGGCCGCCCGAGAGGTTGCCGCCCTTGCGCGACTGCATGTCGTAGAGCACCGGAAACAGCGCGTACAAATCCTCCGGCACCTTGCCACGCGCCGACGCCGGCAGGCCGGTCTGGATGTTTTCCAGCACCGTCATGCTCGGGAAAATCATGCGGCCCTGGGGCACGTAGGCAATGCCGCGCTCCACCCGCTCGTGGGTTTCCAGCGCCGACACATCGTGGCCGTCAACGCTGACCTGGCCCTTCCACTGCGGCAGGATGCCCATCAGGCTCTTGAACAAAGTGGTCTTGCCCATGCCGTTGCGGCCCATCACCGCGACAATCTCGCGCCTGGCCACATTCAGGTCCAGGTCGTGGAGGATCTGGCTCTGCCCGTAGCCGCAGGACAACTGGTCGATCTTGAACATGCCTGCTTCCTCAGTGGCCCAAATACACTTCGATGACTTTAGGGTTGCTTTGCACCGACTCCATGCTGCCCTCGGCCAGCACTTTGCCCTGGTGCAGCACCGTGACCTTGTGCGCGATGCTTTTGACGAACTCCATGTCGTGCTCGATCACCAGCACCGAACGGCCCTGGCTGATGCGCTTGAGCAGCTCGGCGGTCTGCGCGCGCTCGTTGACGCTCATGCCGGCCACCGGCTCATCGAGCATCAGCAGCTCGGGGTCCTGCATCAGCAGCATGCCGATTTCCAGCCACTGCTTTTGCCCGTGGGACAGCAGGTCGGCCTGTTGCTGCAGCAAGTCGCCAAGGAAGATCTCCCGCGCGACTTCTTCCACCCGCGCGATCACCTGAGCATTACGTTTGAAAAACAACGCGCCCCAGACCTTGCGCCCGGCCGGGTACGACATCTCGAGGTTTTCGAACACCGTGAGGTTTTCGTAGATCGACGGGTTCTGGAACTTGCGCCCCACACCCGCGCGCACGATGTTGTATTCGCGCATTTTGGTCAGTTCCTGGCCGTCGAACTGGATGCTGCCGCTGGTGGCGCGGGTCTTGCCGCAGATCAGGTCGAGCACCGTAGTCTTGCCGGCGCCATTCGGGCCGATCACCACGCGCACTTCATTGCGGTCGATATACAGGTTGAGGTTGTCGACCGCCTTGAAGCCGTCGAACGACACGGTGAGGCCTTCAATGGCCAGCACCGGTTTATTCATTTCAAAGCCGACGGCGGTCATGGCTGGGTCTCCAGGATTTTGGCTTCAGCCTTGGGCTTGGCCACAGGTTGAACGACTTTTACCGCTGGCTTGCGCCGCAGCAGTTTCGCCAAGGCCTGGCGACCATGGCTGTCCCACAACCCGGCGAGGCCATTCGGGAAGTACATGACCACCGCGATAAACAGCCCGCCCATCAGGTACAGCCACAGCTCAGGGAAAGATTCGGAAAAGTAGGTCTTGCCGTAATTCACCAGCAACGCGCCATACACCGCGCCGAGCAGCGACATGCGCCCGCCCACCGCCGCAAAGATCACCATCTCGATTGACGGCACGATGCCGACGAATGACGGCGACATAAAGCCGACCTGCAAGGCAAACATCGCCCCGCCAATCGCCGAAAACGCAGCAGCCACGCAGAACACGAAGATCTTGAAACTGGCCACGTCATACCCGGAAAAACGCACGCGTTCTTCCTTGTCGCGCATGGCCATCAGCAGCCGGCCGAGCTTGGAGGCGAGGATAAAGCGGCCGATAAAGATGCAGCCGAACAGCAGGCCGGCGCTGATGAAGTACAGGATCATCTTCGCGCTGTCGGTGCGCAGGTCCCAGCCGAGCAGGGTCTTGAGGTCGGTAATGCCGTTGACGCCACCGGTCAAGCCTTGCTGGCCGACGATCAGCACGGTGAGGATCAACGCAATCGCCTGGGTGACGATGGAAAAATACACATCGCCGACGCGCCGCTTGAACAGCGCGATACCGATGATAAAGGCGAGCAACACCGGCACCGCGACCACGGCAAAAACCGTAAAGGTGAAACTGTGGAACGGCTGCCACAGCCACGGCAGTTCGGTGATCTGGTTCCAGTCCATAAAGTCCGGAATGCCCGGTGTGGATTGGATCTTGGTGCTTTCCGGGTCCGAGGCCTCAAGCTTGAGGAACATCGCCATGCAGTAGCCGCCGACCCCGAAGAACACGCCCTGCCCCAGGCTGAGAATGCCGCCATAGCCCCAGCACAGCACCAGGCCCACCGCCACGAAGGCGTAGGTCAGGTATTTACCGACCATGTTCAGGCGGAACGCATCCAGGGTCAGGGGGAATACCACCAGGATCAACAGCGCCAGCAACACGATGCCGATCAGGTTTTGCTGGCCGCCCAGCAGCTTGTCTAAAGCCTTCATCTGCTCGCCTCTACTTGCGCACTTTGATGGAGAACAACCCTTGCGGGCGCAGCATCAGGATCAGAATCACCGAGGACAAGGTCAGCACCTTGGCCATCGAGCCACTGAGGAAAAACTCCGACAGCGATTGGGTCTGGGCGATCACGAACGCTGAGGCGATGGTGCCGAACAGGCTTTGCACGCCGCCGAATACCACCACCAGAAAGGTGTCGACGATGTACTGCGAACCCGCCGTGGGGCCCGTGGAGCCGATGGTGGTGAAGGCCGCGCCCGCGACACCGGCCACGCCGCAGCCGAGGGCGAAGGTCATGCGGTCGACCTTGCGTGTGTTGATGCCCACCGCGCGGCTCATCAGGCGGTTCTGCACCGTGGCGCGCACCTGCAGGCCCCAGCGCGAGCGGTAGAGCATCAGGAAGATCGCGGCGGTCAGCAGCAGGGTCAGCCCCATCATGAACAGGCCGTTGCGCGGGATTTCGATGGCGTCGGTGAAGTTCACCGAGCCCATCAGCCAGGCCGGCGGCTCGGCGCTGACTTCACGCGCGCCGAATACCGAGCGGAAGGTTTGCTGCATCACCAGCGACAAGCCCCAGGTGGCGAGCAAGGTGTCCAGCGGGCGTTTGTACAAACGGCTGATCATCGCCCACTCCACCAGCCAGCCGACGGCGCCGGCGACGAGGAATGACAGGGCGATGGCGAAGAAGAAGTAATAGGGTTGAAAGCTTGGCGCAAAGTGCGCCGTCAGGCTGGAACACACGTAGGTGGTGTAGGCGCCGATGGTCAGGAACTCGCCGTGGGCCATGTTGATCACGCCCATCTGGCCGAAGATGATCGCCAGCCCCAATGCCATCAGCAACAGCACGCAGAACACGGACAAGCCGTTGAACCCCTGCATCGCCGCGATGGCTCCAAATTCCGATAGCCATT
The DNA here is from genome assembly GCF_900580675.1 of Pseudomonas viridiflava. Taxonomy (GTDB): domain Bacteria; phylum Pseudomonadota; class Gammaproteobacteria; order Pseudomonadales; family Pseudomonadaceae; genus Aquipseudomonas. The sequence continues at coordinate 19,884 of NZ_UTBG01000018.1, forward strand.
CCATGATGATGGTCTCCTGAGCGGGAGGTAATGATGAAAACCAAGGTCTGCTTTTGATTTATGTGGGAGCGGGCTTGCTCGCGAATGCGGTGCATCAGTCAATACATCTGTGAATGACACTGCGCTTTCGCGAGCAAGCCCGCTCCCACATTTAGATCAGCGCCAGATCCAGGCTTATTGGTAGCCTTTGGGGAACGGGTTCGGCTCGATCAGATCCGACTCGTAGATCACCTTGAACTGACCATTCGGCAGCACTTCACCAATGCGTGATTTGCTCCACAAGTGATGGTTCTCGTGGACCTTCACGTAGCCTTCGGGTGCAGTTTTCAGCTCGATGCCAGGCGAGGCGGCGACGACTTTATCCACGTCAAAGCTGCCGGCTTTCTCGACGGCGGCTTTCCACAGCCACGGCCCGAGGTAGGCGGCCTGGGTCACGTCGCCGATCACCGCGTCCTTGCCGTACTTGGCCTTGAAGGCTTCGACGAAAGCTTTGTTGTTCGGGTTGTCCAGGCTCTGGAAGTACTTCATCGAGGCATAGAAGCCGGCCATGTTTTCGCCGCCGATGCCGAGCAGTTCGTCTTCGGTGACCGACAGGGTCAGCAGGGTTTGCTTGGACGCATTCACGCCCGCCGCATTCAACTGCTTGTAGAACGCCACGTTGGAGCCGCCCACCACCGCTGCGAACACCACGTCAGGCTTTTTCAGCTTGACCTTGTTGATCAACGAGCCGAACTGAGTGTTGCCCAGCGGGTAGTAGTCTTCGCCAACCACGGTGCCGTGCAGCACGTTTTCAATGTGCTTGCGCGCGATTTTCATCGAAGTGCGCGGCCAGATGTAGTCGGAGCCGACCAGGTAGAACGTCTTCGCGCCCTTGGTCTTGGCGATCCAGTCGAGGCTGGCGAGGATTTGCTGTGTGGCTTCCTGGCCGGTGTAGATCACGTTTTTCGACTGTTCCAGGCCTTCATAGAAGGTCGGGTAGTAGAGCAGGCCGTTTTCTTTCTCGAAGATCGGCAGCACGGCTTTGCGCGAGGCCGAGGTCCAGCAGCCGAACACCGCGGCGACCTTGTCGTTGACCAGCAATTTCTTGGCTTTTTCAGCGAAGGTCGGCCAGTCGGAGGCACCGTCTTCCTGGACGACCTTGATCTGCCGTCCGAGGATGCCGCCCGACGCGTTGATCTGCTCGATGGCCAGGCGCTCGGCCTGGATCGAGCCGGTCTCGGAAATCGCCATGGTGCCGGTGGCCGAGTGCAGCTGGCCGACGGTGACTTCGGTAGGGGTCACGGCCAAGCCTTCGTTATCGGCCAGCACGCCTTGGCTGAACAGCGCGGCCGCCAGCAATGACAAGGCCAACAGCGGTTTGGAGCGGATCAATCGTGGTGCCATGGGGCGACTCCTCTGCAATGAGGGGTCCAGCATGGCGGCAGCGGGCCAGCGCGGGTATACGCAGGCTGACGTAACCGAGTACGTCATTTGACGTATGCCGCTGCGCACTGTTTCAGGGCAGGATCACGCCCGCCCTGACACTGGAGATCAATTGTGGGAGGGGGCTTGCCCCCGATAGCGGTACATCAGCAACACATCCGGTGACTGACCCACCGCCATCGGGAGCAAGCCCCCTCCCACATTTGCATCCTCGGTGCATGTGAGGGCATGGAACTTGCTCGCCAACCTCGCCCTCTTCCGGAGTTCCCCACCGTGCACCCTCCATCCGGCACCCAGCGCATCGTCAAGATCCGCCGCGATTACAACACCTGGGTCGCCGACGAGACCATGGAAGACTACGCCCTGCGCTACACCCCCAAGTCCTTTCGCAAATGGTCGGAGCTGCGCATTGCCAACACTGCGCTGGGCGCGGTGTCGTTTCTCGCGCTGGAGGCCATCGGTGGCGTGCTGGCCTTGAGTTACGGGTTCACAAACACCTTCTGGGCAATCCTCGCGATCAGCCTGGTGATCTTTCTCACCGGCCTGCCCATCAGTTATTACGCCGCACGCTACGGTGTGGACATGGACCTGCTGACCCGTGGCGCCGGCTTCGGCTACATCGGCTCGACCATCACCTCGCTGATCTACGCCAGCTTCACCTTCCTGTTCTTTGCCCTGGAAGCGGCGATCATGGCCCTGGCCCTGGAGCTGTATTTCCATATCCCCCTGGCCTTTGCCTATGTGATCTGCTCGCTGCTGGTGATTCCTCTGGTGGCCTACGGCGTGACGCTGATCAGCCGCCTGCAACTGTGGACCCAGCCCATCTGGCTGCTGTTGCTGGTGCTGCCCTACGGCTTTGTGTGGTGGAAAAACCCTGACGCCTTCAGCGACTGGACCAGCTTTGTCGGGCGCAGCGGCGATGGCGGTGAGTTCAACTTGCTGGCGTTCTGCGCCGCCTGCACCGTGGCGCTGTCGCTGGTGACGCAGATCGGCGAGCAAGTCGACTACCTGCGCTTCCTGCCGGAAAAAACCGCCGCCAACCGCAAGCGCTGGTGGGCCGCCCTGCTTTGCGCCGGTCCTGGCTGGATCATCCCCGGCGCGTTGAAAATGTTCGCCGGCGCGTTCCTCGCGTTTCTGGCGCTGCAACATGAAATCCCCATGGAACGCGCCGCCGAGCCGACCCAGATGTACCTGGTGGCGTTCCGGTACGTGTTCAGCTCGCCGGAATGGGCCCTCGGCGCGATGGTGCTGTTCGTGTTCATCTCGCAGATGAAGATCAACCTGACCAATGCCTATGCCGGCTCCCTCGCCTGGTCGAACTTCTTTGCGCGAGTGACCCACAGCCACCCTGGCCGCGTGGTGTGGCTGGTGTTCAACGTGGCCATCGCGCTGATGCTGATGGAGCTGGGCGTGTTCGATGTGATCGACCAGGTGCTGGGGCTGTACGCGAATATCGCGATTGCCTGGATCGGCACGCTGGTGGCGGACCTGGTGATCAACAAGCCTTTGGGCCTGTCGCCCAAGCACATCGAGTTCAAGCGCGCGCACCTCTACGACATCAACCCGGTGGGCGTCGGCTCGATGCTGATTGCCTCGCTGCTGTCGATCCTCGCCCACTTCGGGCTGTTCGGTACGCTGGCCCAGGCGGCGCCGCCCTTTGTCGCGTTGGGCACGGCCCTGGTGATGGCGCCGCTGTTGGCCTGGGCGACCAAGGGCAAGTATTACATCGCGCGGACCAGCGACGTGCAGTTGATCCACCCGGTGGCGCCCGCCACCCACGCGGTGTGCGGGCTGTGCAGCAACCCCTTCGAAACCGCCGACATGGCGTTCTGCCCGGCCTACAGCACGCCGATCTGCTCGCTGTGTTGTTCACTCGATGCGCGCTGCGGCGATCGCTGCAAACCCCACGCGCGGTTGGTCAGCCAGTTTGAAGGCGTGTTGCGCTGGCTGCTGCCCAACACCCTGATGCCGCGCCTGCACACCCGTCTGGCGCACTACCTGGGGCTTTTATTGGTGCTGGAGTTGCTGCTGGCCGGCGCCCTGGCGTTGATCTACGTGCAGGCCGCGCAAGGCCTGCCGCATTCGGAGACCTTGTATCAGACGTTTTTCAAGGCCTTCCTGACCCTCTCGGTGCTCGCCGCCGTACTCGCCTGGTGGGTGGTCTTGACCCGCGAAAGCCGCCGCGTCGCCCAGGAAGAATCCGACCGCCAGACCCTGTTGCTGATGCACGAAATCGACGCCCACAGCCTCACCGACCAGGCCCTGCAACAGGCCAAGGAAGCCTCAGAGGCGGCAAACGCTGCCAAGAGCCGCTACGTCACCGGCCTGTCCCACGAGCTGCGCACGCCGCTTAACAGCATCCTCGGTTTCACGCAGATTTTGCAGCGCGACAGCGCCATGCCCGATCAGCATCAGGACGCGCTGGCGACCATTCTGCGCAGCGGCTCGCACCTGCTGTCATTGATCGACGGCCTGCTCGACGTGGCCAAGATCGAAGCCGGCAAATTGCGCCTGGAGCTGACCGAAATCCCCTTCCCCGAACTGATCCACGACCTCGAACAGATGTTCACCCCGCAGGCTCAGGACAAGGGCCTGCGTTTTCGTCTGGACTGCGTGGGCAAGATCCCGGCAGTGGTGCGCGGCGATGAAAAACGTGTGCGGCAGATCCTGATCAACCTGCTCGGCAACGCGGTGAACTTCACCGACAGCGGCGAGGTGTGCCTGCGGGTCAGCTATATGCGCGAGACCGCCAATTTTGAAATCATCGACACCGGGATCGGCATCGATCCGGGGCAAATCGAGCGGATTTTCCAGCCGTTCGAACGCGGCGACCTGATGCGCCAGGACAAGGGCGTAGGCCTGGGGCTGACCATCACGCGCATGCTCACGTCCTTGATGGGCGGCGAATTGCGCGTGACCAGCGAACTGGACAAGGGCACCTGCTTCCAGGTGCGGCTGTTTCTGTCCCAGGTGCGCGCGCCGCAGGCCGTGGTGCATGTCGAGCACGACATTATCGGCTACCAGGGCGAGCGCCGCCGCATACTGGTGGTGGACGACCACGTGGACCATCGCAAGGTGCTCAGCGGCATGCTCACGCCACTCGGCTTTGAGGTGGTGCAGGCCAGCAACGGCCAGGACGCGATCCGCCAGGTCGCGCTGCTGGCGCCGGACCTGATCCTGATGGACCTGTCGATGCCGACCCTGGACGGCTATGAAACCAGCCGGCTGATCCGGCGCAACGCGCTGTCCACGGCACCGATCATTGTGATCTCCGCCAACGCCTTCACCGACGACCGCGAACGCAGCATCGCCGCCGCCTGCAACGACTACCTGGCCAAGCCGGTGCGCACTCCGGAACTGCTCGGGCGCCTGCAACACCACCTGGGCCTGCACTGGCTGCGGCGCACCAAGACCTTTGCCGCGCCGCCGCCCCCGAGCGTGCTGCCCAGCCCCGAAGACCTTGCCGACCTTGCCGAACTCAGCGCCATCGGCTACGTACGCGGCCTGCACGCCAAACTCGACACGATCCTTGAACACAGCCCCGACGCGGCGCCTTTCATCAACAAGGTACGCGGGCTGCTCAAGGGTTTCCGCCTGGATGAACTCAACCGAACCCTCAAGGAGGCCGAAGATGAATGCTCTCACCCGCAGCACTGACCCCGGCGTGGTGTTGATTGTCGACGACACCCCGGACAACCTGGCCATGCTTTCCGACGCTCTCGACGAGGCCGGCTACATGGTGCTGGTGGCCCTCGACGGCCTCAGCGCATTGAACCGCGTGCAACGCCGGCGCCCGGACCTGATCCTGCTGGACGCAATGATGCCCGGCCTGGACGGTTTCGAAACCTGCCGCCGGCTCAAGGCGATGCCCGCCAGCGCGGACATCCCCGTGGTGTTCATGACCGGGCTGACCGACAGCAAGCATGTGGTGCAGGGTTTTGAAGTAGGCGGCAGCGACTACGTGACCAAGCCGATCCAGACCGATGAAGTGCTGGCGCGCGTCGCGGCGCATTTGCGCACGTCACGCATCTTGCTGTCGGCACGGGAGGCATCGCAGCCGAGCGTGTTGACCCTTGAAGATGCGCCGGCGCAACGGCTGCTCTCGGCCAGGTTTCAGTTGACCGAGCGCGAGGTGGAGGTGCTGCGCTGGGTGGCGTGCGGGAAAACCAATCGGGACATTGGCGATATCCTGGGGTTGAGCCCAAGGACGGTGAACAAGCATCTGGAGCATGTGTATGTGAAGTTGGGCGTGGAAACCCGCACAGCCGCCACATCCGTTGCGTTAGCTGCAATCTGAATGTCGGTCTCCAGCGTCTTGTAGAGCGGTTATCCGCCGAAGGTTTGTGAGGGTCTACGCAGCGTCGGATCGAACGGATTGATCCTCGGCCCGATCGCCGCCGCCTCGCGCTTCAACAACTCCACCACCATCGGCAAGCGGCTCGGCCCCAGCCGGTCGCTGACGGTCGCCACACTCAACGCCGCCACCGCGTGCCCGTCGCGGTTGAGGATCGGTACCGCCAGGCCCGCCATGCCCTCCAGTACTCCGGTATTGCGCGCGGCATAGCCCAGGCGCCGCACGTTCTCCACCTCAGAGCGCAGCAGCACCTCGTCATACAGGTGGAAATCCTTGAGGCGTGGCAGGTTGTAGCGGATCACCGTCTCGCGCTCTTCCTCCGGCAGGAATGCGAGGATCGCCAGGCTGCCCTGCCCTACGCCCAGCGCCACGCGGCCGCCGATATCGCCGGTGAAGGTGCGGATCGGGTACGGGCCTTCGCTGCGGTCCAGGCAGATCGCGTCAAAGCCGCTGCGCGCCAGCAGGAACAGCGAATCGCCCAATGAAGCGCTCAGGCGCAGCATGCTCGGCCGCACCAGGTCGCGCAGGTTACCGGTCTTGCCTGCGTTCGCCGCCAACGCGAAAAACTCCAGGCTCAGGCGATAGCGCTTGCTGCGCGCGTCCTGCTCGACCATGCCTTCGTCCATCAGGCTGCGCAGCAGGCGATGGGTCGTCGGTTGGGACAGGCCGACCTGCTGCGCGAGCTGAGTTACGCGCTCGCCGCCTTCCGGCACTTCACCCAGGGTACGCAGCAACGCAAACAGACGAGACACTCCCCCCGCGCCGACTTCTCTGACGTTTTCATTCCGCTCAATGGAATCCATATTGATATTTCTCACGACTAATTCTGCTGACTGAATAAAACAGAAAAAACTACTCCATTCAGTGAAATTCGATCTTCCGCCCATCCTAGTCTTCGTCCTAATCTGCGTCCACAGGGGCGAATTGAACAACAACCCGGCAGCCGACCAAGATCGAGCGCCAACGCACCCGCAACACCCTTTTCGCATCTGCCCAAAACAAAAAAGCGCGTTTCGACGCGACTCAAAAAGGTGGAACGCAGACATGGCATTTCTCCAACTCAACGCCTTGAGCAAACGCTACGGCGCCGTCGATGCAGTGGTCGCCACTGACCTTGCGGTGGAAAAAGGCGAATTCGTGTCCCTGCTCGGCCCCTCGGGCTGCGGCAAGACCACCACCCTGCAAATGATCGCCGGTTTCGTCGACGTGAGCGGCGGGCAGATCCTCCTCGACGGTCGCGACATCACCCACGCCAAGCCCGCCAGCCGTGGCCTGGGTGTGGTGTTCCAGAGTTATGCGCTGTTCCCGCACATGAGCGTGCGCGATAACGTCGCCTTCGGCCTTAAGATGCGCAAAGTGCCGGCCGCCGAGATCGCCAGCAAAGTCAAAATCGTACTCGACCTGGTACGTCTGGCGCCGCACGCCGAGCGCTACCCACGCGAACTGTCCGGCGGCCAGCGCCAGCGCGTGGCCCTGGCCCGTGCGCTGGTGATCGAACCGCCGGTGTTGCTGCTCGATGAACCGCTGTCCAACCTTGACGCCAATTTGCGCGAAGAGATGCAGTTCGAAATCCGCCGCATCCAGTGCGCAGTCGGCATCACCACCTTGATGGTCACCCACGACCAGGCTGAAGCCCTCTCCATCAGCGACCGCGTGGTGGTGATGCAGGCCGGGCGCGTGACCCAGATCGACGCGCCGTACACACTCTACGAACA
>NZ_UTBG01000167.1 GCF_900580675.1 Pseudomonas viridiflava
GCACGAACCACCACAGCGAGGTGCCTTTGTACATTTTTCGCCATTTGCGCAGCGGGTCGCCGCCGTCCGGCGATTCGACCTTGATCACCTCGGCACCGAATTCGCCGCAGATACGTGAGGCGAACGGGCCGGCGATCAGGGTGCCGAGTTCGATGACTTTCAGGCCGGCAAGCGGTTTGGCATTAAACGACATGAGGATCCTTGGCTGCGCAGGGCGGTGGTGTGATGCCTTTTAACATAGGCGAGTGGCCCAGGGATAAGGATGATGCAGCGCAGGATTCGGTGAATGGTGTCGCCATCGGTTAGACTGGCCGCCTTTCCCTGTCTCTAGAAGTCCGTTCATGGCCCAGCCGTCCACGACCTACAAGTTCGAACTCAACCTTACCGACCTCGACCGCTCGGTGTACGAGAGCGTCAAACAGACCATCGCCCGCCACCCTTCGGAAACCGAAGAGCGCATGACTGTGCGTCTGCTGGCCTACGCCCTTTTTTACAATGAGCAGTTGGCTTTTGGTCGTGGTCTGTCAGATGTAGACGAGCCAGCCTTGTGGGAAAAAAGCCTGGATGACCGCGTTCTCCACTGGATTGAAGTCGGCCAGCCCGACGCCGATCGCCTGACCTGGTGCTCGCGTCGTACCGAACGCACCAGCCTGCTGGCCTATGGCAGCCTGCGTGTATGGGAAGGCAAAGTGGTGCCGGTGGCCACTAACCTGAAAAACGTACACATCGCTGCTGTGCCGCAGGAAATCCTCGAGACCCTGGCCAAGGACATGCCGCGCGTAATCAAGTGGGACGTGATGATCAGCGAAGGCACGATCTTCGTCACCGATGACCGTGGCCAGCACGAAGTGCAGCTGGAATGGCTGGTCGGCGAGCGCGGTTGAAAAAATGTGGGAGCTGGCTTGTGTGGGAGCGGGCTTGCTCGCGAAAGCATCACCGCGGTGGCTGATTTACCGAGGCGGCTGCATCGCAGGCAAGCCAGCTCCCACAGTTGATTCATGACGTTTTCAGTAGTTTTGTTTAACCGTTGTATCAGAAGAGAAGCTCTCGTCACCCCATGCGTATCGATCCTCGCCCGTTGCCCGCTGTCCTGCCGTTTCTCGGTGAATTGCCGCCGCTGTTGACTCGCCTCTATGCCGCGCGCGGGGTGCAGTCCGAAGCCGAGCTGGATAAAAGCCTGGCGCGGTTGATTCCCTATCAGCAGCTCAAGGGGATCGACGCGGCGGTGGACCTGCTGGTGACGGCGCTCGAACAGCGCCAGCGTATCCTGATCGTTGGCGACTTCGACGCCGATGGCGCCACCGCCAGCACCGTGGGCACCCTGGGCCTGCGTTTGCTCGGTGCGGCGCATGTCGACTACCTGGTGCCCAACCGTTTCGAATACGGCTACGGCCTGACCCCGGAAATCGTCGCCGTGGCCTTGCAGCGCGAGCCGCAGTTGCTGATCACCGTGGACAACGGTATCTCCAGTGTCGAAGGCGTGGCGGCGGCGAAAGCGGCGGGGTTGCAGGTGCTGGTCACCGACCACCACTTGCCGGGGGATGAGTTGCCGGCGGCGGATGCCATCGTCAACCCGAACCAGCCTGGCTGCGAGTTCCCGAGCAAGGCGTTGGCGGGTGTGGGCGTGATCTTCTATGTCCTGATGGCCCTGCGCGCGCGTTTGCGCAGCCTCGGTTGGTACGACAACAAACCGCAACCGAACATCGGCGAATTGCTCGATCTGGTAGCCCTGGGCAGCGTCGCCGACGTGGTGCCGCTGGACGCCAACAATCGTATCTTGGTGCATCAGGGCCTGGAGCGCATTCGCGCCGGCCGTGCGCGGCCGGGGATCAAGGCGATCCTGGAAGTCGCCAAGCGTGATGCGGCGCGCATCACGTCCACCGACCTGGGCTTTATCCTCGGGCCACGCCTGAACGCCGCCGGGCGCCTGGATGATATGAGCCTGGGCATCGAATGCCTGCTCACCACCGATTTTGCCGCAGCCCGTGAAATGGCCGCGCAATTGGACGGCATGAACCAGGATCGCAAATCCATCGAGCAAGGCATGCAGCGCGAGGCCCTGGCCCAGCTCAAGGACTTGCCGGTGGAGTCGATGCCGTATGGGTTGTGCCTGTTTGACCCGGAGTGGCACCAAGGGGTGATCGGGATTCTGGCGTCGCGCATGAAAGAGCGGTATTTCCGCCCGACCATCGCCTTCGCTGACGCCGGTGATGGCCTGCTCAAGGGCTCAGGGCGCTCCGTGCAGGGTTTTCACATCCGCGATGCGCTGGCGGTGGTCGCGAGCCAGCATCCCAACCTGATCGCCAAATACGGCGGCCACGCCATGGCGGCGGGACTGACGCTGCCCGAGGCGAATTTCCCACTGTTTGCGCAAGCCTTTGACGCCGAAGTGCGTCGGCAGCTGCGTGAACAAGACCTCACCGGGCGCTTGCTGACCGACGGCACTCTGGCCGTGGAAGAGTTTCACCTGGAACTGGCGCGCGCCTTGCGGCATGCCGGCCCGTGGGGGCAACACTTTCCCGAACCGTTGTTTCACGGCGTGTTCCAGCTGGTAGAGCAGCGGGTGGTGGGGGAGCGGCACCTGAAGGTGGTGCTCAAGAGCGAGTGCGGGTCGGTGAAGCTCGATGGCATTGCGTTTGGCGTGGACCGCGAAGTGTGGCCGAACCCGACGGTGCGTTGGGTGGAATTGGCCTACAAGCTGGACGTGAATGAGTTTCGTGGGCAGGAAACCGTGCAGTTGATGATTGCGCACATCGAACCGCGCTGATTATTTGTCACGGCGCAAAAACAAATGTGGGAGCAACTGTCTTGATGACCCTAACGTGGATATCACTCCACAGACAGCCAAGCTCCCACAGCTGCACGCCGTGTGACTTACGACATGCCGCTGCCG
>NZ_UTBG01000016.1 GCF_900580675.1 Pseudomonas viridiflava
GTGGTGTGGCGCGGGTACGGTGCACCAGGTGGTCGGCGGCGGTGTAACGCGGGTCGAAACCTTCGGCGGCAAGGTCGGCGATTTCGAAGGTGTGCCCGGAGGCGACCAGGCCGGCGCCGACCTGCGCGGCTATGGCATGGGTGAGGGATTGCGGGTCGTGATGAGCAACAACGATCAATGCGTGCATGACTTTGACTCCGGCTGGGCTTAATATACTTTTAGTAAGTTACGACCACTAAGTTACTTTTGGTATATAAGCATGTCAAGCAGTGAAGTCCTCGCTCCTCGCCGCCGTTTGTCGCGTGAAGATCGTCTGCGCCAATTACTCGATGTGGCCTGGCAACTGGTACGCGATGAAGGCACCGAAGCCCTGACCCTGGGCCGCCTGGCGGAACTGGCGGGCGTGACCAAACCCGTGGTCTATGACCATTTCACCACCCGCGCCGGCCTGCTGGCCGCGCTGTACGCGGACTTCGACGCCCGCCAGAACCAGGTGTTTGAAGCGGCCATCGATGCCAGCAGCGCGACCTTGCAGGATCGGGCGTGGGTGATCGCCTCGTCCTATGTCGACTGTGTACTGCTGCAGGGTCGGGAGATTCCAGGGGTGATTGCGGCACTCAGCAGTTCGCCGGAGCTGGAAACGCTCAAGCGCGACTACGAGGCGATTTTCCTCGCCAAGTGCCGTGACGCGTTGGTGCCCTTCGCCCCCGGTGGCAACCTGCCTCAAGCCGGCCTGCGGGCGATGCTCGGCGCGGCGGAAGCCTTGTCCCAGGCAGCCGCCAGTGGCGAGGTCAGCCGTGAAGAGGCGCAGCAGGAGTTGCTCGCGACGATCCTGGCGATGGTCAATCGCGAGCGCCAGTGAGAAACCGCTGAACCTTGCGCGCAAGCTGGTCAAGGTGGCGGTCGCGCTGTTTCTCCGCGTCCACCATCGCGCGCTTGCCATGCTTTTGCAGCAGGTAGGTATGGATCTGGCGGACTTCCAGCGAGCTATAGATGGGCGCTACGTCCAACACGCCCATCAGCCCGTCGGTGGCGTAATCGCGCGTGTTCATCAGCACCTGAGTGCCCCGCGCGTCGCGCACCTGGAAGCCCATGGCCTCGAAGGCCGGCACCTTCTCCACGGCACATGCCAGCTCGGCGTGCGGGTAACGCGCCAACACGTCCTGCAGCATGCCGCGCGCCACACCCTGGCGCCGGAAACCCGCCTGCACCGCCATAAACGCAATGCCACAGGCTTCGGGGTCGTCCTTCACCGGCAGGTACAGGCAAAAGCCAAGCACCTGTTCCTCGGCCATGGCCACAACCAACTCCACGGTGATGCCCTTCTCGCCATTCAACGCTTCGAGGTACAGGTGCACCTCAAAGCCAATGGCGTACTGGTAGATGTTGTACAGCAGGTTACTCGGCGGCAGTGCAACGCTGCTGATGTCGGTGAGGTTGTCCACCACCATCTGCAGGATCTGGCTGTTGATCGGCTCGGGGCACGGTGTGGTGTAGCGGGTAAGGCTGAACATGCAAATTCCTGGGGTTTCGCGTCAAGGCAGCGGCGATTGTACCTGTTACCCGCGGATGATTGAGCGCGCGAGCGCGTTTGCCTGGCGCCGCGGACTGCCGCTGAAAACACCCGTTGAGGCAAAAAAACAAAAAAGGCGTTGCGCCAGACCGGGTTACATCGCGCATCATGGGCACTTTCAAGCTCAAGGGTAACGTCCATGCGCGTTCTGTCATTGATGATGGGTCTTACGACGCTGGCCGCCAGTACGGTGTTCTGCGCCAGCGCGATGGCGAATGAAGAAAGTCTGCTGGTGCAACAGATCAACGAATACCGCAGCCAGGTCCAACGCTGCGGCGACCAGGGTTCCCAGGAATTGCCGCCCCTTTCCAGCGATACGCGGCTGGTGCTGCCGGCCACCAACGTCGGCGATTTGCAGCAGGCGCTCGCGCGGGCTGCGTACCCGATGGTCAACGTGCAGGCCATCAGCCTGTCCGGCCCCAAGGATGCCGAAGCGGCCATGAAGGCGGTGCGCGAGAGTTTCTGCCGCGTGGTGCTGGACCCGCAATTTGTCGATATCGGCGTGAGCAACAGCGGCCAGGACTGGCGCATCGTGCTCGCCCGCCCGCTGCTGTCCAGTGGCCTGGGGGATTGGCAGACCGAAGGCAAGCAGCTGCTCACGCTGATCAACACCGCCCGTTCGCAACCGCGCCAGTGCGGCACCCAGGCGTTCAACGCCACCACGCCGCTGTCCTGGAATGATGACCTGGCCGGCGCCGCCAACAGCCACACGCGCAACATGGCCAACGGCAACTTCTTTGACCACCTCGACCACGACGGGCGCACCCCCGGCGACCGTGCCGAGCTGGCCGGGTATACCGCAAAAAATATCGGCGAAAACATCGCCGCCGGCCTCGACACCCCGCGCCGCGTGGTGGACGGTTGGCTCGCCAGCCCGGGGCATTGCGCCAACCTGATTAACCCGCAATTTCGCGAACTGGGCGCCGCGTATGCCATGGACCCGAAAAGTGATGCGGGGATTTATTGGACGGGCGTGTTC
>NZ_UTBG01000034.1 GCF_900580675.1 Pseudomonas viridiflava
ATCTTATAGTGTGCGATTGATCCACGGCAAAAAATTTTGACCGCCTCCTCATCCAGCGTGTAGTCCTCTTTAAGGCGAACCCAGGCACATATCTCCTCACCAAATTTAGAGTCAGGCACACCAAATACCTGAACCTCACCGATTGCTGGGTGACCGGATAGAAACTCTTCAATTTCCTTGGGGTAAATGTTTTCTCCGCCGCGTATCACCATGTCCTTGATTCGGCCCGTGATGTTGCAGTAACCGTTACTGTCCAACGTAGCAATATCGCCGGTGTGCATCCAGCCATTGGCGTCGAGTACTTCAGACGTCTTCTCGGCATCGCCCCAGTAGCCCAACATGACTGAGTAGCCTCGGATGCAGATCTGCCCTGGAACGCCTCGGGGAACGATGTTGCCAACGTCATCGACGACCTTTGCCTCAATATGTGGTAATGCCGAACCGACCGTGGAGACGCGGCGCTCAAGAACATCGTCGCGGCTGGTCTGGAAGCTTATCGGGCTGGTTTCGGTCATTCCATAGGCGAAGGTGATTTCGGTCATGCCTAGATCTGAAATGATTCTGCGCATTACGTCCATAGGGCAGGGTGCGCCTGCCATCATCCCGGTTCGCAGAGAACTGAGGTCGAAGGTATGGAAGTCGGGATGTTCCAGAATTGAGATGAACATGGTGGGTACACCATGTAACGCCGTGCAATGTTCTGCTTGAATAGCCTCAAGGACTGAAAGAGCATCAAATGATTCGCTCGGTATAATCATCGCCGCACCGTGACTGATGCAGGCCAGGTTGGACAATACCAAGCCGAAGCAGTGATAAAACGGCACGGGAATGCACAGTTTGTCCTGGGCCGTGAGCCCCATTCCCTGGCCGCAGAAGTAACCGTTATTAAGAATGTTATGGTGGGACAACGTGGCCCCTTTTGGTGAGCCGGTAGTGCCGCTGGTGAACTGGATATTGATCGCGTCATCAAACTTGAGTTTTACAGTCGGAATTGAGAAAAACTGACCTCGCTCACTGACACTGTCAAAACTTATAAAACCTGGCGAGGGCAGCTGGTTAATTTGAATGATGGTGTGCAGGTCCGGCAGGTCTTTTAGCTTCAAATCCCCTGGTGTTTGCGTACTTATGGCCGGCGCGATCTGATACAGCATTTCAATATAATGACTACTCTTGAATTGAGTTGCGGTGACTAACGCACTACAGCCCACTTTCTTTAATGCATATTTAAGCTCTTCAGGCCGATAGGCTGGATTGATACAAACCAATATCAACCCTAATTTGGCCGTGGCAAATTGAGTGATGACCCACTCGACGTTGTTTGGCGACCAGATCCCGACCCGGTCTCCCGCATTAAGCCCCAGCGAGACCAGGCCACAGGCAAACCGATCGACCTGCTCGGCAAGCTGAGCGTAGGTCCAGCGGATGCCCTGGGAGCGCATGACCAACGCCAAGCCATCCGGATTTTTTCTGACAGCTTGGTCAAAGCTTTCGCCAATGGTCATTCCCAAGAGGGGATGGGTAGGGGTGCCACTGACATAGCTGTGAGCGACAGGAACATCGATTGCAGATGCGGCTGAACACATGACGGCCTCCAAACGGTGCGTGATTATAATTGTGTTTTTTACAGATAACACTGTTATCGTTAGCCTGCAAATGCTTTCTACCGGTCGTTTGCCTGCCTGAATTGGGAGCGTGCCGCCCGGACCATGTCTGTTTAAGTTTAGGAGTGCAGATGGATTACGCAGCTTGGATTGGAAAAGTTCAGGTGAGTCATGACTCGCTGAATCACTCCCATGTAAAACGCGTCGGTTGGACCCTTGGTCGGGCGGCCCCGTCCGATAGCGCGGACCTGCCGTTGCTCTGGCACTGGGCCTTTTTTCACGAATCCGTCGACAGCCAGGAGCTGGGCGTCGATGGCCACCCGCTGACGGGGGATTTTCTTCCCGAGACACACGGCCGCAAGCGGATGTGGGCAGGCAGTCGGCTGACGTTTCATCGTTCTTTGAAAATAGGTGTGGCGGCACTGCGCAGGTCCTCGATCCTCTCCATTGAGGAGAAGGCTGGGCGTAGCGGCAGCCTGCTATTTGTCACCGTTGGACACGAATATAGTCAGGACGGCGACCTTAAGGTCTACGAGGAGCAAGACATTGTCTACAAGGCGGCAAACGGCAACGTAGTTGGAGGGGAGCCCCTGCCGGAAGGTGATTGGCATCGATCTACGCGTGTGCACCCAGCTCTGCTGTTTCGTTATTCCGCAATTACGTTCAATGCCCACCGCATCCATTACGACCTGCACTACGTGACTGAGGTTGAAGGCTATCCTGGGCTGGTCATGCATGGTCCGCTTGTGGCAACGCTTGCCTTGCAAAGCCTGCTTGAAGCGCATTCCGGGATCGTTCCACGCAGCTTCAGTTTCAAGGGCGTCCGCCCATTAATTGCCGGCGAGGACCTGATTGTTCACGGGCGGCTGACATCGCCAGGTGTTGCCGCACTCTGGTCTGGCAATACCCAAGGGGTCGGTCAAGTGGGTGAAGTTAGGTTTTGACGAGGGATAGCGGGTGGGCGCAACGCCCTGAGCGGGCGTTGCGACAGGTATTTCAGGGCTCAGAACGTATGTTCAGGCCCCGGAAACTCACCGGTCTGCACCTCCCGCGCAAAGTCACTGGCGGCGGTACGGAGTACCGATCGTAGGTCCGCATACTGTTTGACAAAGCGCGGCAGGCGGCCGTTGCGCAGCCCCGCCATGTCCTGCCACACCAGTACCTGGGCGTCGCATTGGTTACCCGCTCCAATGCCCACAGTGGGGATCGACACCGCTTCGGTGATCGCACGGCCCACTTCTCCCGGCACCATCTCGATCAATAACGCAAACGCCCCGGCCGCCTCGAATGCCTTGGCGCTGTCGATCAGGCGTTGCGCATCGTCGCCGCGCCCCTGAACCCGGTAACCACCCAGTTGATGCTCCATCTGGGGCGTGAAACCAATGTGCGCCATGACGGGAATGCCGGACTGCGCGAGTTTCTCAACCTGAGGCAGCATCTCGATTCCGCCCTCCAATTTGACCGCATGCGCGCCGGCCTCTTTCATAAAGCGCACGGCGGTGTGAAAGCATTGTTCCGCTGACGCCTGGTAGGCGCCGAAGGGCAGATCGGCAATCACCAGCGCCCGCTGGGTTGAGCGGCTGACCGCGCTCACCAGCGGAATCAGTTCGTCCACGGTCACCGAGAGCGTGGATTCGTAGCCATAGACATTATTGGAGGCCGAATCGCCCACCAGCAGCACCGGGATACCGGCCTCCTCGAAAATCGCTGCGCTGTACATATCGTAGGCGGTGAGCATCGCCCATTTGCGACCCTCGACCTTCATCTGCTTCAAGTGCGGGATACGAATGCGCGGCGCCGATTGGGCGTTGCCGTAGGGTGCAGGCTGATCAGTCATTTTGTTGCCTCGCTGAAAAGGGATTAACCCAGTACTTGCTCGATGAACAACACGATCGCGATTAGGATCATGGCCGCGCCGGAGAAACGGCTGACACGCCGGGCCGCTGCGGGCCGGGCACGCAGCACGGTTTGGGAGCCATAGCCGACCAACAGATAGATCACTGCGCAGCTCAGCGTATGCACAAGCCCCAGCGCCACCATCTGCATCGGCACCGGCCAGGTTGCCGTGCTATCGGTAAATTGCGGCAGCAGTGCGAGGAATAGCAGGAACACTTTGGGGTTCAAGCCACTGACACACAGGCCCTTGATCGCCCAGCGTTGCCACGAATCCGATACCTGGATCTGATCCGCGTGGGGCGTGGCAGGGTGGGCAAGCATGTTGATCCCCAGCCACAGCAGGTAGCCGGCACCGGCAACGGTCAGCACAGCTAACGCCAAAGGATGGTTGGCCACCAGCGTACCAACGCCGCCGGCGACGATCAGCGTGGCGATGATATGCCCCGACAGAAGTCCACCAACGGCAGGCAGTACCACGCGGCCTTTCAACCCTGCCGAAATGGCATAGGCCCAATCCGCGCCAGGGGTTATTACAAACAGAATCGACACGGCCCAGAATGCAACGAAGATACTCAAGGTCATGCCACTGGCCCTCTCCGTTGATGACACCTACTTGTTTGCATCTCGTTGCCTCACGCATAAATGAACGCGAGGAAGAATAATGAAATGTGATTAGAATGTGCTTCTAAAGATAGTCAATTTAGCGCTCTGGATTGGGAGAATCTTCCAGATGGATGAGATTGATCGCAAGATTATTTCTGAGTTGCAAAAAAACGGTCGTCTCTCGGTCACGGAATTGGCTGAACGGGTAGGGCTTAGCCTTTCGCCGTGCCATCGACGCGTGCGAGCGTTGGAAGAATCCGGGGTGTTAATGGGCTATCGCGCTCAATTGGACCCTGGAGCGCTGGGGCTCAATTTCTCTGCGATGGTGTTTGTCACCCTGCGCGAGGGCGACAAATCTGCTGTGCATGCGTTTGAAGCAGCGCTGATGCAGATCCCTCAGGTAATCGATGCTCAGCGGTTGTTCGGCGAGCCGGACTATCTGCTTCACGTCATTACCCAGGATCTGCCGGCTTTTCAGCGGCTGTACGACGAGAGCCTCTCAGCCTTGCCCAATGTGCAACGGCTGACCTCGACGCTCGTCATGAAGCGCGTCATTCAGGATCGGCCGCTGCCCGTGTGACTGTTGCGTCGATGCAGTAATAGCTTCACCGGCCAGATCATCGGCATCTGCCTGTTCCGCTGTCGAGAGCTCGGAGGCTGTATGCCCGATACGCTTGAGCAACAGCAGCATGCACACCAGCGACACCAAGGCATAACACGCCGAAGCGATGGCCACGCCAATAATGCTTCCCGTCGAGTTCAGCAACCCTTGTGCCAGCACCGGTGTCGCGCCGCCGACCAGCAGGGAGCAAAGTTGATAGGAAATCGATAGCCCGCTGTAGCGCACCTTGGTGGGAAAGGCACGCGCCAGAATCCCACCGACCGCGCCATAGAACATCGAGTGGGGAATGGTCGCCAGGCACATGCCCGCTACGGCAATCCAATAGACCTTGGTCTCCACCGCAAAGAACATTGCCGGCATCAGGATCAGTTCCGGGATCACCATGAAGGCGACGGCTTTGCGCATATCTATCTTCGATACCAGGATGGCGCCAAAGGGCTGGGCGATGAACTGGACGATCAGGGAAATAATGATGACGCTCAGAAAGGTGCTTTGTGCATAGCCCAGCTCCTTGGTGGCCCAGGACAGTGCGAAGGTGCTTTTAAAGTAAGTCACATGGATGATCGGCAGCACGCCGGCGCCCAGCAGCACGATCTGCCAATGATTACGCAGCACCTCCAGGATCGGCAGCTTGACCGTCTTCTTTTGCGCCATAAGACGCTTCATGTCGTCCGATTCTTCCAGCTTGAGCCGGATGACCATGCCCACGATCACCAGCGCCGCAGACAGCAGGAACGGAATGCGCCAGCCCCACAGCATGAAGTCGGTCACCGGCAGGGCGCTCAAGCCAAAGAACACCACCGTCGCCAGCAGGTTGCCGGCCGGTGAGCCTTGCTGGGCGAACGCGGCGTAAAGAATGCCTTTGCCTTTGGGCGCATTTTCGCTGGCGATCAGAATCGCACCGCCCCATTCGCCACCGACTGCGATGCCCTGGATAACCCGCAATACCACCAGCGCAATCGGTGCCCAGATGCCGAGTTGCAAGTAGGTGGGCAGCAAGCCGATGCAAGTGGTGGCAACCCCCATCATCACGAGGGTGATGACCAAGGTGGTCTTGCGACCGATCTTGTCACCAAGGTGCCCGAATATGATGCCGCCTATGGGGCGAGCGATAAAGCCTGCCCACAGGGTGAGGAATGACAGCAGTGTGGCAGTCCCCGGGTTGAGGTCTGCGGGGAAGAATATCTTGCCGAAGACCAGCGCGGCCGCAATGCCATAGGCATAAAAGTCATACCACTCGATTGTCGTTCCGATGAACGAGGCAATGCCGGCTTTGCGGGCCCTCTTGTGAGCGGCAATATCCTGGCGGGTAGTCATGGTGGGTTCCTATTGTTTTTATTGGATATAACCCTTCTTGCACGCTCGATGGGTTATTAGCGAAACGGCACGCCAGGACAGTGCTGGGTGCCGATTGCTAAGAGCCTATACAGGCCCCAACGATAAAAATAATGATTAATAATTATTGCTTGATACGGGATTTCGTATCGTAGATCCCTGTTTCGGATGCCTGCGAAGGCTGTAGCGTCTTGAATAATTCGAGAAAACTCTGCGCCGCCGCGGATGGTAATGCCGCCAGGCGGATCGCATGAATTTCCGATAGCGCTCCATCACCATTGATCGCGCAATAGTGCACACCTTCAGTCAGGGTCTTGGCCAGTGTCTGGGGCACGAGCGCCACGCCCATGCCGTAAGCCACCATGGTCGCTACGGTTTGCCACAGGCGCGTTTCATGGCGGATGCGTGGGCTGAAGCCAGCTGCCACGCAGCGCGCGATGATCAAGTCGTGGTAGTGCGGCGAGACGGTGCGGGGAAACAGAATAAAGTCATCGTCGGCCAACTCAGTCAGGTCGATTTTTTCGCGCCCGGCGAGCCGGTGGGACGCAGGCAGACAACACACAAACGGCTCACGCAAGATCAACTCACAGCGGATGCTCTCGGGGAATTTGCTCCAGTGAACGAATCCAATATCGATCTGCCCGCGCTGCAGCGCCTGGGCTTGTTCTGCACTGTTCATCTCCATCAACACGATTTCGGTATCGGGATGGTCTTGCTCGAAGGTTTTTACTGCCTGGGGTAAACCTCGATACAGCACGGAGTTGACGAAGCCCACACTCAGGCGCCCTGCAAAGCCCTGGGCCGAACGCAGGGTCAGGCGCTTGGCTTGTTCGGCACGCAGCAACAGATAACGCGCCTCATCCAGCAGGACCTGGCCGGCATTAGTCAGGCTTACCGACTTGTTGTTACGGTTCAGCAGTTGAATATCCAACTGGCTTTCAAGCTTTTTGATATCAAAACTCAGGGCGGGTTGGGAGATGAACAGCCGTGTAGCGGCGCGTCCAAAGTGCAGCTCTTCGGCAACGGCAACAAAATAACGCAGCTGTTTGAGATCCATGGCACGCCCTCGGGTTACGATAGTTTTTCGTTATCGTAGGTGATTTATTTTGTATTAGATACTTATCGATGCTGACCCTACTCTGAGTTCACAAGAACCAGGAGAGTCACCATGAATGCCCTGTCCGAAGCGCTCCACGACCCCTTGAATATTCCTGATAGTCGTGGCCTTAACCTGTTCGAGTGTGACGCTGGTCTTGCCGCGCTGCTCAAGGTTTACTTGCCCTGCGATCTCTACAACCACTGGTTGCCGACCTGGCAGCAGCTAGGTGCACGCGCCGGTAATGAATTGGATGTGCTGGCCCTGTCGGCCGACAAGAACCCGCCCAAACTGTTGCCGCGCACCCGCCGTGGTGAAGATATCCAGAGCATCCAGAAGCACCCGGATTTTGTCGAATTGGAACGCGTCGCGTATGCCGAACTGGGGCTGGCGGCCATGAGTCACCGCGATGACGGGACGCTGCCGCTGGTTAAATATGCCCTCACGTATCTGTTTGTGCAGGCCGAGTTTGGTCTTTGCTGCCCCGTCAGCATGACTGACTCCCTGACGCGCACCTTGCGCAAGTTCGGCGCGCCGGAACTGGTGGCGCGCTACCTGCCGTCCCTGGTCTCTCAGGACTTCGACACCCTGTTCCAGGGCGCCATGTTCATGACTGAACAGGCCGCCGGCTCGGATGTATCGCGCACCCAAACCCGCGCCATCTTCAATGACGGCGAATGGCAGTTGAGCGGTGAAAAGTGGTTCTGTTCCAACCCGGATGCCGACCTGGCAATGGTCCTGGCACGCCCGGATGACGCACCGGACGGCATGTCCGGTGTGAGCCTGTTTTTGTTGCCGAAGCTGCGTCCGGATGGTTCGCGCAACGCCTACCGAATTCAGCGTCTGAAAGACAAGCTCGGCACACGCTCGATGGCCAGCGGTGAAATTACCCTGGAAGGCGCCACGGCCTACCTGATCGGCGAAGTGGGGCGCGGTTTTCAGCAGATGGCCGACATGGTCAACATGTCGCGCCTGTCCAACGGTGTGCGCGCCGCTGGCTTGATGCGGCGCGGCGTCAACGAGGCGCTCTATATCGCCAGGCACCGCCGGGCATTCGGCAAGCATTTGATCGAGATGCCGCTGATGCAACGCCAATTGCTGAAAATGATGTTGCCCACGGAGCAGGCACGTTCGATGTTCATGCAAATTGCCACGTTGCTGCCCAAGGCCGATGCGGGCGATGAAGCGGCCCGCAAGTGCGTGCGTATTCTCACGCCGCTGATTAAATTCCGCGCCTGCCGTGATGCCCGTCGCGTCACCGGTGACGCCATGGAGGTGCGCGGCGGGATTGGCTATATCGAAGAGTGGAGTGATGCGCGACTGGTACGCGATGCCCACTTGGGTTCCATTTGGGAAGGCACCAGCAATATCGTGGCCCTGGACATTGGCCGTGCCGTCACCCGTGAACACGCGCTCGAGCCGTTAAAACACCACCTGGTGAACGTGTTGACGGAAGCGGCGCTGCCCGCGATCAGTCATCAGCGTTTCGCCGACCTGCTGGACCGTACCGTGGCGCGGCTGTCGACAGTCGCCGTGGAGCGCCGCGATGAAGAAGTGCGCCAGGCCGGGAGTGCCCTGTACCACATCGCCACGGCGATTTTCATGGCGTGGGAAGCCAGCCAACAACCGGATAACAGTCGCCGCCTGGCCCTGGCCCATTTGTTGTTGCAACACAAGCTTCTGCCCCGCGACCCGCTGAACCCTGAACCTGCGATCGACGCGCAATTGCTGTCCCGCCTGGCCAACGAAAGCCCGCTTTCCCATGCCGAGGCGATGCAGCTGTTGCCGGTTTGAATCCGTTTATCCATTGATCGCAGGTGTATTTATGAACCCTTCCAAAGGGGCCCTCGACGGCCTGAAAGTGATTGACCTCAGCCGCGTGCTGGGTGGGCCTTACTGCTCCCAGGCGCTCGCCGACCATGGCGCCGATGTGATCAAGCTGGAGCCGTTGAGCGGCGACGAAACGCGCGGCTGGGGGCCTCCTTTCGAAGGCGCCGACGCCTCCTACTACCGTGGCGTCAACCGCAACAAGCAGGGGATCGCCGTGGACCTCTCCCGCCCCGAAGGCATCGATTTGCTGATGGGCCTGCTTGAAGGCGCGGATGTTCTGATCGAAAACTTCAAGCCTGGCACGCTAAAACGTTGGGGTATCGACTTCAACGAAGTCTTGAGCGAGCGTTTCCCAGGCTTGATCCACTGTGCTATCTCCGGGTTCGGCGCCGATGGCCCGCTTGGCGGCCTGCCAGGCTACGATGCGGTGATCCAGGCCATGGCCGGCCTGATGAGTGTCAACGGCGAAGCCAACAGCGGTGCGTTGCGCATCGGCCTGCCGATTGTCGACATGGTCACTGGGCTCAATGCGCTGGCCGGCGTGCTGCTGGCACTGAATGAACGTCACCGCAGCGGCCTCGGGCAATCCCTCGACATCACCCTGTACGACTGCGGCGTGTCGCTGTTGCACCCCCATGTGCCCAACTACCTGGCCGCCGGTAAAACCCCGCAGCGTACCGGCAATGCACACCCCAATATTGCGCCTTACGACAGTTACACCACGGGCACTGAGCCGATTTTTCTGGCGGTTGGCAATGATCGCCAGTTCGCCAAGTTGTGTGAGCAGTTGGGCGCGGGCGAGATGCTCGACGACCCGCGATTCGTCAATAACGGCGCTCGCTCGGTCAATCGCGAGGCGCTCAAACGTGTGCTGCAACAACATATGGCCACGCATGACGGCGCGGTACTAGCCCAGCAGCTGATTGGCGCAGGCGTGCCGTGCGGGGCGATTGCGACCATCGACACAGTGGTTGCCCATCCCCATACCCAGCATCGGGGGCTGTTGGTGGACATCGGGGACTACCGTGGCATCGGCTCGCCGGTGAAGCTCTCGCGTACGCCCGCGACCTATCGCAGTCCCCCGCCGACCTTGGGGCAGGACACGCGCGCAGTGCTTGAGGATCTTGGGCTGAATGCCGAACAGATCGAGCGTCTCTATGCAGCCGGCATCGTTCGTGGTTAACGGCCGTCTATTTACCTGGCCACGGAGCCCCTATGAGCCACGCATCTGATAGTCCCGAACCCTTGGTTCTATACGAACAACCCGCGCCGGGTGTTGCGCTGTTGCGCCTCAACCGTCCCAAGGCTCGCAACGCGTTGAACATGGCGATGCGCGAAGAGCTGGCTACCCATTTTCGACGGCTCGACGGGTGCCCTGATACCCGCGTCATTATTCTCACCGGCAGCGATACGGTGTTCGCCGCTGGCGCGGACCTGGGTGAGATGGTCGACGCCACGGCACTTGAGCTGTATGCCAGACATGCAGAGCGGCACTGGCAGGCGATTTCTGTGTGTCGCAAACCGGTGATCGCGGCCGTCAACGGCTTTGCCCTGGGCGGCGGCTGTGAGTTGGCGATGCACTGTGATGTGATCATTGCAGGGGAGTCGGCTCGCTTCGGTCAGCCCGAAGTCAAGGTCGGAATCATGCCCGGCGCCGGCGGCACACAGCGCCTGTTGCGTGCCGTGGGCAAGTTCCAGGCATTGCGCCTGCTGTTTACGGGCGCGCAGTTTACGGCGCATGAAGGTCTTCGCATGGGCGTGATCAGCGAAGTTGCGCCCGACGTGCAGACCCTCACCGCAGCCCTGGTGATGGCAGTGACCATTGCGGCTATGCCGCCCATCGCCGTCGCGCAGATTAAAGAAGTGGTGCTTGCCGGCATGGATCTTCCGCTGGAGCAGGCACTGACTTTGGAGCGCAAAGCCTTTCAACTGCTGTTCGGCTCCCACGACCAAAAAGAAGGTATGCAGGCGTTTTTGCAAAAGCGCACACCGGAGTACCTCGGCCTATGAACACATCACCCATTCAGAGAATCGGGGTGGTCGGTGCCGGTGCCATGGGGCAGGGCATTGCCCAGGTCATGGCGCTGGCCGGCCTGAATGTCTCACTGTTTGATGTGCGCCCAGGTGCAGCGAGTGCCGCGCAAAGCGCGTTGGCGACGACGCTGACCATGCTGCAGAGCAAGGGCCGCATCGGCGCACAGGCAGCGGATGATGTACTGGCGCTGGTACAGGTGGTTGATCGCCTAGAAGCGCTGAATGACTGCGCGCTGGTAATCGAGGCGATTGTCGAAAACCTTGAGGCCAAACAGCAGCTGTTCCGGCAGTTCGACGAACTGCTCGATGAAAGCACGCTGTTGGCGAGCAATACGTCGTCGTTGTCCATCACTGCGCTCGCCGCGGTATGCAAGCACCCAGAGCGTGTGGCCGGCCTGCATTTTTTCAACCCGGTGCCGCTGATGCGTCTGGTAGAGGTGATCGGCGGGATTGCCACTCAACCTGAGGTCCTTGAGCGACTGCGAGCGTTAGTGCAAACGATCGGCCATTACCCGGCGAACTCCAAGGACTCCCCTGGATTTATCGTCAATCATGCCGGTCGCGCCTATGGCACCGAAGCCCTGCGTATGCTCAGTGAAGGCGTGGCTTCACCCGCGCTGATCGACACAGTGCTACGTGACGGCGCGGGGTTTCGCATGGGCCCCTTCGAGTTGCTGGATCTGATTGGCCTGGATGTCAGCTTGCCAGTGATGGAGTCGGTGTATCACCAGTTCTATGAAGAACCACGCTACCGCCCCCATCCATTGTTGCGCTTGATGCAGGCGGGCGGGCACTTGGGGAGAAAGACTGGCCAGGGCTTTTATCGATACGACGGCAATGGCGGCGCGCCCTCGGCGACCCAGCCCGTGCCGCTGTTTCCGCAACTACCCTCGGTGTGGGTGGCTGCGGACGATGATCTCGGCAAGGCCCGTGTGCTGGCGCTGCTGGAGCAATTGGGCGTGCAGGTGGAGACGGGGCCGCACCCATCGCCCGGCGCGTTGTGCCTGTTGGCGCCCTTGGGTGACGACGCCAGCGAGTCGGCCGTGCGCCATGGTGTCGACCCCAGCCGCAGCGTGGCGATCGATACCGTTCTGGAGCTGGGCACATTGCGCTGCCTGATGGTCAACCCGGCCACCCGCGCGGATATGCAGGACGCCGCTCACGCGCTGTTCAGCCGGGGCGGCGGTCAAGTTGTGATGCTGCGTGACAGTTGCGGGTTTGTACTGCAGCGCACCCTGGCGTCGATCGTCAACCTGGGCTGCGACATCGCTCAACAGGGCATCGCCAGCGTCGAGGATATCGACATGGCGGTGCGCTTGGGCCTCGGCTACCCCCACGGGCCGCTGGCGTGGGGGGACCGCCTCGGCGCGGGGCGACTGCTGCTGATTCTGGAGCGTATGCACACCCTCACGGGCGACCCGCGTTACCGCCCCAGCAACTGGTTACGCCGCCGGGCACGCCTGGGAATCGCCCTGTGCAGTGCCGAAAACCCCATGCCGGCAGCTGCCGAGCCACTTTGATTAAGCGAGAAACTTGCCATGCTTGATGCCTATATCTACAGCGGTTTGCGCACCCCCTTTGGCCGTCACGGCGGGAGCCTCTCGGGCATGCGGCCGGATGACCTGGTCGGTAACCTGCTGGCGCGCCTGATGCAGACCTCTGGTCTGCCGGAACACGCCGTGGAGGATGTGATCCTCGGTTGCACCAACCAGGCCGGCGAGGACAGCCGTAACCTGGCGCGCAACGCCTTGCTCAGCGCCGGCCTGCCGTGGTGTGTGCCAGGCCAGACCGTCAACCGCTTGTGTGGCAGTGGATTGTCCGCGGTTATCGATGCGGCGCGGGCCATTACCTGTGGTGAAGGGCAGCTGTATCTGGCTGGCGGTGTCGAAAGCATGTCGCGTGCGCCGCTGGTGCTCGCCAAGGCCGAGAGTGCGTTCAGTCGCACCCAGGAACTGGCGGACAGCACCATTGGCGCACGTTTTGCCAACCCGAAACTGGTGCAGCGGTATGGCAACGACAGCATGCCGCAGACCGGTGACAACGTCGCCCTGATGTATGGCATCACCCGCTATGAGGCCGATCACTTTGCTGCCGCGTCGCAGGTACGTTATGCCCACGCGTTGCAGTCGGGCTGGCTGGCCGATGAGATCCTGCCGGTGGAGGTGCCCACTGGGCGCAAGGGGCAAACCCAAATGATCAGCGTTGACGAACATCCACGGCCACAGTCCGATTTTGCCGCGTTGTCGCGGCTCAACCCGCTGTTCCCCGGTGGCGTCGTAACCGCCGGCAACGCGTCGGGCATCAACGATGGCGCCGCGGTCTTGCTGTTGGGTAATCGAGCCATTGGCCAGGCCCACGACGTTGCGCCCATGGCGCGAATCCTGTCTTCGGCAGTGGTCGGCGTGGAGCCGCGCATCATGGGCATCGGCCCGCACCAGGCAATTCACGTGGCGTTGCAGCGTGCCGGTATCAGCCTGGCACAGGTGGATCTGATCGAGATCAACGAGGCATTCGCGCCGCAGGTGTTGTCCTGCCTCAAGGCGCTGGAACTTGGTTTTGACGACCGCCGCGTCAACCCCTTGGGCGGCGCGATTGCTATCGGGCATCCATTAGGCGCCTCGGGCGCCCGGTTGGTGCTGAGTGCCTGTCGCACATTGCAACGTAACCAGCAGCGCTACGCCGTGGTCAGCCTGTGTGTGGGGGTTGGGCAGGGCGTCGCAATGGTGATCGAGCGCGTTTGACCCTTGCATGACGGGGTGTTGAAGGGCGGCCCACAGGCTGCTCCTCGATGAATGTCATCCATAACAACAATAATCTCACTGGACATACTTCCCATGAAAACATCCCTGGCCCTCACGGGCTTGAGCGCCGGCGCTTGCCTGCTGTTCTTCGGTCAGCCTGCGTCAGCGGACTTTGTCGGCGACAGCAAAGCCACGCTTGGCCTGCGCAATTACTATTTCAACAACGATTACCGCGACCGTGCGGGGCCGGCCGGGCAGAGTAAAACCGCGGAGTGGGCACAAGGTTTCATGCTCAATTACTCCTCGGGGTTTACCAATGGCCCCCTTGGATTTGGCCTCGACGCCATGGGCTTGCTCGGCGTGACGCTGGACAGCGGGCAAGGGCGGCATCGCGGCAGTTCGATGATTCCATCCGCAGGGGACCACACCGCTGACGAATGGAGTCGCCTCGGCCTGACCGCCAAGATGCGCCTGAGCCAAACCGAACTGCGCTACGGCACGCTGATGCCCAAGTTGCCGATCCTGCAAGCCAATGACGGCCGCCTACTGCCGCAGACCTTTGAAGGCGCCCAGATCTCCAGCACAGAAATCGACAACCTAAGCCTGACGGCGGGTCGTTTGGAACACGCGACCGGACGCGGCTCCACGGACAGCACCGGGCTGGCCGTCGCCGGTGGTACCCGCCAGAGCAATTCATTCGTGTTTGCCGGCGGGGATTTCAAGGTCAACAAAGACCTGACGTTGCAGTACTACGTGGCCAACCTCGAAGACTATTACACGCAGCAATTTTATGGCCTGCAGCACGTGCTGGGATTGGGTGAAGGGCAGTCGTTGAAGACCGACCTGCGCTACTTCGACACCGGTTCCAGTGGTGCCAATGGCCGCTCGGCAGGGCGTAGTGCCGGTTATCGCACCAGTGGCTACAGCGACGATGCCGCGGGGGAGATCGACAACCGCACCTGGAGCGCGATCTTTACCTACAGCCTCGGCGGCCACGCATTGACGGGCGGCTACCAGAGCATTTCGGACGCCAGCAACTTCGTCCAACTCAACCAGGGCTCGCTACCGGACAAAGGCGCGACCGGCACATCCCTCTACTTGTTCACCGATCGCATGATCACCAGCTTCAACCGCGCCGGTGAACAGACCTGGTTTGCCCAATATGCCTACGACTTTGCCGGCGCTGGTCTCCCAGGCCTGCGCGCCTCGGTGGTCTACCTCAAGGGCGACAACATCAAGACCACCACCGGCCGCGATCAACAGGAATGGGAGCGCGATCTGGCACTCGATTATGTGATCCAGGACGGCACCTTCAAAGGCCTTGGGTTCGCCTTGCGCTCAGGCGTGTTGCACTCCGAGGCGGATGCCAATCAGGACCAGACCCGTATGACAGTGAGCTACACCGTCGCGCTGTTCTGAGGTGTCGATTCAGTAATTTTCACCGGGCGCACGACGCTGTGTCGTGCGCCTCTTTACTCGACAAAAAAGAGGATGTAGCAATGAATGCCTTCGCCCCGCTCGACGTTGCGGTCATGCAGCCACCAGCAGCCTTCCAGGGCTTTTCAATCATGCCTTCGGCCCAGTCTCCACGCCTGCTTGAACTAACGTTTGCGCAATCGACGGTCAGTGCGTTTTTGAGCGCTGTAGCTCAACTGCCGGTGCAGGCGCTGGAGTACAAGTCTTTCCTGCGATTCCAGTTTGGCCAGCTCCTTGATGAGCTCTGCGGCGGTACCCTGCGCCCAGTGCTGGTGAATACGGTGATGGACCGAGCAACCGGGGGCCTGCTGATCGTTCCCCAAGGCCTGGATAACGTGTCCCAGGCAGACGACATGGTCAAGTTTTCCACCGCCGTGGCGCACTTGCTCGGGCGTTCGAATTTCGATGCCATGAGTGGTCAGTTCTATGCGCGGTTCGTGGTGGAAAACGTCGACACCTCGGACAGCTATTTGCGTGCTCCGCACCGTGTAATGGAGTTGCACAACGACGGCACCTTCGTGAATCAGATTACCGACTACGTGCTGATGATGAAGATCGACGAGCAGAACATGGAAGGCGGCAACTCGCTGATCCTGCACCTGGATGACTGGGCGGACCTGGACACGTTCTACAGGCATCCGCTGGCGCGTCGTCCCCTGCGCTGGACGGCGCCGCCGAGCAAAAACGTCAAGGAGGATGTGTTCCATGCCATCTTCGACACCGATGAAGTCGGCCGGCCGACCATGCGTTATATCGACCAATTCGTGCAGCCAGAAAATTTCGAAGAGGGCACCTGGTTGTACGCGCTTGGCGAGTCACTGGAAAACAGCGATGCCAAGCTGTCTGTGCCAGTCGCTGTTGGTTCATTCCTGCTGATCAACAACCTGTTCTGGCTGCACGGCCGTGATCGCTTCACTGCGCACCCGGGTCTGCGTCGTGAGTTGATGCGTCAACGTGGTTACATCAGCTATCCCAAGCTGGCGCATCAGCACGGGCAAAGCGCCAACTGAACCGGCGCGGGGGCGCAGGCGCCCCCGTTTACCCCCGACGTAGGTAGAGAGGGAATACAGGTGTACGACTTTGTGATCATCGGCGGCGGCATCATCGGCATGTCCACCGCCATGCAATTGGTGGGTGAATACCCGGATGCGCAGGTTCTGCTGTTGGAAAAGGAATCAGGCGCGGCCCGTCATCAGACCGGGCATAACAGCGGTGTGATTCACGCCGGGGTCTACTACACCCCCGGCAGCCTCAAGGCAAAGTTCTGCCTGGAGGGCAACCGGGCGACCAAAGCGTTCTGTGATGAGCACGGCATTCGTTACGACACCTGCGGCAAGCTGCTGGTGGCCACCAATGACGTCGAGATGCAGCGAATGCAGGCGTTGTGGGACCGCACGGCGGCCAATGGCCTGGAGCGTGAATGGCTCAGCGCGCAGGCGCTACGGGAAAGGGAGCCTAACATTATCGGCCTCGGCGGCATCTATGTGCCCTCCAGCGGCATCGTCAATTACGCCGAAGTTACCCGGCAAATGGCCACGGAGTTCACCCGCAAAGGCGGCGTCATCCGCTACAACAGCGAGGTCACCGCGCTCGACGAGCGCGCGGAGGAGGTGGTAGTCACCACCACGTCCGGGATTTATCAGGGCCGGTTTCTGATTTCCTGTTCCGGGCTGATGGCTGATCGTGTAGTGCGGATGCTGGGCATGGAGCCTGAGTTCCAGATTTGCCCGTTCCGAGGCGAGTATTACTTGCTACCCCATGTGCACAATCAGATCGTCAATCACCTGATTTACCCTATTCCCGATCCCTCCATGCCCTTTCTGGGCGTACACCTGACCCGCATGATCGATGGCACGGTAACGGTCGGCCCCAATGCCGTATTGGCGCTGAAAAGGGAAGGCTACAAAAAAACCGATTTCTCCCTGGTGGACATGTTCGAGATATTCACCTCGCCCGGTGTGTTGAAAGTGCTCAAGGCCAACTTCAAGCCTGGGTTGATTGAGATGAGAAACTCGATCTTCAAGCGCAGCTATCTCAAGCAGGTGCAAAAATACTGCCCTTCTATCAGCCAGGATGATTTGAAACCCTATCCTGCTGGTGTCCGCGCCCAGGCTGTGTCGAACAACGGCAAGTTGATTGACGACTTCCTGTTTGTGAACACTAAACTGAGCGTGAACGTGTGTAACGCGCCGTCGCCGGCGGCTACGTCGGCAATTCCTATCGGGGCGTTTATCGTCAGCAAGGTCAAGGCGCAGCTTAGCGCTTGAAGGCGTTCAGTCGAGTGCCAGGCAGGTGTCCACCAACAGGCTGCGTAACCAAGTGTGAGCGGGGTCGTGATGGGTGCGCTCATGCCATGCCACGGTCTTGCTGAAACCTGGAATGTCCAGCGGTGGTTCACGCAACACCAGCCCATCGGCGTGCAACGCCAGGCGCCGGGGTACCACGGCGATCAGGTCGCTGGTGTGCAGGATCTCCGGTAGCACCAGGAAGCTGGTCACCGAAACCGTCACGCGCCGTGATCGGCCGATACGGGCGAGCGCGTGATCGGTTACCCCTTCGAAGGCGCCACCGGCGGGGGAGACCAGCGCATGATCCAGCGCACAAAAGCGCTCCAGGGTCAGTACCTCATGCCGTAACTCAGGGTGATCGGCGCGCATCACACACACATAACGCTCATCGAA
>NZ_UTBG01000007.1 GCF_900580675.1 Pseudomonas viridiflava
GTCAGTTGGAAGGAATAAACAATCGAATAAAGGTGATCAAGCGGATGGCGTACGGTTACCGGGATAGCGAGTTCTTTTTCATGAAGATCAAGAGCGTCTTTCCCGGTAATCCGTGAAGAACCCATAAAAAAGGCGACTGGGCCATGGGCCGCAGTCGCCTTTTTCCTTGCGGGAGGGTGCTTACTGCACTTCTACCGCCAGGCTTTCACTGATCTTTTTCTGCCAGATGGCAGGACCGGTGATGTGGACGGATTCGCCCTTGCTGTCCACCGCGACGGTGACCGGCATGTCTTTAACGTCGAACTCGTAGATCGCCTCCATGCCCAGTTCGGCGAAAGCCACCACGCGCGACTTCTTGATGGCCTGCGCCACCAGGTAAGCGGCGCCGCCGACGGCCATCAGGTACACCGCCTTGTGGTCCTTGATCGCTTCGATGGCGGTAGGGCCGCGCTCGGATTTGCCGATCATGCCCAGCAGGCCGGTTTGCTCGAGGATCTGACGGGTGAACTTGTCCATCCGCGTTGCGGTGGTCGGGCCAGCCGGGCCAACCACTTCTTCGCGCACCGGATCAACCGGGCCGACGTAGTAGATGAAGCGACCTTTCAGGTCCACCGGCAGGGTTTCGCCCTTGTTCAGCATCTCGACCATGCGCTTGTGCGCCGCGTCGCGACCGGTGAGCATCTTGCCGTTGAGCAACACGGTTTCGCCCGGCTTCCAGCTCTGCACTTCTTCCGGGGTCAGGGTGTCGAGGTTGACGCGACGGGCCGATGGGCCGGCTTCCCAGACGATTTCCGGGTAGGCGTCCAGCGATGGCGCTTCCAGCGACGCCGGGCCCGAACCGTCGAGCACGAAGTGCGCGTGACGGGTGGCGGCGCAGTTGGGGATCATGCACACCGGCAGCGAGGCGGCGTGGGTCGGGTAGTCCATGATCTTTACGTCGAGCACGGTGGTCAGGCCACCCAGGCCCTGGGCGCCGATGCCCAGTTGGTTGACCTTCTCGAACAGCTCCAGGCGCATCTCTTCGATACGGTTGGACGGGCCGCGCTTTTTCAGCTCGTGGATGTCGATGGATTCCATCAACACTTCCTTGGCCATCACTGCGGCTTTCTCGGCGGTGCCGCCGATGCCGATGCCCAGCATGCCCGGTGGGCACCAGCCGGCGCCCATGGTCGGAACGGTCTTGAGCACCCAGTCGACGATCGAGTCGGACGGGTTGAGCATGGCCATTTTCGACTTGTTCTCGGAGCCGCCGCCCTTGGCCGCCACGTCCACTTCCACGGTGTTACCCGGGACGATGGAGTAGTGGATCACGGCCGGGGTGTTGTCCTTGGTGTTTTTACGCGCGCCTGCCGGGTCGGCAAGGATCGATGCACGCAAGACGTTTTCCGGCAGGTTGTAGGCCTGGCGCACGCCCTGGTTGATCATGTCGTCCAGGCTCATGGTGGCGCCGTCCCAGCGTACATCCATGCCCACGCGCACGAACACGGTGACGATGCCGGTGTCCTGGCAGATCGGGCGATGCCCGGTGGCGCACATGCGCGAGTTGATCAGGATCTGCGCGATGGAGTCACGGGCTGCCGGCGATTCTTCGCGCAGGTAGGCCTCGTGCATCGCCTGGATGAAGTCAACGGGGTGGTAGTAGGAGATGAATTGCAGGGCGTCGGCAACGCTCTGAATCAGGTCGTCTTGCTTGATCACGGTCATGAGTCGCGCTCCTCTATAAGGGAACATTCAATAAAGGTGGCTTCAGTGTTGCATCGGTCGGCTGAAGCCACCTTTCCAAGGCACGCCATTGGTGCAGGCGCGACGCTAAAAAGGCGCGGCAGTATAACCCGACGCGGTGGCCGATACACCCGACTATGGTCAAACTGTCGCAGGCATGATTCCCTGTGCGCGGCCCTTCTGATTGAGACTTATATGCCTGAACTGCACGTCGGCGAACGCCATTGGTCGGTATCCACCGGCAGCAACCTGTTGGATGCCTTGAATCAGGCGGGTGTGGCCGTGCCTTACAGTTGCCGGGCGGGCAGTTGCCACGCGTGCCTGGTGCGTTGCCAGGGCGAGGTCGAGGACAAGCAGCCCGATGCCCTGAGCCCGGCGCAACGCCAGCAGGGCTGGCGCCTGGCCTGCCAATGCCAGGTCAGCGGGGACGTGCGGGTCGAAGCCTTTGACCCGCTGCGTGACGGTTTACCGGCCAAAGTGGTGGGCGCCGACTGGTTGAATGCAGACGTGCTGCGCCTTCGTCTGCAACCGGAGCGTGGCCTGCGTTATCGGGCCGGGCAGCATTTGGTCGTGTGGGCGGGGCAGGTGGCGCGGCCGTATTCCCTGGCGAGCTTGCCGCAGGAGGACGCCTTCCTGGAGTTGCATATCGATTGCCGTCAGCCGGGCGAATTCTGCGATGCCGCGCGGCAGTTGGCGGTGGGTGATCACCTGCGGCTGGGCGAATTACGCGGCGGCGCGCTGCAATACGATCCCGATTGGCAATCCCGGCCGCTGTGGTTGCTGGCCTCGGGCACCGGCCTGGGCCCTTTGTGGGGCGTGCTGCGTGAGGCCTTGCGCCAGGATCACCAAGGCGCCATCCGCGTGATTCACCTGGCCCATGATGCCAGCGGGCATTACCTGGCCGAGCCCCTGGCAACGCTGGCTGCGCAGCATCCGAACCTCAGCGTGGAGCTATGGACCTCGGCGCAGTTGACCCCGGCATTGGCGCAACTGCGCCTTGTTTCGCGGCAAACTCTGGCCTTACTCTGCGGACACCCTGACAGCGTCGAGGCGTTTTCCAAGCGCCTGTTCCTGGCCGGGCTGCCGCGCAATCAACTGCTGGCCGATGTGTTCCTGCCCCGTGGTTGAGCGCTGAATTCTACTGCCGCGAGACTCGCCATGACCGATGCCATCCTGCAGCTGCGCGACCGTGGGGTGCTGACCCTGCAGCTCAATCGCCCCGACAAGAAAAACGCCCTGACCCGCGCCATGTACAGCCAATTGGCCGAGGCGCTGGAGCAGGCCGACGCGGATGCGGACATCCGTTCAGTGCTGATCCAGGGCAGCAGTGACTGTTTTACCGCCGGCAACGACATCGCCGACTTCCTCGAACAGCCGCCCAGCGATCTCGACAGCCCAGTGTTCGACTTCATGAAAAGCCTGCTCAATTGCCGCAAACCGGTGATCGCTGCCGTAGCGGGCGCGGCGGTGGGCATTGGCACTACGCTGCTGCTGCATTGCGACCTGGTCTATGTCAGCCGTGATGCGCGGCTGCGTATGCCGTTCGTCAACCTTGGGCTGTGCCCCGAGTTTGGTTCAAGCCTGATCCTGCCGCGGTTGTTGGGGCACGCGAAAGCGACTGAACTGTTGCTGCTGGGCGAAGGGTTTACCGGTGAACAGGCGGCGACGTGGGGCATTGCCACCGAGGCGTTGGGCAATGGCGAAGCGGCGCTGGCCAAGGCGCGGGAAATCGCCGAGCGCTTTGAAAACCTGGCGCCGGGGGCGGTGCAGGTGACCAAGCAATTGATGAAGAGTGTTGACCGTGAGCAGTTGCGGCAAGTGATTGAAGAGGAGGGAGCGTTGTTCGTGCAGCGGTTGAAGTCGCCTGAGGCGATTGCGGCGTTGTCGGCTTTCATCACCAGGCGATGAGGTTGGATTGGCCGGTCGTGCCTCATCGCAGGCAAGCCAGCTCCCACATTGGAACGCGGTCAACTGTGGGAGCTGGCTTGCCTGCGATGAGGCCTTCATGGCCAACATGATTACCTTGAGCCAGAAATGCAAAAAGCCCCGCCATTCACATGGCGGGGCTTTTGTTTTTCAGCGTGTCACTCAGACCATTGGGTCGCCAACGTGCAGGATCTTCATGCCGTTGGTGCCGCCGATGGTGTGGTAGCTGTCGCCCTTGGTCAGGATGACCCAGTCGCCTTTCTCCACAACGCCACGCTTGATCAGCTCGTCAATGGCAGCCTGGCTGACTTCATGCGGCGGCAACGAAGCCGGATCGAACGGTACGGTGTACACGCCACGGAACATGGCCGCGCGGGCCTGGGTTTCGCGGTGCGGGGAGAACGCGTAGATCGGCACCGAGGAACGGATGCGCGACATGATCAACGGCGTGTAGCCACTTTCGGTCAAGGCGATGATCGCCTTCACGCCCGGGAAGTGGTTGGCGGTGTACATGGCTGCCAGGGCGATGCTCTGGTCGCAGCTTTCGAACACTTTGCCGATGCGGTGGCTGGAAGTCTTGCTGGTCGGGTGCTTTTCGGCACCGACGCAGATACGCGCCATGGCCTGCACCGCTTCCAGCGGGTAAGGACCGGCAGCACTTTCAGCCGAAAGCATTACGGCGTCGGTGTAGTCCAGCACGGCGTTGGCCACGTCGGACACTTCGGCACGGGTCGGCATCGGGTTCTGGATCATCGACTCCATCATCTGGGTCGCCACGATCACCGCTTTGTTGTGGCGGCGTGCATGCAGGATGATCTTCTTCTGGATACCGATCAGCTCGGCGTCACCGATTTCCACGCCCAGGTCGCCACGGGCAACCATCACAGCGTCGGAAGCCTTGATCAGGCCGTCGAGGGTTTCGTCGTCGGCCACGGCTTCGGCACGTTCGATCTTCGCCACCAGCCAAGCGGTGCCGCCGGCTTCGTCGCGCAGTTTACGGGCGTATTCCATGTCGGCTGCGTCGCGTGGGAAGGACACGGCGAGGTAGTCCACTTCCATTTCGGCGGCGAGCTTGATATCTGCCTTGTCTTTCTCAGTCAGGGCTGGCGCCGTCAGGCCACCGCCACGACGGTTGATGCCTTTGTGATCAGACAGCGGACCGCCGATGATCACGGTGCAATGCAGCTCGGTCGGGGTTGCGGTGTCGACGCGCATCACTACACGGCCGTCGTCCAGCAGCAGTTCGTCACCGACGCCGCAATCCTTGACCAGGTCCGGGTAGTCGATACCCACGACTTGCTGGTTGCCTTCGGTCAGCGGGTGGCTGGTGGAGAAGGTGAAGGTGTCACCGATCTTCAGTTCGATCCGCTTGTTGGCGAATTTGGCGATACGGATTTTCGGGCCTTGCAGGTCACCCAGCAATGCGACGAAGCGGCCATGCTTGGCGGCCAGGTCACGCACCAGCTTGGCGCGAGCCTTGTGCTCGTCCGGGGTGCCGTGGGAGAAGTTCAGACGGGCGACGTCCAAACCAGCCAGAATCAGCTGTTCGAGGACTTCCGGCGAGTTGCTGGCCGGGCCAAGGGTGGCGACGATTTTGGTACGACGGACGGACATGCACAGACTCCTGAGTTCAAGCGCTGAGGAAGGCTACTATGCTCTTTCGTTGTAGTCATTGTTCGTTTGCACTACTTATCGACGATCGGCTTGTTTTTACTACGGTTGAATAGACTGACCACCCTGAAGATTTTCGACGAGGGGTCGATACACTGCACAAGACTGGAGAACCCTCATGCGAATTTTGCTCATTGCTGCCCTGGCCGTCAGTGTTGTCGGCTGCACCCGCTGGTCGATGGACCATCATTTGAACAACGCCTACCGCGCCTATGGTGTCGGTGATTGCCAGCGCGTCACGCTTGAGTTGTCTCAGGTAGACCGCGAAAGCCGCACCCGGCGTTATGTGCAACCGGAGGTCTCGATGTTGCGCGGACAATGCCTGGAACGGCAGAAACTCTTCGTTGATGCAGTGCAAACCTATCAATTCATCATTAATCAGTACCCGTCCAGTGAGTACGCCTACCGTGCCCGTGCGCGGCTGGACACCCTGCAGCAATTGGGGCATTACCCTGGCGCAACCGCCGCCCAGCCGCGTCCTGCCTCGTTGTGATGATATTCGTCATTTCATAACTGGCCTGTCGCCAGTCTTGGGCTATTCTTCAGATGTTCATTTGTACAAGTTTCTATTCGAATGAATGTATGGCCCGGATTCGGCAGCTGTCCAGTGATGCAGCGTTGTCTGTAGTCACACCGAGATCCAGGGAGAGCGAGCGGTTTTGCTCGTTCCGAATCACTGGCACGGCCAGAGTCATGGCCACTGGAGTGCGATCTCACCATGTTTACCGACCGACGGATCGAGCGGCATCAACTCCCTTATTTCCTGCAAGTGTTCAACCGCCTCACCGACAAACCCATCGGGTTTTTGGGGAATGTCTCGGAGGACGGGCTGATGTTGATCAGCCAGTTGCCCATGATGGTCGACGCGGACTTCGAGTTACGTGTGAAGATCCCCGGGCCTGATGACACTTTCGATGCAGTCGACATCACGGCCACCTGCTTGTGGAGCCATGAAGATATCAACCCGCAGCATTACGATTCCGGGTTCAGCGTGCTTCAGGCGTCCGAGGAATATGGGCAACTGATCACCATCCTGTTGCATTACTTCAGCTTTGATCCCTTGCAGGCTTCAGCCTAGCAACAGCGTGTTGTCTACCCGGTTCGGGGTGCTTCAGCCCCAACCGTGGTCGTGCGCTGTTTTTTCTTTCAGAAGACGCCGGCTTTCTTCCAGCCCAGGTAGCGTGTGACCAAGGCAGCTCCCAGTGCCGATGGCACAGTGTCCAGCACCGACAACCCGTGGGCGCTCAGCCGATCATGCAGTTCGTCTCGCGTATTGAGGTACCCAACCGTGCCGCTGTAGGCCAGGGCTTCAGGCAAGGTTTGTACCGGGGTTTGGCGCAGCTGATCGAGTACTTCTTCGCGCAGACTGGCCACGAGCACCCTGTGCTGGCGGCTGATTCTATTGGCGGCGGTCAGCAAGGCTTCGTCGTCTTCATCCCGCAGGTTGGTGATCACGATCACCAAGGCCCGACGTTTTTGCCGGGCCAACAGCTGGCTTGCCGCTGCCTGGTAGTCAGCTGTTCGTCGGGTAGTGTCCAGGTCGTATACGGCGTTGAGCAGCAGGTTCAGCTGGCCACTGCCCTTGACCGGCGCCAGGTAGCGCGGCTGGTCACCGGCAAAGGTGCACAGCCCCACGGCATCGCCCTGGCGCAACGCGACATAGCTGAGCAGCAGGCATGCGTTGAGGGCATGGTCAAAATGCGACAGCTCGTCGTCCTGGCTGCGCATGCGTCGGCCGCAATCAAGCATGAACACAATCTGTTGGTCACGTTCGTCCTGATATTCCCGTGCGATGGGCGTGCGTTGTCGTGCGGTAGCCTTCCAGTCGATCTGCCGCAGGCTGTCACCCTCGCGAAACTCGCGCAGTTGATGAAACTCGAGCCCCAACCCCCGTCGTTGGTGTTGACGCACTCCCAGTCGGCTTAGCCAGTTATCCACACCCAGCAGCTCTGCACCGTACAGGCGGGCGAAGTCCGGGTATACGCGGGTGAAATCGCTGACTTCAATAAAACGCCGAGCCGACCACAGGCCCAATGGGCTGGGTAGATGGATTTCGCAACGGGTAAAGCTGAAGTGTCCGCGCCGCAAAGGCCGAAACCGATACCCAAGCTCACTGCGCTCACCAGGTCGCAACTCTATGGACTGAGGCATGTTTTCCACAATCAACCCGTCGGGGACGTGATCGACTACCTGCACCGCCAGGGGTTGCAGGTAGTCGTGCTCAAGGGCCAGGCGTACGTCACCCCAGCGTCCCAGCGCCAGGCTGCCGGGCATCTGCCGTTGCACGCGCGGGGACGGGCGGTGTCGCAGGCGAAGGGCGTCCAGCATGGCCAGCAGCAACAGCGCCAGGAGCAAGCCCCACATGACTGAATGCAAGGTTCCCGGCACCTTGAATTGCAAGGCTGCCGCAGCGCCCAGCAACGTACTCAAACCCAGCAATGCGCCAAGCCAGGTCAATAGCAGACGGGTCGGTTTCATGGTCGAGTCATTGCCGAGGGGCCGGAATCTGATCCAGCAACTGCTTAAGCACCTGGTCCACCTCCAGCCCGTCGATGTCCAACTCCGGCGCAATACGGACCCGATGGCGCAATACCGCCAGGGCGCACCCCTTGATGTCATCCGGGGTGACGAACTCACCGCCGCGTAATAGCGCGCGGGCGCGGGCGCCACGTACCAGTGCGATGGACGCCCGCGGGCCGGCACCGATGGCCAGCCCTGGCCAGCTGCGGGTGGCTCGTGCCAGGCGCACGGCATAGTCGAGCACTTGTTCATCCAGGGCCAGTTCACTGGCGATCTGCTGCAACAGCAGTACGTCTTCAGCCAGCAGCACTGTCTGCAATGGATGTACGTCGAGCATGTCGGCGCGGGACGAGCGCGTCACTTCGCGCACCATGTCCAGTTCCTGCTGCGCGTCGGGATAATCCATGCGGACTTTCAACATGAAGCGGTCCAGCTCTGCTTCCGGCAGGGGGTAGGTACCTTCCTGTTCGATGGGATTCTGGGTCGCCAGCACCATGAACGGCTGGCCAATGGGCAATGCCTCGCCTTCGAGGGTCACTTGCCGTTCCTGCATGGCTTCGAGCAGGGCCGCCTGGGTCTTCGCCGGTGCGCGGTTGATTTCATCGGCGAGCAACAAGTGGGTGAACACCGGCCCTTTGCGCAACTTGAACTGTTCGGTGTGCAGGTCGTAGACGGCATGGCCGGTGACATCGCTGGGCATCAGGTCGGGCGTGAACTGGATGCGCGCGAAATCGCCGTCGAAACAGCGCGCCAGGGCACGAACCAGCAAGGTTTTACCCAGCCCAGGTACACCTTCGAGCAATACATGCCCGCCGGCGATCAGTGCGGTCAGCACGTCATCGATCACCTGGTCCTGGCCAATCACCGCCTTGCGCAGTTCAGCGCGCAAGGCCTGCGCCTGCTGGCTGGCGCGGTGCAGGGTGTCGCGGGTCAGGGCAGTGGCGCTTGGAGTTTCGCTCATAGGGCATTCCTGAGTGTTTGAAGGCTCGCCACCAGGCGGCTGAAATCGGCGCTTGAGAGCCGTTTTGCCGCAAGTGGGCCAAGGGCCTGGCTGATGACGTGAGAGGGTTGGTGCGTCAGGTGTTCAATCACCCGCCACTGTTCTGCGTTGTCGAGTTGTTCAAAGCCGGGATGACGGTGGCGGGCTGCGCGCAGGATATCGCGCTGCAAGGCCAGCAACAGCGTGCGCTGGCCGCTGCGGCGCAGCAGGAAGTCGGCGCTGGCTTTCAGGTGCTCCTGCAATTGCCGGCGAGCCTTGGGGGCGGGCGCCTGGATCGGACCCTGGCGCATGCCGGCGTGCCAGAGTGTCAGGGCAATCAAGGCCACGAGCGCCACCAGCGCTTGAGGGAAATACCGTAAGAGCAGGCTGAACAGATCGTCGAAGTCGTTGTTGAACAGCAAGGTCACGGCAGTGCCCTGGCTCAGATACCACAGCAGCCAGGCATTGTCGTGTTTGCCGATGTCCGGGGTTTTCCACAGGTCGCTGTCGGTGACCACCGTGACCCTGCCTTCCCCGAGGTCGAGCTGCATCAGGTGGCTCGACCTGGCGCTGTTGGCCGAAAATTGCGCCAGGTGCCTGGGGTCGGTGAGGTTGAAGTCGGTGTCGAAGCTGAAGAAGGCCGGAGCGGTTTCATTGTCGACATACAATTTGGTAAGGTCTGGCGCTTTCTTTTCAAGGGTGTTTTCAGGCGCTTCAGGTTCGTCAGCCCAGGTCTGGTGAATAGACAGGCGATCGAGCAGCAGATCGCCGCTCTTGCCGGCTTCTTCATCCCATAGCGCCTCGGCCACCAGCAAAAGATGGCCTCCGGCCTTGGCCCAACCCAGTAATTGCTCCACTTGGCGTGGCGTCATGTTGCTACGTTCGCCCAGCAATAAAAGGCTATTGCCCTTGGCTGGGAGGGTAGCCAGCCGCTCCTGGCTATTGGCATGTTCCACGGCCACGCCTTGTTGGCGCAGAAAGTGTTCGGCCGCGAGGTAAGGGTTGGCCAAGGCTTGTGGCGCGGGACCGCGGTCCACCACGACTTCGTAGGGAATCGCTTTGTTCCAGGCGTAAAAACCGCACGCGCCGAGCAGGCATACCAGCAGCAGGCCTACCCACAGTAATGGCCGGTTCATAGGGAGGCTCCCGAACTGAACAAGCTGCGCCAGTCACTGCAGAGTTTTTGCTGAGCTGAAGGCGGGGGGAGGTGATGGCCGTAGGCGAGATTCTGCCAATGCCGGGTCAATTCGTCACTGAAGGCCAGCAGTTGTGGTTGCTGCAATTGGTGCACGCGTTCCAGAACCTGCCCCTCGGTGTCGGCACTTTTCAGCGGCAGGTTGAAATCATGCAGCAACCGGCTGAGCAGTCCCCGATACAGCAGCCCAAGCGCTTCCCTTGGTTGGGTGG
This sequence comes from Pseudomonas viridiflava, assembly GCF_900580675.1. Taxonomy (GTDB): domain Bacteria; phylum Pseudomonadota; class Gammaproteobacteria; order Pseudomonadales; family Pseudomonadaceae; genus Aquipseudomonas. The sequence goes on from NZ_UTBG01000007.1 coordinate 10,226, forward strand.
CCCACAAGCGCTCGGCGGTGCTGGCAATATCTTCGGGCAATGTCTCGACGCCCAGCTCCAGGCCGAATAGTTGCGTGGGCACAGGCTTGGGGGCTTTGGGTTCAGGTAACCTGCGCCGGCTGACAAAAGTCTGCAAGCCGTTGCGATAGCGCCAGATCAGCAGGGCCAGGCCGCCCAGCAAGAGGCTCCATAACAGCACTTCCAGGGCTTGGGCGATGAGCTTGAAATTACTGCTGTTGAGGTTGTCCAGCAGCGCCTGCAGCCAGGCCGGAAGCTTGCCTTCACCGTGGGCTTTATTTTTAACCGTCGGTTTGTCTTCCCCAAAGCGGTAACGGGTGACGGTTTCCGGGTTTTTAAAGGGAGGGTTGTCCAGCAGCGTCTTGATTGATTGGCTCGCGTGTTGGGTGCTCAGCGGCTTGGTGGGGTTGGAGGCATCCGCCATGACGGGGGGGCTCAATGGCAGCAACATCAGCCCGGTCATCAGCAATAACAGGGGAACCACACTGCTCAGACGTTGACGCAGGCGTCGGAATACCAACTCCAGGTCCCAGGCTTCCAGTACGGTACGGCGGTTGAGGTAAAGGCTGAAACCGCAGGCGACATAAATAGGTTCGCAGAACACCAGGACCAAGGCGTAGAAGGCGTTACCCAGGTGTTCCAGCCACAACCCCTGCGAGTTCGCCGCAAGTGCCAGGCGCTGCCAGTCCCAGTCCATCTCAACGTTTTGGGGAATAAACAGATAGAACAGCGCCATGCAGCCGAACCACAGGCCGATCTCCAGGTGCACCCCAATGGTGGTCAACCAGCGTGCGGCGCCGGCATTTCTTTGCAGCAGCACGCCCAGGCGTTTTTGGCGCGCCTGGCCATCCAGGCCCTCGAGTTGGCTGACGGGCATCACAAAGCTGCGGCTCAGGCTGAGCCGCCGCCAGGTCAGGCTCGCCAGCAGTTGGCCCTTCAACAGCCGCGGCCAATGGCGAACCGCTTGCCTGAGGCTGGGCGTTTCGCCAAACAAGGCCTTGGACAGGATATACAGCGGCAGGCGGTCGAACGCTGGCTTGAGCCACCAGAACAGGAACATCGCTGTGGAGGGGTACTTCCACAGCAGCACGCTAAGCAAAACGAATACCGGGAGGGTCACCAAGGCCCAACTGCTCATCAGTAGCAGGCGATGTTCGCGTGCCATTAACACGCCGAGGTCCATGGCTTCCCAGGAGGTCCGCGGGCGAATCACCACACTGGCATCACTCAGGCGCATGGCGGGCTCTTCCTGCAAAACTCAAGTAAGCGGCCACCAGCACCCACAGGGTTGCGCCCACCAGGTATTTCACCCAAGGGCTGACCCCGGTGGTGGAGGACCAATAGGCCTCGATGAAGGCTGCGATCACCAGGAATATCATCACGCCACAAAGCATCTGCACGCTTTTATGTGCGGCCAAACGCAAGGATTCCCCACGGGCCAGGTTGCCCGGGGCGATAATCGCCCAGCCCAGTTGTAACCCTGCAGCGCCGGCGAGGGCGATGGCAGTCAGTTCGAATGCGCCGTGGCCGATGACGAAAGACCAGAAGGTCTGCCCATACCCGATCTCGGTCAGGTGGCCGGAGACCGCGCCGATAACCAGGCCGTTGAAAATCAGGAAGAACACGCTGCCCAGGCCAAACAGCAAACCGGCGGCAAAGGTCTGGAACGCAATGCCGATGTTATGCATCACGTAATAGCCAAACATCATCCAGTCTTCGCTGGAAGCACGTTCGGCCGCGCGGCCCAGGCGACTGGCGTCGGGGTCGTACATGTTCTGCATTTCGGCCACCTGCCGGGGGCTGACGATGCTGTAGATCAGGTCCGGGAACAGGTAGACCAACAGGGCAATGCCCAGCAGGCTGCCAAAAAACAGCAGGCTGGCGATCAGCACGAAACGCCACTGGTCCCGCACCAGCCGGGGAAAGTCGGCCAGTACGAAACTCAGCATGTTCGCCGCCAACTGGCTGCGATGACGGTACAGTTGCTGGTGGCCGCGCAGGGCCAGTTGTTGTAACGGGTCCACCAGGTAACTGCTGTAGCCCCGTTCCTGGGCCAACGCAAGGTGCTGGCACAGGCGCCGGTATTGATGAGGGAAGTCGGCTACTTCATCGGCCTTGGCCTTGCCTTGTTCCAACTGCTTGAGTTGTTCGTCGAAGGCTTGCCATTGGGGCTGGTGTCGACTTTCGAACAGGCTTTGCTTCATGTTGGCCCCAGCAGGCCGCGGGCCACACCATTGAGTTGCTCCACGGCGCGCGCTGGCGATACCTGTAAAGGCGTGGCG
>NZ_UTBG01000107.1 GCF_900580675.1 Pseudomonas viridiflava
ATGCATCGCCGATGGTAGTGTGGGGTTTCCCCATGTGAGAGTAGGTCATCGTCAAGATTAAATTCCGAAACCCCTGTTTGCTAACGCAAACAGGGGTTTTGTTTTGGGCGCTTGGAAAGTGCGAAGAGGCTCATTACGGTGGCCTTCAATGCTAAAGTCCATGCCTCGATTTAGCTTTTCCAAGGAAGCCGTTATGCCGGATGCGACGTCCCTCAGCGCTGGATTTATGGTGGTTCATGGCAACCGCCTGGACGAACTGCGCAGCCTGGTGGTCAGCTGGATGCGTCGTTACCCGCTCGCCCCCCTGGAAAACGAAATCGCCCTGGTACAAAGCAACGGTATCGCCCAATGGCTCAAGCTGGCTCTGGCTGAAGACCCGGAAGAAGATGATATGGGGGGCTGCGGCATCGCCGCCGCCATCGATGTGCAACTGCCCGGTAGCTTCATGTGGCAGCTGTATCGCATGGTCTTGGGACGCGACGAAATCCCGCCCAAGTCCCTGCTGGATAAAGCCCCGCTGACCTGGCGCCTGATGCGCTTGCTCCCCGAGCTTATCGACCAGCCGCACTTCGAGCCCCTGCAGCGCTTCCTCACTCACGACACCGACCTGCGCAAACGCTATCAACTCGCCGAGCGTTTGGCCGATTTGTTCGACCAATATCAGGTTTACCGTGCCGATTGGCTGGAAGATTGGGCAGCAGGTCGCCACCAGCTGCGCAACGGTCGAGGCGAATCCAAAGCCCTGAATCCCGCCAACTGCTGGCAAGCGGAATTATGGCGGGCACTGTTGCTGGATGTAGGTGAAGAGGGCATGGCCCAAAGCCGCGCCGGCGTACACCAGCGTTTTATCGAGCGCATAAACACCCTTGACCAGGCGCCCCCAGGCTTACCTTCGCGAGTAATCGTTTTCGGTATTTCTTCGCTGCCCGCACAAGCACTGGAAGCCCTCGCCGGTTTAGCAAGGTTCAGCCAAGTCCTGCTCTGCGTACACAACCCGTGTCGCCACCATTGGTCCGACATCGTTGCCGACAAAGACCTGCTGCGTAACGAATACAAACGCCAAGCGCGCAAGGCTGGCATGCCAGTCACCATCGACCCACAGACCCTGCACCAGCACGCCCACCCGCTGCTCGCCGCCTGGGGCAAACAAGGCCGCGACTACATCAGCCTGCTGGACAGCTACGATGACCCGAGCAGCTACCGCGCCGCATTTCGGGACGGTCGCATCGACCTGTTCAGTGAAAGCGAACCCACCACGCTGCTCAACCAAGTGCAGGACGACATTCTCGAACTGCGCCCACTCAACGAAACACGCGAGCTTTGGCCTGCTGTCGATCTTGAGCGTGATACGTCAATTCGTTTCCACATCGCCCACAGTGCCCAGCGTGAAGTGGAAATCCTTCACGACCAGTTGCTCCAACGCTTCAGCGCCGACCCGACGCTGCGCCCTCGGGACATCATCGTCATGGTCCCCGACGTCGACAGCTACGCACCGCACATTCGCGCTGTATTCGGCCAACTGGAAAGAAGCGACCCGCGCTTCATTCCCTTCACGCTCACCGACCAGGGCCAACGCGGCCGCGATCCCCTGCTGATTGCCGTCGAACACCTGCTCAAACTTCCGGACAGCCGCTTCCCGGTCAGCGAAATCCTAGACTTGCTCGACGTTCCTGCCCTGCGCGAACGGTTCGCGATCAAGGAGCGCGACCTGCCCACGCTGCACCGCTGGATCGAAGGTGCCGGCATCCGTTGGGGCCTCAACGCCGAACAACGTGCAGGCCTCGGTCTGCCCAACGAACTGGAGCAAAACAGCTGGCGATTCGGCCTGCGTCGCATGCTGCTGGGTTATGCCGTCGGCACCGGGCTCGCGTGCGACGGCATCGAGCCCTACGACGAAATCGGTGGCCTCGACGCGGCTCTGATCGGCCCCTTGGTCGCATTGCTCGACGCGCTGAGCGATGCGCATCAGGCGCTGTCCCAACCGGCGGCTCCACAAGAATGGGGCGAGCGCCTGCAACGCCTGATGCAACTGTTCTTCCTGCCCAGCAGCGAACATGACGACTACTTGCTCGGCCAACTGGAGCAACTCCGTGAAACCTGGCTGGAAACCTGCGAGTCCGTCGGCCTGCAGGACGAGTTACCGCTTACCGTCGTCCGCGAGGCCTGGCTTGCGGGCCTGGACCAGGGCCGATTGTCTCAACGCTTCCTGGCCGGTGCTGTCAATTTTTGCACCCTGATGCCCATGCGCGCCATCCCGTTCAAGCTGGTTTGCTTGCTCGGCATGAACGACGGCGACTACCCGCGTGCGCAACCGCCATTGGACTTCGACCTGATGGGCAGCGACTACCGCCCCGGCGACCGTTCACGTCGTGAAGATGACCGCTATCTTTTGCTTGAGGCTCTGTTGTCTGCCCGTGACCAGCTCTACATCAGTTGGGTCGGCCGCAGCATTCGCGACAACAGTGATCGCCCGGCCTCGGTATTGATCGGCCAACTGCGTGACCATCTCATCAGCGGCTGGCACAACGCAGGGCCAGGAGCACTGCTGGAAGCAATGACTCAGGAGCACCCGTTGCAACCCTTCAGCGCCCGTTATTTCCACGCCGGCGATGAGCTGTTCAGCTACGCCCGCGAATGGCAGTTGCTGCACCAGGCACCGGATGCCATTCCGGAAGATGAAGAGCTGACGCAGCACCAACAGGAAGAGCCGCTGAGCCTCGGGCAGTTGCAGGACTTCCTGCGCAACCCGGTCAAACATTTCTTCAGCCAACGTCTGAAAGTGTTCTTCGAAGCCGCCGAAGTGCCGCTGGCTGATGAAGAGCCGTTCGTGCTCGACGCACTGCAGCGTTACAGCCTGAGTGACAGCCTTTTAAGCGCCGCGCTAAGCCAGCCTGATCACCTCGACCAGGCCCTGAATGCCCAGGCATTGCGCCTGCAAGGCAGTGGCCTGTTGCCGATGGTCGGTTTCGGCGAGTGCCTGCGCCACGAATTGATCGAACCGTTGCCCGATCTGCTGCAACGCTACCAACAGCTTCTGACCCTTTGGCCGACCCCGCACACCACCGCCGAACCGATCAGTTTTGAGCATCAAGGCATTCAACTGGAAGGCTGGATCAGCGGCCTGCACCGACGCAGTGATGGCAGCTTGCTCAGCGTGACCACCATCCCCAACAGCATCGGCTCGATCAAGACCCGCAAGTGGCATCGCCTGATACGCCCTTGGGTCAACCACGTTGTCGCCTGTGCATGTGGCCTGCGACTGAGCACCGGCCTGGTCGCAAGTGACGACACCTTGCTACTGGCGCCGCTGGAGAAATCCAATGCGCAGGAAATCCTCGGCGACTTGCTGGTCGCCTGGCACATGGGCATGAGAAAGCCTCTGCCGGTGGCCGTCAAAACCGCCTTCGCCTGGCTCGGCCAAACCGACCCCGTCAAGGCTCAAGCCGCCGCCGGCAAAGCCTATGAAGGCGATGGCCTGACCACCGACGGCGAACGCCGCGAAAGCCCCGCGCTTACCCGGCAGTTCCCCGATTTCGCGGCCCTGGTGGCCAGCGAAGAATTCGAAGGTTGGTGCGAAACCCTGTATCGCCCGTTGCTCAACGCCCCATGGCGATCGCTCAACAGCGAGGAGGCCGGCGCATGATCAACAGACCTTTAGCCCTGGCCTTCCCGCTCAAAGGCAGCCAGCTGATCGAAGCCAGCGCCGGCACCGGCAAGACGTTCACCATTTCCGCCCTGTACCTGCGCCTCGTGCTTGGCCACGGCGGTGATGAGTCCGGTTTCGGCCGCGAACTGTTGCCGCCGCAGATCCTGGTGGTGACCTTCACCGACGCCGCCACCAAAGAGCTGCGCGAACGCATCCGCATCCGACTGGCTGAAGCCGCGCGTTTTTTCCGCGATGAAATCGAGCAACCGGACGCGCTGATCGCCGACCTGCGCGACGAATACCTCCCCGAACAATGGCCCGCCTGCGCCAATCGCCTGGACATCGCCGCCCAGTGGATGGACGAAGCCGCCGTGTCGACCATTCACAGTTGGTGCCAGCGCATGCTGCGCGAGCACGCATTCGACAGCGGCAGCCTGTTCACCCAAACCCTGGAAACCGACCACAGCGACCTGCTCGGCGAAGTGCTGCGCGACTACTGGCGGCTGTTCTGCTACCCGATGCGCGACGACGCGCTCAACTGGGTCCGCAAAAACTGGAGCGGCCCCGCCGCGCTGATGCCGCGAGTGCGCGCGCTCTTCGGCAGCGAACGCCCCACCGACGAAGCCCGCGAGCCCGCCGAGCTGATCAACGCCTGCCTGCAGGAGCGCCGCGAAGTGCTGGTAAGCCTCAAGGCGCCGTGGCAACAATGGGCCGCCGAGTTGCGCGATATCTGCCTGCAAGCCGTGGCCGCCAAAGCCGTCGATGGCCGCAAAATGCAAGCACGCTACTTCGAGCCCTGGTTCGAAAAAATCAGCGCCTGGGCCGCCGACGAAACCCTCGAACAACTGGACATCGGCACCGGCTTTACCCGCCTGACCCCCGACGGCATGGCGGAAGCCTGGAAGGGCGAGCCGCCGCAGCATCCCGGCATCGACGCAATGGCCAGCCTCAAGGCCGCCCTTGACGCGTTGCCGACCCCCGACGCCGCCGTGTTGCAACACGCTGCCGGCTGGGTGGGTAAACGTTTCGAAGAAGAAAAACGCCGTCGCGCCGAGATGGGCTTCGACGACATGCTGATCCGCCTCAACGCCGCCCTGCAGGCGGACGGTGGCGAACGCCTGGCCAGTGTGATCCGCGAGCAGTTCCCGGTGGCGCTGATCGACGAATTCCAGGACACCGACCCGGTGCAATACAGCATCTTCGACAGCATTTACCGCATCGAAGAAAACCACCTCGACAGCGGCCTGGTCCTGATCGGCGACCCGAAGCAGGCGATCTACGCGTTCCGCGGTGCCGACATCTACACCTACCTGCGCGCCCGCCAGTCCACCACCGGCCGCCACCACACCCTGGGCACCAACTTCCGTTCCAGCCATGCAATGGTCGAGGCGGTAAACCATGTGTTCCAGCGTGCCGAAACCGGCCGTGGCGCGTTCCTTTTTCGCGAGCCGAATGGCGACAACCCGGTACCGTTTCACTCGGTGCAGTCCCAGGGCCGCAAAGAGCAGTTGCAGGTCGATGGCCACACGCTGCCGGCGATGAACCTGTGGCATCTGCCCACCGACCAGCCGGTGTCCAACGCGGTGTATCGCCAGCAACTGGCCGGCGCCTGCGCCACACAGATTGTTGAGTTGCTCAACGGTGGGCAGCAGGGCACTGCAGGTTTCCTACAGCCGGATGGCAGCTTTGACGGCGTGCTTCCGTCAGACATCGCCATCCTGGTGCGCGACGGCAAGGAAGCCCAAGCCGTGCGCGCCGAGTTGGCCGCCCGTGGCGTTCGCAGTGTGTATCTGTCGGATAAGGATTCAGTCTTTGCCGCCCAGGAAGCTCACGACTTGCTGGCCTGGCTCAAGGCCTGCGCCGAGCCTGACGTCGAACGCCCGCTGCGTGCCGCCTTGGCCTGCGTCACCTTGAACCTGTCGCTGCCCGAGCTGGAGCGTCTGAACCAGGACGAACTGGCGTGGGAAACCCGCGTCATGCAGTTCCGTGGTTATCGCGCGATCTGGCGCACCCAGGGCGTGCTGCCGATGCTGCGTCGTCTGCTGCATGATTTCAAACTGCCGCAAACCCTGATCGCCCGCAGCGACGGCGAACGTGTGTTGACCAACCTGCTGCACCTCAGCGAATTGCTGCAACAGGCCGCATCGGAGTTGGACGGCGAACAGGCGCTGATCCGCCACTTGGCCGAACACCTGGCGCTGTCGGGCCAGGCCGGTGAAGAGCAGATCCTGCGTCTGGAAAGCGATGAGCAACTGGTCAAGGTCGTGACCATCCACAAATCCAAGGGCCTGGAGTACGACCTGGTATTCCTGCCGTTTATCTGCTCGGCCAAGCCGGTGGATGGCAGCCGTTTGCCGCTGCATTACCACGACGAACACGGCAAATCCCAAGTCAGCCTGCGCCCGACCGCCGAGTTGATCGCCCAGGCCGACGACGAGCGGCTGGCCGAAGACCTGCGTTTGCTCTACGTGGCCCTGACCCGTGCCAAACACGCCTGCTGGCTGGGGATCGCCGACCTCAAACGCGGCAATAACAGCAGCTCTGTGCTGCATCTGTCAGCGCTCGGTTACTTGCTGGGTGCTGGTGCAACGCTGGCTGAGTCGGCCGGCCTGGCGCGCTGGTTGGTGGATCTGCAGGCAGGCTGCGCGGCGATCCACTACGCCAGCGTGCCCGAAGCACAGCACATCGACTTCCACCCACCGCGCAACGAGGCCACCTTGCTCGCACCGTTGCTGCCCAAGCGCAAGGCCGCCGAAAACTGGTGGATCGCTTCCTACAGCGCCTTGCGAATCGGCGACAGCATGAGCGCCGTCAGCCTTGAAGCGCCGGAAAGCCCGCAGGCCCAGAAGCTGTTCGATGACGAGCGCCTGGACCCCGACGCACCGCGCGAAGTGGCGGCGTCTGGCGGTGATATTCACCGTTTCCCACGCGGTCCAAATCCCGGCACCTTCCTCCACGGCCTGCTGGAGTGGGCGGGCGAGGACGGTTTCAACGTGACGCCTGAGGCCATCGAAAAAGCCGTGGGCGCTCGCTGCAACCGCCGCAACTGGGAAGGCTGGATCGTGACGCTCAGCGGCTGGCTTGGCCACTTGCTGCAAACGCCTCTGCCAATGGATAACGACCACGTCACCCTGAGCAGCTTGCAGCAGTACCAGATTGAGATGGAGTTCTGGTTCGCCAGCCACAGAGTCGACGTACTCGCCCTCGACAAAATGGTGTGCCAGTACACGCACAACGGCGTGTCCCGTGTAGCCGCTGAACCCGTGCTGCTCAACGGTATGTTCAAGGGCTTTATCGACCTGACCTTCGAGCACGACGGCCGCTATTACGTGGCCGACTACAAATCCAACTGGCTCGGCCCCGACGATTCGGCCTACACCCGAGACGCCATGGAGCAGTCAATCCTCGAGCACCGGTACGACCTGCAATACGTACTTTACCTGCTGGCCCTGCACCGCCAACTGAAGGCCCGCCTGCCAGATTACGACTACGACCGCCACGTCGGTGGCGCGCTGTACCTGTTCCTGCGCGGTACCCAGGCCGCCAGCCAAGGCGCGTATTTCACCCGGCCGCCACGCGAGCTGATCGAAGGCCTGGACTTGCTGTTCCAGGGCAAGCCCATCCCGCCCAAGGTTGAGCCCGCCTGGGAACAAGGAGTCCTGCTATGAGCCTGTCGCCGTTACCGCTTGAGGAACTGCAGCCCCTCAGCCGCGCTGCCGATTTGGTCCAGTTGTTGGAGCGTTGGGTCGACCGTGGCTGGCTGCGCGCGTTGGACAAAGCGTTCGTCGGCTTCCTGCACGAGCTCGACCCGCAGGCCGACCCGCTGGTGTTGCTCGCGGCGGCCTTGACCAGCCACCAACTGGGCCACGGCCACGTGTGCCTGGACCTGTTCGAAACCCTCAAGGCGCCGGACTTTGCCCTGTCCCTGCCGCCCGAAGGCGACCTGCAAACCGACGCGATGCTGCTGCCGTCGCAATTGCTCGAAGGCTTGGACGGCGCGCACTGGTGCCATGCCCTGGCCGCCAGCCACCTGGTCGCCCTGGCCGTCGATGGCAGTGAGCCCGCGCAAAGCCGACCTTTGGTACTGGCCGGCAAACGCCTGTACCTGCGCCGCTACTGGACCTACGAGCGGCGTATCGACACGGCGCTGCGCCTGCGCCTGGCGACCGAGGAAACCGTCGGTGCCGATTTGCCGCAACGCCTGAACAGTTTGTTCGACCAACCGCCACCCGATGGTGTGATTGACTGGCAGAAACTCGCCTGCGCCCTGGCCACTCGCGGTGCATTCAGCATCGTCACCGGCGGCCCCGGCACCGGCAAGACCACGACGGTGGTGCGCCTGCTCGCCCTGTTGCAGGCGCCCGCCGTGGAGGCCGGCACGCCGTTGCGCATCCGCCTGGCCGCGCCCACAGGTAAAGCCGCCGCGCGCCTTACCGAGTCGATTAGCCAGCAAGTGCTGTCGCTGAAAGTGCCCGACAGCGTGCGCGAAAAAATCCCGACTCAGGTCACCACGGTTCACCGCTTGCTGGGCAGTCGCCCGGGCACCCGGCATTTCCGTCACCACCTGGGCAACCCACTGCCGCTGGATGTGCTGGTGGTGGATGAGGCGTCGATGATCGACCTGGAAATGATGGCCAACCTGCTCGACGCCTTGCCGCCCCACGCACGCCTGGTGTTGCTGGGCGACAAGGACCAGTTGGCGTCGGTGGAGGCGGGCGCCGTGCTCGGCGATTTGTGCTGCGACGCCGAAGCCGGTTGGTACAGCCCCCAGACCCGCCAGTGGCTGCAAGCGGCCAGCGGCGAAGACCTCAGCGCCAGCGGCCTGCAGGAAGACCTCGACGGCAGCCACCCCCTGGCCCAGCAAGTGGTGATGCTGCGGTACTCGCGGCGTTTCGGCGAAGGCAGCGGTATCGGCCAACTGGCGCGCTGGGTCAACCAGCAAAACGCCGAGGAAGCGCGTAAATTGCTGGCTGCCCGCAGCCATAAAGACCTGTTCTGCGTGAGCCTCAAAGGCGAGCACGACCACGCCCTTGAGCGCTTGGTGCTGGACGGGCAGGGCGACGGTGCCGAGGGTTATCGCTATTACCTCAACTTGCTGCAAAGCGCCCGACCGGCCCTCGACACCCCGCGCGAAGACCTCGCCTGGACCCATTGGGCGCAGCAACTGCTGCAAGCGTTCGACGCCTTCCAGCTGCTTTGCGCCGTGCGCAAAGGCCCTTGGGGTGTGGAAGGGCTCAACCAGCGCATCACCGCCGCCTTGCGCAAAGTGCGGCTGATCGAGGGCGACGAGCTATGGTACGAAGGCCGCCCCGTGCTGATGACCCGTAACGATTACGGCCTGGGCTTGATGAACGGCGACATCGGCATCGCCCTCAAACTGCCCGAAAGCGACGGCGGGCCCCAGGTGCTGCGCGTCGCTTTCCCACGTAACGACGGCCAGGGCGGAGTGCGATTTGTACTGCCCAGCCGCCTGAATGATGTGGAAACCGTGTACGCCATGACCGTGCACAAATCCCAGGGCTCGGAATTCACCCACACAGCGCTAATCCTGCCGGACGCGCTGAACCCAGTGCTGACCAAAGAGCTGATCTACACCGGTATCACCCGGGCCAAGCGCTGGTTCAGCCTGATCGAGCCGCGTGGCGGCGTGTTTGAAGAAGCGGTAAGGCGCAAGGTCAAGCGCTTGAGTGGGTTGATGCTGGAGTTGGGCCAGGAGTCAGAAATATCCGACGCTGTGCTATCGTTGCGGCATCACCCCGACGACACCTGAGAGAATCGCTGCATGAACGTGGCTGTCTCGTCCACAGAGCGTAGTTTGAGCTGGAGACACCTGCTGCTGATGGCGTTTCTGTGCCTGCTCACGCCTGGCGCATTTGCCCAGGCCCCGAGCCCCGCGGACTCCCGTGCCCAGGCGGTCACCCAGGTGGTGCTGGGTATCCTCAGTTACGCGCGGTGGCCGGTGGAGCCTGCGCAACTGCGCCTGTGCGTCGTCGGCCCGACGCAGTACACCGACGACCTGGTCAAAGGCACCACCCAGGCCACTGGCCGCCCGGTGTTGGTCCAGCGCCTGTTGGCCGATCACCCCGACCTCGTCAATGCCTGCGACGCCGTGTACATCGGCAAACTCACCGGCGATGAGCGCAGTCGGTTATTTGCCTCGTTGGTCGGCCACCCGGTGCTCAGCATCAGCGAAGGCGGCGACCAATGCACCGTGGGCAGCCTGTTCTGCCTGCGCGTGGGTGATGAGCAAGTGTCATTCGAGGTCAACCTCGATTCCGTGGCGCGCAGCGGCGTGCGCATCCACCCCAACGTACTGCAACTGTCCCGCCGCCGAGCGCCCGCGCCATGAAGGTCGATAACGTGCGACCGACGTTGCGCTCGGTGATTGGCCGAGGGCACCTGATCCTTGCGCTGGTGGCGGTGAGCCTGGCGAGTATTTCCCTGACGCTGCTCGGTGTACTGGCGCTGCGCGTGTATGCCGAGCACAACCTGCACCTGATCGCGCGCTCGATCAATTACACCGTGGAAGCGGCGGTGGTGTTCAACGACAGTGCGGCGGCCACCGAGGCCCTGAGCTTGATCGCCTCTACCGAGGAAGTGGCCCAGGCCGAAGTGCTGGACGTAAACGGCAAGTTGCTCGCGCAGTGGAAACGTCCCGAAACCGGCATGCTGTCAGCGCTTGAACTCGAGCTGGCGCACGCGCTGCTCGAACAGCCGATCAGCCAGCCGATCCTGCATCAGGGGCGCCCCATCGGCAGCATCCACCTCACCGGCCACGGCGGCAGCCTGTTGCGCTTTTTGCTGAGCGGGCTGGCCGGCATCCTGATCTGCACCGCCCTCAGTGCCTGGGTTGCGTTGCATCTGGCGCGGCGCCTGTTGCGCGGCATCACCGGTCCGCTGCAAAGCCTCGCCGCGGTGGCCCACGCCGCGCGCAGCGAACGTGACTTCGACCGCCGTGTACCGCCGGCGCGGATCGCCGAACTCGACAGCCTGGGCAGTGACTTCAACGCGTTGCTCGGTGAAATGGAAGCCTGGCAAAGCCACCTGCAAAGCGAAAACGAAAGCCTCGCGCACCAGGCCAACCACGACAGCCTCACCGGCTTGCCCAACCGTGCGTACTTCGAAGGCCGGCTGATTCGCGCCCTGCGCAGCGCCGCCAAGGCCAAGGAACAAGTGGCGGTGCTCTATCTCGACAGCGACCGCTTCAAGGAAATCAACGACAGCTTTGGGCACGCCGCCGGCGATGCAGTGCTCGTGGCCGTCGCCGAGCGTGTGCGCGCGCAATTGCGTGAAGATGACCTGGTGGCGCGCCTGGGCGGTGATGAATTCGCGATCCTGCTGGCGCCGTTGCACAAGGTCGAAGACGCCCAACGCATCGCCGACAAGATCATCGCCAGCATGGACCAGCCGATTCCCGTGCCGGGCAATACCCAAGTGTTGACCTCCCTCAGTATTGGCATCGCCCTCTACCCCGATCATGGCGCCACGCCCGGCAGCTTGCTCAACGCCGCCGACGCGGCGATGTACCAGGCCAAGCGCCATTCCCTGGGCGGCCAGCAAACGGCGGAGCCTGTCGTCACCCTTCAACACAGGAGCTGATCCCTTGTTATCCACCCCCCGCGTTATGTTTATGACTTTGCTGGTAGCGTTGCTGGCCCTTGGCGGCTGCCAGACGCCCCCACCCAAGGGCCTGACCCCGGCGCAGGTCGCAGTGCTCAAGCAACAAGGCTTTGAACTGACTGATGAAGGCTGGGCGTTTGGCCTGTCGGGCAAAGTGCTGTTCGGCAGCGACGTGGAAACCCTCAACCCGCCCAGCACCGAAATCGTCCAGCGCATCGGCAAGGCCTTGCTGGGCGTAGGCATCGAACGCGTGCGCATAGACGGCCACACTGACGGCTCGGGCAAGGAAGCCTACAACCAGCAGTTGTCCCTGCGGCGTGCCAGAAGCGTGGCGACGGTGCTGGCCGCAGCGGGCATGAAAGAAGAAAACATCCAACTGCGCGGGTTGGGCAGCAGCCAGCCGGTGGCGTCCAACGACACGGCGGAGGGGCGTACGGAGAATCGGCGAGTGTCGATTGTGGTGAGCGCGGACTGAGCTACCTCCCCAGCTGCCATCTGAAATGCAATCAAAATGTGGGAGCGGGCTTGCTCGCGAATGCAGTGGGTCAGTCACAGATCTATAGCTGACACACTGCGATCGGCGGCAAGCCACCTCCCACCTTTGAACCGCATCGTGTTTTAGACCGCATTCGCCTAACTGCCCGGCGTCAGGGGGAACACCAGGCAAAAGCGCGTCCCACTGTCAGTGCTGTCCACGCTGACGCGACCGTTGTGAATCTGCATGATCGAGCGAACGATGGCCAAGCCCAACCCGCCGGAATCGCCCGGTTGATTGCGCGATGGATCACACCGGTAAAAGCGCTCGAACAATCGCGGCAGGTGCTCTGCTGCGATTGGATCGCCGCTGTTGTGCACACTGAGTTCAAGCCGGTTTTCGCGAATCTCGCTGCTGACAGTGACGGCCGTGCCGGGCGTCGCATGGCGCAGCGCGTTGGCCAGCAGGTTGGCCATTGCGCGGCGGAGCAGGATCGGGTCAGCCACCAACTCACCCTGGGTGTGGTCAACCAGTTGTAGATCGCGCTCCTGCGCGACACCTTCGAAATACTCACACAATTGCGCGCAGAGCTCGGGCAGGTCGAGCCGTTCAGGTGTGATCGAGATATGGGATTGTTCGGTACGCGCCAGAAACAACATGCTGTCGATCATCCGCGCCAACCGCTCGTATTCTTCCTGATTGGAGACCAGCAGGTTCTGATACTCATCAACCGTGCGGCCATGCCTCAGCGTGTGCTGGGTATGGCCCATCAGGTTGCTCAACGGCGTACGCATCTCATGGGCGAGGTCTTCGGAGAAACGCGACAGTTGGGCAAAGCCTTCCTCAAGTCGCGCCAACATCTGATTGAGGGCTCTGCTGAGCACTTGCAGCTCGCTCAGCTCATTGAAGTCTTCCAGGCGCACATGCAAATGCTGAACATCAATGCCCGCAGCACGTGTCGCCAGCTGCCGCACCGGGCGCAAGCCGCGCTGGCTGACCCAGCCTCCGAGCACAAAGGCCAGCAGCGCGCCCACGGATAATGCGAGCCAGAGCTTGAGCCGGTAAGCGCTCAGCATCTGCTCCCGCTCGCTCAGCAGCTTGGCCGCGATCAGGGTCAGGTGGCGGTCGCCGTTGACGATATCCACCCAGGCGATTCGCACGGGTTGCGCGTAGTCACCGTCAGTCAGCTGAGCCGTAGGCGCAGCCGCCAGTGTGGGCATGCGCACCTGTGCAGGATTGATTTCGATTAGCGCCCGACCCGACTCGTCGACGATCCACAGTAAATTGTCACGGTTGCCCAGCATGTTTTCGTACAGTTTGGGCCGGTCGCGCAGGGTTTCTATGCTGTCGCTGTCGTTGATCAGCCCTTGCAGGCGCTGCAAGCGCCCGAGCAGCGCCTGGTCGTCGCGCCAGGCGATTTCTCGCTCCAGCGATTGATAAAGATAAAAACCGATAGCGCCCATCAGCACCATGCTGACGAGGGCGAACATCACGGCCAGGCGCAAACTCAGGGCGCGCGGCAGGCACTTCAAGAGGGCACCTCAAGCATGTAGCCAATGCCGCGAACGGTATGAATCAGCTTGACCGGGTAAGGGTCGTCGACCTTCGCCCGTAGCCGACGGATGGCAACGTCGACCACATTGGTGTCGCTGTCGAAGTTCATCTGCCAGACCTGGGAGGCAATCAGCGCGCGTGACAGCACTTCCCCTTCACGGTTGAGCAAGAGGTGCAGCAGCGCAAACTCCTTGTTGGTCAGGGTCAGGCGTTGGCCATTGCGCGTGACCTTGCGCCGCAACACGTCCAGGCTCAGGTCGGCCACCAGAAACTGCTCAACCTCGCGCGGCGGGCCCCGGCGCAGCAAGGTGCGCACGCGTGCCAACAGCTCGGCGTAGGAAAAGGGCTTGACCAGATAATCATCGGCCCCCAGTTCCAGGCCCTTGACCCGATCATCGATGGCGTCGCGAGCGGTGAGGAACAACACCGGGGTTTGCCACTTGCGCCGGATGATCTGCAGCAATTGCCAGCCGTCCAGACCCGGCAGCATCACGTCAAGAATGATCAGGTCGTACTCACTCTCCTGCACCAAATGCTGGCCATCCAGCCCATTCAAGGCGACGTCCACGGCATAGCCGGACTCACTCAAGGCTTTGTGCAAATAGTCAGCAGTTTTCGCTTCATCTTCGACGACAAGGACACGCATTTTTTCCTCCAGGGCAGGGCCATAGGCTAGGCCGATCGGCTGTGTTTGCACATTACAAATCGGTAATCCGCGTGCAATGAACCTGACGGGGCGGTTGGACCATTATGCCTGGCGATTTTTCGGCCACGTTCAACCAGAGGGAAAGGCATGCGTATCACCGGATCAATTTCATTGCTGCTCACGTTGGCGATGGGCTCTACGTTTGCAATGGCGGCAACCGATACCCAGGTTGCGCAGCGCAAGGACGTCACGTTGGCGTTGGCGAATAATTTGGCCAATGCCTCACTGGCCGCGTGCCATGCACAGGGCCGCACAGCCGTTGTGGCGGTCGTCGACCGTGGCGGCAACCTGGTCGCCGTGCAGCGTGACGACAATGTCGGCCCGCACAACACGCTGGCGGCTCAACGCAAAGCCTATACCGCACTGTCAACCAAGACGCCCACGCGGTTACTGGCCGAGCGTGCCCGCAGTACGCCGGATGCCGAAAACCTCAACACCGTGAACGAGCTTTTGCTGCTCGGCGGCGGCGTGCCGTTGCTGGTCGACGGCGAGGTCATCGGTGCGTTGGGCGTCGCCGGTGCTGGCGGCGCGGCATTCGACGAAGGTTGCGCACTGGCCGCTATCTCTAAAACTTTACCTGGCACGCGCTAATCAGCGGCCCTCCACTAAAGAGACGATCATGAAACTATTGAAACTGCTTTTCGCCGGTGCCGTATTGAGCGTTATGTCCTCGCTGGCATTGGCTGCGGCAAATCCCCTGAGCGTGCACGTGCTGAATCTGCAGGACGGGCTGCCTTCCCCGGAAGTCCGGGTGACCCTGGAAAAAAGCAATGGCAAGGACTGGGACATGCTCAATACGGCATCGACCAACGAGCAAGGTCGTATCCCGGCGCTCTACCCGGAGGGTAAGCCGTTGGAGAAGGGTATCTACCGCGTCACGTTCAAAACCGGTGAATGGTTCAAGGCACACAAGATCGCCAGCTTCTTTCCCGAAGTACCGGTGATTTTCGAAGTCGACGGCACGGTCGCGCACTACCACATTCCGTTGCTGCTCAGCCCTTACGGCTTCTCCACTTACCGTGGGAATTAATCGACGCGTCTTGTAGGTAGTTAGTCTGCAAACAGCATGGTCGACGTTTCGCCCAGCAACAATGCGCGGTTCAGCTCAGCGGTTTGCCTGATGTAGTCCCACAACAAGGTAATCCGCTTGAGCTTGCGCAAATCCTCCCGGCAGTACATCCAAGACTACAGGCAACAAAGGTCTCACCCAATGATTACGGGGCAGACCGCCATGAAGACCAACCCAAAGCTCTATCCTGTTACAAGTGCTGTCACAACTCTTGGTATCCCTCTCAGGCCGACTACAAGGCTCGCTAAGCCCTATCACTACAGGCGCAATGGCATCTACTATCTGCGTCTCAGAGAGACAGGCAGCACCACTCAGGCCACCTCAGTTTCACTCAAGACCACTGACAGAAAGGCCGCTATGGACGCTTCAAGACGACTTGCCGAGACCCTTAAGGCCTTTCACCTGGATCACCCTGAGGCGACTTGGAGTGAGCTTAGGGAGCATCTGCTGTGGGTCGCTGAGGGACTGTTGTCCTCTGCCCATGATCTTCACTCTTTACGTGACTGGGGAGACCTGTACGAAGACATTAGGACCAACCTCACAGAGATCGGCGCTACGATGCCCCTGAGTGTCGATCAGCACGAACATGTAGCCAGAGCGAGACAGGTCATGAGGGCCGCACAGGTGCGCTTGCAGGGCGACTCAGTGCCATTAGTGAACATTATTAGGGACCTTGAGGGAGACTCTGAGGACGGCTCTCAGCGCATCTCTCGGGGCGACTTGAAGCACGTCAACAGCGTGCCTCTGTCCCTATCTGTAAGTGCCCCTCCAATGACCTTTGAGGTTCTCTCATCCCTCTACATGACGGACCGAGCGGGGGACCAGAAGGCCACCACACTCAACACCACCAAGTTCACTCATGGAGTCTTGAGCACTGAGTTAGGATCCTTGGATCTCAGGGTACACACGCGGGCAGACCTTGTGAGCCTGAGGGAGAGGCTTGCAGTTACACGTAAACCCTCAACAGTAAATCAGATGCTGATGAAGCTCTCTGCTGTCCTGAATTGGGCGGTTGAGAATGGACACCTCGAAAAGTCCTACGACAAGAAACTCAAGTTCACCAAAGGCATTGAGTCGAGCCGTAAGGCGTTCTCCCAGGAACAGATAGGCAAGCTGATGGAGTATTCCAATAAGCTCCCTGAGACCTCCTGGAAGCGTTGGCTACTGAGCCTGGGAATCATCACCGGGGGGAGACTCAATGAGATCTCTCAGTTGAGCGTCAGCGACATCCAGACACTGGAGTCAGGCATTGTCGTTATCCACATCAATGAGGTTGGTGAAGGCAAGTCCATTAAGAACAAGCGCAGTGAGCGACAAGTGCCTTTAACCGATGGAGCCTATGGTTTCGACCTTCAAGCATTCTTGAGATACGTCGAGACGTGCAAACTGAGTGGTAATGATGCATTGGCACAGATTGGCTACAGACCTGCGGGCGAGTGGGTGAACCAACAGGCAATCCCTCAGGCTCTTGGAGAGTCCTACGTCAGAGGCTTAGTGTTCCACTCACTGCGCCACTCATTGGCTTCACTGATGCAGGTCAAAGGGGTTCCAACGACTCACGCTCAAGCTGTCATGGGGCATGCCTCAGGGACGATCACCTTTGATACCTATGGGTCGGGTGTCCCCGTGTCGGTCTTAGCTGAAATGCTTAAGGCTTTGCTGTCTCCTCAGCCCAAAGGTGAAATTGAGTAAGCGAAAACAAAGGTGAATAGCCCAATAATCTGAGTCGTATTGGGCTACTCAAATCAAGCGCCGGTTGTGTTGGTCTGTACGAGAAGTTTCCAACCGATTTTGCCAAGAGAGGTCGGGTGCTGATGGTGATTTTGAGGGGGGAACGGATCCATGCTATTACACGTCACTTCGGCCTTGCATCCAGTGCAGATATAGATGCCGGAAAGGGCAACAGTTTCT
The DNA here is from genome assembly GCF_900580675.1 of Pseudomonas viridiflava. Lineage (GTDB taxonomy): Bacteria > Pseudomonadota > Gammaproteobacteria > Pseudomonadales > Pseudomonadaceae > Aquipseudomonas. The sequence goes on from NZ_UTBG01000107.1 coordinate 16,982, forward strand.
CCCGGTGAATGAACTGGAGCCCAATAATCTCCTGAGGCGGGTATTTTTATTACTTTCTCACTATCAATAAACCAAGCCATAAATTAATCCATATTTGATGTCTGGACCTCATGATATGCAGACATGAGATCAAATAGCCACTGCTTCGGTGCTCATACGGAATTTGAGCATGTCGTTATGTCTTATGGGGCTACCTGACCGGCGCGGCGCGTTGCTCGGCTATGGCGTTGATTACTAAGGTCTGACCTATCAGACTCTCCTCAGACATTCCTATATTCTGACCCCTTCGTAGTTGGTTAATAAAATGCTCTATCCTAAGCTCTTAAAGCTTTCGTGTCGCATTATAGGGTGCGTAATATGCTGGAGATCGAATAGTTAACGCTGGACTATGACGCTGAGGTTGCTCATTGAGAGGCGCGCCAGATATTAAGACAGTCATTATTGCGCCACACGTACAGCTCTGCCCTAACCTCACTGTTGTGCGTTGAGTCTGAAGCATTCATTAGGGCTTACTCTTGGGTGGTATGTAGCGATGCCCTAATATGGATTGAATTTTGGATAGCTTGTCAACCTGTTTAATTAACCCTCACGTTTAGGAGACGACCATAAGAAATCTTTGGTCTCTCCATCGCACCCTAAAGGGCTGCACAATTCCGACCCTTGCTCTCTCATAGAGCTTGGCATGATGACGCCTTCGGGTGGCCTGTAGTCGGAGCAGGCGCGTACTGAAGTAAGCCAGGTGTGTCCTGGTCATAACTGAGTTTGGGGCTCTCAGATTATGCTTCAGTATATAGGGGGCTTTTATCTTTAAGTTTCTAAGGAGAGACTTGAAGTGAGTCATAATATTATCTCTTAAATTATCTTTGCTTTTGACTTAAAGACCTTGAGTCATGGTTCTTGCTTCGCAATGAAGACCATGGCTGTGAGTCAGCTTTGACACTTGATTCTCCCCGTTAAGCAGCACTTTAAGATCTCCTGAGCCTCCTCCTTGGTCGCTCATTCAGCGCCATATTCAAAAAACCCCACCATAAAGGTATACAGCTAAGTCTCCCTCTCAGGGAGGTCCGCATGGTCTGCTACGTGGATCCTTCAGATTGCCTTTGCGCTCTCTCCTAATTGCTTGATTAGCTCTGCTGTGTGGGGCCTGAGATCAGCCAGTCCTGATTTAACCCTCACGTTTAGGAACACAAGACCTAACGCCTCAAAGCCCGTCGCTGGGCATCACTAAACACAGTCTTTCTGTTTGCTCCCTGTGCCACTTGCCTGAGCCCGTCATGGGGTCTGTGTGCTGGTCTGTGGGAGCGAACCCAGGGAGCAAACAAAAGGAAACCATGAACATGCACACTCAAACTGAGCTATTGCCGATTGTGATTGAAGGGCATTCTTTTATGCCGAACACTGAGGGCCTATGGTCGCTCAATGAGATTCACCAGACTCTATGCCTTGACCCTGCAAAGATTGCATCTAAGTGGAACAATGAGGTTCGTACTGCTCTTGAGCTAAGACGTAATTTCGTCATTGAACGAGGCGGTGCAACCCCAGGTACTTGGGCTACTGAGGCTGGAGCTATTGCCTACGCAATGTGGGTTTCTCCCGACTTCTACCTTATGGTTGTCCATGCATTTGTAGTCATGCGGAACGATGCCGTTATGTCTGCCCGTATGGCTTCCCTGGTGTTGGTCGAGAAGGATGCTCTCCTGGCTTCAAACATGCCTAAGGCGACTGCCTTAATGCTGAAAGCTGAGGGCCTGGGTATCTCATGGACTGATGCCTGCCGCGCCGCCGGTGTCCAACAGAGTCGCTTAGCCAAGGATGTTCTTGTGGGCGCTAAGGTGTTCTGCAAGGTGTGGGATCGCAACAAAGGGGATTATGTTATTGAACCTACCCCCAATCGCTTCCAAGAAGAACTGTTCAAGCGAGCTAAAGGACTCCATGGGAATCTTGAAGGCTGGCGAGTGACGGCCAACGGGGTCAATTGGCTTACCGAGAGATCCTCAAAGATCAATGAGGGTGTTCGTGAGTTGAATAACAAAAGACGCCTTGCAAAGAGGACACCGACTCAAGTGCAACGTGACTACGTTAATCAAGTCCAGCGTGAAGCCCATGAGCGTAAACAGCAGGCTCTCAATGAGTCAGCTTAAGCCAGTATCCTATACGGAAACCATATTGATGGATGCCCCTAAGGATATGCGCAGGGAAGCAATGAGAGCAATTTTGGAGATAGATAAGGCACCTGGTCTGTTCTGTATTCCAAGACCCACAGAGTCCGCTAAGAGGCTTTGGGTTGAGCGGGAGTTAGCCAAGGTAGGCTGTAAGTACGGTGACTAATCACTGTCAGGTTTATCCCATTTTCAATCAATAAGTCCGCGCTGAAAGTAACCTAATGTCCCGCGCATGGGACTATCCGAAATATAAATCCAGAGATGCCATTGGAAGTGAATCAGTAGGGAGAGACGTATGGTCTCCGCCTTTCTGGTCTTCTCTTCCTTATGCGCCTGATTCCCTTACCAATGTCAGGAGACAAATAAATCATGAATCTCAATATCACAAACGTAACTCCTAAGTCTGTTGAGCTGTTTGGTCAGACTCTCACTCGCTCTTTTGCTGAGGCCGTGATGCTCCCCCTATTGGTCTTTCAGGCCGGTAAGGATCGTGTCCGTGTCACTAAGGTCGCTGAGGCTTTTGATAATGCTGGACTGTCGCTCAGTGCCGTTCCTGAGGCCTCACGCTTCCTTTTTGAGCAACGTCAGGAAGTCGAGCGATGGGAGCGCGCCGGTCAAGTATTAGCTCAAGAGGCTGTTGATCGTGTCCATATGTCTACTCCTAAGGAGCAGGCAGAAAAGCGACTTGAACGTGAACGTAAGTTCGCCAAGGTCCGCTCTCATGGTGAGGCTATACGTTCCCGGTCCGGCAATAGTGTTGACTGGTAATTAGCTAACCATTACACGAATAGTCCTTTGTCATAGCGAGGATATTTATAACAACTTTAGGAGAACTACATGAAACCTTTTGAGAACAAAAAACCAGACTCATACAGTACGGCTATCACTTCAGACGCTTATGGTCAGGTTGATGGTGGGCAGATTCAATACAATGCCGGTCCGGTCCGTAAAGACTTTCTGGCGGCTTCGGATACTTCGGTTTACATCGAGTCAATCAGTCAGGCCTTTGATGAGTACCTCAACTCTGAGGATTGGCGTGAGGCTGCCATAGAGGCGACTCCTTGTGAGTTCCGTCCTTACGGCTCTAACGCCACGGGGCAACAGATCGCTCTCCTGGCCGACCAATCGGTGACTTTTGATCCCCGTGAGAACTGGGACAATCAGGTTGTAGACAAGGCCAATGTGCTGGCTGGTGAATTCATCTTCACTGAAGCCGCCGAAAAGGCCATCTTGATCAGCCATCGGATCACCATGCTTGACCATACGCTCCAGGCTGGTTGGACTGAAGGGTCCATGATGCAGACTGGTCAGAAGCTCTTACTGGACATTGAGTTGCATGCTGCTGGCAAGGTCGCTGGAGCACTTGTGGGAGCGCCTTCAGTGGATACCTCATATGTTGGGGCACTATCAGGCAAACCTGTTGAGAAGGCTGAGGACATCTTGGACATGTTGGCCGAACACGTTAACCCTGCTGTAGGTGTTGATGTGGCTGACTTCATTATCCTGATCCCTTCGGCCATCTCTCCTATGCTCAATCGTGCCGCTCAACGTGCTGGCCTTGAGGATGCCCAGGAACTCTTAGGAACGGGCGTACAGGCCTACTCAGGTACCGACTACGGTGTCTTTATGTTGCCTAAGTCTTTCACTTCAGTGAGCTACCGGACTGGCCGTAATGGCGACATCTGGAAGGTTGAGGCGACACGTAATGCTGCTATGCAGGGCTGGGACCTGGAGATCCGCTGTGTCTTCGATATTCTGGCTAATGCCATGGTCCGTGTGAAGTTGGACACTCAAGGTCTACAGACTGAGACCGTGCCGTTCAAGATGATCAAGCGTTTGGTCTTTGCTGCTGCTCCTTAAGGGACACAGTGGGCAGTCGGGTTATCCAATAATAAAATAGCTTCACAGTAACGATTCACTTTTTAGGGCGGCTTCGGTCTCCCTAAATTTTATGTAATGTTATATCGATTCAATTGGAGGTTGCATATGACGATCACCTTAGGGGACGCCTACTTGGTCTTCTGTGGTGTGTCGTTACTGGTCCGTCTCATGGTTGCCGTTTGGGGCCTATGAGGCAGCCTTAACGGGAAAATTTGGGAATAATTTGTGTGCCCATCTAAAGAAGGGACCTTTATCAAATTCCCCCATGGGCCTCCCGCGCCTGAGCCTTAACGCGCGCGCCTGTGGGTCCTTTTCGCGCCTACACGCGCCACTATAAGCAGACTCCAGGCTGTCACAAGTCCTGTATCAACCACTGTCACAAGTCGTTGCCAAGGCCTACCAGACATGATTAGGATAAGCCTCCTTTGAAGCCTGTAGATCCTCAGTCAACAAACCGTTGGACTCGCGTCTCGCCCAGCAATAGCGGGCCATTAAGCTCAGTGACCTCTCTTATGTAATCCCATAGCAGGGTGATTCTTTTGAGCTTGCGCAAATCCTCCCGGCAATACATCCAGAACTGCCGCGTCAGCGCAATCTGATCCCCCAGCACCGGCAACAAGCGCGGGTCCTGCGCCGCCAAAAAGCACGGCAATATCGCCATCGACCGGCCTTGCTGCGCGGCCACGTACTGCGCAATCACGCTGGTGCTGCGCAGGCTGGCGCTGGCGCCGGGCACGACGTTCGCCAGGTAGAGCAGCTCCGAGCTGAACGCCAGGTCATCCACATAGCTGATAAACGGATGCTCGGTTAAATCCGCCGGGCGCTGGATGGGCGGGTGTTGGTCGAGGTATTCCTGGGTCGCGTACAGCTGCAATTTGTAGTCACACAGTTTGCAGCACACATAGGGCCCGTGTTCCGGGCGCTCCAGGGCGATGACGATGTCGGCTTCGCGCTTGGACAGGCTGATGAAGTGGGGCAGGGGCAGGATATCGACGGAGATCGCCGGGTAGGTGTCGACGAAATGGCTCAACTGCGGGGTAACGAAAAAGCTGCCGAAACCTTCGGTGCAACCCATGCGCACATGCCCGGACAGCGCCACGCCGGAGCCGGACACCTGTTCGCAGGCCATGTGCAGGGTGCTTTCGATGGATTCCGCGTAACCCAGCAGCCGTTGGCCCTCGGTGGTGAGGACAAAACCGTTGGTCCGGGATTTTTCGAACAACAGCGTGCCGAGTGACACTTCCAGTGAGCTGATGCGCCGCGACACGGTGGTGTAGTCCACCGCCAGGCGCTTGGCGGCCACGCTGGCCTTGCGGGTGCGGGCCACTTCGAGGAAAAACTTCAGGTCGTCCCAGTTCAGGGAGCCCAGTGATGTGATGTTTTTTTGCATATTGGACCGGCTTTTATGTGCGTTCTTATTAGAAGTTTGCACATCTATACTCCAAAAACAGTCCGAACGCCTCATTCTTCAAGGCGATTCAACGCCTTGGTTCTCTAGCATAAATATAAGATTTGGAGACCACATGAACGCTTCTGCCGATATTTCCGTGCAACAGGTCAAGTTGCTGATCAACGGTGAATGGGTCGAGTCCAAGACCACCCAGTGGCAAGACATCGTCAACCCCGCCACCCAGCAAGTCCTGGCCAAAGTCCCGTTTGCCACCGCCGATGAAGTCAATGCCGCCATCGACGCTGCCCACCGTGCCTTCCAGACCTGGAAGCTGACGCCGATCGGCGCGCGCATGCGCATCATGCTCAAGCTGCAAGCCTTGATCCGCGAACATTCCAAGCGCATCGCGGTAGTCCTCAGCGCCGAGCAGGGCAAGACCATCGCCGATGCCGAGGGCGATATTTTCCGTGGCCTGGAAGTGGTCGAACACGCGTGCTCCATCGGCACTTTGCAGATGGGCGAATTCGCTGAAAACGTCGCCGGCGGCGTGGATACCTACACCCTGCGCCAACCGATCGGCGTGTGCGCCGGCATCACCCCATTCAACTTCCCGGCGATGATTCCGCTGTGGATGTTCCCGATGGCGATTGCCTGCGGTAATACTTTCGTACTCAAACCGTCTGAGCAGGACCCGCTGTCGACCGTGCTGCTGGTGGAGCTGGCGCTGGAAGCCGGTGTGCCGGCTGGCGTGCTCAACGTGGTGCACGGCGGTAAAGAGATGGTGGACGCGCTGTGCACCCACAAAGACATCAAGGCAGTGTCCTTCGTCGGCTCGACCGCCGTGGGCACTCACGTTTACGACCTGGCTGGTAAACACGGCAAGCGCGTGCAGTCGATGATGGGCGCCAAGAACCACGCAGTGGTACTGCCGGACGCCAACCGCGAACACACCTTGAACGCCCTGGTCGGTGCCGGTTTCGGCGCGGCCGGCCAGCGTTGCATGGCCACGTCGGTGGTGGTGCTGGTGGGCGCGGCCAAGCAATGGCTGCCAGACCTCAAGGCGCTGGCGCAAAAGCTCAAGGTGAATGCCGGCAGCGAAGCCGGTACGGATGTCGGCCCGGTCATTTCCAGGCGCGCCAAGGCACGCATCCTGGAACTGATCGAAAGTGGCGTGAAAGAAGGCGCCAAGCTGGAACTGGACGGCCGCGACATCCAGGCGCCGGGCTTCGAGCAAGGCAACTTCGTGGGCCCGACCCTGTTCTCGGGCGTGACCACCGACATGCAAATCTACACCCAGGAAATCTTCGGCCCGGTGCTGGTGGTGCTGGAAGTCGCCACCCTCGATGAGGCCATCGCGCTGGTCAACGCCAACCCGTTCGGCAACGGCACCGGCCTGTTCACCCAAAGTGGGGCGGCGGCGCGTAAGTTTCAGAGCGAAATCGATGTAGGCCAAGTCGGCATCAACATTCCGATCCCGGTGCCGGTGCCGTTTTTCAGCTTCACCGGTTCGCGGGGTTCCAAGCTCGGCGACCTCGGCCCGTACGGCAAGCAAGTGGTGCAGTTCTACACGCAGACCAAAACCGTCACCAGCCGCTGGTTCGACGACGACACGGTCAACGATGGCGTCAACACCACCATCAACCTGCGCTGATACCGGGAGACGACCATGAAGATCGCATTTATCGGCCTGGGCAACATGGGCGCGCCCATGGCCCGCAACCTGATCAAGGCCGGCCACGCACTGAACCTGTTCGACCTGAACCAGACCGTACTCAAGGAATTGGCCGAACTGGGCGGCACCCTCAGCGATTCACCGCGTGACGCAGCCCAAGGCGCCGAACTGGTGATTACCATGCTGCCGGCCGCCGCCCATGTGCGCAGTGTTTGGCTGAACGAAGACGGGGTTTTGGCCGGTATCGGCCAAGGCGTACCGGCGGTGGATTGCAGCACCATCGACCCGCAAACCGCGCGCGACGTGGCGGCGGCGGCGGCGAAACAAGGCGTGACAGTCGCTGATGCGCCAGTGTCTGGCGGCACCGGCGGTGCCAGCGCCGGGACCCTGACCTTTATGGTCGGCGCCACCCCGGAACTGTTCGCCACTCTGCAACCGGTACTGGCGCAGATGGGCCGTAACATCGTGCATTGCGGCGAGGTGGGCACCGGGCAGATCGCCAAGATCTGCAACAACCTGTTGCTGGGGATCAGCATGGTCGGCGTCAGCGAGGCCATGGCCCTGGGCGATGCACTGGGCATCGACACCCAAGTGCTGGCCGGGATCATCAACAGCTCCACCGGGCGCTGCTGGAGTTCCGACACCTACAACCCCTGGCCGGGCGTGATCGAAACCGCGCCATCATCGCGCGGCTACACGGGTGGGTTTGGCGCCGACCTGATGCTCAAAGACCTCGGCCTGGCCACCGAAGCCGCGCGCCAGGCCAAGCAACCGGTGATCCTCGGCGCCGTGGCCCAGCAGTTGTATCAATCGATGAGCCAGCGCGGGGAGGGGGGCAAGGACTTCTCGGCGATCATCAACAGCTATCGAAAACCCAAGTAGAGTGGTGAGCCCGATTACTGGGTGAGCAGGCTTTCTGTGGCGAGCAGGCTTGCCCTGCGTTGGAGTGCGAAGCGCTCCCACTCCAACCGCCGCGGTGTAACGGGGATAAACCGCGTCGTCAGGGTTTGGGGCTGCTGCGCAGCCCAACGCGGGGCAAGCCCGCTCGCCACAGGTCAGGTGGCGAGCTTTAGAGAGGGGTCAAGCAAACACAAAATACTTACGCACCGTCTCGACCACTTCCCACGTGCCCTTCATCCCTGGTTCCACCACAAAGATATCCCCCGCACGCAAGTGAATCGGCTCCATGCCCTCGGGGGTGATCACGCAGTAGCCTTCCTGGAAATGGCAGTATTCCCACTTCACGTATTCCACGTACCACTTGCCCGGTGTGCAGATCCAGGTGCCCATGATTTTGCTGCCGTCTTCGCTGGTGTAGGCGTTAAGGTTGACGGTGTGCGGGTCGCCTTCGAGCTTTTCCCATTTGCAGGCATCCAGGACCGGCAAGGGGTGGGTGTCGCGCAGTACGGTGATGGGCTTGGACATGATGCCTCCGAGGCAGGGGAACGAGAGTCGAACCCTATAGCGTCGGGGTGTGGGCCAGTGGTCTGAACTCGACATCGGGATGCCCAGAAGCGCAGGTGAGTACGATCCCACTGACACCCATGCAGTCCATGTGGGAGCGGGCTTGCTCGCGAATGCGGTGTGTCAGCCTGAGTATTCAGTGACTGACACTCTGCATTCGCGAGCAAGCCCGCTCCCACATTGGATCTTCAGTGTTTGAGCCGCTTTCGCCAGACGAAACTTTCGGGCATCAATCAGCCATTTCCTCGCAGTAAGTGCGAAAGATTTCCCACTTGGCGCAGGAATTCGCAAGAAAATTCGCAACAGGCCCTCGTATCATTCACTTCAGAACGAGTGGGAGCCTTGAAATGAACCCAATAAAAACGTGGTGGGATATCAGCCCGCCCTTGAGCGCGGCGACCCCGACCTGGCCGGGCGATACGCCGTTCCAGGAAGAGCGCGTGTGGCAGTTCGGTCCGGAGTGCCCGGTGAATGTCGGGCGCGTGACCTTCTCGCCGCACACCGGCGCCCATGTGGATGCACCGCTGCATTACAGCGCGGACGGCGCGCCGATCGGCGAGGTGTCGCTGGATGTATACATGGGCCCGTGCCGGGTGCTGCATTGCCTGGGCAGTGGCGCGCTGGTGCAGCCGCATCAGTTGCAAGGGCGTGTGGATAACTTGCCCGAGCGCGTGCTGCTGCGTACTTATCCACAAGCGCCGCTGACTGAATGGGATTCGAACTTCACCGCCATCGCGCCGCAAACCATCGAGCTGCTCGCCAGCCTGGGTGTGCGCCTGATCGGTATCGACACCCCGTCGCTGGACCCGCAGCAGTCCAAGACCATGGATTCGCACAACGCCGTGGCCCGCCATGGCATGGCGATTCTCGAAGGCATCGTGCTCGATGACGTACCGGAGGGCGACTACGAACTGATCGCCCTGCCGCTGCGCTTTGCCAACCTCGACGCGAGCCCGGTCCGCGCCATTCTCCGCCCGCTCAAGGAGCCCACGCGATGAGCCAATGTCCTTTCTCACTTGATTACCAACCCCCGGAAGAATGGCATAACGCCGAACTGAATTTCTCCGAGTCCATGAGCTACGGCGACTACCTGGACCTGGGCAAAGTCCTCAGCGCCCAGCACCCGTTGTCGCCGGACCACAACGAAATGCTCTTCATCATCCAGCACCAGACCTCGGAGCTGTGGATGAAACTGATGCTCCACGAACTCAAGGCCGCCCGCGAACACGTGCGCCTGGGCGAGTTGCCGCCGGCGTTCAAAATGCTCGCACGGGTTTCGCGGATCTTCGATCAACTGGTGCACGCCTGGGCGGTGCTGGCGACCATGACGCCGTCGGAGTACAAGGCGATTCGCCCGTTCCTCGGGCAGTCGTCGGGGTTCCAGTCGTTCCAGTACCGCGAGATCGAATTTATCCTCGGCAATAAAAGCGCGACGCTGTTGCGCCCACACGCGCACCGCCCGGCGTTGTTGAACGAGTTGAAAGTGGCGATTGCCACGCCGTCGCTGTATGACGAGGCGGTCAACCTGATGGCCAAGGCCGGCCTGGCGATAGACCCCAAGCGCGCCGAACGCGACCCGACGGCGGCGACGGTGCACGATGAATCGGTGGAGGCGGCGTGGCGCGAGGTGTATCGCGACCCGAGCCGGTATTGGGATTTGTATCAGTTGGCCGAGAAGTTTATCGACCTGGAAGACTCCTTCCGCCAGTGGCGCTTCCGGCATGTGACCACGGTGGAGCGGATTATCGGCTTTCAGCCTGGTACCGGTGGTACGGAAGGCGTGGGGTATTTGCGCAAGATGCTCGACACCGTGCTGTTCCCCGAACTGTGGCGAGTACGTTCCACGCTCTAAACAGAAAG
>NZ_UTBG01000075.1 GCF_900580675.1 Pseudomonas viridiflava
CTCTTGGTTCCAGGGCATGATCAGTTACCTCCTGATCATGCGTATTAACCTGTAAACCATGTCCCCGGTTAGAAATGTAAACGATGTCCCCGGTTTGTACCGGGGCAAGCCCCCTCCCACATTTATAAACGCGTGCGACCTGAGATCAGGATTTCGGCGGATTCACTTTCTGCACCAGCTCATACGCCCGAACGGTCGCCGGGCGCTCCTTGATGCGGTTGAACCAGCGCTGCACGTGGGGGAAATCCTCCAGACGCTGGCTCTGCCACTTGTGGGAAACAATCCACGGGTAGATCGCCATGTCGGCGATGCTGTAGTCCTCGCCCGCCACGAACGCACGGTCGGCCAAACGCCGGTCCAGCACGCCGTATAGACGCGCGGTTTCATCTACATAGCGCTTGATCGCGTAGGGAATCTTCTCCGGTGCGAACTGGCTGAAGTGGTGGTTCTGGCCGGCCATCGGCCCCAGTCCGCCCATTTGCCAGAACAACCATTGCAACGCTTCCTGGCGGCCGCGAAGGTCTTTGGGAATGAACTGGCCGGTTTTTTCCGCGAGGTACAGAAGGATTGCGCCGGATTCAAACAGCGAAATCGGCGCGCCGCCGTCGGTCGGGTGCTGATCGACGATGGCCGGGATGCGGTTGTTGGGAGCGATCTTCAGGAAGTCCGGCTTGAACTGGTCGCCCTGGCCGATGTTGATCGGGTGCACCTTGTAGGGCAGACCGGCTTCTTCCAGGAACAGCGATACTTTGTGACCGTTGGGGGTAGTCCAGTAATACAGGTCGATCATGAAGCTCTCCAAATGAGCGAATGCCTGTAGGTATAGGTGATGTCCTGCGCCGGAAAATTCAATGAAACATTTACATCTATCGATATTCCATCACACATTTGGAATGTGATTAAACATGTGGGAGGAGGCTTGCTCCCTCCCACATTTGAGCTTCAGCGTGGCGTTACGCCCCGTGGCACTTCTTGAATTTCTTCTCGCTGCCGCACGGGCAAGGATCGTTGCGGCCGACGTCCTTCAACGCGTTGCGCACCGGCTCCTGGTGAGCGTGGCCGCAGTTCGGGCCGTGGACATGGCCGTGGTCGTGATCATGGTGATCCTGATGATCGTGATCGTGGTTGCAGTCAGGACCATGGACATGGGGTTGCTGAGTCATTGATGTCGCTCCGGAATAAAATCGCCGGGGATTATCACGCCATTGTGGTTCACCTGCACGTCATAACCGATGAATAATCCGGTTTTCAGCTCACCCTCGAGGCGGTAAGGCACCGGTTTGTCGGGTTTTTTCAGCATCTGCACCACATCGCGTATCTGCGGCCAGAGGTTGGTGCGCACCGACACCCTGAAAAAAGCATGACCTCGCGGCGCCACGGTCAGCCATTCATTGGACTCGCCCTCGGTGAGCACAAAGTTACCCAGGCTGACCTTGTAGATCAGGCCGCGCACCGTGAGGTCGGCGTCGTCGCGATTGTCCACGCGAAAGTACAGTTTGAATTTCTGCTCGAGCAACTTGGCCCGCACCACTTCGACTTTGACCAGCGATACGTGCGGCGGCGGCGCATCGTCTTCGAACCAGGACGCGCAGCCGGTCAGGCCAAGGGTTAACGCCAGCATCAAGCTGTACATCCGGAGCATGGCGTGAGTCCTGTGTGGGTTTAGAGGTAGCTGGAGCAACACTTCTTGAATTTTTGCCCGCTGCCGCACAGGCAGGCATCGTTGCGCCCGACCTTCGCTTCCACCGTCGGGTCGATGAAGTACCAATGGCCCTCATTCTGTACGAAAGAAGACTGCTCGCGGTGGCTATGTTCGCCAGTGGCGTCATGCCAGCGTGCAGTAAAGGTCACGAAGGCGTGTTCCGGCTGGCCGCCGAACACCTCGGAATTTTCCACCTCAAGCCCCAGCCAGGTGCTTTGGGCACTCCAGGCGGCAATGGCATCGCGGTCCAGGCCGGCCTGTTGCGCGGGCAGCGTGGTGGCGACCAGGTAGTCCACGAGACCCAGCACGTAAGCGCTGTAGCGCGAACGCATCAGGGCACTGGCGCAGGGCGCCGGGTGGCCGGCGTGGTAGTGGCCGCAGCAGGCATCCAGCAGGTTGCCACTGCCGCACGGGCAAATGGATGTACTCATCGGGTTACCACCAATACTTTCCGAAGTTTTCCGGGTTGGCCCAGAAGCGGGCGTTGAGCCAGTCCGGCACCTGTTTATAGTCAAGCAGATCATAGGTAAACAGCGTCAGAACCTGTTCGTCGCGCTCGAAGCGCTCGCCCGCCTGCAGGGCCAGGGAGAAGAAGTCGGTGTCTTTCCAGCCGCAGGCGTTCAGGTCCACCAGCACTGCAATGCGGCTGGCGTTGAGGTTGCGAATGCCGCCGAGCAGGGTCAGGCCTTGCGGTTTTGACAGGTGCTCCAGGCAGTCCACCACCAGCGCCAGGTCAAAACGCTGCGCTGCAAGCTCCGCCGGCAGCGGACCGGGTGGCGCCACGCACACTTGGGTGTCCGGGTGGGCCGCCTTGAAAGCATCCAGCGCCGGAAACTGGCTGGCGCCCAACAGCAACAGGCGTTTTGGCTGCTGCAAGTCGAGCAAGGCTGCCAAGGCTTGCTGCGGTGTACGGGGAGAAATACCAGCGGTCATCAGAGATCCTCACATCAGGACCGTAGAGACTAGCGCGGCTGAGCGTGCGGGCCTAGAGCGGGCGGCCGCGAAAAGTCCTGCATGCGCGACCATCCTCAATGAATACGGGGGTGTGGCGCAGTGGCGCAGATGAAAAGAGCAGTCTTTACTCCACCCATCGGCCCCCGCCGATCCCCTCAGGAGAAATCAGATGAGCATCATGCGGACAGCTCTACCCTTGGTTCTGCTAACCGGAGTATTGACAGGTTGCGCAGGCTTGCAAAAAACCGATTGGCCCACCTGCGCCGCCGTTGGCGGTGTGACCGGAGCCGCGATCGGTGCCACTGAAAGCTCGGCCTACGCAGGCTATGGCGCCTTGTTGATCGGCGGTATGGCCGGCGCCTATTGCTGGGTGCATGGCGACGGCGACGAAGACGGCGATGGCGTGCCGGACAGCCGCGACAAGTGCCCGGGCACTCCCAAGGGCGTGCAGGTAGATGCCAATGGCTGCCCACCTGCGCCACCCGCGGCGGCGGTGGTTGAGGAAGTGGTGGTGGTCAAGGAAGAAACCATCGTGATTCGCGATGTGCACTTCCAGTTCGACTCGGCCAAGTTGACCACGGCGGACAAAACCACGCTCGACACCATCGCCACGCGCTTGAAACAGGAAGCGCCGAGCGCCCAGCTGCGGGTCAGTGGGCATACCGACAGTGTCGGCAATGACGCCTACAACCAACGACTCTCGGAGAAACGCGCACACTCTGTCACCGACTATCTGATCGGCGCCGGCGTGCCGCGCAGCAACTTTGTGTCGGTGACCGGCGCGGGCGAAAGCCACCCGGTAGCCGACAATAAAACTGCGGATGGGCGCGCGTTGAACCGCCGTACGGAAATCCAGATCAACCGCTGACAGCCCTTGCCCCTGTGGGATCCACAGGGGCATTGCCGGCGATCCTCGCTGAAACCGCCCTTTATTAACTTTTTTGATCCTTCACTGGCAAAGCGCCGGTAGAAGTCGTTACTGTGCGTCCAAAGAAAAATTTGAAAACACTCAGGAGCCCCATGATGCGTAAGGTTTTACTGTTGGCTGTATTGGCCACGTTGATCAGCCCCGTCGCCCTGGCACAGAGCGTCAGTGTTGAAACCAACTCGTTGATGCGCCTGCCCAACAGCACCGGCGTATTGCAACTGGAGCGCCTGGACGTGGCGGACTACGGCACCTTGCTGATTCCGGCCAACATCAGCCAGGTCACGGTGAATGAGCTGCACCTGGGCCGCGATGCGCGCATTGCTATCGTCCCCGGCAACACCGCGCTGCAATTGCAGGTGCAGCATGCCCAACTGGACCACGGCAGCCAGATCACCTCGCGTGGCGCGCCGGGCACCCATGAAAAACCCGCCAGGGCCGGGCGTGACCTGACCTTGCGGATCAATTCGCTGTCGGCCGAGGAGTTGTCGGTGGACGCGCGTGGCGGCGCCGGCGCCCAAGGCTATGCCGGGCTGGATGGCGCCAACGGCGTGGACCCGGGTTGCACCTGGGGCTCGGCGGGGCGCGGCGCCAATGGTGACAACGGCGGCGATGGCTTGCCAGGCGCGCCGGGTGCACAGGTGCGGGTCGAGTTGCCGCAGAGTTTCCCGGCTGAGCAGATCAAGGTCTGGGTCGACGGCGGTGCCGGCGGCTTGGCGGGCACCGCAGGCAAGCCGGGCAAAGGCGGGCAGTCCAAGGGCTGCCTGGTGTACCAGGCCGATGGCGGCGAGAAGGGCCGCGCCGGGTTGGAAGGCCAGCCGGGCCCCGCCGGGGCTGCGGGGACTGTGACCATTCAGCGGCTGTGAGGCGATTGGTCTGACGCCATCGCGGGCAAGCCCGGCTCCCACATTTGAAA
>NZ_UTBG01000045.1 GCF_900580675.1 Pseudomonas viridiflava
ACTGGCGCCATTGGCCGGAAGAATGGCGCAATCCGGCAAGCCCGGCACTGGTGCACTTTGCCGAAGACAACCGCGAAGAGATCGGCTATTTCGCGTTTGCCCAATGGCTGATCGCCCGCTGTCTGGAGCGCGCACAACAAGCGGCACGTGGCAGCGGCATGGGCGTCGGCCTGATCGCCGACCTCGCGGTGGGCGCCGACGGCGGTGGCAGCCAGGCCTGGAGCCGCCAGGACGAACTGCTGTCCGGCCTGACCGTAGGCGCGCCGCCCGACATCCTGAACCGCGCCGGCCAGGGCTGGGGCATTTCCGCATTCTCCCCCGAAGGCCTCAAGCGCAATGGTTTTCGCGCGTTTATCGAAATGCTGCGCGCCAATTTTGCGCACGCCGGTGGCCTGCGCATCGACCATGTGATGGGCCTGCAACGCCTGTGGGTGATCCCCATGGACGCCTCGCCCCGCGAAGGCGCGTACCTGTATTACCCGGTCGACGACTTGCTGCGCCTTCTGGCGTTGGAATCCCACCGTCACAAGGCCATCGTGCTCGGTGAAGACCTGGGCACCGTGCCCGACGGCCTGCGCGAGAAACTCAGCGGCCGCTCGATTCTCGGCATGCGCGTGTTGGGTCACGATGGCCAGTTCAACCCGATCCTCGACTGGCCGGACAACGCCCTGGCCACCACCAGTACCCACGATCTGCCGACGCTCAACGGCTGGTGGCACAGCCGCGATATCGACTGGAATATCCAGCTCGGCCTGATCGATGCGCCGACCGTGGAGCAATGGAGCGAGCACCGCCTGCGCGAGCGTCAGGCGCTGCGCCAGGCCTTGAGCCAGGACCCGCAGAACTTTGTCGAAGAGATCCGCAACGAAACCGACCACATGATCGACGCCAGCGTGCGCTACCTGGGCCACACCCGTGCGCCCCTGGTGCTGTTGCCGCTGGAAGACGCGCTGGGCCTTGAAGAACAAGCCAACCTGCCCGGCACCACCGATACCCATCCCAATTGGCGCCGCCGCCTGCCGGGCGAGGCCGCAAGCCTGCTTGATAACGCAGGCGCCGCCCGCCGCCTCGAACTGCTGGCCGTCGCGCGCAACCAAGCCTATGAGCGTGACCGATGAAAGCACTGCC
Organism: Pseudomonas viridiflava; assembly: GCF_900580675.1. GTDB lineage: Bacteria > Pseudomonadota > Gammaproteobacteria > Pseudomonadales > Pseudomonadaceae > Aquipseudomonas. The sequence goes on from NZ_UTBG01000045.1 coordinate 1,129, forward strand.
CCTGCGCGCTACCCAGCGCCTGCAATTCCATAAAGGCTTTACCCTCGATGACGCGGTGCCGCTGGTGCCGTACTTCGCCCAGTTGGGCATCAGCCACCTCTACGCGTCGCCGATCCTCAGCGCGCGTGCCGGCTCCATGCACGGCTACGACGTGGTCGACCCCACCACCGTCAACCCGGAACTGGGCGGTGAAGCCGCGCTGCGCCGCCTGGTCGCTGCTTTGCGTGAGCACGACATGGGGCTGATCCTCGATATCGTCTCCAACCATATGGCCGTCGGCGGTGCCGATAACGCCTGGTGGCTGGACCTGCTGGAATGGGGCCGCCTGAGCCCCTACAGTGAATTCTTCGATATCCAGTGGCACTCGCCCGACCCATTGCTCAAGGGCCAGCTGCTGATGCCGTTCCTGGGCAGCGACTACGGCGAAGCCCTGCAGACCGGCACGCTGACCCTGCATTTTGATGCCGTGCACGGCGCGTTTTACGTCGAGCATTACGAACACCGCTTCCCGATCTGCCCACGGGATTACGCGACGATCCTCGGCAACGACGAGCCGCTCAAGCCGTTGGCCGACCGCTTCGCCGCCCTCGCCTATCAGGACGACGCCTACGCCGAGGCCGCCTGGCTCAAGCAGGCATTGGCCGAACGCGCCACCGAAAGTGACGAGCTGCAGGCCATAGAGCGGCGGCTTGGCGAGTTCGACGGTCGCCAGCCCGAGGGTTTCCAGCGCCTGCATCAATTGCTCGAGCAACAGGCGTACCGCCTCGCCAGCTGGCGCACCGCAGCAGACGATATCAACTGGCGGCGCTTCTTTGATGTCAACGAACTGGGCGGCTTGCGTGTGGAACGGACCGCCGTGTTCGAAGCCACCCACGGGAAAATTTTCGACCTGATCAGCGAAGGCCTGATCGATGGCCTGCGCATCGACCATATCGATGGCCTGGCCGACCCGCGCGGTTACTGCCGCAAGCTGCGGCGCCGGGTGGACTCGCTGTCGCCGGAACGGCACTTGCCGATCTTCGTCGAAAAGATCCTCGGCGAAGGCGAAACCCTGCGCGAAGACTGGCGCGTGGACGGCACCACCGGCTACGAATTCATGAACCAGCTGTCTCTGCTGCAACACAAGCCCGAAGGTTTTGAGCCACTGGCCGAGTTGTGGACGCGCAACAGCGAGCGGCCTTCGGCGTTTATCGAAGAAGCCCGCCTGGCGCGCCAGCAGATCCTCAACGGCTCCCTCGGCGGCGACTTTGAAAGCGTCGCCCAGGCGCTGCTGCAAGTGGCCCGCGACGATGTGATGACCCGCGACCTGACCCTGGGCGCGATCCGTCGCGCGTTGCAGGAACTGATCGTGCACTTCCCGGTGTACCGCACCTATATCAGCGCCCGCGGCCGCAGTGCGGCCGACGACAAGGTGTTCCAGCAAGCCATGGACGGCGCGCGCAGCACCCTGGGCGAAGGCGACTGGCCGGTGCTTGAACACCTGGAAAAATGGCTGGGTGGCCAACCGTGGCGCAAGCGCCCGGTGGGCCGCGAACGCAAGATTCTCAAACATGCCTGCGTACGCTTCCGGCAATTGACCTCGCCCGCCGCCGCCAAGGCCGTGGAAGACACCGCGTTTTATCGCTCGGCAGTGCTGCTGTCGCGTAATGATGTGGGCTTCAGCACCGAGCAGTTCAGCGCGCCGTTGGCCGAGTTTCATGCGGTCAACCAACAACGCCTGCAGGCCTTCCCGGATAACCTGCTGGCCACCGCCACCCACGACCATAAACGCGGCGAAGACACCCGCGCGCGTCTGGCCGTGCTCAGTGAGTGCGCGCCATGGTATGTCGAGCAGGTGGAACACTGGCGCACGCTTGCCGCGCCCCTGCGAATCGATGCTGCGGCACCGTCGGCGGGTGACGAGCTGATCCTCTATCAAGTGTTGCTGGGCAGTTGGCCGCTGGATCAGTCCGATGACTTTGCCGGCTACCAAAAGCGACTCTGGCAGTGGCAGCAAAAAGCCCTGCGCGAAGCCAAATTGCAGAGCAGCTGGAGCGCGCCCAACGAAGCCTACGAACAAGGCGTCGAGGCATTCCTGTCGCGCGTGATGCTCAGTGAGGAAGGTCGCCCGTTACGCGACGCCATTGGCAGCGCCGCCCAGACCATCGCGCCGGCCGGTGCACTTAATGGGCTGGCGCAATCCTTGCTTCGCATCACCGTGCCGGGTGTGCCGGATGTGTACCAGGGCGATGAGTTCTGGGACTTCAGCCTAGTCGACCCGGATAACCGGCGCCCGGTGGATTTCAACGCGCGGCAACGTGCGCTCGATACCCCACCGGACATCGGCGAACTGTTATTCAACTGGCGCGACGGGCGCATCAAGCAGGCGTTGATTGCCCAGGTACTGGGCCTGCGCAAGGCGCATCCCGAGCTGTTCCGCAGCGGCACTTACACGCCGTTGGAGGTTGTCGGCCAGCACGCCGAACGCGTGGTTGCATTCAGCCGCGAGCACCAGGGCAAACGCCTGCTGGTGGTGGTGCCACGTTGGTCGTTCGAGTTGCTTGAAAACGGGGTTCACCCTCAGATCAATGCGCAGGTTTGGGGCGATACGCGGGTGAAATTACCGTTCGACGCGCCAACTCAAAACTGGAAGGGACTTTTTCACACAGGCGCAGTCACACCAGACAAGGAGCTGTTGATCAGCGCTGCCCTGGGGGATTTCCCGGTCAATGTCTTTATCAATCCTGATGATCAAGAAAGCTGAAAATTTTCTGTGAGGAGCATTGTGATGAGTACTGAAGACAAACGCGTACGCGAATTGGCGCATCAGATCTGGGAATCTGAAGGCAAGCCTCATGGGGAAGATGCGCGACACTGGGAGATGGCGCGCAAGCTGGCGGAAGCGGAAGCGCTGACGCCGAGTAAACCCAAAGCATCGGCCAAACCCAAGACCGCCCCCAAACCCGCGGCCAAGGCCAAGCCACCGGCCCCCGCTGCGAGCAAGCCGCCAGCCCCGGCCGCTAAAAAGCCACCGGCGCCGAAAAAGCCCAAGCCTTAACCTCCAAGCCTCTTGCCGGCACGCCCGGCAAGAGGTGTTTTCACTTTCTCTATCGTCAACTGAATTTTCGTCAGTACGGCCGCGTTCGGCCTGAAAAAGACCTCTGCAGGAGCAACTCAATGAGCAAGCCCCATAAAACCCCATCGACGCCGGGCAACGAGCCGTCGCGGATTCGTGAAGGTTTGCCCTTCCCGCTCGGCGCCACCTGGGACGGCCTTGGGGTCAACTTCGCGCTGTTCTCGGCCAACGCCACTAAAGTGGAGCTGTGCCTGTTCGACGACACCGGCGAAGTTGAACTCGAGCGCATCGAGCTGCCCGAATACACCGACGAAACCTTCCACGGTTACCTGCCCGACGCCCACCCTGGGCTGATTTACGGCTACCGCGTGTATGGTGCCTACGACCCGGCCAATGGTCATCGTTTCAACCACAACAAACTCTTGATCGACCCCTACGCCAAGCAGTTGGTAGGCGAACTGAAATGGTCCGAGGCGCTGTTTGGCTACACCATCGGCCACCCGGACGACGACCTCAGTTTCGACGAACGCGACAGCGCGCCGTTCGTGCCCAAGTGCAAGGTCATCGACCCGGCGCACACCTGGGGCAATGACCAGCCGGTGCGGGTGCCTTGGGACCGCACGATCATTTATGAAACCCATCTGCGCGGCATCAGCATGCGCCACCCTTCGGTCGGCGAAGAGGTGCGCGGCACTTGCGCCGGGTTGATGGAAGATGATGTGCTCAAGCACATCCGCCAATTGGGTATTTC
>NZ_UTBG01000021.1 GCF_900580675.1 Pseudomonas viridiflava
GATAGTCGGGCGATGCAACCAAGCGGTGGCTGTAGCCGTTGAGCTTACGCATCATCAGTCGGGAATCGTCGACTTCGCCGATGCGCATCACCGCATCGAAGCCCTCCTCAATCACATTGACCAGGCGATCACTGAACTCCAGTTCCAGTTCCACCTCTGGATACGCTTGCTGAAACGCAATCAAATGAGGCATCAGCCGCATGCCAAGCTGTGGCAAACCGAGGCGTAATTTGCCCTGGGGTTTGCCGGCAGCTTGAGTCAGTTCGCGCTTGGCGACTTCATATTCAGCAAAAATCCGCTGGCAGCGCTCCAGAAAAAGACTGCCCTCTGCCGTCAAGGTAATCGCCCGAGTGGAGCGATGAAACAGGCGCACGCCCAACTCTTCCTCCAGCCGCGCAACCGCCTTGCCAACCGCCGAAGAAGACACCCCGATTCTGCGCCCGGCCTCCGTAAAGCTGCGGGTGTGCGCCGCCTGAACGAATGCGCTTAGCGCGCCGAAATGATCCATGAACAGCCTCATTTATTTGAGCGTTATTTTCACAAATGATCGGAATTTCATCCTGTTTTTCTTTCCAATCATAGCGCCTATAGTCGCCTCCATCGTGACTTTATGGAGCGCGTATCGCCTTCAGCGTCACCGCCATCCGCTACTACGAGCGTACCTCGATGACCTCTCAACCTTGCGCACGCGCAATCGCCCCGGACCTTGAGCAGCACCCCGGCTACGCCCGCGTATTCAAACAAGGGCATTTGACCTTCGGTTTTATTGCCCCGCTGGAAAGCTACCCGAACAGCCCAGGCCCCACCCTGCAGGATCACGCGCAGATGGCTCAACGTGCAGACGAAGCCGGATTCTCGGCAATCTGGCTACGCGATGTGCCGTTTTACGACCCCAACTTCGGTGACGTCGGCCAGATCCTCGATCCTCTGGTCTATGCGGGCTACCTGGCTGCCGTGACCAGGCACATTGCGATTGGCACAGCGGGTATCGTCCTGCCGTTGCGCGACCCGCTGATTGTCGCCAAGCAGGCCGCGAGCGTGGACCAACTACTGGGCGGGCGATTTATCCTGGGACTCGCCACCGGCGATCGGCCCATCGAATACCCGGCTTTCGGGCTGGACTTTGACAACCGCGCCGAACGCTTCCGCGACGCCCTGGGCATCATCCGCGCGGCCACGCAAAGCCATTGGGCCACGCATACATCGCGTTTCTATGGCCAGTTGAACGGTGAAATTGACTTGGTCCCCAAGCCCGTCGGGGCGCGTTTGCCCACCCTTATCGTCGGCCACGCGGGCCAATCGCAGGAATGGATCGGCGAGCACAGTGACGGGATTCTTTCCTACACCTCCAACCCCGCGTTGACTCCCCAGGTGATCGAACGCTGGCGTGCGGTGTGTGGCAACGAGGTGCACAAACCCTACGGCTACGGCACGTTGTTTGATCTGGATCGCGACCCGGACCATCCCGTACAGGCTGGCCGGGTACTGCGCGCCGGGCGCAATGCGCTGATCGAGCACTGGAAACGCCAGCAGGATCAGGGTGTGGGCCATGTCGCCCTGCACTTCAAACCGCAACGCCGCCCTGCGGCTGAAGTCATCGATGAGCTGGCTCAATACGTGCTGCCGCACTTTCCAAGCATCACCCTCCCCGTCGCCCCTCAACCCAGGCAGGTCGCCCAATGAATCGCGCCCTTCACCATATGGATTTCATCTTCCAGACCGCCATGGGCACCTATCCCCTGGCGGCCCAGTGCGAAATGCTCGCCGAGCTTGGTTATCAAGGCTTGACCATGTCTGCGTGGAGCCAGGACCTGAAGTCGATTCCTCACGTCAAACCGACCTGGGGCCTGGACGTGGGCGCGATCTACTTGATCTATCGCAAGGGCCTCGAAGCGTTCGTGACCCAGGTGTTCGAGAGCATTGAAGGTTGCACCACGATTGAACTGGCGCTGCATTCAGGTGATGAAGTCACCCATTTTGACCGCCGCATGTTAGAGCGCCTGTTGCCTATCTGCGAGCGCAGGGGGCTGCGCATCAACCTCTATCCGCACGCGCGCTACGGCATGCAAACCACCACCGAAGCCGTCGCGCTGTGCCGGGAATTCAACCATCCGCTGCTCAATATCGTGTTCAACGGTTATCACTGGTACGCCACTGAAGAACACGCGCTGGAACAACGCCTTGATGCGATGTGGCCTTGGCTCCAACACGTGAATATTGCTGGTACACGTCGCTCTCCATTGGGTTGGGGCGGCCTGGCGACCATCGAACCGCTGGATGAAGGCGAAATGGATAATTTCGTCCTGCTGGGCGCACTTGAACGCCGGGGCTTTACCGGGCGTGTCGGCGTGCTGGGATGGCAAAGCATGGGTGGCGACGTTTACGGCAACCTGCGCCGTTCAGCCACGGCATTTCGCTCCATGGAGCAACGCCTGGCCGCACACCCTGAATGGGCTCTATTGACCGAAACGCCACGCTAGGCAAGGAGACACACCGTGGCCCATCGCGTCCATGCACTCGATTCATTTTTTTACTCATCAATGGGTGTGTACGCCTTCCAGTCGCAGTGCGAAATGCTCGCCGAACTGGGTTATGACGGCATCACTGTTTCTGCCTGGGGCGGCACGCCGCTGACCGACCTGCGCCTGCTGCCACGCGTTGGCGAACAGCACGGCCTGCGTATCGAGGGCTTGTACCTGGTGCTGCACGAAGGGCGCAATGACCACCTCATACGGCGAATAATAGACAGCGTCGAAGGGGTCGAACTCATTGAGCTGGCGGTCCAGACCTCGGTCAACGGCAGCCCGGCCATCCTGCGCTTCATCGAGTCGCTGCTGCCCATTGCAGAACGCCGCGGCTTGAGAATCGCGCTGTATCCCCATCTTCACCACGTCACCCGGACCACGGCTCAAGTGGTGCAGATCTGTGAGTACTTCGCTCACCCGCGCCTGGGCGCATCGTTCAACGGCTATCACTGGTACGCGAGTCAGGAAGGCGAACTTCAGCAGCGTCTCGAGGCGATGCAACCCTGGTTGATGCAAGTTGTACTTTCAGGCAGCGCGCTCAGCGAACTGGGCTGGGGCGGCGTGGCCACGATGGAACCGGTTGACCGTGGAGAACTGGACAACTTTGCCGTGGTCGCGGCGCTCAACAGCGTCGGCTACAGCGGCAGCATTGGCGTGCTCGGCTGGGACTACGGCGGCGATATTTACTTGAAGCTGCAACGCTGCCTGGCGACCCTGCGCGATATTGATCGTCGCCTGGAGCGTCATCCGCACTGGTCTGACTTTACATCGCTGTAACGCCCTCTCCACCTGATATGAAACAGGAGCCTGCAATGACAGCCCTCTCCGTGCTTGACCTGATGATGATTGGCGAAGGTAAAACCTTCACTGACACACTGAATGACGCAGTCGCATTGGCGCGGCATGTGGAAGCCCACGGTTATAAACGTTACTGGGTCGCCGAGCATCATGACCTGCCTGGCATCGCGTCGTCGGCAACCACGCTGCTCATCCAGCATCTGGCTGCGGCCACCAACACACTGCGCGTGGGCTCCGGTGGCATCATGCTGCCCAACCACTCCCCATTGATGGTGGCCGAGCAGTTCGGCACATTGGCCACCCTCTTCCCTGGCCGCATCGACCTGGGTATCGGTCGAGCACCAGGGTCAGCAGGGGCTGCAATCCGCGCGTTGCGCGGTGACGCTTCGGAACGGGAGTTCGCGCAGGATATTCAACACCTGCAGGATTACCTGGCGGACAACGGGCAGCAGCCGGTGCGGGCGATTCCCGGCACCCACGACGTGCCGCTCTGGCTCCTGGGCTCCAGCATGAACAGCGCGGACCTTGCCGCCAAGCTCGGGCTGCCCTATGCCTTCGCCTCACACTTCGCACCGCGCTTTTTGATGGATGCGATTACGCACTACCGTACTTCGTTTCGCCCATCGGCGGCGCTCAAGCAGCCCTATGTGATCGCAGGCGTGAATGTCTTTGCTGCCCCGTCACGGGCCGAAGCCGACTACATCGCCAGCTCTCACCAGCAGTGGGTGTGCAATCTGTACGCCGGAAAAGCAGGCCCGTTACCGCGCCCCTCGGAGGGTTTCATGGATACGCTGACAAACATCGATCGGCATTCGCTCAATCAGGCGATGCTCTGCACCGCAGCCGGCGACCAGGACGACGTCAGCAGTTGGCTACGCCAGTTCATCACCACGACACAGGCGGATGAAATCATCATTGATGCACGCATTTACGACGCCAAGGCGCGCTGCCGGTCCTATCAACTCATTGCCGAATCCCTGGCGGACATGCTGGGTTGATTGATCCCGGGAATGCTGGCCAGGACGGGCGCTGCACCCGCCTTACCGGTTCCGACCGCCGATTAGAAACAAATCACCGTCAGTCACCAAACAAAGCGGCCATGTTTGTTTTCCGCAAGGCCGTCTAAGCTTTGAGGTCAGTTCATACCTGCCACCCAAGTCGCCAAGCTCAAAGGTGTGGCTCGGGCTCGCTGACACGGGTAAGTTCGCCGCGCAAAAAAAGGCGCCGCCAATCGATTTGCCCGATTGACGGCGCCGACCGTTTTCGAGCGCTGTAAACGCCTCGACACGGATACCCAATCACGGGGCTAGTGCACAGCCTTTTGTCGCTTGAACCCATGCAGCAATGCGTCAGTTGCCACGATCGCGTCATACACCAGGTCCGGCGTCACCGTGAAAGGCATGTTGTGCATCGTGTCGTTTTTATCGCAGGCCGACTCGGCGACTTTTCTCCACTCCGCTTCTTTGAAGTGTTTGAGCCCCAAGTCCTCAAGCGTCAGGGGCAAACCGACGGCTATCGCAATGTCCACCACCTCCTCGATTTCAGCCATAGGTGCCGCTTCCATGACGAGCTGGGTGAACAGGCCGAACACGACCTTTTCCCCGTGTTGTGCGCCGTGCAGGTCATGCACGTTGGTCATGCCGTTGTGGATCGCATGCGCAGCAGCGCAACCACCCGACTCAGCGCCGACAGCCGACATGTAGATGGTGGCCTCAATCGTATTCTCCAGGGCGGCGGTAATAGCCTTCTTCTGCACCGCGAATGCCGCTTGGGCCGAGTACTTCTTGATGGTCTCGTAGCACGTTTGCGCAATTGCAAAGCCGATCAATGTGGGTTTGAGCATCTTGCCGTCATTGCCCAGGATCAGATTGTCGCGCTGCGCGGCAAAGCACGCCCGCGCCTCGAAATACGTGGCCAGGCCGTCGCCTACACCCGCCGCAAAAAACCGCGGGGGTTGTTCGGCCAGAATGCGTGTGTCGGCTAAAACAACATCCGGGTTTTTGGCTAAAAACAAATAGCGATTGAACGTATCGTCATCGTTGTAAATCACCGAAATCGCCGTACAGGGCGCGTCGGTAGAGGCTAGCGTAGGCAGGATCAGCACGGGTTTTCCCAGGAAGTGCGCTGCCGCCTTGGCGGTATCCAACGTTTTTCCGCCGCCTATGCCCACGACATAATCAGCCCCGCGCGCTGCTTCGACATGCCTGTTGATTTCACTGTCGGAACACTGCCCGCCAAACACGGCCAATTCCGCGCGCTGTTCGTCGTTGAACCCTGGCATCGCTTTCTCATGCACCCGGCCGACGATAAATTGATCGCAAATCAAATAAGCATTGGCCCCGTAGGCTTTGCCATGTATCGCTAAATCCACCAGCGCATCGGCCTGGACCAGAAATTTGCCCGGCGATGCAATGCCTTTGGTAATAGTCATCTCATTCCCTCACGTCGCCTGCGCGAATCAGTTAAATACCATTCCGCCATCAATGATCACGGCCTGCCCTGTCATGTAGTCCGAGTCAGGGCCGGACAGGAACGAAACGCATGCCGCCACGTCCTCGGGCTGGGAAAGGCGTTTCAAGGTGATGTGCTGGGCGAATTGTTCCATGCCCCATTCGATGCTTTGGTTGGCGTTATCGGCCACGTCCTGAGCGACCTTGCGCATCATCGGTGTATTCACGATGCCAGGGCAGTACGCGTTTACAGTGATACCCAAGTGCGCCAATTCCCGGGCCGCTGTCTGGGTAATGCCGCGCACGGCAAACTTGGTCCCGCCGTACACCGCCAAGTCAGGATTGCCAATATGACCCGCCTGCGAAGAAGCACTGATGATTTTGCCGCCGTGACCTGATGCCTTGAACGCTTTGACTGCCGCTTGTATGCCCCAAAGAACCCCACCCACGTTGATGTCGAATGTTCGTCGATAGATCTCTGGTGTAATCGCCTCAATCGGAGCAATGGGCGCAATGCCTGCATTGTTGATGACCACATGCAGGTCACCCAAACCCTCCACCGCTGCCTGCACGGCCTTGAAAACATCCTCGCGGTCGGCCACATCGACCTTTATCGCCAAGGCTTTGCCGCCCGATCTCCTGATGTTTTCGGCCACCTGACAGGCTGTTTCAAGGTTCATGTCGGCACAGGCTACGGCGAAACCATCGGCCGCCAGGCGCAACGCAATGGCCTCTCCGATGCCTTGACCGGCACCGGTTACAAAAGCAACTTTTCCCAAGGACTTACTCATGCTGGTGTTCCTTCTTATTAGTGATGGGGGTTAAAGACTGCTCACACATCGGCCCAGGCTCAGAAGCTTGCCTGCAGCTTCACACCGGCGACCCAGGCATTGTCCACCTCGTAGACGCCGCCTGGATTGCGCACGTACTGCACGTTCGGGCGCACGGTCAGCCAATGGGTCACGTGTACGCCGTAATTGAGTTCGATGTTGTATTCGCTGTGCTGCACGGGCACGTACTGCGGGTCGTCGTAGTCACTGATGCCGGTGCTGTCATTGATCAGGCGCTGGCGCCTGGTGACGTCGTCATTGACCTTGAGGCGTGCGATGCCCACGCCGAGGTCATCCTGGGGCCGCGCATCAAACGGACCTTTGTAGACCGCACCGATATTCTGGAAGCTTTCGATACCACTGGTAGCCTTGTCGTGCACGGTCAGGCTGGCAAATACGCTCAGGCCACGTGAGGCATCGCCGTGATGGGCGGTGAGCTGCTGTTGGCCAATGATCCATGCGCCGTGTTTGCTGCTGCGCAACTTCGGCGCCTGGCCGGTCAATACCTGTGGGTTACCGTTGACGTCGTCATAAAGATCGTTGGCGCTGGCACTGCTGTGGTAGTAACCCAGGCGGTATTCGCCGGGTAAGGCTTGCTTGCCGAGGGTTGGCTTCCAGATGACCTCCACCGGCACCAACGCGCCTTTGGTGCCACTGCCGCTCAGCTTGAAACCGTTGCCTGTCTCCAGGTACGACGGGTTTTGCTCATACGCTCCGACCTGCACCGCCCAATGCTCATCGAGGTTATAGCGCACGCGTCCGCCCCACTGGCTCACGGGCCCGCTGTACCAGATATCCCCGGCAACGTTGCCGATGGGAGCACTGCAAAACGACAGGCTCTGGAAGTCGCAGGGGAAACTGGCGAAGTCCTCATTGACGCCCACGCGGCCAAACTTTAGATCCAGGGCGCTGTTGAAAAACTTCTGGCGATACCACATCTGGGTCAGGCGCCAGGTCTGCCCCCTGCCCCACACCTCCTGCACCGAACTGAGTTGAGGCGCGCGGGGATCAGAAACCCGCTCGTTGGAGAGGTTGTTGCCATTGCGCTCAGTCACCAGCAGTTGGAACTCTGCCTCATTCCAGCCGAGCAGTTTTTGCAGATCCAGATGAGTGCCCAATGCCCATTGCGCGGTGTAGCGCGCCGTGCGGTCGTGGTTGTAGCCCCCATGGACATTAGTGGCGGCTTCGCCGACGTAACCGACGATCACGTCAACGCCCTGCTCCAGTAGCTCACTGCGTACCCCACCCCAATCGCCGGTTCCCCATTTCGAGGAAGCGTCCTCGGCAGAGGCAGGCACGGCGATGCATGACAGGAGCCCGAGCCCCAGCGGCAATTTCCAAGCGATGTTCATGTCGATTTTTCCTATTGTTTTTATGTTTTACGACACAGCGTTGAACGGACCGCAGGGCAGCGCCCTTGCGGTCCCTCAAGAAAGCAATCAGTTGAAAAATGGGCCGTTATCGATCAAATGCCGGCCAGGCACAGGTATTTGATCTCCAGGTAATCCTCCAGCCCGTACCTGGAACCTTCCCGGCCGACACCCGACGCCTTGACGCCACCAAACGGCGCGGCTTCGGAACTGATGATCCCGGTGTTGACGCCGACGATGCCGTATTCCAGCGCCTCGCCCAAACGAAACACCCGGCTCAGGTTCGCGGTGTAGAAATACGCGGCCAGGCCGAATTCGGTGTCGTTGGCTTTAGCGATGACTTCAGCGTCATCGAAGAAGCGAAAGACCGGCGCAAGCGGGCCGAACGTCTCTTCTTTGGCGACCCGAGCGGTGTCCGGCACATTCACCAGAATGGTCGGTTCAAAGAAATTGGCGCCCTGGGCGTGCGCACCACCGCCCTGGACGACCTTGGCGCCTTTGGCCAGGGCATCCTCAATATGCTCGCGCACCTTGGCGACGGCCTTGCCATCGATCAGCGGCCCAAGGGTGACGCCCTCGGTAAAGCCGTCGCCTATCTTCAGCGCGCCAACTGCCGAAGCGAGCTTGTCGACAAAGGCGTCATAGACCTTGTCGTGCACATACAGGCGGTTGGCACACACGCAGGTCTGTCCGGCGTTACGGAACTTGGATGCCAGTGCCCCCTCCACTGCGGCATCGAGGTCAGCGTCGTCGAATACGATAAAGGGCGCGTTGCCGCCCAGTTCCAGGGACACCTTTTTGATGTCGTGCGCGCATTTCTCCATGATCTGGCGCCCGATCTCGGTAGAGCCGGTGAAGGAAATCTTGCGCACCACCGGGTTGCTGGTCAGCTCCTCGGCAATCTCTGCCGCAGCGCCGGTGACAACCGACAGCACGCCTTTGGGAATGCCCGCCTGCTCGGCGAGATACACCAGGGCCAGGGCCGAAAACGGTGTCTGGGAAGCCGGCTTGATCACCATCGTGCAACCCGCCGCCAGCGCCGGCCCGGCTTTGCGGGTGATCATTGCGCTGGGGAAGTTCCACGGCGTAATGGCGGCGCAAACGCCCACGGGCTGCTTGATAACCAGCAAGCGCTTGTCCGTTGCACCCGGGATAATATCGCCGTAGACCCGCTTCGCCTCCTCCGCATACCACTCGATATAGGACGCGCCGAAGACAATTTCACCCAGCGCTTCAGGCAGCGGCTTGCCCTGCTCAAGCGTCATGATGTGCGCCAGGTCGTGCTGGTTTTCGATAATCAAGTCGTACCAACGGCGCAGTGCATTGGCACGCGCCTTGGCCGACAACTCACGCCACGCTGGCAGCGCGCGTTCGGCCGCTTCGATGGCTCGGCGTGTTTCAGCCTGGCCCATACGCGGTACCTGGCCGAGGGTGGCACCCGTCGACGGATTGCTCACCGTGATCGTGGCTTCGTTATCTGCAGCCAGCCATTCACCGTCGATAAAGGCTTGTTGACGCAAGAGTTCGGGATTGTTCAGGTTCATTGCAGGTTCTCCGTTGCGCGACGCTTGGCTGCCCCTTCGACACTCACGGCCTTGAACTTGAAGCCCCGGTAGTCATCGTTCTTGACCGCTGCCAATTGCTCGCTGAACGCGCCCAACCCCCCCATGTAGAAGTACACCTTGTTGCTTTTGCCGGGGATATTGGCGCCGAAGATCCACGAGTCGGTCTTGGCGAACAGCGTCTGATCGGCAATGTCCTGGCAGGTCTTGCCCCATTCCTGCTCGCTTTGGGCAGACGGTTCCACGCAGGCCAGCTCGTTCTGTTCCATAAAGCCAACCAGATCGGAGACCCACTCCACTTCGGTTTCAATCGTCGGTGGCAGATTGGTAAACGGACCGTTAGGCCCAAGGATCATGAACATATTCGGGAATTTGGCGGTGGCCACCGACAGGTAGCTGGAGGGGCCGTCCGCCCAGTGGTCCTTCATCGAGGTGTTATCGCGGCCGCGGATATCGATGCGCTTGTAGTTACCGTCCACGGCATCAAAACCGGTGGCAAACACCAGCACATCCAGTTCGTGCTCGACCCCATCTGCCGTACGAATGCCCTTGGCGGTGATTTCTTCGATCGGGTTGGCCTTGACGTCAACCAGCGAGACATTGGGGCGATTGAAGGTCGCGTAGTAACCGCTGTCGCACAGTGGGCGCTTGGCATAGAGATCGCGGGGCATCAATTTGCGGGCTGTTTCCGGGTCCTTGACGATCTCGGCGATTTTCTCGCGAACGAAGTTTTGCGCCTCGATATTGGCCTCTTCACTGGTGGCGATATCGTTAAAGGTCTGGAACATGTAGCGGAAGCCGCCGCCGCCGTCCCAGGCGCGCTGAAAGATGGCTTTGCGCTCAGCAGCATCCACACTCATGGTGGGAATGTCGCTTTCGGGAAAGCCGAACGCCAGGCGCGACGACCGCACTTCCTGCCAGATGGCGTCGTAGTTGCGCTTGATGTCGTCGACGTAGTCACGACTGACCGGACCGTTGCCCACCGGCACGGTGTACTGCGCAGAGCGTTGGAATACGCTCAGGTGGCCGACGGTCGGTGCGATCGCGGTGATGACCTGGCAACCTGTCGAACCGGTGCCGATGACACCTACGCGCTTGCCTTCCAGCACAGCATCGGCCGGCCAGTTGGCGGTGTGATACATGTGCCCCTTGAACTGGTCGAGGCCTTTGATCTTGGGCACATTCGTCGCGGACAACAGGCCCAGCGCCGTCACCAGGTACTTGGCGCTGTATTGATGACCGTCATCGGCCGTGACCAGCCAGCGGCTGCTCTGCTCGTCGAACACGGCAGCGCTAATGCCTGTTTCGAGCTGGATATCGCGGCGCAGGTCATGGCGATCCACAGCGTGGTTCAGGTAGGACAGGATCTGCGGCTGGGTCAGGTAGCGTGTGGTGATGTCCCATTCCTGGCACAACTCCCGGTCCCAGGAGAAGCAATAAACGAACGATTCACTGTCGGAAAGCGCGCCAGGGTAGCGGTTCCAGAACCAAGTACCGCCGATGCCACCGGCCTTGTCGAAGGCGCGCACCTTCAAGCCCAGTTCATCGCGCAACTTCTTGAGCATGTAAATGCCGCCGAAACCTGCACCAATCACAATGGCGTCGTAGTTGATAACGTCGGTGCCAACGGAACGTTTGGCCAGAACTGTAGTTGTCATTATGTTCTCCTGTTTCGATCAGAGCGCCTGCAGGCTTCAACTCAAAACAAAGTTGCAGGCAAGCCGTATCCGCTCCCCTGAACCCGTGGCGCAGAGGACGTAAACGCGATAAGTAAGCGAGGGTCGATTAGAGCGAGAAGCCGCCATCCACAGCGATGGCCTGCCCGGTCACGTGGGGCGCGCACGCCAGGTAAACGGCCAACTGCCCCATGTCCTCCACGGTTTGCGCTTCCCCTTGAGGCAGCAGGCTGGACTGATGCCGCTCCCAGGACTGCACTTCGGTTTCGCCCGGTTGCGCCCAACGCGCGGACAGCCCCTCGTCACCGCGCCACATCCCGGTGCCCACCACACCCGGGCACAGGGCGTTAACCGTGATGCCTTCGCGGGCAACTTCCTTGGCAAACGCGTTGGTAAAACCGATCACGGCAAACTTGGAGGCGCTGTAATGGGAGAGGTCCGGGAAACCGACTTTGCCGGCAATCGAGGCGAGGTTGATGATGCGGCCGAAGTTATGCTCGCGCATCAGCTTGAGTTCGGCCTGGCAGCAGAGGAATACGCCACGGGCGTTGATGTTCATGATGCGGTCCCACTCGCTGACCGCCAGTTCGTCGACCCGGCCCAGGCTGACCACGCCCGCGTTGTTCACCGCCACATCCAGGCGGCCAAATTGCGCCCTGACCTGTTCAATCAGGCTGGCGACACTTTCGGGTTGGCTGACATCAACTTGCAGGGCCACGGCATTACGACCCAAGGCCCGAACGAGGGCGGCAGCTTCTTCGGCGATCCCCAAGTCATAATCAGCGAGGACCAAGTCTGCACCTGCCTGGGCCAGACTCAGCGCGATACCCTGGCCAATGCCACGGCCAGCGCCTGTCACCAGGGCCACCTTGCCGTTCAGGGAGAAATTCACAGCGTTGAATTCGCTCATGTACTGCCTCTGTCTTTATTGTTGTTGAGATGCGACCGTTCGACGCGGCCTGCTGAGACTGACAGAGCAAGTCGGATGCCAACACCTTGATACCTGGCTACAACGCCCGGAATAGAGCGCTGAACGCGCGATTGTTCATAACCACCCTGCCCGCCGTCGCAAGACATAACCGCTCGCGTCTCCCGTGAGACACTGCGAATGCTGAGCGGTTATGTCTCACCGGCACCGGCTGACGGATTCAGCTTGAAGGGGTTGGCCAAGCCGCCTTTAATGGCCCTCAACAGAAAAATAAGATCCAACCTTCGGAGGTACCATGTCCTCTGGTTTTTCCAAGACTCATGTGGAACACGTGAGTCGCGTATTGCGCACTGCCCAGAATGCCCCGACCCTGCCGGTGCCCAATGCCATCCTCGATTCCTGGCGCCGCTCGGTACAGCATTACAAGCTCGACCCGGGGTCCTTGCAGGGGCCCCGGGTGCTGGAGGCTCACCAGATCAATGAGCACCGCCAGCGTGTCGATGATTTCCTGCACCTGGCAGGCGATGAAATGTCACGGCTGCACAGTCGCGTACGCGACGCCGACTACTGTGTGATGCTCACTGATACCCTGGGATGTACCGTCGACTACCGGATCGACTCAGCCCTGCGCGGCGAGTACCGGCGCTCCGGCATGGACGTCGGCACCTGCTGGTCGGAAAAGGAAGAAGGCACGACCGCCGTCAGCGCGGTGCTGATCGACAAATTGCCGGTCACCGTGCACAAGCTCGATCATTTCCGTGCAGCGTTTATCGGCAATACCTGCTCTGCAGCGCCGATATTTTCACCCGGCGGCGAGATCATGGCGGTATTGGACGTGTCTTCAGTGCGGGCACCTGATGACCGACGCAGTCAGCATTTGATTCGGCAAATGGTCATTCAAAGCGCTACCGAGCTCGAGAACGCGTACTTCATGTACAGCACCCAGGATCTATGGGTATTACGCGCACACCCCCTGCCCGGTTATGTCGACAGCCAGCCGCAATGCCTGTTCGCGTGGAACCGGGATGGCTGCATAGAGGCGCTTAACCCGGCCGCTCGGCGCCTGTTGTTACAACGCTGTGGCCGAATTCCCGTGCATATCGACGAAGCCTTCTCCTGCGCAAAGCTGCCCACCGCCGGGGATGACAGTATCCATTTTCTGCCGTCGATGGGGCTGCATGTGCGCCTGAAGTCGCCCCGTCGCCCCATCAGCCCCCCATTGGCCAGCCACACGGCATCGGCGCTGGACCCCAAGGTTGCGCAGGCAATGGAGCTGGCGGTGAGGGTCAAGGATCGTGGCCTGCCCGTGCTGATCCATGGTGAGACCGGTGCCGGCAAGGAATTTTTTGCCCTGCAACTGCATGCCGCCAGCAAACGTCGGGACAAGCCCTTTGTCGCAGTGAACTGTGCGGCGATCCCCGAGAGCCTGATAGAGAGTGAATTGTTTGGTTATGCCGCTGGCGCCTTTACCGGTGCCTCGACCAAAGGCATGCGCGGCCTGCTACAGCAGGCTGACGGCGGCACGTTGTTTCTCGATGAGATCGGCGACATGCCCCTGGCCCTGCAGACCCGCCTGTTACGTGTACTCAGCGAAGGTGAAGTGGCCCCCCTGGGCGGTGCGCGCACCCAGGCCATCGATATTCAGGTGATTTGTGCCAGCCACCGCGATATTGCCACGCTGGTGGAGGCCGGCAGCTTTCGGGAAGACTTGTTTTTCCGCCTGAGCGGCGCACGCTTTGATATACCGCCGCTGCGCGAACGCAAAGACAAACTGGCGCTGATCAACACACTGCTGGACGACGAGTGCCAGCGCTCGGGCGAGCGTATGGAACTGAGCGAGTCTGCGCTGGAAATGCTCTTGAATTACAGCTGGCCGGGCAATATGCGGCAACTGCACCATGTGCTGCGATACGCCTGCGCTGTGTGTAAAAGCCAAGTGATCGGCGTAGATGATCTGCCAGTGACATTCGGCGCGAGTGCCCCCGTCAAAGGCCAGGAGACCGTCAGCGGCAGCCCGGAACGCCAGGCATTGATTGACACGCTGGTGCGCAACCGCTGGAAACCCCTGCTGGCCGCGCGCGAACTGGGGATCTCCCGTGCGACGCTGTACCGCAAAGTCAACTTGCATGGCATCAAAATGCCCGGCAAAGGATCGTATGACTGAACCTGCGGCAGGCGAGCGCTGCGCTTGCCTGCCGCAGGGTTGTTACAGCGCTTGCTCCAGCGCCGGTACGGCTTCGAACAAGTCCGCGACCAGGCCGTAATCCGCCACCTGGAAGATCGGCGCTTCTTCGTCCTTGTTGATTGCAACGATCACTTTGGAGTCTTTCATACCGGCCAAGTGCTGGATCGCGCCGGAGATACCGACCGCGATGTACAGCTGTGGCGCAACGATTTTGCCGGTCTGGCCGACCTGCATGTCGTTGGGTACGAAACCTGCGTCGACGGCCGCGCGGGAAGCGCCGACCGCAGCGCCGAGCTTGTCGGCCAAAGCGTACAGGTGCTTGAAGTTGTCACCGTTCTGCATGCCACGGCCGCCGGAAACGACGATCTTGGCAGCGGTCAGCTCTGGGCGATCCGACTTGGCCAGCTCTTCGCCGACAAAGCTGGAAGTGCCCGCGTCGTGGGCAGCGGAGACGGCTTCAACGGCAGCCGAGCCCCCTTCAGCGGCAACCGGGTCGAAACCGGTGGCACGCACGGTGATGACTTTGATGGTGGCGGTCGATTGCACGGTGGCAATCGCGTTACCGGCATAGATCGGGCGCTTGAAGGTGTCGGCGCTTTCAACCGAAACGATCTCGGAGATCTGGTCAACGTCCAGCTGCGCAGCAACGCGTGGCAGGATGTTTTTGCCGTTGGAGGTGGCGGCAGCCAGGATGTGGCTGTAGCTGGCGCCCAGCTCTGCTACCAGAGGAGCGACATTTTCCGGCAGTTGGTGAGCGTAAGCGGCGTTGTCGGCCAGCAGTACTTTGCTCACGCCAGCGACTTTGGCGGCGGCATCAGCCACGGCGGAAGCGTCAGCACCTGCGACCAGCACGTGAATGTCGCCACCGATTTTAGCGGCGGCAGCCACGGTATTGAGGGTGGCCGGAGCCAGCACCTTGTTATCGTGTTCGGCGATTACGAGGATAGTCATGATCATGCTCTCCAGTTCAAAGCACCTTCGCTTCGTTTTTCAGTTTCTCGACCAGTTCAGCCACCGACTTGACCTTGATGCCCGCGCTGCGTGCAGCCGGCGCTTCAACTTTTACGGTCTTGTTGGTAGAGGCAGTGGGAACGCCCAAAGCGTCCGGAGTCAGCACTTCGAGAGGCTTCTTCTTGGCTTTCATGATGTTTGGCAGGGACGCGTAGCGCGGCTCGTTCAAACGCAGGTCGGTGGTGACGATGGCCGGCAGTTTCAGCGAAACGGTCTGCGCGCCGCCGTCGATTTCACGGGTCACGGCAACGCTGTCGCCGCTCACTTCGACTTTGGAAGCGAAGGTGCCCTGGCCGTAACCGGTCAGCGCAGCCAGCATCTGGCCAGTCTGGTTGTTGTCGCTGTCGATCGCCTGTTTGCCGAGGATCACCAGTTGAGGCTGTTCCTTGTCGACAACGGCTTTGAGCAGCTTGGCCACGGCCAGGGAGGTCAGCTCTTCAGCGGACTCGACCAGGATGGCGCGGTCGGCGCCGAGTGCCAGGGCGGTACGCAGCTGCTCCTGGGCGGTGGTCGGGCCGATGGAAACCACGACGATTTCAGTCGCCACGCCTTTCTCTTTCAGGCGTACGGCTTCTTCCACGGCGATTTCACAGAAAGGGTTCATCGACATCTTGACGTTAGCAAGGTCGACGCCGGAATTGTCCGCCTTGACGCGAACTTTCACGTTGTAATCGACAACGCGTTTGACAGCTACAAGAACCTTCATGGATTCCTCGTTACTCTCCGGTGAAAAGAAAGTCGCCTAGGCGAACCTGGCGGTTGATGCTCATCGGCACACAAGGGCACCTCCAAAAACTTCGGCGTGTGGCCTTGCTCACGGGAAATGACGACCGTTCGTCAGTGGTGACTGAGAGGTCATTCTTTATCGCGGCGTGTAAACTGCGCGCCAGCATTTGAGCGCGAATGCCTTAGCCTGTCTTTGGACGTGCTCTTGAAACCTGCTGTCTGCCTACGGTAAGCGCAAAACCGACCGTATATTGACCGGAACGCCTATTCTGGTCAATACGCCAAAATAGCCAGTCATAAGCCGCGTTGCTTTGATTTACCTAGCCTGCGGGCAATTCAAACAAACGTTTGTATTGGACGCTGCCGGTGGTCTATATATAATGCGCCACCTAGAGAGAAAGGTGGGTCACGCCTTGGCGCCAGACGACACCGAACCTCCACCCATTAGAAAAAAAGCCTGTTGAGCCTTGAGTAGGAGATAGCCTGTGGAACGCGAATACATGGAATTCGACGTGGTCATCGTCGGCGCTGGCCCGGCGGGCCTGTCTGCCGCCTGCCGACTGAAGCAGAAGGCCGCCGAAGCCGGTAAGGAAATCAGCGTCTGCGTGGTCGAGAAAGGCTCCGAAGTCGGTGCTCACATCCTCTCCGGCGCCGTGTTCGAACCACGTGCCCTGAATGAACTGTTCCCGGACTGGAAAGCACTCGGCGCCCCGCTCAACACCCCCGTGGTGCGCGATGACATCTATGTACTGCGCAGCCCCGAAGCCTCCACCAAGGTTCCCGACTTCTTTGTGCCCAAGACCATGCACAACGAAGGCAACTACATCATCTCTCTGGGCAACCTGTGCCGCTGGCTGGCCCAGCAGGCCGAGAACCTGGGCGTGGAAGTCTACCCAGGCTTCGCCGCCCAGGAAGCGCTGTTCGACGAGAACGGCGTGGTCCGCGGGATCATCACCGGTGACCTCGGCGTCGACCGCGAAGGCAATCCGAAGGAAGGCGTCTACACCCCCGGCATGGAACTGCGTGGCAAGTACACGCTGTTCGCCGAAGGCTGCCGTGGGCATATCGGCAAGCAGTTGATCGAACGTTTCAACCTGGCCAGTGACGCCGACGCCCAGCACTACGGCATCGGCCTGAAAGAAATCTGGGAAATCGACCCGGCCAAGCACCAACCCGGCCTGGTGGTGCACACCGCCGGTTGGCCGCTGGACATCATGAGCAACGAGAACACCGGCGGTTCTTTCCTTTATCACCTGGAAAACAACCAAGTGGTCGTGGGCCTGATCGTCGACCTGTCCTACAGCAACACCTTCCTGTCGCCGTTCGATGAGTTCCAGCGCCTCAGGCATCACCCGGTGCTGGCGCAGTACCTGGAAGGCGGCAAGCGTATCAGCTACGGCGCACGCGCCCTGGCCAAAGGCGGCATCAACTCGTTGCCGAAGATGGTCTTCAAGGGCGGCGCGTTGATCGGCTGTGACCTCGGCACCATGAACGTGGCCAAGATCAAGGGCAGCCACACCGCGATGAAGTCCGGCATGCTCGCCGCCGACGCCGTGGCCGAGCGCCTGTTCGCCGAATCCGAAGGCGGCGACGAACTGACCAACTACGTCGACAGCTTCAAAGCCAGCTGGCTCTACGAAGAACTGTTCGCCAGCCGCAACTTCGGCCCGGCGATGCACAAGTTCGGCCCGATCATCGGCGCCGGCTTCAACTGGTTCGACCAGAACATCCTCGGCGGCAAAATGCCGTTCACCTTGCACGACACCAAGCCGGACTACGCCTGCCTGAAGCTCGCCAAGGACAGCAAGCAGATCAACTACCCCAAACCCGACGGCAAGCTGAGCTTCGACAAGCTGAGCTCGGTGTTCATCTCCGGCACCAACCACGAAGAAGAGCAGCCGTGCCACTTGAAGTTGAAAGACCCGAGCATCCCGATCGGCACCAACCTGCCGCTCTATGATGAACCGGCGCAGCGCTACTGCCCGGCCGGCGTGTATGAAGTCGTCACGAAAGAAGACGGCGAGAAGCGCTTCCAGATCAACGCCCAGAACTGCGTGCACTGCAAGACCTGTGACATCAAGGACCCTTCGCAGAACATCACGTGGGTCACGCCGGAGGGCGCGGGCGGGCCGACTTACCCGAATATGTAAGTCAGTGGCTTGAACAAACAAGGCTCCCGGATCGGGAGCCTTTTTTATGGCCAACACACATCAACTGTGGGAGCAGGCAAGCCAGCTCCCACATTGACCGGGTTGAATCAATAAGATTTATGCAGCGCGCTCTTCGCCCGGGTTACGCAGGAAATAACGCTTATATTCCCGGCTGAACTGCGACGTACTCTGATACCCCACGTTATGCGCCGCTTGCGCCACGCCCATGCCGTCCACCAGCAATAACTGCTGAGCCTTGAGCAAACGCAAGCGCTTCAGGTACTGCACCGGCGACAACAGCGTGCAGCGCTTGAAATGCTCATGAAAGGTCGACGCACTCATGTGCGCATAACCGGCCAGGGTCTCGATATTCAGCGGCTCGGCGTAATGGGCATGCAGGTGATTCAGCGAAGTCGCGATCCGCGAAAATTGCCCTTGCTGTTCCACCAGCGCGCGCAACACATCGGCCTGTGGCCCGCGCAACGCGGTGAACAACAATTCGCGCACCCGCGCCGGGCCCATGATCCGGCTTTCCAGCGGATCGTGCAGACACTGCAGCAACCGTTCGACGCAACCGCGCATGGCGTCATCGAGCACCACCGAGCTCATCGACTCCAGGGTCTGCGCGGCCGGCGGCGGGCCCGCCTGCATGCCCATGGCCATGACCAGTTCGCCAAGCACCACGCGGTCGATGCCGACGGTGACGCCATACAGCGGCGCATTCGGCAGGGCAAAAGTCTCGCATTCAAACGGCACCGGCATCGCCTGGATCAGGTAATGCCCGGCGCCGTATTCCAGGGTGCGTGGGCCCAAATACGCGACTTTGCTGCCCTGGGCCACGATCATCAGGCTTGGTTCGTAAATCTGCGGCCCGCGCGCCACGTCACAACTGGCGCGTAATACCTTTACACCGGGCAGGTGGGTCGGGGAAAAACCGTCGCGAGGCGTGAGCCCCTTTATCAAGGCAACCAACGCGGCGTTCGCGTCGAGATGGCGGGTCAACAACATGGCAAAAAACTTCGCGAAAAAGGGATGCGAGCATCATCGCAGATCTGGCGGCCGGTAGATCCAAACCAGGGGCACTCCCGGACGAATAGGCATGAGACTCGGAGCAATCACCATGGCCGCATCCGGGGGTGGCGCGGAGAATGGCCCACCTCACTTGTCACTGCTTTTTGCGAGGTTTCCCCATGTACACCGCTATCGGTTACGCCGCCCAGTCGGCCACCACTCCCCTCGCCCCCATGTCCTTCGAACGCCGCAGCCCGCGCGCCGATGACGTCGCGATCGAGATTCTCTACTGCGGCGTCTGCCACTCCGACATCCACCAGGCGCGCAACGAATGGGGTATCGCCGTGTACCCGCTGATGCCGGGCCACGAGATCGTCGGCAAAGTCACCGCCGTCGGCGCCAGCGTCACCGCGCACAAAGTCGGCGACCTGGTCGGCGTGGGCTGCATGGTCGATTCGTGCCGCCACTGCGAAGCGTGCAAATCGGACCTCGAGCAATACTGCCTCGAAGGCCCGACCATGACCTACGCCACCCCGGACCGCGTGGACGGCAGCAATACCATGGGCGGCTACTCCGACAGCATCGTGGTCAGCGAGCACTTCGTGGTCAAGATCCCGGCCAAGCTCGACCTGGCCAGCGCCGCGCCGATCCTGTGTGCAGGCATCACCACCTACTCGCCGCTCAAGCACTACGGCGTCAAGGCCGGCGATAAAGTCGGGATTCTGGGCATGGGCGGCCTGGGCCACATGGGCATCAAGTTCGCCAAGGCGATGGGCGCGGAAGTCACGCTGTTCACCCGCTCCGCGAGCAAAGCCGAAGAAGGCCGTCGCCAGGGCGCCGATCACGTGATCGTGTCCACCGATGCCGAACAGATGAAAGCCGCTGCCGGCAGCTTCGACTTCCTGCTCGACACCATCCCGGTGCAGCACGACCTGAACCCCTACCTCGACGTGCTGCGCTTTGACGGCGTGCACATCCTGGTCGGCTTGATCGAGCCGGTAGACCCACCGGTTCACGCCGGCAAACTGGTGATGAGCCGCCGCGTCCTGGCGGGCTCGCTGATCGGCGGCATTGCCGAAACCCAGGAAGTCCTGGATTTCTGCGCCGAGCATGGCATCACCTGCGACATCGAAATGCTCGATATCCGTCAGATCAACGAGGCTTACACACGCATGATCGCCGGTGATGTGAAGTACCGCTTCGTCATCGACATGGCGACCTTGAAGGCCTGATCAGGCCTTCGCGCCCAACTCCGCTGACAGCCGGGCCGCGACCTGTTTGATGACAGGGATCAGCTCGGCCATTTTCTCCAGCGGCATATAGGGCACGGTACTGGCGATGCTGATGCCGGCGACGATTCGCCGGCTGGCATCGCGCACCGGTGCCGCCACGCAACGGATCGACGGTTCGTTGTCTTCCAGATCGAACGCGTAACCGCCCTCCACGTATTCACGCATGCGCTGCTCGAACTGCGCCCAGGATTGCTCCGGGTGCTGCGGCCATTGCTGGCTCTTGCCACCGGCCGGCAGGCTGGCTTCATACAGGCGCTGCCACTCATCCACCGAGTCATCCAACAACATCGCCTTGCCCACGCCCGTGCGCGCCAGCGGCATGCGATGGCCGACCCGCGAGCGCATTTCCGGGCCATTACGGCCAGGGTTCTTGTGCAGGTAGAGCACGTCATCGTATTCGCGAATCGCCAGGTGAATGGTGTCGCCGGTCAACGCCGACAGTTCATCCAGATAGGGGATGGCAAGGCTCACCAACGGCAGTTCTTCGCGTGCCTGAAACCCCAGCTCGATCAGCTTCGGGCCCAACAGGTAACCGACTTGCGGCACCACGCGCAGGTAGCGCTCGTCCACCAGGCAACTGGCCAGGCGATGGGTGGTGCTGCGGGTGGTGCCGATGCGCCTGGCGATCTCTTTCAAGTCGCGCGCACCGGCCGCCACCGCTTGCACCACGCCCAGGCCACGCAGCAAGGTCTGGGTACCGGTGGGCGCGGCGTCTTTGACGGGAGTGTGGGCGTTTTCCTGCATATCGGGCCTATTGGGAAGTACGAAAACGGCGAGCATTATGATCTCTGGTGCCTTCTGTGGCGAGCAGGCTTGCCCTGCGTTGGGCTGCGAAGCAGACCCAGTAAAATCACCGCGAAATGTCTGCTAAAACACGGCGCCTGGTTCTAGGGCCGCTTCGCAGCCCAACGCAGGGCAAGCCTGCTCGCCACAACAAGCTGATCAGCAGCAAAAGTCAACGTTGCTTCATGCGGTCGATAATCACCGCCAGCAACAGGATCGAACCGCGGATCACGTACTGGTAGAAAGTGTCGATGTTCTTCAGGTTCATCGCGTTCTCGATGATCGCCAGAATCAGCACCCCGGCGATCACATGGCGGATCATCCCCACCCCGCCGCTCAGCGACACCCCGCCCAGCACACACGCCGAAATCACCGTCAGCTCAAAGCCCTGGCCGATCATCGGCTGGCCCGAGGTCATGCGCGACGCGAGGATCACCCCGGCCAACGCGCCGATCAGACCGTGCACGGCAAAGATGATGATCTTGGTGCGATCGACGTTCACCCCGGCCAGCAGCGCCGCTTCCTGGTTGCCGCCAATCGCCATGGTGTTGCGCCCGTAGGTGGTGTAGTTGAGCAACCAACCAAAAAACACAAAGCACAGAATGGTGATGATGATCGGCACCGGCACGCCCAGCAGTTGGCCGTTGCCGAACACGAAGAACCTTTCGTCCATCACGCCGACGGCCTTGCCGTTGGAAAAGATGTAGGCCAGGCCGCGCACAATCTGCATGGTCGCCAGGGTCGCAATCAACGCGTTGATTCGCAGCTTGGCGATCACGATCCCATTGATCAGCCCCACCACCAGGCCCATCGCCAACGCCGCCGAAACCCCGAGCACCACGCTGTCGGTGTCGCGAATCACAATCCCCGCCACCACCCCGGCGCAGGCGATCACCGAACCCACCGACAAGTCGAAGTGCCCCGACGCCAGGCAGAACAGCATAGTGCACGCCGCGATGCCCACAGTCGAAATCGCCAGGCCCAGGCCGCGCATGTTCAGCGGCGAGAGGAAGTTGTCGATAAACACCGCGCTGAGCACAAAGATGCTCAACGCCGCCAGCAGCATCACCCAGTCATCAAGGAACTTGCGCTGGTTGAAACCCGGCCAGAAGCCCTTTGCAGTTTTTACCTCGGACATAGCCAAACCCTCTTGTTCTTCAAGCCCGCGAACGCGGGAGCGCCAATTGCAGCAGGCGTGCTTCGTCCGCTTGATCGCGGGTCAATTCGCCGGTCAGGGCGCCTTCGCTCATCACCAGGATGCGGTCGGAAATCCCCATCACTTCCATCAGGTCGCTGGACACCACGATCACCGCAATGCCGCTGGCGGCCAGGTTGTGGATGATCTGGTAGATCTCCGACTTGGCGCCGATGTCGATGCCACGGGTCGGTTCATCCAGCAGCAGGACTTTCATCGGCATCGACAGCCAGCGGCCCAGAATCGCCTTCTGCTGGTTGCCGCCGGAGAGGTACATGATTTTCTGCTCGGCGTTTGGCGTCTTGACCTTCATCGCCTTGATTTGCTGGTCGGCGTTGCCCTTTTCCCAGCCTTCGCGCAGCAGCCAACCAAAGGTGGAATGCGCGCCACGCGCACTGATGTTGATGTTCTCGGCCACGCTGGAGAGCGGGATGATGCCTTCCTTTTTGCGGTCTTCCGGGCACAGCAGCACACCTGCGTCGATGGCGTCGCGCGGCGTGCGCAGGTTCAGGTTTTCACCACAGAGTTGCAGTTGCCCGGCGGTAGACCGCGTCAGCCCGCTGAGCAGCCGAAATAACTCGGTACGCCCGGCGCCGACCAGGCCGAACAGCCCGAGAATCTCGCCCTTGTGCACCTGAAAACTCACTGGCTCACGCAAGCCCGGACCGAGCAGGCCCTGGACTTCAAGCGCGACGTCGCCGTGTGCGCGTGGGCGGTAGTCGTAGATGTCCTGAATGTCGCGACCGACCATGCAGGTCACCAACTGGTCATGGGTCAGCGCGGCCATGTCGTCAAAGGTGCGCACGAAGCGGCCATCCTTGAACACCGTGACCGCGTTGCAGATGCGGAACACCTCTTCCATGCGATGGGACACATACAGCACCACTTTGCCCTCGTCACGCAGGCGCGTGATGATCGCCATCAGCCGGTCGATTTCCCGCGCAGACAAACTGCTGGTCGGTTCGTCGAAGGCAATCACATGCGCACCACGCGACAGCGCCTTGGCGATTTCCACCAATTGACGCTGGCCGAGGGACAGGCGCCCGAGCTTTTCGTCCGGGTCGATTTCATCGGCCAGGCCTTTCAGACACGCCAGCGCCTGCTTGCGCAACACACCGCGATTGACCACGCCGAAGCGCGTCGGCAAATGCCCCAGAAACAGGTTTTCCGCCACGCTCATTTCCGGCACTAGGTGCAGCTCCTGGTGGATCACCGCCACGCCGCTGGCGATGCTGTCGGCGGCGGATTTGAAATCCATGGTCTGCTCGCCGATCTGCACCGTGCCGCTGCTCGGCAGGTAGGCCCCGCCGAGGATTTTCAGCAACGTGGACTTGCCCGCGCCGTTCTCGCCCATCAACGCGTGTACCTGGTGCGGCCGCGCTTCAAAGCTGATCTGCGCCAGGGCTTTCACACCGGGAAACTCCTTGCCGATGCCATTGAAACGCAGGGCCGCGCCGCTCATTTCCAGAGCCCGATTTTGGTCAGTTCTTCCTGGAAGTTG
Source organism: Pseudomonas viridiflava (assembly GCF_900580675.1). Lineage (GTDB taxonomy): Bacteria > Pseudomonadota > Gammaproteobacteria > Pseudomonadales > Pseudomonadaceae > Aquipseudomonas. The sequence continues at coordinate 23,994 of NZ_UTBG01000021.1, forward strand.
GCGCGGGTGATCAGGGTCACTTCGTCCATGGCGGTGTACTTCGCAGGCTCCTTGCCGGTGGTGACCCACTCGTACATCGCCAGCGCCGTGTTGTAGCCCTCGATGTGCGGGCTGGGCAGCATCGAGCCGAAGAAACCGCTGTCGGCTTTCTTCAATTCGCCGATGGCGTCGGTGCCATTGATGCCGATACCGATCACGTTGGCCGCTTTAAAGCCGGCGCTTTCGGTAGCGCGCACGCCGCCGAGCACGGTGTTGTCGTTCATGCCGCCGATGATCAGGTTTTTCGCGCCGCTGGGCAGCTTGACCAGGGCCGAGTTGGTGGCGTCCATGCTGCCGGGCACGTCGAGGGTTTTCAGCGCGGCGGTGAGGATGTGGTCCTTGGGAATGCCGGCCTCTTCCAGGGATTTGATCGAGCCGTCAGTGCGTTTTTTACCGGTGTCGAGTTCGTTATAGGTGTTGATCACGGCGTAGGTTTCTTTCCAGTCCCAGCCGCGTTTTTTGGCTTCGGCGGCCATGGCGGCGCCCTGTTTCTGGCCGACTTCAAAGGCAGCCATGCCCAGGTACGGCACGTCCTCCATGAAGTTGCCTTTGGCATCGACGAAACGGTCATCCACGGCCATCACTTTCAAACCGTTGGCCTTGGCCTTGGCGACAATGGCCGGGCCGAGGGACACGTCCGGCGGGCAGATCACAAAGCCCTTGGCGCCGTTGGCGGCCAGGCTGTCGATGGCCGAGAGGGTCTTCTCGCCATCCGGTACGGCGATTTTGATCACGGTAAAACCGTGCTCCTTGCCGGCTTTTTCGGCAAAGGCCCACTCGGTCTGGAACCAGGGCTCTTCAGCCTGCTTGACCAAAAAACCGATCTTCACTTCTTCAGCGGCCAGCAACAGCCCGCTCAAGCTCAGGGCCGAGACCGCCACAGCGGCGCAGCACAGGGAACGCAAACCACGACGACGATTCATACGGGTGACTCCTTGTTGTTATTTTCAGTCTTGGGTTTAACCGGCAAAGCGGTGACAGGGCTTGCCTGCCACGTCGACCTCGATGGCCAATACTGCGCCGTCGAGGGGGTGATCCAATGGGCTGGCTGCACTGGTGATGTACAGCGTGGTGAGGTTGGGACCGCCGAATACACAGCTGGTCGGGCGGCTCACGGGCAGTTCGATGATGCGGTCGACCTCACCTTGCGGCGTCAGTCGCAGCAGGCAACTGCCGTCCCAGCGGGCATTCCAGATGTAGCCGTCAACGTCCATCGCCGAGCCGTCCGGCCCGCCGCGCGAGTGCGGGCCGAACCACACCTGGGCCGGGTCGAGTTGGCCATCGGCCTGGATTGAGTGGCGATACAGCGTGCCGTCCATGCTGTCGCCGAAATGCACGTGAGCGCCGTCGTCGCTCCAGAGCAAGGTGTTGGGAATGCCCAGGCCCTGCAGCAACGGCGTGACCTGCCCGCCCGCATCGATGCGAAACAGGCCACCGGAGCGGCGGGTGATCGGCAGGTCTTCACCGTGCTCGCCGATGTTGTTCTGCATGGTGCCCAGCCACAGGCGGCCCCTGGCATCGCAGCGCGCTTCGTTGCCGCGGTTGCCCGGTTGCGGGTCGGCCACGCACAGCAGGGTCAGGGCTTCGGTGCTGAGGTCGAGGCGGTAAACGCCGCTGCTCAAGGTCACCAACGCGTCGCCGCTTTCACACGGGATAAACGCCGAGACATGCTCGGGCAGTTGCCAGACCTGCAACTGCCCGCCCATCAGGCGCAGTGCCTGTTTACCGGCGATATTGACCCAGTACAGCGCCTGGCTCGGCGCGTCCCAGAACGGCGCTTCACCCAACTGCGCACGGTGTGCAGTCACTGCGCTCAACGACATGAAACCTCCTTTTTACAGCGCATCGCGCGATGGCGTGCCATCCACCAGGCGCTGGATACGCAACGGGTTGGCGTTTTTCAACGCATCGGGCAGCAGGCTATCAGGGTAGTTCTGGAAGCACACGGGCCGCAGGAAACGGTCGATGGCCAGGGTGCCGACCGAGGTGCCGCGCGCGTCGGAAGTCGCCGGATAAGGGCCGCCGTGGACCATCGAATCGCAGACCTCCACGCCGGTCGGGTAGCCGTTGAGCAGGATGCGCCCGACCTTCTGTTCCAGCAGCGGCGTGAGTTCGGCGAACTGTTCAAAGTCCGCCGGCTCGCCGATGATTGTCGCCGTGAGTTGGCCGTGCAGGCCGTGCAAGGCGGCGCTGAGCTGGGCCTGGTCGGCGACTTCGACAAACACCGTGGTGGGGCCGAACACTTCTTCCTGCAGCACTTCATCGCCGTCGATCAACAGGCGCACATCGGCCTTGAACAGCTGCGGCTGCGCCTGCTTGCCCGCCTGGGCGCTGCCGGCCAGGTGTTGAATGCCAGGGTGCGCGAGGAGTTTTTCCAGGCCTTTGCCGTAGCTGCTCAGGGTACCGGCATTGAGCATGGTTTGCGCCGGTTGGTCGCCGATCAGTCGCGCCACCTGCTGGGTGAACGCGGTAAAGGCTGGCGAGGCGAGACCGATCACCAGGCCAGGGTTGGTGCAGAACTGGCCGCAGCCTTGCACCACCGAGGCCGTCAGGTCGCGGGCCACGCTTTCCGCGCGCGCCTGCAAGGCCTGAGGCAGCACGATGACCGGGTTGATGCTCGACATCTCGGCGAACACCGGGATCGGCTGCGGGCGTGCCGCGGCCATGTCGCACAGGGCGCGACCGCCCTTGAGCGAGCCGGTAAAGCCGACCGCCTGGATCGCCGGGTGCTTGACCAGCGCCTCGCCGACGCCGCCGCCGAAGATCATATTGAACACGCCCGCCGGCATCTCGGTGGCCTCGGCCGCACGAATGATTGCACTGGCCACCTGTTCAGCCGTGGCCATATGCCCGCTGTGCGCCTTGAACACCACCGGGCAGCCGGCCGCCAGCGCTGCGGCGGTATCGCCGCCCGCCGTGGAAAACGCCAGGGGAAAATTGCTCGCGCCAAACACGGCGACCGGGCCCAGGCCGATGCGGTATTGGCGCAGGTCCGGGCGCGGCAGTGGCTGGCGATCCGGCAGGGCCTTGTCGATGCGCGCGCCGTAAAAGTCACCGCGACGCAACACGGTGGCGAACAGGCGCATCTGGCCGCTGGTACGCCCGCGTTCGCCTTTGATGCGTGCAGCCGGCAGCGCGGTTTCGCGGCAGACCAGCTCGATGAAGTTATCGCTCAGGGCATCCAGCTCATCGGCTATCGCGTCCAGGAACTGCGCGCGGCGCGCGGCACTCAGTGCGCGGTACGCCGGGTAAGCCGCCGCGGCAGCCTTGGCGGCGGCGTCGACTTCCTGCGGGGTGGCCTGGTAGAAATCCTGGGGCAAGGCTTCGCCGGTCGCCGCATCGACGCTTTGCAGCTTGACGTCGCCATTGGCGCTGCGCTGGCCGCCGATGTAGTTGTGGCCGAGGAACTGGGTCATGTTGATCTCCTTTAAAGGGTGATGACGTTGCCGGGTTCGAACGCCGCGTCGCTGCTGCCGACGGAGTTGATCAGTGGCGCGCCGAATTCGGCCTGGCTGATCTCGAACACATCGCCCGGTTGGGTACGTATACCGGCGGCGAATGACAGCGTTGCGGTGCCGAAGAAATGAATGTGCACGTCTCCCGGCTTGAGGAATTGGTTGTATTTGAAGTGGTGGTACTCAAGGTTTTCGAGGCTGTGGCACATATTGGCCTCGCCGCTGAGGAATTCGTTCCGCCAGATTTCTTCACCGTTGCGCAGCACGCGGCTGGTGCCCGCCAAGTGCTGTGGGAGTTCGCCCACGCGCAACTCGGGGCCATAGCTGCAACTGCGCAGCTTGGAATGGGCCAGGTACAGGTAATTCTTGCGCTCCATCACGTGGTCGGAAAACTCGTTGCCCACTGCGAAGCCCAGGCGATACGGCTTGCGGTCGTGGCCGATCACGTACAGGCCGCCGATTTCCGGTTCTTCACCCGCATCCTCGGCAAACGGCGGCACCGGGAAGGCCTGGCCCGGTCGCACCACGATGCTGCCGTCGCCCTTGTAGAACCACTCCGGTTGCACGCCCGCCTGGCCGGCCGGGGGCTTGCCGCCCTCCACGCCCCATTTGAAGATGCGCATGGTGTCGGTCATGGCGCTTTCGTCGCCGGCCTGCTGGTGCATCTTGTCGCGCGCCGAGGCACTGCCCAGATGGGTCAGGCCGGTGCCGCTGATCAGCATGTGCGCCGGGTCCGGGTGGTCCAGCGGTGGCAGGATTTTCAAGTCGGCCAGCAGCGCCGCGTAGTCATGGCTGTCACCCAGGCCCAGGCTGTTGACCTGCTGCGCCAGACCCACACCCGCTTCGATGGCGGCCAGCGCCAGCTCACGCACGCTACCGGCGCCCTGCACTTCGCGCAGTGCCGGGCCGTCAACCACGCCAACGCGGCGCTCACCGTTACGCAATTCAAACTGAACTAGACGCATAAAACTTCTCCTTAATCAGGTACGTGTGGCGCCACGCGCGCTGGCGGCGAATTGGTCGGCGGGCAGCACGTGCTTGCGCTCCAGCACCCGGTAGACCACGCCGGTCAAGATCAACCCGAATACCATCACCGCAGACAAAAAGTACAAGCCCGAGGCCAGGTTGCCGGTGTATTCCTTGAGCGCGCCGATCACGAACGGGCCGATATAGCCGCCGAGGTTGCCCACCGAGTTGATCAGCGCAATGCCCGCCGCCGCACTGGCGCCGGCGAAGAAACGCCCCGGCAGGGTCCAGAACACCGCGGTGCAGGAAAACAGCGCAAACGCCGCCAGGCACAGCGCGGCCATTTGCAGTACCGGCAGGCTCAGCCAGGCGCTGAAGAACAAGCCGATCGCGCCGAGTACATACAGCACCGCCAGGTGGCCGTAGCGGTCGTTCAAACGATCGGAACTGCGCGGGATAATCAGCAAGCCGATAATCCCGAAAATGTAGGGCACGGCGGAGATGAAACCGGTGGTCAGGTCACTGCCGCCGAACTGCTTGATCAGGGTCGGCAGCCACAGGCCCAAACCGTAGATGCTCAAGGTCACCGGCAGGTAGAACAGCGCCAGCAGCAACACGCGTTTGTCCTTGAGAGCATGCAACGGGTTGCCGTGGCGGGTCTGGCCGTAGGCTTGCAGGTCCTTGGCGAGTTCGCCGGTGAGCCAGGTTTTCTCGTCCTCGCTCATCCATTTGACCTGCTTGGGGCCATCCGGCAGGTAGCGCAGCACCGGCCAGGTCAGCAGGATCGCCGGGGTGCCGATCACGATAAACAGCCATTGCCAGCCGTGCAGGCCGAGAATGCCGTCCATGCCCAGCAAGCCGCCGGACACCGGGCCGGTAATCATCATGGCGATGGGTTGGGACAGGATAAACAGCCCGAGAATCTTGCCGCGATGGCGCACCGGGAACCACTGGGTGATGTAGTAGAGCACGCCCGGAAAGAACCCCGCCTCCGCCGCGCCGAGCAGAAAGCGCATCACATAGAAGCTGTGCGGCCCCTGTACGAACGCCATGCCGATGGTGATCGCGCCCCAGGTCAGCATGATCCGCGCAAACCAGCGCCGCGCACCGAAGCGGTCGAGCATCAGGTTGCTGGGGATCTCGAACAGGAAGTAGCCAATGAAGAACAACCCCGCGCCCAAGCCATACGCGGCATCACCAATGCCGACGTCGGCGCCCATGTGCAACTTGGCAAAGCCCACGGCGGAGCGGTCCACGTAGGCGATCAGGTACAGCAGGATCAGGAAGGGAATCAGTTTCAGCGTGATGCGCCGAATTAGCCGCAGCTCCTGGCTCATGGGGGGTCGATCTCCGATTGTTGTTCTTATAGAAGCTCGGGGCACACCTCTCGCGAAATTCCGCCAGGGTCATGCCTCAGTTGAGACCGACTATATAGTAGGACTATTTGCAAAACAACTCTTCCAAAGCATCGATTTTGCGCTTATGTTTAAGCACGCATAGAACATATAGTCATACAATAAGAGAATCGATCATGCCTGATAAAAAGCCCGCCCTACGCTCCGCCCAGTGGTTCGGCACTGCCGACAAAAACGGCTTCATGTACCGCAGCTGGATGAAGAACCAGGGCATTGCCGACCATCAGTTTCATGGCAAGCCGATCATCGGTATCTGCAACACCTGGTCGGAGCTGACCCCGTGCAACGCGCATTTCCGCCAGATCGCCGAGCACGTCAAACGCGGCGTGATTGAAGCCGGTGGCTTCCCCGTGGAATTCCCGGTGTTCTCCAACGGCGAATCCAACCTGCGCCCCACCGCCATGCTCACGCGCAACCTGGCGAGCATGGACGTGGAAGAGGCCATTCGCGGCAACCCGATTGACGGCGTGGTGCTGTTGACCGGTTGCGACAAGACCACCCCGGCGCTGCTGATGGGTGCGGCGAGCTGCGACGTGCCGGCCATCGTCGTCACCGGCGGGCCGATGCTCAACGGCAAGCACAAGGGCCAGGACATCGGCTCGGGCACCGTGGTGTGGCAGCTCAGCGAGCAGGTCAAGGCCGGCACTATTACCCTGGATGATTTCCTCGCGGCCGAGGGCGGCATGTCGCGTTCGGCCGGTACCTGCAACACCATGGGCACCGCGTCGACCATGGCCTGCATGGCCGAAGCCCTGGGCACCTCGCTGCCGCACAACGCGGCGATTCCGGCGGTGGATGCGCGGCGGTATGTGCTGGCACATATGTCCGGCATGCGCGCGGTGGAGATGGTGCGCGAAGATTTGAAGCTGTCGAAAATCCTCACGAAAGAGGCGTTTGAAAACGCGATCCGCGTGAACGCCGCCATCGGCGGTTCGACCAACGCGGTGATCCACCTCAAGGCCATCGCCGGGCGTATCGGCGTCGAGCTTGACCTCGACGACTGGACCCGCATGGGCCGGGGCATGCCGACCATCGTCGACCTGCAGCCGTCGGGGCGTTTCCTGATGGAGGAGTTCTACTACGCCGGCGGCCTGCCTGCAGTGCTGCGCCGCCTCGGTGAAGCCAACCTGATCCCACACCCGAATGCGCTGACCGTGAACGGCAAGTCCCTGGGTGAAAACACCAAGGACTCGCCGATCTACGGCCAGGACGAAGTGATCCGCACCCTCGACAACCCGATCCGCGCCGACGGCGGCATTTGCGTGCTGCGCGGCAACCTGGCCCCCCTCGGTGCGGTGCTCAAGCCGTCAGCCGCCAGCCCGGAGCTGATGCAGCACCGTGGCCGCGCCGTGGTGTTCGAGGACTTCGACATGTACAAGGCGCGCATCAACGATCCGGAGCTGGACGTGGATGCCAACTCGATTCTGGTCATGAAAAACTGCGGGCCCAAGGGTTATCCGGGCATGGCCGAAGTCGGCAATATGGGCTTGCCCGCCAAGCTGCTGGCCCAGGGCGTGACCGACATGGTGCGGATTTCCGATGCACGCATGAGCGGCACCGCCTACGGCACCGTGGTGCTGCACGTGGCGCCGGAAGCCGCTGCCGGTGGGCCGCTGGCCACGGTGAAGGAAGGTGACTGGATCGAACTCGACTGCGCCAACGGCCGCCTGCACCTGGACATCCCCGACGCAGAGCTGGCGGCACGCATGGCCGACCTTGCGCCACCGCAGAAGCTGATCGTCGGCGGCTATCGCCAGCTGTACATCGACCACGTGCTGCAGGCTGACCAGGGTTGCGACTTTGACTTCCTGGTCGGGTGCCGAGGGGCGGAAGTGCCACGGCATTCCCACTAATTGGGATGCTATGATGCCGCGTCTTTAAGCCAGAGCCTCCAGCCCGTTATGGATCACCAGCCGCCCAAGCCGCGCAAGAGCATGCATGCCCAGATCGTTCAGGACTTGGGCATGCACATCGTTTCCGGCCGCTTCAAGCCCGAAGAGCGGCTGCCCATGGAGGCCACGCTCTGCGAGGAATACAAGGTCAGCCGTTCGGTGTTGCGCGAGGCGACCCGGGTGCTCAGCGCCAAGGGCCTGGTGTATTCCAAGCCACGGGTCGGCGCGGTAGTGCGGCCGCGCTTGAAGTGGCACTTGCTCGACCCGGACGTGCTGTCCTGGTTGATGCAGTCCACGCCCCACAGCGAGTTTTTCAACACCCTGGCCGGCGTGCGGCGGATTCTCGAACCGGAAATCGCCGCCATGGCCGCGACCACCGCCACCGATGAAGACATTGCCACCATCGAAGAAGCCTACCGCGGCATGGAAACCGCGCAGACCCACGAGCAACTGTTGCAGGCCGACCTGGATTTCCACCGGGCCATCGCCGACGCCACGCGTAACGACCTGCTGGCCTATATGTGCAACATGCTGTCGCTGCCGTTGCGCGAGTCGATCAACATCACCAACCGCCGCCCGGACATCCAGGGCCTGAGCCTGCCCCGGCACAAGGCGATCCTCACCGCGATCCAGAACCGCGACGCCCTCGGCGCGCGGCATGCATCACTGGTGCAGTTGGATGACACGAGGGTGGCGCTGGATACGGTGATGAATGTGCTGACGCCGCTTTAAAGCCAACTGAATGCAAATGTGGGAGGGAGCCCCCTCCCACATTTGGTTCTGTGTACGCCGTTAGAGTGTGTAGGCGATGCCCACCTGCACCGTACGCGGTTCGCCCGGGTAGGCGTAGACGTTGCCGAACGCGCCCTCTTCATACTCGCGGTTGAACAGGTTCTTCACATCCAGGTTCAGCCGGACCTTTTCGTTGACCTTGTAGTAGCTGAGCAGGTCGACCACGGTGTAGGCATCCATCGAAAACGCCGTATTCGACGTCTGCCCGGCCCGCTCATCCACATACTTGCCGCCCGCGCCAAGGCCCAGGCCTTTCAGGGCGCCGTCCTGGAATTCGTAGACGTTGAGAAGACTGAAGCTGTTGCGCGGGATGTTCAGCAAACGGGTGCCCGAGCGGATCGTGTTGTCCTTGGTCACCTCGGCGTCCACATAGGCATAGCCGCCGATCACGCGCCATTCAGGGGTGATGTTACCGGCGACGTTGAGGTCAAAACCACGGCTGCGGACCTGGCCGGCGGCGACGCTGAAGACTGAGTCCAGAGGGTCGGTGGTCAGGACGTTTTTCTTCTCGATCTGGTAGACCGCCGCGTCGACGCTCAACTGACGGTCCAGGGCTTCCCACTTGATACCCATCTCGTAGGACTTGCCTTTCTCGGGCTCGAACCCGCCACCGAGGCGAGCGGCGCCGGTGTTGGGCTTGAACGAGCGCGCGGCGTCGGCGTAGACCGCGACGGTGTCGGTGAGGTCGTAGATTACGCCCACGCGTGGGGTGACGGCGTTGTCGCTGGCTTCCCAGCTTTTACCGCCCGGTACGTAGGTGTGGTAGTCGTGCTCGAAACGCTCAAACCGCGCGCCGGCGAGGACTTTCAAGCGCTCGGTCAGGGCCACCTGGTCCTGCACGAAGGCGGCGTAGGTCTTGAGGTTTTCCTTGTCGTGGGTCGGCGTGCGCGTCAGCAGCGGGCGCGGCTGGCCGTAGACCGGGTTGAAGATGTCGATCGCGTAGGCGCCCACTGCGCCGCTTGAGCGCTGGATGATCGACTTGTAGTCGTAGTCTTCGAACTCAACGCCGGTGAGCAAAGTGTGCTCGAACGCGCCGGTGGAAAAATGGCCGGTCAGGTTGAGCTGTGTGTCTTTGTCGGTCCATTCCAGCTTGCGGTAGTTGAAATTGCGGCCCAGGGTGCGCCCGTCGGCGGCCAGGCCGTTGGCCTCGATGCCATTGCCTTGCAGGGTGCCGTCGAGCCATTGGAAACCGCCGCCGAGGGTCCAGCTGTCATTGAGCAAGTGCTCGAAACGCAACTGGGCCATGCTGTTGTCGTTGTGCAATTTGCCGACGTCTTTTTCCCCCCAGAAGGTGTCGCGCGAAGGCGTGCCCTTTTGGTTGGCATAGCGCGTCAGGCCTCGGTCCAGCGGGTGGTTGTTGCGCATGAAGTCGCCTTCAAAGATCAGCTTGGTGTCGTCGCTGGCCTGCCAGGTGATCACCGGGGCCACGCCGTAGCGCTCGGTCTCGACATGGTCGCGGAACGTGTCGCCGCCCTCGCCCACCACGTTCAGGCGATAAGCCAGGCGGCCTTGCTCGTCCAGCGGGCCGGACGCGTCGAGCGTGGCGCGCTGCATGCCCTGGTCATCCAGCTGGCTGCCGAGGGTCACCGTCGGTTCGGCCAGCGGTTGCTTGGAGACCACATTGAAGGTGCCACCGGGGTCGCCACGGCCATAGAGCATGGTCGCCGGCCCGCGCAGCACTTCCAGGCGCTCGATGGTGTTGGCGTCCGGCATGTTCGGGTAACCGCGGTTGATCGGGAAACCGTTGCGGTAGAACTCGCCGGTGGTAAAGCCGCGCACGGTGAAGGTGGTGAGCCCCTGCCCGCCGAAGTTATTCGCGCGCCCCACCCCGCCGGCGTAATCCAGTGCGTCCTGCAAGCGGGTGGCGCCGAGGTCCTCGACCACATCCTTGGACACCACGCTGATCGATTGCGGCGTTTCGTGAATCGACGTGTCGGTGCGCGTCGCACTCGCGGAACGTGTGGCGTGGTAGCCCTTGACCGGCCCTTGAGCTGTCTCGTAGTCCGCCTCGCCTGTGACATTGGTGGCCTGCAGTTCAAGACTCGCCCTGTCGGTAGAGACAACCTCTGCCCAAGTGAAAGGGGAAAACGCCTGAAACACACAGAGGGAAATCAAGGTACGACGCATGGATGTTGAACCTAGTGAATGAGCCAGAAGGGGCGGCAAATCTGCCAAAAACGCGGAAATGGTATACCAAGTCATTCGCGTTTGACATATGTTCTCATTCACTACTTTTCAGGTAACAGCTTTGTATCGATATGCAGGAAATTGGACGCGAGGCAAATGTGGGAGGGGGCTTGCCCCGATAGCGGTAGACCAGTCGATGTTGCTGTGACTGATACATCGATATCGGGGGCAAGCCCCCTCCCACATTTGGATTTTTATACAACTTTAGAAATGGATCCGATCAGCGATAGCGTTCCAACCAGTGCGCGTAAGGCGCCGGCAAGGTCCAGGAGGATTTCTCCACCCCCAGTTCCTTGGCGGCGAAGTACGCCCAGTGCGGGTCAGCCAGGTGTGCGCGGCCGACCGAGACCAGGTCCAGTTGCCCAGCCTGCAATGCGCCTTCGGCCAGTTGCGGCGTGCCGAAGCCCCAGGCAGAGGTCACCGGGATACCGGCTTCACGGCGCACACGTTCGGCAACCGGGCCCATGAAGGCCGGGCCCCACGGGATGTTGGTGTCGGGGATGGTGAAACCGACGCTCACGCTGAGCAGGTCCAGGCCACCGGCCTTGAAGTTGCGGGCCAGCTCGATGGATTCAGTGAGGGTCTGTTCGTCACGGCCATCGTATTCAATCACGCCGAAACGCGCGGTCAACGGCAGGTTTTCCGGCCAGACTTCACGCACGGCAGCCAGGGTTTCCAGGAGGAAACGGCTGCGGTTGTCGAAGCTGCCGCCGTAGGCATCGGTGCGCTGGTTGGAATGCTCGGAGAAGAAGCTCTGCGCCAGGTAGCCGTGGGCGAAGTGCAGTTCGATCCATTCAAAACCGGCATCACGGGCACGGCGCGCGGCATCGACGAAGTTCTGTTTGACCCGGTTGATATCGTCCAGGGTCATCGCGCGAGGCACCTGCGGCAGGTTCTGCCCGAATGCGATGGCCGACGGCGCAATGGTTTCCCAGCTGCGCGGGTCGGAAGCGGCCATGTGGTCATCGCCTTCCCACGGGCGGTTGGCGCTGGCTTTGCGGCCGGCGTGGGCAATCTGGATGCCCGGCACCGAGCCTGCGGCCTTGATGGCCTTGACCATCGGCACGAACGCTTCGGCGTGGGCGTCGCTCCAGATACCGGCGCAGCCCGGGGTGATGCGGCCTTCGGGGGCGACGGCGGTGGCTTCGACCACCACCAGGCCGGCGCCGCCACGGGCCATGCTGGCCAAGTGCACGTGGTGCCAGTCGTTGACGACGCCGTCATCGGCGCGGTACTGGCACATAGGCGGGATTGCGATGCGATTGCGCAAGGTAACGTCTTTGAGCTTGAGGGGTTCGAACAAAGCTGACATTGATAACTCCAGGAGCCGGTGAGTGATTCGATAGTTCGATGGTAATCGAACTATGGTATTCAACGATACCCCCCTGTTATCATTCGCTCCATGCGAGCCCTCAAACACCCTGCCCTTCAAGACCTGACCCTCGAGCGTCTGCTGTACGCCCTGAGTGATCCGGTGCGCCTGGACATCGTCCGCTGCCTGGCCGGCGTGCCCGAGGCCACCTGCGGGGAATTGGACGGTGGGCGGCCCAAGTCGAGCATGTCCCATCATTTTCGCGTACTGCGCGACGCCGGCCTGGTGCAGACCCGCAGCGTCGGCACCACCCACATGAACTCGTTGCGCGGTGAACTGCTTGAGAGCCGCTTTCCCGGCTTGCTTGAGTGCATCCTCGCCCAGCGCTGAAACGCAGTTCAGTCCAACAGCGCAATCAGCTGCGACTCTATCGAAGTCTCCCGCACCTTCAGCAGCGCCAACGTCACCGGCAACTTGAAGCGCCGCCGCCCTGCACTGCCGGGGTTCACGTACAGTGTTGCGCCGCGCCATTCGATGAGCGGCTTGTGCGAATGGCCGGTGATCACCAGGCGCGTGTGCGTACCGAGTAACGCCGGCACGTCGGCAATGTCATGCACCACCAGCGTTTGCCAGCCGTGCAGATCGATAGCCAGATGGTCGGGCACCTGCCGCGCCCACTCGGCGTCCAGGTCATTGTTGCCGCGCACCACGTGCAGGGGCGCGATCTGTGCCAGTTGTTCGAGAATTTCCGGGCTGCCGATATCGCCGGCATGGATAATCTGTTCGCAGCCCTGCAGGGCCGCCACGGCTTCAGGCCGCAGCAGGCCGTGGGTATCGGAAATCACGCCAATTTTCATCAGGCCTCCAAAGCCGCTCCATTTCAGTTATGAGTCGCTATCAACTTAAACGTTTCAGGCGACCACCGAACCTTCCCCCCAAACCGGCGTCCGAGCTAAGGCACTGTTGCCTACCGCCTCCGCGAGGTCCTCGTTTGAAAGACGCTATCGCCAAGAAATACCGCCTGGTCATCAAGACCATGGGCTACGTGGGCTGGTCGTTGTTCTGGCTGTTACTGTGGGACGTCGCCGTCACCGTGGACTTCATGCTGTTCCTCACCGCCAAGATCAATTTGCCGCTGATGCCCCTGACCCTGTTGGGTTCGGCGCTGGTGGTGCTGATCAGTTTTCGCAACAGCAGCGCCTATAACCGCTGGTGGGAAGCCCGCACGCTGTGGGGGGCAATGGTCAACAATTCGCGCAGCTTTGCGCGCCAGGTGCTGACCCTGCTCGACGACCACGGCAGCGAGGTCAACCCGGTCAAGGCCACGCTGTTGCGGCGCCATGTGGCCTATGTGAACTGCCTGGCCGCGCACCTCAAGGGCGAGCCGTGCCCCGATGAGATCCGCGCATTCATCCCCGCCGAGGAATTCGCGCGCAGCGGCGCGACCAACAACTTTGCGAATGACATCCTTACCGGCTCGGCGGCGCTGCTGGCCCAGGAATACAAGGCCGGGCGCCTGGACAGCATTCGCCTGGCGCGTATCGAGTCGACGCTGGTGGACTTGTCCAACGCCCAGGGCGGCATGGAGCGGATCGCCAACACGCCGCTGCCCTACCCCTATGTGTATTTCCCGCGGCTGTTTATCTCGCTGTTCTGCCTGATCGTGCCGGTCGGCCTGGTGGAATCCCTGGGCTGGTTCACGCCGCTGGCGTCCACGGTGGTGGGCTTTATGCTGCTGGCGATCGAACGCATCGGCACCGACTTGCAAAGCCCGTTTAACTCCAGCGAACACCAGATCCAGATGGAAACCATCTGCGAAACCATCGAGAAAAACCTGCAGTCGATGCAGCGTGATGCGCTCGGCGGCGAGCGTATCGGTTAAACACGCCCTTCGGCCTCAAGTGCGTGCCCCCGCAGTCGATATACAGGGGGTACGCATGGGCCACACCCCCTTCATAACAACACATGCGACGCTCGACGCCACTGTTTTCCCCTTGCCAAAACTATAAATACCCGCGGGTGAAGTCATGAATATCAAGCAGAAGCTGACCTGGGCATTTGCGGGCATCGCCTGCCTGCCGGTCATCCTGGTGGCCATTCTGGTCGTGTTGAATGTGCGCGAGGGGGCCCTGGCCAATTTCCTCGACAGCAGCGGCCGCGAGATCCGCCAGATCGACAATGGCATGAAGCAGTTTTTCGACGGCATCAGCCAGAACGTCGATTTCGTCGCCAAGGACCCGCGCGTAGTCGCGGCCAAAGACCTCAAGAGCTACGCCGGCGCCGACGCCGCGCAAATCCCGCTGACCCCGACCAATACCGAGCTGCTGGCGATTTTCGACCAGTTCGCCAAAAGCCATCCCAGCACCGCCTACCTGTCCCTGGGCCTGAGCGACGGCGGCTACGCCAGCTGGCCGGACGACACCAAACTCAACAATTACGACCCGCGCGTGCGCCCTTGGTACAAAGCCGCCATCGCCGCGCCGGGCCAGACCGTGCGTACGGGCGCCTACTACTGGGCGCCGGACGACGTCGTGCTGATCGGCACCGTGCACACCGTGGCCGACGCTGCCGGCAAGATCCTCGGCGTGGTCGGCCTGGACGTGTCGCTCAAGCAGCTCACCGAGCTGGTACGCAACATCAAGCTGGGCGACAGCGGCTACCTGATGCTGGTGGAAGCCAACGGCAACGTGCTGGTGGACCCGAGCGACGCCAAGCACAACTTCAAACCCCTGGCCGACCTCGGCCCGAACTACGCCGAGCTGGCCAAGGGCGGGGACGGCGTGACCCAAATCGACATCGATGGCGTGGCCTACATGGCCAACGTGGTCAGCTCCAAAGACCTGGGCTGGCGCTTTATCGGCCTGATCAAGCGTGACGAAGTGATGGCCGGCGCCACCCGCCTGACCTGGCTGATCGCCGCCATCGCTGCCGCACTGGCCGTGGTATTCGCGATTGTCGGCGCCAGCTTTGCCAGCGTGATCGTGCGCCCGATTCGCGGGGTGGCCGACGGCCTGCAAGAGATTGCCGAAGGTGAAGGCGACCTGACGCGCCAACTCAAGGTGCAGGGCAAGGACGAAACCGCCAGCCTGGCCGGCTGGTTCAACCAGTTCCTGGGCATGATCGCGCAGCTGGTGCAACGCATCGGCAACGCCTCCTCCGACCTGCAAACCGCCGCCGCCGACACCAGCGAAGTCGCGCACAACATGAACCAGGCCGCCGGCCGCCAACGCGAAGCCGTGGAACTGGTGAGCACCGCGTTCAACGAAATGGTGGCCACCGCCAACGAAGTCGCGCGCTCGTGCAGCGCCGCCGCCACCAGTGCCGACGAAGGCTACCGGGATGTGCACGACGGCCAGCAGCACATCGGCGAAGCCACCGGCAGCGTGCTCAAGTTGAGCGAAGACCTGCAAAAGTCGACTCAGACCATGCAGTTGCTCGAGCAGGACAGCAAAAACATCAACACCATCCTCGACACCATCCGCTCGATTGCCGAACAGACCAACCTGCTGGCGCTCAACGCGGCGATTGAAGCGGCGCGTGCCGGCGATCAGGGCCGTGGCTTCGCCGTAGTGGCTGACGAGGTACGCGCCCTGGCGCGGCGCACCGCCGACTCCACCGGCGAAATCGACAGTTTGTTGGGCAACCTCGCCCGCCGCACCCAGGAAGTCACCCAGCAGATGCAGGGCAGCCTGCAGGTGTCGCACACCAGCGTGGAACGCATCCAGCAGGCGCGCGACAGCTTCGACAAGATCCGTGGTTCGGTGGACTCGATCCGTGACCAGAACACCCAGATCGCCACCGCCGCCGAGGAACAACACCAGGTCGCCGAGGAAATCAACCGCCACATCGCGCAGATCCACGCCGATGCGCAACTGGTGGAAGGCTTTGCGCATTCGGCGCAGACCGGCTCGGGGCGCTTGACCGATATTTCCGGCCAGCTCAAAGGCCTGGTCGGGCGCTTCAAGTTCTGACAGCTTTGCACTGCAGCGCTGTCAGTGTGGCGAGCAGGCTTGCCCTGCGTTGGGGTGCGAAGCGCCCCTGAAACCAGGCGCTGGGGTCTTTCAGAAAAAACCTCAGTGCCCGCCATGGGGCTGCTACGCAGCCCAACGCAGGGCAAGCCTGCTCGCCACAGCGCCATCTGCCGCGCCGCTCATCGCGCCCTGAATATGTGGCTATCCTCACTCTATCGGTAACAGTCTATTGCGCAGCGCAATGTACTAACTGGTTACTTATGTTGCTAAAATCGCGTCTTTGCCCCTCTCACCTTCGAGTCCTGTCGACATGAAACGAGCATCGCGCGCCACCGGCGCCTCAAGAATCCTACTGCTGGGCCTGGGCGTGATCATCGCTCTGCTCGGCCTCGCGCTGGCCGTTGGCGGCGCCAAACTGGTCAGTCTGGGCGGTTCCTGGTACTTCCTGGTCGGCGGCGTGGTCATGGCCATTTCCGGCCTGCTGATTGCCCGACGCAACCCGGTGGGCGCGTGGCTGTTCGCGGCGTTCCTGGTGGGCACGGCGATCTGGGCCGTGGCGGACGTAGGCCTGGTGTTCTGGCCGCTGTTCTCGCGGCTGTTCATGTTTGCAGCCATCGGCATGGTGGTGGCGCTGGTCTACCCGATGCTCGCAGGCCGTCCTGCACGTGGTGCCTATGGCGTAGCTGCCGTGCTGGCAATCGGCGTGGCGGTGGCGGCGGGCAATATGTTTGTCGCCCACCCCAGCGTGGCGCCGACCGGCGCCGGCCCTGGCATCACCCCGGTAGCGCCGGCCGATGCACAGAAAGACTGGGCCCATTACGGCAACACCGAAGGCGGCAGCCGCTTCGCCGCGCTGGACCAGATCAACCGCGACAACATCGACAAGCTTAAAGTGGCGTGGACCTACCACACCGGTGACGTGGCCATCAGCGACGGCAACGGCGCCGAAGACCAACTGACCCCGCTGCAGATCGGCAACAAGGTGTTCATCTGCACGCCGCACAACAACCTGATCGCCCTCGACGCCGACACCGGCAAAGAGCTGTGGAAGAACGAAGTCAACGCCAAATCGGCGGTCTGGCAGCGTTGCCGTGGCATGGCGTATTTCGACGCCACTGCGCCGCTCGCCCAGCCGACCCAGCCGAACAGCTCGCCGATTGTTGCCGCCAGCGTTGCCGCCGGCGCGCAATGCCAGCGCCGCTTGCTGACCAACACGATTGACGCGCGCCTGATCGCCGTGGATGCCGACACCGGCAAATTCTGCGAAGACTTCGGCACCCATGGCCAGGTTGATCTGAAAGCCGGCCTTGGCAACGTACCCGACAGCTACTACCAACTGTCCTCGGCGCCGCTGATGGCCGGCACCACCGTCGTGGTCGGCGGGCGTGTCGCGGACAACGTGCAAACCGACATGCCGGGCGGCGTGATCCGTGGTTTCGACGTGATCACTGGCCAGATGCGCTGGGCCTTCGACCCGGGCAACCCAGAAGACAAGCAAGCCCCGAGCGGCGACAAGACCTATGTGCGCAGCACTCCGAACAGCTGGGCGCCGATGTCCTACGACCCGCTGATGAACACGGTCTTCCTGCCGATGGGCAGCTCGTCCACCGACATCTACGGCGTGGAACGCACCGAGCTCAACCATAAATACGGCGCTTCGGTACTCGCGCTGGACGCCTCCACCGGTGCTGAAAAGTGGGTGTACCAAACCGTCCACAACGACCTGTGGGACTTCGACCTGCCGATGCAGCCAAGCCTGATCGACTTCACCCCACCCGGCAGCGACAAGGCTGTACCGGCGGTGGTGATCGGCACCAAGGCCGGGCAGATCTACGTGCTCGACCGTGCCACCGGCAAGCCGCTGACCGAGGTCAAGGACGTACCGGTCAAGGCCGCGAACATCCCCAACGAGCCCTACTCGCCAACCCAGCCTAAATCGGTGGGCATGCCGCAGATCGGCGCGCAAACCCTGACCGAATCGGACATGTGGGGCGCCACCCCGTACGACCAGCTGCTGTGCCGCATCGACTTCAAAGGCATGCGCTACGACGGCCTGTACACCGCGCCGGGCACCGACAAGTCGCTGAGCTTTCCGGGCTCCCTGGGCGGCATGAACTGGGGCAGCATTTCCACCGACCCGGTGCACGGCTTTATCTTCGTCAACGACATGCGTTTGGGCCTGTGGATCCAGATGGTGCCGGCGCAGAAAAACGCCCTGGCCTCGTCCGGTGGTGAAGCGCTGAACACCGGCATGGGTGCCGTACCGCTAAAAGGCACGCCGTATGCGGTGAACAAAAACCGCTTCCTGTCAGTGGCCGGCATTCCGTGCCAGGCGCCGCCATTCGGCACCCTGACCGCCATCGACATGAAGACCCAGAAGGTCGCCTGGCAAGTGCCGGTCGGCACGGTTGAAGACACCGGCCCGCTGGGCATCCGCATGCACTTGCCGATCAAGGTTGGCCTGCCGACCCTCGGCGGCACCCTGTCGACCCAGGGCGGCCTGATCTTTATCGCCGGCACCCAGGACTTCTACCTGCGCGCCTTCAACAGCGGCAACGGTGACGAAATCTGGAAAGCCCGCCTGCCCGTCGGCAGCCAGGGTGGCCCGATGACCTACGTGTCGCCGAAAACCGGCAAGCAGTACATCGTGATCACCGCCGGCGGTGCACGCCAGTCCACCGACCGTGGCGACTACGTGATCGCCTACGCCCTGCCATAACCCCCCCTGTTCGCGCGGTGCCCCCCCGGCACCGCGCCTTGTGCTTTGGAAGAACCCGCATGACCCCCTCTTCTCATGTTTCCCTTGGGCGCCTGTTGCTCGGCCTGACCTTGGGTGCCGCCCTGCCCGTACACGCCGACGACACCACACTGACCGGCGACTGGGGCGGCCTGCGCCGTGAACTCGACGCGCAGGGCATCCGCTTCACCGGCGACTACAGCGGCGAAACCGCCTACAACGCCCACGGCGGGCAGCACCGCTCGGCGCGTTACTCGCAAAACCTCAAGCTGGGCGTGCAGTTCGACCTGGGCAAGCTCTACGGCTTCAACCATGGCGACCGCATCCAACTGACCATCAACGACCGGCGCGGCAACAGCGCGTCCGAGGACCTGGTGGGCAACCGCCTGCCGATCCAGGAAAACTACGGCGGCCTCTACACCCGCCTGACCGAGCTGAGCTACGAGCGCACGCTGTTCACTCCCGCGCTGAACCTCAAGCTCGGCTATATGGCGATGGGCAACGACCTGGGCGGCCTCGACAGCGGCATCCTGTGCAACTTCATGAACGCCGGTTTCTGCGGGCACCCGCTGAACATGTCCGGCGGCAGCGGCTGGACCAACTACCCGAATGCCCGCCTGGGCGCACGGGTGAAATACGACATTTCGCCGTCCTGGCAACTGCGCGTCGCCGCTTTTAATGTCGACCCGCAGAGTAACGCCGACTCCAGCCGCGCCTGGCATTTGGGGCCCAAACACACCACCGGCACCGTGGTGCCGATCGAGTTGGTGTACAAGCACGCGGGCCCGCTGCCGGGTGAATACAAGCTGGGTTACTACTACGACAGTTCCGACGTGAAACGCATCGGCAGCGATAAGGAAGTCAGCGGGCGCGGCGGCCACTACCTGCTGATCGACCAGGCGGTGTGGGCCTCCCCTTCTTCGCCGGGCCGAGTGCTGCATGCCTTCGGCCAATACTCTGCGGCCAGCGAAGCCGCTTCGCCGTTCAGCAAGTGGTACGGCGCGGGCGTGGTGCTGTACAAGCCCTTCGAAGGCCGACCACGGGACACCGTGGCCCTGGGTTATGGCCGCGCAGTGCCGAATACGCGCAGCCGCGATGTGCAAGAGCAGGCAGCCTTCAACGCGGGTACGGATTACCCGAACCTCGACAATGCCGAGCAGTTGATCGAACTCAGCTACGGTTACCAGGCCACGCCGTGGCTGACCCTGCGCCCGGATGTGCAATACATCATCGAGCCGGGGGCGTTTTCCGGTGACGACATCGACAACGCGCTGGTGTTGGGGTTGCAGGTAAAAGCGGTGTTCTAAACGCCTGAAACGCGGTCAAAAAATGTGGGAGGGGGCTTGCCCCGGTACAAACCGGGGACATCGTTTACATTTCTAACCGGGGACATGGTTTACAGGTTAATACGCATGATCAGGAGGTAACTGATCATGCCCTGGAACCAAGAG
>NZ_UTBG01000168.1 GCF_900580675.1 Pseudomonas viridiflava
GTAGCAGCTACGCCGTCGTGCCGTTTCATATTGGCGAAGAGCGTTTTGCCCGTGAAGGTCAGGCATTGGCAGCGCTGGCCGGGCAACTGGCGCGCGAGTCGGCCGATGCCTCTGGCGGACGCGTCCGCGTGGCGGGCTCCATCCCGCCGCTGTTCGGTTCCTATCGCCCTGACCTGTATCAGCCGGAGCTGGCTGCCGATGTTCTGAAACCACTGGTTGCCGGGCTGTCGCCGTATGTCGACCTGTGGCTGGCCGAAACCCAGGGCTGCATTCTCGAAGCACAGACC
>NZ_UTBG01000155.1 GCF_900580675.1 Pseudomonas viridiflava
GTACTCGCCTCGCTGCCGATTACTTACGGGCTGGCCGAAGTACTGCTCAAGGGCACCGACGTGCAGCTGGAGCGCGCAGCGCCGGCCAACCTGCCGGGTTCTCGGCAGGTGGCCTATTTCACCGGCCGGGGTGCGCAGGCTTTGACCACCCTGGCTCAGGACGCCGATGCGACCATCGGCCTGCGCTCACTGTGGCCGGATGACCCGCTCTACCCGGTGGCGCGCCGCAGCAATATCCGCATCGTTGAAGTGGACGCCGCGCGCCCGGTGGACGGCGGCTTGCCGGGGATCGCCGTGCAGCCGGGCAGCACTGATGGCCTGAACAGCCAGCCGTGGCAATCGAGCAATAACATGGGGCGCATGGCCGATGTGATGGCCGCCGACCTGAGCCGCCTGGCACCGAACGCCAAACCGAAGATCGACGCCAACCTCGCTGCTCTCAAGCAGCGCCTGCTCAAGCTGTCGGCCGACAGCGAAGCGCGGCTGGCCAGGGCGGACAACTTGAGTGTGCTCAGTTTGAGCGATCACTTCGCTTATCTGGTCAGCAGCCTGAACCTGGAACTGCTCGGCACCGACCCGCGCCCCGACGCCGACTGGACGCCCGACGCCTTGCAGAAGCTCAGCGCCGACTTGAAGGACAACGACGTGGCCGTGGTGCTGCACCATCGCCAGCCCAGTGAGGCAGTGAAGGCCGCCGTCACGGCGGGCGGTGCGCAGCTGCTGGTGCTGAATGTCGACGGCGCGGAGCCCGTCAGCGAGCTGGAAACCAATGTGGATCAGGTGATCAAGACCCTCACACCCTGAAGACTGGAGGGCAGGCTGGCTTCTGTGGCTAGCAGAGGCTCAGTCAACATTGCGCCTCAAACCACATCCACGCCGACATGAATCGCATCATGCCGCCAGAACTCCAGGTCGCAGTCGATCAACCGCTGGTGCTGGTCATAGTTCACCCGGGCAATCCGCAAGCCCGGGCTGCCCACCGATACGCGCAATGCGGCGGCGGCTTCCACCGGCAGTGAGGTCGGGACGATTTCAAAACGCACCCGCCCGTAATGCAAATCGTATTTGCGGGCGTACAGCTCGGTCATCGACTGATTCAAATCGCAGGCCAGAATCCCCGGAAAGTACTGCGGGTTCAGGTAATGCTCCACATACAGCACCAGCCGCCCATCGATCCGGCGCCCGCGGCAGATCTGGATCACGCTGGATAACGCCGGCAACTGCAACCACGCGCACACCGCCGCCGATGCCGGCTGCAACCGCGCGCTGATCACTTCGGTCGACGCCACCCGCCCCTGATCGTTGACCATCGCGTGAAAGTGGCTGCGTTGCATCAAGTTGTAAGCCAGGCGCGGCGGCGAGACAAACCAGCCGCGGCGTTCCTCGCGATAAATCTGCCCTTGGGCTTCCAGTTGTAACAAGGCTTCCCGCACGGTAATGCGAGTGGTACCAAACAACTCGCTGAGTTTGCGCTCGGCGGGCAGCTTGCTGGCGGGCGGCAGCAGGCCGTGGTCGATCTGCTCTTGCAGCGCCAGGCCGATGGATGTCACCGCCTTGATTGCCTCATCCCGCATCAACGTTACCTATCTGGACTAGACCAGCACCGTTCAGGTGCACAAAACGCGCTTTATTCGGGCTTCTGCCATTGCGTGCCAGCCTAGGCAATACAGATGACCGACAGATGACAGCCCCTGTCGCCCCCCTGCACCACACCCTGCAATACATCGGCCAAGTCCAGGGCCTGCGGGCACTTGGGCATGGTCTACGCTGAGTCTGGACTAAGCGACACAAGCGATTTAAAAACGACATCGACATGAAACTGTCATCCACCCCGCCTAGATTGGCTCAGGTATTGCTGACCTAGACCAACACCACCGCAAACGTCGACAAAAACGCAGCGTTGAAAACGCCCATAGGAGCTTCGGATGAAACAGCTTTTCCTGGCATCACTGTTAGGCTCGACCATTGCCATGTGCACCGCCGCCATGGCCGCTGATACCGATTTAAAAACCCTTGAAGCTGCCGCCAAGACAGAAGGCGCGGTCAACAGTGTCGGCATGCCCGATGACTGGGCCAACTGGAAAGGCACCTGGGACGACCTGGCCAAGACCTACGGCCTCAAGCACATCGACACCGACATGAGCTCGGCCCAGGAAATCGCCAAGTTCAAAGCCGAAAAAGACAACGCCAGCGCCGATATCGGCGACGTGGGCGCAGCCTTCGGCCCGATCGCGGTGAAGCAGGAAGTCACCCAGCCGTACAAACCGTCGACTTGGGCCCAGGTGCCGGATTGGGCGAAAGACAAAGACGGTCACTGGGCCCTGGCCTACACCGGCACCATCGCCTTTATCGTCAACAAGAAGCTGCTGCACGGTTCCGACGTGCCAACCAGCTGGGCGGATCTGCTGACCGGCAAATACAAGGTTTCCGTCGGTGACGTAAGCACCGCCGCCCAGGCGTCCAATGCCGTACTGGCTGCCGCCATCGCCAACAAAGGTGATGAGAAGAACATCGCTCCCGGCCTGCAATTCTTCACCAAGATTGCCCAGCAAGGTCGTCTCGGCCTGTCCAACCCGACCATCGCCACCATGGAAAAAGGCGAAGTCGAAGTGGGTATCGTCTGGGACTTCAACGGCCTGAGCTACAAAGCCAAGATGGCCAACCCGGATGACTACGTGGTGCTGATCCCGTCGGACGGTTCGGTGAAATCCGGCTACACCACCATCATCAACAAATACGCCAAGCACCCGAACGCCGTCAGGCTGACCCGCGAATACATCTTCAGCGATGCCGGCCAACTCAACCTCGCGCGTGGCAATGCGCGTCCGATCCGCGCCGAAACCGACCTGAAACTGCCGGAAGATATCGCCAAGAACCTGATCCCGGGCGAGCAGTACACCAAGGCCAACCCGCAGCCGATCAAGGACGCCGATGCCTGGGAAGCGACCTCCAAGAAGCTGCCACAGCTGTGGAACGAGCAAGTCATCGTGGAGATGAAGTAAGCGTTCTACTTGATCGAAACGCGGTCAGTGTGGGAGCTGGCTTGCCTGCGATAGCTGTCTGACATTCGGCATCCATGTCGACTGATACATCGCCATCGCAGGCAAGCCAGCTCCCACATTTGATCCGGTTTCAACCGATAAAAGATCCAAGCCCATCTGTTGCGGAGCGCCAGCCCCCATGAAGCACAATGTCATCCTTGTCGTGCTCGACGGCCTCAACTTCGAGGTTGCGCGGCACGCCATGGGGCACTTGCAGGCCTATGTCGGCGCAGGACGCGCAGCCCTCTACACACTGGAATGTGAACTGCCCGCGCTGTCCCGCCCGCTGTATGAGTGCATCCTCACCGGCGTGCCGCCGATCCAGAGCGGCATCGTGCACAACAACGTCTCGCGCCTGTCCAACCAGCGCAGCATCTTCCATTACGCCACCGAGGCCGGCCTTACCACCGCCGCGGCGGCCTACCACTGGGTGAGCGAGTTGTATAACCGCACGCCCTTTGTTGCCGCCCGTGACCGTCACACCGACGACAAGGCGCTGGCGATCCAGCACGGGCATTTCTACTGGAATGACCATTACCCGGACTCACACCTGTTTGCCGACGCCGAAAGCCTGCGCCGCAAACACGCGCCGAACTTCCTGGTGGTGCACCCGATGAATATCGACGACGCCGGCCACAAGCACGGCCTCGACACCCCGCAATACCGCAACAGCGCACGCTCGGCCGATATCATCCTGGCCGACTACCTGCAAACCTGGCTCGATGCCGGTTACCAGGTGATGGTGACCGCCGACCACGGCATGAACAACGATCGCTCCCACAACGGCCTGTTGCGGGAGGAGCGCGAAGTGCCGCTGTTTGTCCTCGGCGATGCCTTCAGCCTGGACGCGAACGCCGCGCCGAAACAGACCGACCTCTGCGGCACCGTCTGCGAACTGCTGGGCGTGCCCCACGACAAACCTGTATGCCGGGAGTTGTTGAAATGACCCGCAGCAAATGGCTGGCGCTGCTGTGCCTGGTGCCCTTCGCACTGTTCTTTATCGTGTTCGAAATTGCCCCGCTGGTATGGGTGCTGATCAACAGCCTGCAAACCGAAGAATCCGGCTGGGGCCTGGACAACTTCACGCGGATCTTCAGTTCGAAGTTCTACCTGCAAGCGATCCAGTTCAGCCTCGAGATCAGCTTCTACTCGAGCATCTTCGGCATCATCATCGCCACCCTGGGCAGCTACTCGCTGCGCCGGGTGGACTCGCCGCTGCGCAACTTCGTCACCGCCTTCGCCAACATGACCAGCAACTTTGCCGGCGTGCCCCTGGCGTTCGCCTTTATCATCCTGCTCGGTTTCAACGGCAGCATCACCATCATGCTGAAGCAGGCGGGGATCATTCAGGATTTCAACCTGTACTCCAAAACCGGCCTGATCATTCTCTATACCTACTTCCAGATCCCCCTCGGCGTGCTGCTGCTTTACCCGGCGTTCGATGCGCTGCGCGAGGACTGGCGTGAGTCGGCGGCGTTGCTCGGCGCCAATGGCTGGGACTTCTGGCGGCATATCGGCCTGCCGGTGCTCACCCCAGCCCTGCTCGGCACGTTCGTGATCCTGCTGGCCAATGCACTGGGCGCCTACGCCACGGTGTACGCCCTGACTACCGGCAACTTCAACGTGCTGCCGATACGCATCGCCGGCCTGGTCTCGGGGGATGTGTCACTTGACCCGAATATGGCCAGCGCCCTGGCCGTGGTGCTGGTGGCGCTGATGACCGTGGTCACCGTGGTCCATCAACTGCTGCTCAAGAGGAGCTACCATGTCTCGCGCTGAAGCCGGCCCGGCCTCCCTCTACCACCGCGTGGTGGTGTACCTGTTGTTCGCGATCCTGGTATTGCCGCTGATCGGCACGTTCGTCTACTCGATTGCCAGCAGTTGGTCGGCGACCATCCTGCCCGCCGGGTTTACCCTGAAGTGGTACGTGCAGCTGTGGAGCGACCCACGTTTCCTGATCGCCTTCGGGCAGTCGTTGCTGGTGTGCGTGGGTGCGCTGGTCCTGTCGGTGGTGCTGATCCTGCCGCTGCTGTTTGTGGTGCATTATCACTTTCCCAAGCTTGATGCGCTGATGAACATCCTGATCCTGCTGCCGTTTGCGGTGCCGCCGGTGGTGTCGTCGGTGGGCCTGCTGCAACTCTACGGCTCGGGGCCGCTGGCGATGGTGGGTACGCCGTGGATTCTGATCGGCTGCTACTTCACCGTGGCGCTGCCGTTCATGTACCGCGCGATCACCAACAACCTGCAAGCCATCAACCTGCGCGACCTGATGGACGCCTCGCAACTGCTCGGTGCCAGCACCTGGCAAGCGGCGATTTTCGTGGTGCTGCCAAACTTGCGCAAAGGCCTGATGGTCGCGTTGCTGCTGTCGTTCTCGTTCCTGTTCGGTGAGTTCGTGTTCGCCAATATCCTGGTGGGCACACGCTACGAAACCCTGCAGGTGTACCTGAACAACATGCGTAACAGCAGCGGCCATTTCACCAGTGCCGTCGTGATTTCCTATTTCTTCTTTGTGCTGGTGCTGACCTGGGCCGCCAACATCTTGAACAAGGACAAAAGCCAATGAGCTTCGTCAGCGTCCAACACCTGCAAAAAAGCTATGCCGGCACCCCGGTGTTCAGTGATATCAACTGCGAAATCGCCAAGGGCGAGTTCGTCACCCTGCTCGGCCCGTCCGGTTGCGGCAAATCGACCTTGCTGCGCTGCATCGCCGGCCTGACCTCGGTGGACAGTGGGAAAATTCTGCTGGATGGGCAGGACATCGTGCCGCTGAGTCCACAGAAAAGGCATATCGGCATGGTGTTCCAGAGCTATGCGCTGTTCCCCAACATGACCGTGGAGCAGAACGTCGCCTTTGGCCTGCGCATGCAAAAGGTCAATGCCGACGACAGCCACAAGCGCGTGCAGGAAGTGCTGCAACTGGTGGAGCTCAAGGACCTCGCCGGGCGCTACCCACACCAGATGTCCGGTGGCCAGTGCCAGCGGGTTGCCCTCGCCCGCTCCCTGGTGACCCGCCCACGCCTGTTGCTGCTGGATGAACCGCTGTCGGCGCTGGATGCGCGGATTCGCAAGCACCTGCGCGAACAGATCCGCCAGATCCAGCGCGAACTCGGGCTGACCACGATTTTCGTCACCCATGACCAGGAAGAAGCCCTGACCATGTCCGACCGTATTTTCCTGATGAACCAGGGAAAGATCGTGCAGAGCGGCGACGCCGAGACCCTTTACACTGCGCCGGTGGATGTATTCGCCGCCGGGTTTATCGGCAACTACAACCTGCTGGACGCCGACAAGGCCAGCCAGTTGCTGCAACGGCCGATCAGCGGGCGCATCGCGATTCGCCCGGAAGCCATCGAGCTGAGCCGCAGCGGCGAACTTGACGCGTTGGTACGCAGCCATAGCCTGCTGGGCAACGTGATTCGCTACCGCATCGAAGCGCGTGGCGTGGAATTGGTGGTGGACGTACTCAACCGCTCGGCCGACGACTTGCACCCGGATGGCCAGCGCCTGGCACTT
This sequence comes from Pseudomonas viridiflava, assembly GCF_900580675.1. Taxonomy (GTDB): domain Bacteria; phylum Pseudomonadota; class Gammaproteobacteria; order Pseudomonadales; family Pseudomonadaceae; genus Aquipseudomonas. The sequence goes on from NZ_UTBG01000155.1 coordinate 6,558, forward strand.
TCCATCGACCCCAGTGCGCTGTGTGAAGTAGCCTGATACAACGATTTATTGAGAGAGCATGACGGATGGCATTGGTAATTTTTGATTTGGACGACACCCTGATCCACGGCGACTGCGCCACCCTGTGGAGCGAGCAGATGGGCCGCCTGGGCTGGGTCGACCCCGAGTCGTTCATGCGCAGGAACAACGAACTGATGGACGCCTACAGCCAGGGCAAGCTGGCCATGGAAGACTTCATGGACTTCAGCCTGGAGCCGATGATCGGCCGCACCCCGGAAGAAATCGACCACCTGGTGGAGCCCTGGGTCGAGGACATTATCGAACCGCTGATCTACAGCGATGCGACCAAGACCATCGCCCGCCACCGTGCGAATGGCGACCGCATCCTGGTGATTTCCGCCTCGGGCACCCACCTGGTCACGCCGATTGCAGCCCGCATCGGTATCAATGAAGTGCTGGGGATTGATCTGGAAGTCAGCCATGGCGTTTACAGTGGCCGTACCGTGGGTGTGCTCACCTATCGCGAAGGCAAGATCACGCGCTTGTTGGAATGGTTGGAGCAGGAAGGTGAAACACTGGAGGGCGCGTATTTCTATTCGGATTCGCGCAATGACTTGCCGTTGCTGTTGAAGGTGGATCACCCGCAGGTGGTGAACCCTGACCCGGTGTTGCGCGAGCATGCTGAAAAGGCCGGTTGGCCGATCCACCATTGGGTCTGACGCTCTTGAGTTGAAATGCAATCAAATGTGGGAGCGGGCTTGCTCGCGAAAACGGTGTTTCAGATGAAACATCTTTCACTGATACACCGCATTCGGGAGCAAGCCCCCTCCCACATTTTTGATCTCATTTTGCCCTAAAACGGTGTCAGGCCAGACTCTCGTCAATCACCAACACCAGCTTCCCGGAAATCTGATTGCTCGCCAATTCGGCAAACGCCGCCTCGGCGTCCTTGATCGCAAAGGTCTTGGCCAGTTGCGGGCTCAGGCGCCCTTCGACAAACAGCGGCCACACGTGTTGGCTCAGATCGCTGAACAGGTCCGCCTTGAACTGATCGCTGCGGCTGCGCAGGGTCGAGCCAAGCAACTGAATGCGCTTGCCCAGCACTTGGGCCAAGTCCAATTGCGCCTCGCGGCCGCCCATCAGGCCAATCAACACCCAGCGACCATCCAGGGCCAGCAGCTTGAGATCCAGCGCTGCGTAGTTGCCACCGACCGGGTCGAGGATTACATCGAACGGCCCGAAGTCCTGCAGACCCTCGATGCCGTCGGTACGTACCACGCCGCCCTGCGCACCCAAGGCTTCGCAGTAGGCCAGGCGTTCGGCCGAGCCGACACTGACCCAGCACGGGCTGCCAAACGCCTTGCACAGCTGGATCGCCGCCGAGCCCACGCCACTGGCACCGGCATGCAGCAGGACTTTTTCACCGGGTTTCAGGCCCGCCAGTTGGAACAGGTTGAGCGACGCCCAGCTGTACCCCTCGGGCAAGGCCGCCGCTTCGACCAGCGACAAACCTTCCGGCACCGGCAGCACGTGCCGTGCGTCCACCACCACTTCTTCGGCCATGCCACCGCCGGCCAGCAGTGCGCAGACCCGATCACCGACTTGCCAGGACGAGCCCGCACCGACCTCGCTGATCACCCCGGAACACTCCAGGCCGAGTACCTGGCTGGCGCCGGGCGGTGGCGGATACAGACCGGCGCGCTGCAATAAATCAGCGCGATTCAGGCCCGCAGCTGACACACGAATGCGAACTTGGCCTACATCGCAGGTAGGACTTGGTTCTTCCAACCACTCCACATGACCTTCAACGCCTTGCAATGCTTTCACAGTGCCTCCATAGTGAGTCTGGACTGAGCCCGTAGCTGTAGCATCGGGTTTTTTGCATTATGCGACCGGACCATATGGAACCGGCTCCCTCAAAGACGGCCTAATATGCGTTATCAATTGCCCCCGCGTCGAATCAGCATGAAGCATTTGTTCCCCAGTACCGCCCTCGCTTTTTTCATTGGTCTCGGCTTCGCGTCGATGTCGACCAATACGTTCGCAGCCAACAGCTGGGACAATCTTCAGCCTGATCGCGATGAGGTGATTGCCAGCCTTAACGTCGTCGAGTTGCTCAAGCGCCATCACTACAGCAAGCCGCCGCTGGACGACGCTCGCTCGGTGATCATCTATGACAGCTACCTCAAGCTGCTGGACCCGTCGCGCAGCTACTTCCTGGCCAGCGATATCGCTGAGTTCGACAAGTGGAAGACCCAGTTCGACGACTTCCTCAAGAGCGGCGACCTGCAGCCCGGCTTCACCATCTACAAGCGTTACCTGGACCGCGTCAAAGCGCGTCTGGACTTCGCGCTGGGTGAATTGGGCAAAGGCGTCGACAAGCTCGACTTCACTCAGAAGGAAACCCTTCTGGTGGACCGCAAGGACGCGCCTTGGCTGACCAGCACCGCCGCGCTCGACGACCTGTGGCGCAAACGCGTCAAGGACGAAGTGCTGCGCCTGAAGATCGCGGGCAAGGAACCGAAGGCTATCCAGGAGCTGTTGACCAAGCGCTACAAGAATCAGCTGGCACGTCTGGACCAGACCCGTGCCGAAGATATCTTCCAGGCCTACATCAACACCTTCGCGATGTCCTACGACCCGCACACCAATTATCTGTCGCCGGATAACGCGGAAAACTTCGATATCAACATGAGTCTGTCGCTGGAAGGCATCGGTGCCGTCCTGCAAAGCGACAATGACCAGGTCAAGATCGTGCGCCTGGTGCCGGCAGGCCCGGCGGACAAGACCAAGCAGGTGGCTCCGGCTGACAAGATCATCGGCGTGGCCCAGGCCGACAAAGAGATGGTCGATGTGGTCGGCTGGCGCCTCGACGAAGTGGTCAAGCTGATCCGCGGGCCGAAAGGCAGCGTGGTGCGCCTGGAAGTGATTCCGCACACCAATGCGCCGAACGACCAGACCAGCAAGATCGTGTCCATCACCCGTGAAGCGGTGAAGCTCGAAGACCAGGCCGTGCAGAAGAAAGTCCTCAACCTCAAGCAGGATGGCAAGGACTACAAACTGGGCGTAATTGAAATCCCGGCCTTCTACCTCGACTTCAAAGCGTTCCGTGCCGGTGACCCGGACTACAAGTCCACCACGCGCGACGTGAAGAAAATCCTGACAGAACTGCAGAAAGAAAAAGTCGACGGCGTGGTCATCGACCTGCGCAACAACGGCGGCGGTTCCCTGCAGGAAGCCACCGAGCTGACCAGCCTGTTTATCGACAAGGGCCCGACCGTGTTGGTACGCAACGCTGACGGCCGTGTCGATGTGCTCGAAGACGAGAACCCGGGCGCGTTCTACAAAGGCCCGATGGCGTTGCTGGTCAACCGCCTCTCGGCCTCGGCTTCGGAGATTTTCGCCGGCGCCATGCAGGACTACCACCGCGCGCTGATCATCGGCGGCCAGACCTTCGGTAAAGGCACCGTGCAGACCATTCAGCCGCTGAACCATGGCGAGCTGAAACTGACCCTGGCCAAGTTCTACCGGGTTTCCGGCCAGAGCACCCAGCATCAGGGCGTATTGCCGGATATCGATTTCCCGTCGATCATCGACACCAAGGAAATCGGCGAAAGCGCCCTGCCGGAAGCCATGCCGTGGGACACCATCCGCCCTGCGATCAAGCCGGCGTCGGACCCGTTCAAGCCATTCCTGGCGCAGTTGAAGGCTGACCACGACACCCGCTCCGCCAAGGATGCCGAGTTCGTGTTTATCCGCGACAAGCTGGCCCTGGCCAAGAAGCTGATGGAAGAAAAAACCGTCAGCCTCAACGAAGTGGACCGTCGCAAGCAGCACACCGACATCGAGAACCAGCAACTTGTACTGGAAAACATCCGCCGCAAGGCCAAGGGTGAAGATCCACTCAAAGAGCTGAAGAAAGAAGATGAAGATGCGCTGCCGACCGAAGCAGAAAAAACCAAGCCGGAAGACGACGCCTACATGGCGGAGACAGGCCGGATCCTGCTGGACTACCTGAAAATCAGCAAGCAGGTGGCCAAGCAGTAAATGATGGCGATTTAATGTGATCGCTCCTCGGAGTGTCATCATATAGACATCATTCTGTCGTGAAATGAAGGACCGCAGGCGTTGAGCCTGCGGTCCTTTTTTTTCGATCGAGATCACCATGACCATGACCGAACAGCTGTATGCATTGGGCTCTATCCTGGCCCAAGGCAGTTTGCACAGCCTGTTCCAACCGATCATCTGCGTGTCCGAACGGCGCATTCTCGGCTACGAAGCCCTCAGCCGCGGCCCGTCCAACAGCCCGCTGCACTCCCCCGTCGCCCTGTTCTCGGTGGCCAGCCATGCGGGGCGCCTCAGTGAACTGGAGATCGCCTGCCGCGAAAGCGCGTGCCGACGTTTCAGCGAGCAGAAGCTGCCGGGCAAGCTGTTTCTCAATATCTCACCGGAATCCCTGATGGAGACCGCGCACCAGCCGGGCCGCACCCTGCAACTGCTGCGCGACTTCGGCATTCCGCCGAGCCAGGTAGTGATCGAACTCACCGAGCAAACACCCACCGACGACTTCGACCTATTGCAAACCGCCTTGCACCATTACCGCGACATGGGCTTCGCCATCGCACTCGATGACTTGGGCGCCGGTTACTCCAGCCTGCGGCTGTGGTCGGAGTTGCGCCCGGATTACGTGAAGATCGACCGGCACTTTATCGACGGTATTCACCAGGATGCGCTCAAGCGCGAGTTCGTCGGCTCGATCCTGCAAATCGCCAGGGCCTCCCGTGCGCAGGTGATTGCCGAGGGCATTGAGCTGCCGGAAGAGCTGGCGGTACTCACCGAGATGGGTGTCGACCTGGTCCAGGGCTACTTGCTCTGCCGCCCGCAAGAGCATCCGCCGCAGGAAGCACGCTTGATGCTGCCCAAGCCTGACAACGCCAATATCGCCCTCAGCGAAGAAGCCAGCGACCTCAGCGCGCTGCTCAGCGAACAACCGGCGGTGGATCAGGACACGGCCACCGCCCAGGTGCTGGAGTCGTTCCGGCGCCAGGCCAACCTCAATTCGCTGGCCGTGCTGGATGGGCGCGGCCACCCGGTCGGCATCGTGCACCGGCATTCGCTGTCCGACGCCCTGCTCAAGCCGTTCGCCACCGACCTGTTTGCGCGCAAGCCCATCAGCCGCTTGATGAGCACTGACTTTCTGGCCGTGGAGTTGAGCCAGTCCCTGCAGCAAGTCAGCCGCCTGCTCACCAGCCGCGCACGCCAGCGCATCGAAGAAGACTTCATCATCACGCTCAATGGCGACTACCTGGGCCTGGGCCGCGTGATCGACGTGCTCAAGCTGATCACCGAGCTAAAGATCCAGCAGGCCCGTTACGCCAACCCGCTGACCCTGCTACCGGGTAATGTGCCGATCCAGCAGTGCCTGACGCGCTTATTGCAGCAACAGCGCGAGTCGGTGATTTGCTACGTGGATATCGACAGCTTCAAGCCGTTCAACGATATCTACGGCTACGGGCGGGGGGATGAGGTGTTGCTGTGCCTGGCGCAATGCCTGAATGATCGGGTCGATCCGAGTCGCGACTTTGTCGGGCACATTGGCGGGGATGATTTCTTGCTGGTGCTGGGGCCGCAGGACTGGCGTAAACGGCTTAACCAGCTGCTGGATGATTTCCACACCCAATGCCGGCGCTTCTACCGCGCGGAACACCTGGATGCCGGCTGCTTTGTGGCGTTGAACCGCCAGGGTGTAAGGCAGGAGTTTGCGTTGTTGTCGCTGTCCATCGGCGTGGTGCATTTATATCCACAGGCCTGTGGACAACTCGATGCCAGCCAGCTGGCGGAACTGGCGTCGCAGGCCAAGCATCATGCGAAGGATGTGGCTGGCTACAGCATCCATGTGATCGACAGCATGGACATGCTGCCCCAGGCACTCTAGGCCTCAGCCGACTCCGGGTACTCATATTCGAAGACCCGCACCACTTCCGAGGCATGCCAGGAGGCCGCGGCCACCCCATCGGATGGCCCGCTGAAACGCCCCAGGCGCTCCACGCACTCGAAAAACCCGGTACGCGGCAGGCGGCTGGCGCCCTGGCTGATCACCAGGGAGCTGCGCAACGGCTGCTCGGCCTTGGCATCCAGTGCAGCCAGATGCTCTAGGGCGGCGGCCAGGGTTTGCATGGCCGGCGTGGGAAATTGCAGGCGTTCCAGCAGCGCGCGGTAGGTGAGCAGATGGCGCTGGCGGCGCGCCTGGTCCAGCTCGTTGAGTAACCCATCCCAGTGTTGACGGCTGATACGTAGGCTCAAGATTCGTCCCTCCAACCTGCAACGCCCAATTCCCAGGCCAGGCTGCGGCGGATCGCGGCATCCGGCTGGCGTTCACCCCTTTCGATCAATCCAAGATACGAAGGGCTGATACCCACGGTGCGAGCCAGGGTCTCGATGGCCAGGCCCTTGGTTTCGCGCAGCCCGCGCAGGTCTGCGAGTGGGCGCAGGTCCTGTTTGGGGGCGGCTTGGGTGGCAGCAGCAGGAGGCGGTATCGGTTGTTGCTGACCGGCAGCTTTTAGCAGCGCCTGGTACTGATCCCATGGCAAAACCGCGTATTCGGGTTCGCCATCTCGTGAAATTATCTGAATATCCATGACTGCCCCGTAGGATAACAACACTTACTAAGTAAGTACTTTCCTAAGCACCTTCCTCGAGAGTGTAATCCTAACAGCCACAAAGGTCGCAGGGGGATATAAGCGTCATCCGTTTTTTTGTGGGCTTTCCCGGGTCAACAGCTCGGGGGTTGCCGGCAGACGCTCAACCACGGCCAGCTTTTCCGGACGCTGCGCCTCACGCCACGCACGAAAGGCGCTCAGTTCACCGTCCAGGGTCTTCATGACCCACGCCAGCACGGCGATGTCATCGAGCATGCCGAACATTGGGATAAAGTCCGGGATCGCATCAATCGGGCTCAGGAAGTACATCAACCCCGCCACCACTGAAATCAGCGCCTTGGGGCTGATCGCCCGGTATTCACCGCGCCAGTAGGCCAGGCACAGGGCCTGCAGCAGTTTGAGGTCATCCTTGAGCTTGCCCAGGCGGTTGCCCTGGCTTGACCCCTTGGCCGCGACGGCAAATAACAGGGTCGGTAAACGCCCACGGCCCAGCAGGCGTGCGGCCATGGGCAGGAAACGGGTGAAATTGAAGGGTGGTTTCATTCGTCACTCCAGTTCCAGGCGACATAAAAGGT
>NZ_UTBG01000022.1 GCF_900580675.1 Pseudomonas viridiflava
GTTGGGTGGCGAAGCCGCCCCATCAGGATCGCTGCAGTGTGTCAGGCAATATGAGTTGCCTGGTTTTGGGGCCGCTTCGCGGCCCAACGCAGGGCAAGCCTGCTCACCACAGGGAGGCCGGCTCGGTACAGAAGAGGCCTGTTCACTACAGAAAGCACAATGTGTTGCATCACGCTTGATGCAGGTACCCATGTGGCGAGCAGGCTTGCCCTGCGTTGGGTGGCGAAGCCGCCCCATCAGGGTCGCTGCAGTGTGTCAGGCAATATGAGTTGCCTGGTTTTGGGGCCGCTTCGCGGCCCAACGCAGGGCAAGCCTGCTCGCTACAACAAGCCCGCCTGTTCGCCACAGGTTGTGTCACGCCTGGTGCAGGTACCAACGCCAATCCTGCTCGCCCACTTCGCCCATGAACTGGCGGTATTCGGCGCGCTTCACCGCCAGGTACACGCCAAGGAACTCCTTGCCGAAGGCGTCGCGGGCCCAACTTGAACCCTCCAGCGCACGCAGGGTGGTCAGCCAATCGGTGGGTAACAATTCCTTGGCCTGGGCGTAACCGTTGCCCTCCACGGGCGCGCCGGGGTCGCGTTGTTCGCGGATGCCGCGGTGGATGCCGGCGAGGATGGCCGCCGCCGCCAGGTATGGGTTGGCATCGGCGCCGCAGATGCGGTGCTCGATGTGCCGCGAGTTGGCCGGGCCGCCCGGCACGCGCAGGCTGACGGTGCGGTTGTCGACGCCCCAGGTGGCAGCCAGCGGTGCATAACTGTTGGTTTGGAAACGGCGGTAGGAGTTGGCGTTCGGGCAGAACATCAGCAATGAATCAAGCAAGGTACTGAGCATGCCGCCTACCGCATGGCGCAACAGCGGCGTGCCGTCGGCGGCTTCGCTGGCGAACAGGTTATTGCCCTGGGCGTCGGCCAGGCTGACGTGCATGTGCATGCCGGTGCCCGCCAGGTCATCGAAAGGCTTGGCCATAAAACACGCGGCCATCCCGTGTTTGTGCGCCACGCCCTTGACCAGGCGCTTGTAACGCACGGCTTCATCCATCGCCTGCAGGGCGTCGGCGCGATGCTCCAAAGTGATTTCCACCTGGCCCGGGGCGTATTCGGAAATCGCCGTGCGCGCCGGGATGCCCTGCAGCTTGCAGGCGCTGTACAAATCCGCGAGGAACGGCTCGATCTGCTCCAGTTCACGCAGGCCATACACCTGGGTCGAGCGCGGGCGGCTGCCGTCCACATCCCGCGCCGGTTGCGGTCGGCCGTTGCTGTCGCGCTTCTGGTCGAGCAGATAGAACTCCAGCTCGGCCGCCATTACCGGGTAATAACCGTCGGCTTTCAGCCCGTCGATGACCTTGGCCAGCAAGTGGCGTGGGTCGGCCACGGTGGCAGGCAATCCTTCGGTGGGGTGCATGCTCACTTGCACGGCGGCGGTCGGGATCAAGCGCCACGGCATGCGCTGCAAGCTGCCACTGATCGGGTAGGCGCGGCAGTCGATATCGCCTACTTCCCACACCAGCCCGGAGTTTTCTACATCATCGCCATTAATCGTCAGGCCGAGAATGGTACTGGGCAATGGCCGACCGCTTTCATACACCGCCAACAGTTCGTCGCGGTGCAGCAACTTGCCGCGCGGCACGCCGTTGTTGTCGAGGATAAATAGCTCGAACATGTCGATGTCGGGGTTTTGCTCAAGAAAAGACTGGGCTTCGTGCAGGCTGGCAAAAACACTCATGGGAAATCTCATACGTTTGCGTCAGGCAGGCGCGTAGGCGCCGCCGGGCAGATGCGCACAGGTGCGCGTCATCCATGGGGTAGTTCAACGTAGGAGAGAGGTATCTGGTGGGCGCGCGTGTCGGCAGTGGAACAGGGCCCAGAAGGCCAGCGCGGAAGGCAGTTTCGCAAGGTGAGTGTCGGTGGAGCCGTCCATACGCACGTCACAGTGAAAAGGATGCCGAGCAGACTCACACGCCGGGACAGGTGGTTAAATTCAGGGTTGATGGAGTTTGGTTGCAACTTGGCTAAACAATCGCGGCCCTTGCCAGCGCGCCGCCCTGCTGGAAATAATGACCGCCCCCGATCATGCCCCAAGGACTCGATCGCATGAAAAAAACAATAACCCTGTGCGTTCTCGCGAGCCTCGCCACCTCTGCCCTGGCCGACGCCGCGACGTCGCGTCTTGACCAAGTGTTGCAGCGCGGCACGCTGACCGTGTGCACCACCGGCGACTACAAGCCCTACACCTCGCTGCGCGCTGACGGCAGCTACGAAGGCATCGACATCGCCATGGCCGAGTCCCTGGCCAAGAGCCTCAACGCGAAAATCCAATGGGTGCCCACCACCTGGAAAAACCTGATGCCGGACTTCCTCGCCCAGCGTTGCGACATCGCCGTGGGCGGTATTTCGGTGTCGCTGGAGCGGCAGAAAAAAGCCTTCTTCAGCCAATCCCTCGGGGTCGACGGCAAGATCCCGCTGGTGCGCTGCGCGGATGTGCAGCGCTACCAGACCGTCGAGCAGATCAACCAGCCGCAGGTGCGGGTGATCGAACCGGCGGGCGGCACCAACGAAGTGTTTGCCCGAGCGCACCTGGGCCAGGCGCAAATCCGCCTGCATGACAACGTGACCATCTTCGACGAACTGCTGGCGGGCAAGGCCGACGTGATGATCACCGACGCCAGCGAAGCGCGTTACCAGCAAAAACTCAAGCCGGGCCTGTGCGCGGTCAACCCCGAACGGCAGATGCAGTACAGCGAAAAAGCCTTCCTGCTGCCCCGCGACGATGTGGCGTGGAAAAGTTACGTCGACCAGTGGTTGCACTTGAGCGTCGCCACCGGGGTATACGATGGCATCGTCAACCAATGGCTCGCGGCGCCTTGAGCCGCAGCCGTCTACGCTGTTACCCATCCAATAATAATGAGGGACGGAACATGAAGGGACTGCTCCGCGTCACCTGGCTGCTGCTGTTGTGTTTCAGCCAGGTGCATGCTGCAACGACTCAGGATGAGGACGCGCAGGCGGCCAAGGCCTTGCTGGAAAAAGCCCTGGCTTATTACCAGAGCAACGGCGACAAGGCGTTCGCCGCGTTCAGCCGCCAGGGCGAGTTTGTCGACCAGGACCGCTATGTGTTTGTGGTCGATACCAAGGGCGTACTGCTCGCCAGCGGCGGCCCCTCCTCCGCGTTGATCGGCCGCGATGTGTCCGAGGTGCTCGGGCCGGACTTGCGCGAGTCGTTCAAGGAGGCGCTCAAGGTGCCGGAGGGCCAGGGAATCCAGCAGGCCGATTACCGCTGGCAGAACTGGAACGACGGCAAGGTCGAGCACAAGCACGTGTTTTTCCAGCGGGTGGGTGAGCGCATCCTCGCGGTGGGTTATTACCTGCCACGCGCGACGCCGGAACAGGCGCGGGCGCTGCGTAACAAGGCGGTGAAAGCGTTGCTCAAGGATGAGGTGGGTACGCTCAAGGCTATCAACTCATTGCAGGGCGGTTTTTTGCAGGATGACCTCTATGTGTTTGTGGTGGACCTGAATACCCAGCGGTATGTGGCCCACGGCACCAATCTGCGCTTGATCAACACTGATTTCAGCAAGATCAAGGACCCTGACGGGAAGCCGGTGGGCGAGCCGATTTTGAAGCTGATGGCTGAGCAGGATCAGGGTGAGTACAAGTATCGCTGGAAGAACCCGGTGACTGACAAGGTTGAGAACAAGCACGCGTATGTGCGCAAGGCCGGGCGTTTTATGGTGGCTGTGGGGTATTACAGTCCTTGAGATTGTTGGGGGGATATCCGTTTTTTGGGTGATGGCGGGTAGTGGTTTCGCCCTTACGGCGAGTCACTTTGGAAAAGAGCCCCAAAGTAACCAAAGGGCTCTTGCCCCACCACTCGGCACCTCGCCTCCGGCTCGGTGTGCCCGAAAACAGGCATTACTCCGCGGGCCGCCGCGACGGGCCGTCCCTGCCCCGTCGCGGCTAAACCGGCGTCCTGCCGGTTTAC
>NZ_UTBG01000027.1 GCF_900580675.1 Pseudomonas viridiflava
AAATGCACGTCCTCAGCAGCACGCTAGGCTCCCAGCTGCTGCTGATGATTCGACGAATTTATCCTCACGACACTATGGAGGACGCTGTCTATGCCTTTGCGGTGAAGGCGCTGGATGAGCGTGCCGCCAAGGATCCTTCCGTAACACCTCTACTCCTCAAAGGCTTTGCTCAGTTGGACCAGAGATCCGCCGCCGGCTGGATGAAATTGGCGGAAGCCGAGCAAGTCCGGCTGCTGGTCGAGATCCAGGACAGTGATTTCTTCAAGCTGGTCAAGGGTGCTGCCGTCAACGCGCTCTACAGCAATGAACTGGCCTACAAGCATTTTGGCTACGAAGGCGCTTCGTTCCCGAAGGGGGGCTACTTGATGCGCGGCTTCGACGATCTTCAATGGCTGCCATCGCCACCCGCAATCGCCAGCCCAGCAGCTTTCTCCTGAGGAGTCACTCGATATGACCACTTATAGTTTCGACGACGATTCGGTAGTCGTCATCATTGGTTCGGGAGCCGGTGGTGGCACGCTGGCCAATGAGCTTTGCCAGAAAGGCATCCCCGTGGTGCTGCTGGAGGCGGGTAAGCGTCAGTCCCAAGCGACGTTCATTAATGACGAATGGCCTTCCTTCGAACAGCTGTCGTGGAGCGACACGCGTACTACCTCGGGCACCTGGCAGATAGCCCAGGACTTTCCCACGCTACCAGCGTGGATTTGCAAAACGGTAGGTGGCACGACTACCCACTGGGCCGGTGCGAGTTTGCTCTTTCGCGAGCATGAATTCCGCGCGCGGGAAACCTATGGTGAGGTCAAGGACGCCAACCTTCTGGATTGGCCGTTGACCCTTGCAGAGCTTGAGCCTTTCTATGCGCGCGCCGAAGACAAAATGGGCGTTACACGCACCAACAATATTCCCGGTTTGCCAGGTAACAACAACTTCAAAGTGATGTACAACGGCGCGACCCAGCTCGGCTACAAAGAGTGTTCAACGGGACATATGGCGATCAACAGTCGCGCCCGTGATGGTAGAGCTCAATGCATGCAGCTAGGTTTCTGCTTCCAAGGCTGCAAGATGGGCGCTAAATGGTCCACGCTCTACACCGAGATCCCCGCAGCCGAAGCCACCGGAAAGCTTGAGTTGCGCGTTGAAGCCCACGTTGTGCGGATCGAACACGATGCCAAGGGGCGGGCCAGCGCGGTGGTTTACGCCAATGCAAACGGTGAACTGCAACGCCAGAAAGCTCGCCTGGTCGCTGTCGCCGGTAATGCCATTGAAACCCCACGGCTGTTGCTCAATTCAGCCAGTGCGCTGTTCCCTCACGGCCTGGGAAACGGTGCGGGCATGGTCGGCAAGCACTACATGCGGCATACGACGGGCTCAGTGTTTGCCGAATTCAAGGACCCCGTGCATTTTTATCGCGGCAACATCATGGCTGGGATCATCAGCGACGAGGCGCACTTCAAGCCTGATCGTGGTTTCGTCGGTGGCTATGAGATGGAAACGATTTCCCTGGGGCCCTCGTTCATGGCGGCTTTTTTCAAACCCGGGGCCTGGGGACGCGACTTTGCCAGCGTGATGGATAAGTACACCCATCTCGCCGGCATGTGGTTGGTGGGCGAAGACATGCCACGGGAGACCAACCGGATTACCCTGAGCGAGACCAAAGACCGTTTTGGCCTCCCGGTCGCCAACGTGCATTACGATGACCATCCCAACGATGTTGCGATGCGTGAACACGCTTATACCCAAGGTGCTGCAATTTATGACGCGGTTGGCGCACTCAAGACCCATCGCGTGCCTCCCTATCCATCGACCCACAACATGGGGACCTGCAGGATGAGTCGCAAGGCTGCCGACGGGGTCTGCAATTCGTATGGACAAAGTCATGAAGTGCCTAATCTGTTTATTTCCGACGGTAGCCAGTTCACCACCAGCGCCGCCGAAAACCCGACGCTGACCATTGTCAGCCTGGCTATTCGGCAGGCGGAATATATTGCCCAATCGTTAAAGGCCAACGCCGCATGACTGCGGGTACCGTTCAGTCGCTGGACGTGATTGCACTTCCAGCGTTTGAAGACAATTACATCTGGTTGCTGGCTGATCCGCAGTTGCGTGAGTGCGTGGTGGTTGATCCTGGCGATGCAACCCCTGTGATCAATTGGTTGCAAAGCCATCCCCAATGGAGGTTGCGGGACATTTTGATTACCCACCACCACAGCGACCATGTCGACGGTGTGGCGGTGCTCAAGGAACGCTATGGCGTTCGCGTGTTGGGGCCTGCGACGGAACCCATCCCGTGCCGCGATATCGCACTCCACGAGGCCGACCACGTCGTTGTCCTTGGCCGCACAGTCAACACGATTGCAGTCCCGGGGCATACGCTGGGGCACATTGCGTATTACTTGCCCGATGAGGCCGTGCTGTTCACGGGGGACACGTTATTCGCAGGCGGCTGTGGTCGATTGTTCGAGGGCACGGCGGCGCAGATGCTCAATTCACTTGAGCGTCTGGCTGCGCTGCCTGAGGCAACGCGGGTGTACTGCGCGCATGAATATACGCTCAGTAACCTGCGCTTTGCGCACCTCGTTGAGCCCGGTAACCGCGCTATCGAAAACAGACTGCGCGCGGTTGAAATACGCCGCGCTCAGGGGCAGTGCACGCTACCCAGCAGTATCGCCATAGAGAGGGCGACCAATCCTTTTCTTAGAACCCGGCTGCCAACACTGTGGGAACGGCTCGAAAGCCACACTCAATCCTCGGTGGGTTCATCGTTGGCGTGCATGGTCGCGTTGCGTGGCTGGAAGGATATTTTTTAATTCACCTGGATCTGACGGTCCTTTGATCAGAACTTGAAGGTGTACCGCAAGATCAACCTGTTTTCATTGGCACTATCGGCGTAGGACGATCGATTGGTCGAATTGCGCCACTGGGCCGTCACGTTCTTCAGCGGGCCGCTTTGCACTGTATAGGTGATATCAGTGACGCGCTCCCACTCCCTGCCATCCTCGTCTGCCAGGCGCAGGCGGGCCGCCTGGGCTGAAGTCAGCAGCGTCGGGTCAATATCTTGCCCCTTCGCGTATTTCAAACCCAGGGTGAGTCCCGGTAGACCCGCGGCGGCAAAGTCGAAATCGTAGCGTGCGATCCAGACCTGCTCCCGAGGTGCGGTAAAGGTACTGACCAACGACTCGCCGAACAGGTAGGTGTCAGTGCCGTTGAGCATGGCAAACGGAGTGTCGCCCCAGGCTTTCTGCAGGCCAGCGCCGAAGGTGTGGCCGCTTTGGCGAAACGACAACAGTGCGCTGAGTGTGCGGTTGTTCACATTGCCAATGCCTTGATCCCCGCTATCGCCAGCAGAAAAATAGCGCACATCGGACAGCACGGTGCCGCTGCCCACGGCATGCTCATATTTAAGGCCAAGAAAGTTCGTGCGGTACAGGTCTTCCAACTCAGCGATGTGGTAACTCAGTGTGAGTTGGGGGGTCGCTTTATAATCCACCCCAAGGTAAGTGAAGTGATCGGCCTTCACCGGTTTGTAGCCGAACGCCGTGAGGGCTTCGAAGTCGGTCGAGTTGCGTTGTTTCACCGCGTTGAGGCGCAGTGCACTGAAGGTCAGTGCATCGAACTCTTTGGACACTAACATGCCACCCCGGAACACTTGGGGCAGCAGTCGGCTGTTATTGCTCGACAGCAGTGGCATCACCGGATTGAGCCCACCCATACGCAGTTCGCTGCGGCTGATGCGTGCCTTGGCAGTGGGGATGAACTTGGCGTATGCATCCTCAACGTTACGTTGCGAGTCATAAGCCAGCAGGCCGGAGCCCGTGCGGTCAGGGCTTGAGTCCAGCTTCACGCCCAGCAAGCCAAGTGCATCCAGACCGAACCCAACGCGGCCATCGGTAAACCCGGACTGAACATTCAAGATAAAGCCCTGCGCCCATTCATCGCGCTTGGATTGGCTGGCCCCTTCATTGCGAAAGTCTCGGTTGTAGTAGAAGTTGCGCAGCTCCAGGCTGGTGTGAGTGTCGCCGAGAAAGTCTGCGAAGGCGCTGGGCGCCACACAGCAAGCCAGCAGGCTCGTCACCGAGGCGGTACGTGTTGTAAGCATGTCTGATGCACCTTTTGTTGTTGTTTTTGGTGTCTTCAGCGCGCACGGCTCCCCAAAAGCGCATCGGGCGCGCGCTGCGCAATATGGACAGTGTTTGAAAGCTGAGGCGGGGTCAGCCGGCGGAAGCCAAGCGGGTGATCGCCTCTTGGCTACCGGCCAGTTGGCGTAAAATGAACTTCTGGATTTTTCCAGTTGCCGTTTTTGGCACTTCCCCAAATACCACCCGGCTAGGGCACTTGTAGCGCGCCAGTCGTGCCTGGCAGTAAGCGATCAGTTCCGCTTCGCTCGGCACTGGTGCCTGGCTTTTCAACTCGATGAAGGCGCAGGGTACTTCGCCCCATTTGTTATCCGGCTGCGCCACTACGGCGGCGTGCAGCACCGATGCGTGCCCGTGGAGGATGTCTTCGATTTCCACTGAAGAAATATTTTCGCCCCCAGAGATAATCACGTCTTTGCAGCGGTCGGTGATCTGCAGGTAGCCGTCGGGATGTACCACGGCGACATCACCCGTGTGAAACCACCCGCCTTCGAAAGCTTTTTGCGTGGCTGAGGGGTTTTTCAGGTAGCCCATCATCACGGTGTTGCCACGCAGCAACAGCTCACCGGTGGTCTGGCCATCGTGGGGGACAGGTTCAAGGGTTTCGCCGTCGGCCACCATCAAACCCTCGAATACCGCCGCCCGAGCGCCTTGCCTGACGCGCAGCCGGGCTTTGTCGGTCGCGTCGAGTTGGTCCCAACCGTCTTGCCAGACGCAACTGATGGGCGTGCCCGCCACTTCCGTGATGCCGTACACGTGATCCACCTGGAAACCCATGGCCACTACCGCGTCCAGCACGGAGGCCGGAGGCGGCGAGCCGGCGGTCAACACCCGAACCGGGTGCGGTAATGGCGGCGGCGCTGGCGTATTGGCAATCATCGCCATCACCGTTGGTGCCGCGCAGAAATGATCGGCCTGGTGCTCGACGATGGCGTCCAGTACCGCGTCTGCGGTCACTTTGCGCAGGCAAATATGAGTGCCTGCCGCAGCGGTAATCGCCCAGGTGAAGCACCAGCCGTTGGCATGGAACATGGGCAGCGTCCACAAATACCGTGGCGCTTGCGGCAGCGACCAGTTGGTCATTTGCAGCAGGCTCATCAGGTAGGTGCCACGGTGGCTGACCACCACGCCTTTGGGATCGCCGGTGGTACCAGAGGTGTAGTTCAGCGCGATGGGCTGCCACTCGGTTGCGGGCCTTACGCCTTTAAACTGCGGGTCGCCTTGCATGAGCAGGCTTTCATAGTCCGGTGCCTGCGCGTCTGTCCAGGGGGTGGCCAGGTGATCGCGGATCATCACGATGGCCGGCGGCCGCTCAAGCTTGGCCAGTGCCGCGCCTGCCACGGCCATGAACTCGCAATCGACCAATAACAACCTGCACTCGCTGTGCTGCAAGATGAACGCAATGCCGTCAGCGTCCAAGCGATGGTTGATGGTATTGAGAATGGCACCGCTTAGCGGAATGCCGAAGTGGGCCTCGATCATTGCCGGGGTATTCGGCGAGAGGATTGACACTGTCTCACCCGGTTGTACGCCCCGGCTCACTAGCGCTGAAGCGAGGCGATAACAGCGTTCTCGCGTGTGTGCCCACGTGCGCTGCACGTCGCCATGAATGATCGCAATCCGCTCCGGATGAACCAGCGCAGCACGGTCCAGGAACCCCAGGGGGGTCAAGGGCACATGGTTGGCCGGGTTGTGCTCAAGTCCACTGATCATGGGCAGGTCTCCTTATTATTATTGTGAAAAACAGCGAAAGCGCTGACCGGTTCCCGTGCGGTGACCAGCGTGTTTTCAATCGCCTGCGGGTCGGCATAGCCCAGGCTCATGCCACACACCAGCATCTGGTCGGCGGGAATGTTCAGCGTCTGCGCGATAACCGGGTGGTACTTGAGAAACGCCGCCTGCGGGCAGGTGTGCAAACCGCGCCCGCGGGCGGCCAGCATGACGCTTTGCAAAAACATGCCGTAGTCCAGCAAGCTGCCTTGCTCCAATACCTTGTCGACGGTAAACAGCAGGCCGACCGGGGCATCGAAGAAACGGTAATTGCGCCCGTGCTGATGGTGCATACGCTGCTTTTCGTGCTTGGCAATCCCCAGCAACCCGTAGAGGTCCCAACCCACCTTGCGTCGGCGATCCAGATAAGGCGTGGTCCATTCGCGCGGGTAGTATTCGTAGGGGTCCTGCATGTCGCGACTGAGTTGTGGGTCGTTATCGACAGCGGCGATGGCCTGCGACAGCTGCTCCTTGGCGTCACCGGTCACCACGTGCACCCGCCACGGTTGCATATTCACGCCTGAGGCACTGAAGCGTGCGATATCCAGAATGGCCTCGATTTCCTCATGGGCCACGGCCGTCGGAAGAAACGCCCTGACACTGCGACGTGAGCTGATGGTCCAGTCAACAGTGCGCTGCAGTTGCAGCGCAGACAGCGGCGGTGGTGACAAGCGGTCCAAGGTGTACCTCCTTTACATGGCTCAGTCCGGGCGGGGCTCAGCGCGTGAGTACCGCTAACTTGCTGACCCTTTGTGAGTCGGCCCGTGACTGATTGACAAAGGTAACCGCCAGGGCGCCAAGCAGACCCGCCAACGCGATCACCATGAAATTCTGTTCAAGAGGCAGGGCCAGTGACACCAGCCAGCCGATCAGCACCGGGGCGATGATTGCGCCGATTCGGCCAACCCCGGATGCGAACCCTACACCTGTTGAACGGATTGGCGTTGGGTAGAAATCCCCGGCATAGGCGTAGGCAATCAACTGCGTCCCCAGCGTCGAGGCGCCGACAATGAACACCACCACAAACAGCAATTCGGTGGAGCGAGTAAAGGCCATCGCAGTAAGCGCCAGTGCTCCGACGACATAAAACGCAATCAGCACATGCTTGATATTGAGCTTGTCGCTCAACCAGCCGCCGCCGATCGCACCCACAATCGCCCCAACGTTGAACACAATGACGAAGTTCAATGCCGAGCCAAGACTGTGGCCGGACATCGCCATCAATTTGGTCAGCCAGGAGTTGAGCGCGTAGACCATGAAGAGTCCGGTCATGAACGCCGCCCATATCATCAGGGTACTGAAACCGCGCCCTTCGCTGAACAGGCCTTTGATCGGGCTATCGAGGGCGGCCTTGGCCTCTGCCGGATGACCGGCCAGCAGCGTCTCATCGCTCAGCTCAAGCGTGGGGTTGATTCGCAGCACAATGGTGCGCAGCTCAGCCTGGCGGCCTTGTTTGAGCAGGTACGCCATGGACTCCGGCATCGTCTTCAAAATCAGCGGAATCAGCAGCACCGGCAGCCCTGCCACAAAGAACACCGACTGCCAGCCATGGCTCTCGATCAGGTGCTTACCGGTGAGCGCAACCAGAATGCCGCCCACCGAGTAACCGGCGAACACCAGGGTGACAAGGCGCGTGCGCAGCTTGGCCGGCGAAAACTCGCCCATCTGTGCGGTCACAATCGGTAGTACGCCGCCAATGCCGAGGCCGGCAATGAAGCGCGAAACACTGAAGCTGAAGGGGTCGCTGGTCAGCCCCGCTGCAGCGGTAAACAGGCTAAACAGGGCGACGCAGATGGCGATCATCTTCGGTCGGCCGATGCGGTCTGCCAAGGTGCCCAGGAAGATCGCGCCGAGCATCGTACCCAGCAGCGCCGAACCGGCCATGACCCCTGCACTGGTTGCGTCAATGCCCATGTCCTGCATGATGGCGGGCAGTGCGGCACCGACCACGGCGAGGTCATACCCATCGATTATCAGGATCAGCACACACCAGAACAGAATAAGCCGGTGGAACCCGTTGAATGTTGATTCGCCTGCGAGCGTATAGACGTTCACTGGTGGCATGGCGTGTCTCCTTCAATTTTATTGTTGTTGGTGAAGTCCACTTCGCCACATTCTAGGAAGGCGTCCGCGTGTCGCCCATGCCTGGGCGCATCAATGTGCGTGAGCTGTTTGGGCATGCAAGGGGTGAGAGAGAGGGGGGAATGTGAAGGGGGTTATTCGTCGAGGTGACCGCGTCGATACGCCCCGGGGCTCACGCCAGTCCACTTCTTGAACGCGCGGTGAAAAGCGCTGGTTTCCTGGAAACCGGTGGCGGTCGCGACCTGTGTGACCGTCATTTCTCCACGGGAGAGCAGGTCAATCGCCATGTCGCGGCGCAGGTCGTCCTTGAGGTTTTGGTAGTGCGTGCCTTCGGCTTGTAAGCGGCGCTGCAATGTGGAATTGGACATATGCAGCACCCCGGCGAGGTCATCGCGCTCGGGCCAGCACTCCGGGGCCAAACCCCGCAGGTAACGTCGTATCTGTGCGCTGAGGCTGTCGTCGTTGCGGTATCTGACCAGGAGGCTGGCAGGGGTTTCCTTGAGAAACGGGCCCAAGGTGGCGCCCGACTGGCTGATTTTCATATCCAGGCATTTTTTGTCGAAGCTGATCCAGGTTGTAGAGGCGTCGTAGTCGATGTCTTCGCAGAAGCGCATGCGGTAATCGCTTTGATCCGCGGGCTTGGACGCGCGAAAGCTCAATTTGTGCACGGGAATACGCTGGTTGACTAGCCAGCAGGCAAGCCCGTGTACGAGGATAAACCAGGTGCCGTAGGCAAATAGGCGGCGCAGTACGCCCTTGTCATGCAAAACGATAAACGCCTTGTCGTCCTTGACCACGAGTTCGCCATGCACGTCATCCAGGACCAGCCTCAGAAACGCTAGCATTCTGTGCAAAGCATGGCCGAGGGTAGTGCAGTCGAGCAGCGCCTGGCACATCAGCTTGAAGCTGCCGCGGCGCATGGGATGACTGTCGATGCCGAAGAATTCGTCGTCCAGCAGGTCGGCCAACTCTACCCACAGACGGGCGAAGGCGGTCGCCGACACCCTGGCTTTTGGCGCGTCGAGCAACAGTGGGTCTATCTCTGCGTTGGCCAGGGCCACGGACAGGTCAAGACACCTGTGTCGGGCGCTATGCAACGCTTCATGCACCAGGGCAATGGAGGTGGTGCCTTTGTCCTGTGGGGGTGTCATGACGGCTCCTCGGGCTGTGATCGGCCCTAATGTAGGGCTAATGCACATCGATCGCCAGTCGGAAAGTCCATGACCCGAGTCAGAGATCGTAGCTAAAGCCAGCCATTATCGAGCGATCATCCTGCTGGTTGCCGAAGGTACCCATCGCATTCAAGTTCAAGCCCCATCCTGAGGGCAGGTGGATATCGACTTGCGCGCTCAGCCGCCCGAACGGTCTTTCGTTCGCCCCGTTGACAGGTGTTTTGATGTTGAAATTGGGCGCGTTGCGTTGATAGCTTTCAAGGGTTCGATCACTGTCGGTCAGGGCCCGCTCTGCGGTAAGGCGCAGCAGTGACTCAACGGATACCCCGTGGCTGTTGACGCGCTTGCCGATCTGCCCGCCAAGGCTGGCGTTCAGCTGTTCGTATTGCTGGCCGCGCACGCCCATGCGCAGCAGCGAATCGCCTTGCTCAGTGTAGCCACTGATCCTGCTGCGCCAGTAATCCAAGCCGACCACCGGGGCCAACTCAACGGACTCAAAGTGAAACCATTGGCCGGCACGCACTGCGGCACTCAGCACATTGGCATTGGGTGAGGCAGCCAAGTTGTCGAACACGCCTGCCCGTGAGATATCGAATTGGCCGGCGCCATAGGCCAACCCCATGTTGATAAATGTCCCTTGTGCGGCAAAGCTCGCCATGACCGCGGCCTGGCCCATCTGCAATGCGGTGTTGCTGCCACCTTCGCTTGCTTGTCTGGATTCTATATCTGAGTAGTTAATAGCCGCGCCGAGCGTCCATTCACTTGAGAGTCGGTAGTCGACACCGATACTGAGGGCGTTGTTCTTGAAGGTGTCTTTTCCAGGGTCGAGCCCAGGCCCAGGCATCTGCGAATGGTCGGCCCCATTAGCGACGCCACCGTTGATAAAAACGGTCCAGGGTGAAGCCTGATTACGCGCCTCAATATCGATACCCCGCAGGTCATATCGACTAATCAGCGGTTGAAGAAAGTTGGCGCCTGCCGAACCGACCATGGTCGATTGCACGCTGAGGGTGTTTCGAGCATTGATGATATTGGCGATATAACCTGCAATCAGTCTTTCAAAGCGATCGGTGTAATGAATGCTGTCCTTCATTAAATAGGTGTTCTGTTGCGCAAGGGACAGTTTGTCGCATTGGTTGGCCTCGCAATTATCCAGGCTGGTGATATGAGTGAAACCATATTTCCCGGGGTCACTGACCGTGTTTTTCAACAAGCTCAGTACATCGAAATAGTAGATGTTGACGTTGGAAATATTAAGCGCCAGCAGTTTCTGGTTGAAGGTCTTGGCACTAATTGAAAGCGCTTCAAGGGCCGGGTCTGCCGCAAGCGACGGGGCTGCCAATAACGAGACGTCATCAGAACCGATCAGCACAAAGTTATGTGCACCCAGTGCCTGAAGTGTTCGGATGCCGGTTTCTATATTGCTGACGTAGGTATCCAATGCGGCGAGGGACGCATCATCGAAAATATCGTTGGTGCCAATCCAGATGCCAATCAGATCATTTTTGCTCAAGGATTTTTTTCCACTGACCACGTCACCGCTGAACTTTTCTATTTGGGTCAGAAAACCGGTGGGCGCCCCCACCAAGGCGTCGTCAAAACCGGTATATCCGCTCTTTGCGCCGCCGATTGCATAACCGTTGGTATCGCTGAAGGCCAGCCCGGACAGGCCGGGTAGTACTTCGGCCCATGTGTTGCCATTGGTGAATTTCCCATCCGCGCCCGGGTAGCGACCAGGCGCGTTGCCGATGGCTGCGCCAAATTCACGCACAGAAATGCCATTGTCGGTGAGGCTGTCGCCGAAGGAATAGAAAGAATTGCCCTGGGCGGAGTAAGACGATAGCGACAATACGCCGGCGATCAGGATACTGCGGACTCGCGTGTCTGTGATGTTCACTGTCTCTACCTGTTTTTATTGTTTTGGCAGCGTTTCCGAAAATACGGAAAAAGTGTGTTGGTTATGCAGTCACATGTTTCTGTCAGCGAGGATTATGCGCAGGGCAAGGCGTGATAAAAATGTCAGAATTCAAAAAATCACTTATGTGTTTTCTAAACTAAACGACTGACACTTGTACGTTTGTGTATTAGCAACTTATTTATTGCCGTCGTGAGGAAATCTTGCAGGAATTCATGCTGTTGGTGCTGATTCAACGCTAAACCCGTCAGCCAGGCGGGTGCACACTGCAGCAAGTTTGCGATAATTCTGGCAATCGGTACTGCTTGAGGATCAACGGTTTGGACAGGTGCGCCCAAGGTCATATAAAGTCCGCCTTCGTAGTCTTCACGCAGCCTGTACAGACGCTGCTGTTGTTCTTCGGTCAAGCACCCAATGTCCCGCTCCGCCAGGCGCAAGTGCCACGGCATTTCTGCATGCAGGCGCAGGTGTACCTGGATCAACAGGTTGAGTTTTTCCGGCTTTTTTACTGCTGCGCGCCTCACGCTGGCGACGGCGGCAAGCAACTCCTCATACAGCTCTTCAATCAGGTCGAACAACAGCTCCTGCTTACTGGGGTAATGGTGATAAAGCGCACCCGGTGACAGGCCCAGGGAGGAGGCAAGTTCACGCATGCCGACCTGACTGAAACCTTTGCTGGCCAGCAGTTCCAGCACCTGAGGGCGGTACTGTACGAAATGCGATCGTCGCTCAGAAACAGGCATCGTCGGCCTCCCCATAACGCAAAAAAAGGAGCGTGACGCGATTGCGCCACGCTCCCGCAAGAAGTTTTCAGTGTTGTGCGGCTTTCTCAGCCCCCCAGCCGGTTTCGGCACGCACGCTTTGCTGCTCATAGGCATCCCGTTCGGTAGTTGTGCTCGGGCTGCGATCCAGGCAGGAAACGCCCCACGCGACGGCGAAGGCCAGCGGCATCGAGAACAGGGCGGGGTAGTCGTACGGGAACAAGGCCTCTGGGTGATGCAGTACCTTGACCCATACCCCCGGCGACAGCAGCACCAGCGCCAGGGAGCTGACCAGACCGCTCAGCCCGCCCCACAGTGCGCCACGGCTGGTCAGACCTTTCCAGTACATGGCCAGCAGCAGAATGGGGAAGTTTGACGAGGCCGCAATACCAAAGGCCAGCGCCACCAGGAACGCCACGTTCTGCCCCTTGAACAGAATCCCCAACGCAACTGCCAGCACACCCAGGATCACGGTGGCCCAACGGCTGACACGCATTTCCTTGCCGCTGTCGGGTTTGCCCTTGCACAACACGTTGGCGTAGAGGTCATGGGAGATGGCGGACGCGCCGGCAAGCGCCAGGCCCGACACCACGGCCAGGATCGTCGCGAAGGCGACGGCGGCGAGGAAGCCGAACATCAAATCACCGCCCAAGGCTTGCGCCAGATGCATGATTGCCATATTTACGCCGCCCACCAGTGGCCCGCCGATCACGCCTTGGTCGAAGTAGCTGGGGTCGGTGCCGACGATGCTGATGGCAGCGGTGCCGAGGATGCACACCAGGATAAAAAACAGACCGATCAAGCCATAGGCCACCAACACCGATTTGCGCGCCGCCTTGGCGTCCGGAACGGTGAAAAAACGCATCATGATATGCGGCAAACCGGCGATGCCGAACAGCAGCCCCAGGGACAGGGAAATCATCGACACCGGGTCCGTGGCGATCTTCAACGGCCCGAGAATCAGCTTTCCGCTCTGGTGTGTCGCGACGGCGCTGTCAATCATGCGCTCCATGCTGAAGCCAAAGTGCTGGAATGCCAGCCCGGTCAGCAGGATGCCGCCACTGAGCAACAGCACGGCCTTGATGATCTGCACCCAGGTGGTCGCCACCATGCCGCCGAAAGTGACGTACACCACCATCAGCACACCGACGCAGACCACCGCGACTTCGTAGTCGAGGCCGAACAGCAAGTAGAT
>NZ_UTBG01000029.1 GCF_900580675.1 Pseudomonas viridiflava
CGAAAAACCTTCGGTGATCTCGGCCATCGCCAAGTATCACGTGACCGAGCGTGCGCGCCTCATCGTCAACGACGGCATGGACATTGTCGCCGGCAAGGGCATCTGCATGGGCCCGAACAACTTCCTGGCCCGCGCCTACCAGCAAAGCCCGATTGCGATCACGGTGGAGGGCGCGAACATCATGACGCGCTGCCTGATCATCTTTGGCCAGGGCCTGATCCGCTGCCATCCCTATGTGTTCCGCGAGATGGAAGCGGCGCACAACCCGGACCGGCGCAAAGCCCTGGAAGACTTCGACAGCGCAATGTTCGGGCATATCAGCTTTGTGTTGGCCAACACCGTACGCGCGGCGGTGCATTCCCTTACGGGCGGCCGCCTGATTTCTGTCCCGGCCAAGACCGACCCGGCGCTGGCGTCCTACTATCGCCAGGCCAACCGTCTGTCGGTGGTGTTGGCGCTGATCTCGGATATTTCCATGGGCGTGCTGGGCGGTGCCCTCAAGCGCAAGGAAAGTATCACCGGGCGCCTGGGGGATATTCTGTCGCAGCTGTACATCCTGTCCTGCGTGCTCAAGCGCTTTGAGGATGACGGTCGGCCCCAGGCGGATCTGCCGCTGGTGCATTGGGCGGCTCAGGACGCGTTGCTGCGCGCCCATGAAGCGCTGGCCGAAGTGCTCGAAAACTACCCGTCAAAAGCGGCGGCTGCGGTGGTGCGCGGCTTGAGCTTTCCGTTCGGCATTCCACTGCGCAAACCGTCTGACCGCTTGCTGGCCCAGGTGGCGGACCTTGTACAGACACCGGGCGAAACCCGCGATCGTCTATTGGCCAACTCCTACATTCCACGCCCGGAAATCGACAAGCTGGCCTACGGCGAATTGGGTTTCCGTCTGTTGCCGCAAGTGGAACTGATCGACGCGCGCCTCAAACCCGCGATCAAGCAAGGCCTGCTCGGACCGATGCCGATTTCCGCCACTGCCTTTACCGCCTGGCGTGTCAAGGCACGGGCGCAGGACCTGATCAGCGAAGACGAAGACGCCTTGCTTGCGCGCTATGTGGAGTACGCCGACCACGCCATCCAGGTGGATGACTTCCCGCAGGACTTCGGTTTGCTGGAGGCGTTGCAGCAGCGCAAGCAGGCGCTGGAACCGGCCACCAAGCGCCGCACCAGCCAAGCCGAAAACGCCTCGGTCAACTAGGGAAAACCCGATCCAAATGTGGGAGCGGGCTTGCTCGCGAAGGCGGTCTATCAGCGGCATATGTGCGGGCTGACCCACCGCATTCGCGAGCAAGCCCGCTCCCACATTGGATCGGGTTTTCACGGCAAGTCAGCGTTGTGAGTGATCTTTTATGAGTGACAGCTACCTTAACTTCGTCAATTCCCCTTGGGGCCGCCGCCTGGCCCAGGCCGTTGGCTTGCCGCAACCCTTGCCGCTGCAACGCCATCGTAGCGGCCAGCAGGGCCTGGCCAACCCGGTGATTATCGCCGGGGCAGGGCGGCTCGCCACCCACGTGCAACACATCTTCACCGCCACCGACACCGTAAGCGCCACCCCGGCCACGCCCAAGGCGCCGTCCACGGTCAAGGTGCTGGGTGCAGTCTTCGACGCCAGCGGCGTGGCCAGCCTGCAACAGCTGGACGAGCTGTATGAATTTTTCCACGCCAACGCCAAACGCCTCGGCCAACACAGCCGCGTGGTGGTGCTGGGGACCGCGCCGGAGCATTGCGCGGACTTGCCCCAGGCCGTCGCCCAGCGCGCGCTCGAAGGCCTGGTGCGTTCACTGGCCAAGGAGCTGCGCCGGGCCATCACCGTGCAGTTGCTGTACGTGGCGCCGGGTGCCGAAGACGCGCTGGACAGCAGCCTGCGCTTTTTCCTGTCGCGCCGTTCGGCCTATGTATCGGGCCAGGTGGTGCGCCTGGAAAAACCGGTGGACGGCCATGTCACGGTCAATTGGGATAAGCCCTTCGCCGGTCGGCGCGCGCTGGTCACCGGTGCGTCACGCGGCATTGGGCTGGCAATTGCGCAGGTGCTGGCACGCGACGGCGCGCATGTGGTGTGCGTGGACGTGCCCCAGGCCCGGGAGGCATTGGAGCAGGCCGCCAGCAGTGTCGGCGGCTCGGCGTTGCCTCTGGACATCACCGCCCCGGACGCCGCCGCGCTGCTGCAGGCGCATGTCGGCCAATACGGCGCGTTCGACGTGGTGGTGCACAACGCCGGGATCACCCGCGACAAAACCATCGCGAAAATGACCGAAGCCGCCTGGCGCAGCGTCATGGCGGTCAACCTCGAAGCGCCGTTGCACTTGAGCCATGCGCTGCTGGAAAACCAGGGCCTGAACCCAGGCGGGCGCATTGTGTGTGTGTCGTCGATTTCCGGCATCGCCGGCAACCTCGGGCAAAGCAACTACGCCACTTCCAAAGCCGGCGTGATCGGCCTCGTGCAAGGCCTCGCACCGCGTGCGGCGGCGCAGCAGGTCACGGTGAATGCGGTGGCGCCGGGTTTTATCGAAACCCAGATGACCGCAAAAATCCCGCTGATGATCCGCGAAGCGGGGCGGCGCATGAACTCCCTGTCCCAGGGCGGGCAGCCGATCGATGTGGCCGAGACCATCGCCTGGCTCGCGCACCCGGCCTCCGGCGGGGTCAACGGCCAAGTCGTACGCGTGTGCGGCCAAAGCCTGCTGGGAGCCTGAGACCATGGACTACGTGACACAGATCATCGACCCGCCGCCCTCGCGCAGCCAACTGCTGCTGGACGGCGTGCGCGCCTTGCGCAAACCCAAGCTCGCCGGTGCACCGCTGCTGCCGAAAGAACGCCTGGTGCGCTCGGCGGTGGAATTGTCGGCCGTCGACGTTGCCGCCTGTGGCCGGGCCTGTGGTTTTCGCCGTGAGCAAGGCGTGCCGCTGTCCTATCCCCATGTGCTGGCGTTCCCGTTGCACCTGATGCTGCTGACCCGGCCGAGCTTTCCGTACCCGGCCAGCGGCATGGTGCACCTGGCCAATCGCATTCGTCAGCACCAGCGCCTGCAGGAAGGCCAGGCCCTGCGCGTGGAAGTGTTCTGCGAACGCTGGGTCGCCCATCCCAAGGGCCAGGCGCTGAGCATCGCCACTCGGGCCTACAGCGCGGGCGCCCTGGTGTGGGAAAGCGACAGCCTGTACCTGCGCCGCGACGTCAACAACCCCGTGGGCGAACCGTGGGGCGACGCGTTGCCGCTGCAGGAAGACGGCCTGCTGCGCACCCAGCGCTGGGTCTTGCCCTCTGACCTGGGCCGGCGCTTTGCCAGGGTTTCGGGGGACTTCAACCCGATTCATACGTCAGTGATCGGCGCGAAAATCTTCGGCTTTCGCCGCGCCATTGCCCACGGCATGTGGACCCTAGGCCGCGCCCTGGCCGCCCAGCAACCGCCTGGCGGGCTGGAACAGGCAGAGGCCCATTGCGACTTCAAGTTGCCGATCTTTCTGCCCGGCCAGGTCGCCCTGTGGAATCACCCCGTGACCGGCCCGCGCCGCGCGTTCGAGGTGCGCAACTTCGCCGGCGACAAACCGCATATGCGCGGGTTATTCATCTGGAACGAGAGCCGTACATGAGTGACTACAGTTTCAACCCAGCCCCGGTTCGCCGGGTGGCGATCATCGGCGGTAACCGCATTCCCTTTGCCCGTTCCAACACCGTGTATGCCCACGACAGCAACCAGGATTTGCTGGTGGCGGCGTTGCAAGGCCTGGTCGACCGTTACAACCTGCACGGCCAGCGCCTGGGCGAGTTTGCGGCGGGGGCGGTGATCAAGCATTCGCGGGACTTCAACCTGGCGCGCGAGTCGCTGCTGTCGACCACGCTGTCGCCGCAGACCCCCGCCTATGACGTGCAGCAAGCCTGCGGCACCGGCCTGGAAGCCGCCTTGCTGGTGGCGAATAAAATCGCCCTCGGCCAGATCGAAGTCGGCATTGCCGGTGGTTCCGACACCACCTCGGATGCGCCGATCGGCATCAACGAGTCCCTGCGCCACACCTTGCTCGCGGCCAACCGCGCCAAGGGCATGGGCGACAAGCTGAAGACCTTGCTGAAGGTGCGCCCGTCGATGTTCTTCAAACCGTTGCTGCCGCGCAACGGTGAACCGCGCACCGGCCTGTCGATGGGCGAGCATTGCGAAGAAATGGCCAAGCGCTGGCAGATCAAGCGCCTGGCCCAGGATCAATTGACCCTCACCAGCCACCAGCGCCTGGACGCGGCCTACCAGCGCGGGTTCTTCGACGACCTGATCAGCCCCCATCGCGGCCTGGCCCGCGACAATAACCTGCGCGCTGACGCGAGCCTGGAAAAACTCGCCGGCCTGTCCCCCGCGTACGACCGCCAGAACGGCACCCTCACGGCGGGCAACTCGACACCGCTGACCGATGGCGCCTCGGTGGTGCTGCTGGCCAGCGAAACATGGGCGGCCGCCAATGGCTGGCCGGTGCTGGCCTACCTGCGCACCGGCGAAACGGCGGCGGTGAATTTTGTGGACGGCACCGAAGGCCTGCTGATGGCCCCGGCCTATGCCGTGCCGCGCATGCTCAAACGTGAAGGGCTGAGCTTTGCCGACTTTGATTTTTTCGAGATTCATGAAGCGTTCGCCGCCCAGGTGCTGTGTACGCTCAAGGCCTGGGAAGACCCGGACTACTGCCGCGAGCGCCTGGGCCTGGACGCACCGCTGGGGGCCATCGACCGCGCCAAGATGAACGTCAACGGCGGCTCGCTCGGCTGCGGCCACCCGTTTGCGGCCACCGGTGGCCGGCAATTGGCGGCGTTGGCCAAGACCATCCATGAGAACGGCGGCGGGCGCGGCCTGATCTCGATCTGCGCGGCGGGCGGGCTGGGCATTACCGCCATCGTCGAAAAGTAGCGCTATCAAAAACAACAACAAGGAGACTGCCATGAACGCTGTAAGCCAGGAACACACCGAACGGATCTGGTTGAACGCTTACCTGCCCGGCGTCCCGGCAGACATCGACGCCGGTATCGAGGACTACCCGTCGTTGCGCGAGGTGTTCCTGGAGCACCTGGAGAAATACCGCGAGCGCGTGGCCTACGTCAGCATCGGCACCGAAATGACCTACGCCGACTGGCAGGTGCAAGGCATCGCATTCGCCGCCTGGCTGCAAGGCCAGGGCGTAAAGCCGGGTGAGCGCGTGGCGCTGATGATGCCCAACTGCTTGCAGTACCCGATCTGCCTGCTCGGCACCATCCTGGCCGGTGCGGTGGTGGTCAACGTCAACCCGCTGTACACCGCCCACGAGCTCAAGCATTTGCTCAAGGACAGCGGCGCCGAAACCGTGGTGATCTTCGAAAACTTTGCGCACACCCTGGAAAAGGTCATCACCGGCAGCCGCGTCAAGCGCGTGGTGGTGGCGGCCATCGGCGATTTGCTTGGTACGTTCAAGGGCGCGGCGATGAACTTCATCCTGCGCAGCGTGCAAAAACAGGTGCCCGCGTTCAACCTGCGCGGCTCGGTGCGGTTCAACCAGACGCTCAAGCAGGGCCGGGGGCTGAATTATTTTCCGATGGACATGCACCTCGACGACCTGGCTTTCCTGCAATACACCGGCGGCACCACGGGGGATGCCAAAGGTGTGATGCTCAGCCACCGCAACATCATCGCCAACCTGTTGCAAGCCAAGGCCTGGGTCGGCGATCAGCTGGATCAGCACAAGCAGGAAACCAACGTCACCCTGCTGCCGCTGTACCACATCTTTTCGCTGACGGTGAACTGCCTGATGTTCATGTGCCTGGGCGGGCGCAACATCCTGATCGCCAACCCACGGGACGTGAAACGCGTGCAGATGATCCTGCGCAAGGAACGTTTCAACGGGATTGCCGGGGTCAACACGCTGTTTAACGGCTTGCTGGAGAACAAAGAGTTCTGTGCGCGGGACTTTTCCGACCTGCGCATGGTGATCGCCGGTGGCATGGCCACGCACACTGCGGTGGCCAAGCGCTGGAAGGACGTCACCGGGCTGCCGATCATTGAAGGCTATGGCCTGACCGAGTGCTCGCCGGTGGTCAGCATCAGCCCGATCAACATCGCCCGCATGCGTGAAATGGAATTCACCGGCAGCATCGGCGTGCCGTTGCCGTCGACCTGGGTGCGCTTTATGCGCGAAGACGGCGAGCTGGCCGAGATTGGCGAGCAGGGTGAGTTGCAAGTACGCGGCCCGCAGGTGATGCAGGGCTACTGGCAGCGCCCCAGGGAAACCGCCGAGGTGCTGGACGCCGAGGGCTGGCTGTCGACCGGCGATATCGGGGTCATGGACGCGCGCGGTTACATCCGCCTGGTGGACCGCAAGAAGGACATGATTCTGGTCTCGGGCTTCAACGTGTACCCCAACGAAATCGAAGACGTGGTAGCGCTGCACCCAGGGGTGGGGGAGGTGGCGGCGATTGGCGTGGAAGATGGCGTGACGGGCGAGAAGGTCAAGATCATCGTGGTGCGCAAGGACCCGAACCTGACCCAGGAACAGCTCCTGGCCCATTGCCGGGAATACCTGACGGGGTACAAGGTGCCCAAGTATGTGGAGTTCCGGACGATGGAATTGCCCAAAACCACGGTAGGCAAAGTGCTGCGCCGAGCCTTGCGCTGATTATCGGCTTTACACCGTCCAAATGTGGGAGCTGGCTTGCTGTGGCGAGCAAGCTTGCTTGCGCTGGGGTGCGGAGCGCCCCCAAAAAGCCGGCTCCAGCTGCGCTGTCGAACGGGAGCAAGCTCCCTCGCCACAGCAAGCCAGCTCCCACAGGGTTTTGCATTGTGTTTCAGACCGAGTCCACCTTGACCCAGCGCTCTTCCTGGGCCGCCATACGAATCGCCGTCGCCAACCGCTCAACCGACCACGCCGCTTCAAAGTCAGTGCCATCCGCGCCTTGGCCGGCCACGGCCATGATCAACTCCTGCACTTCCAGCGTCTTCAATTCGTTGTACCCCAACTGGTGCCCTGCCGCCGGGCTGAACGCCGCGTAGCCCGGCAGCGCAGGACCGGCCAGCAGGCGCTGGAAACCGTCCTGGCCGACCCGGCACAGGCGCAGTTCATTCAAGCGTTCCTGATCGAACGCCAGCGTGCCCTTCGTGCCGCTGATCTCGAAACTCAAATGGTTTTTGTAGCCATGCTTGAGCCAACTGCTGCTCACCGTCCCGCGCGCGCCGTTGGCGAAACGCAGCAGGGCGTGCACCTGGTCATCCACCGCGATGGCTTTGTGCTCGGCGCTGCCTGTGACAGCCGGGCGCTGGGCGTGCACGGTCTGGGTGTCGGCACACACGCTGACCACATCGCCGACCAGGTAACGCGCCATCGACAGCAAGTGGCTGCCCAGGTCCGCCAGGGCGCCGCCGGCATGCGCCACTTCGCAACGCCACGACCAGGGTGAAGCCGGGTCGGCCATGAAGTCTTCGCTGAACTCGCCCTGGAAGCTGATGATCTCGCCAAGGTCGCCATTCGCGATCATCTGCCGCGCCAGGCCGATCATCGGGTTGTGCTGGTAGTTGTAACCGACCCGCGTCACCACCCCGGCTGCGCTGGCGGCGCGGCGCATGGCATCGGCCTGCTCCAGGCTGACGGCCAGGGGTTTTTCGCAGTACACGGCCTTGCCGGCAGCAATTGCGGCCATGGCCATGGGATAGTGCAGATGGTTCGGCGTGGTGATGGCCACTACATCCACTGCGGGGTCGTTGATCAGCGCTTGCCAGTCACCATGGGCCTGGGCAAATCCCCAGGCCCTGGCGCAACGTTGCGCGCGCTCGGTGTCGGCGTCGGCCAGGGCGGCCAGCTTGAGGGTTACCGGCAGTTCAAACACCGCCCGGGCATTGTTGAACGCCAAGGCATGGGCGCGCCCCATGAAGCCTGTGCCGATCAAGCCGATTCCGAGTTCACGCATAGCCGTGGTCCTTTGGATTATTGTTTTGAGGAGGGCTATTAATGGAATAAAAATTCCCATAATTCAATAGATGGAATAAAAATTCATTAATCAGCCTGGCTGATGCCGCCATATTCAGACCCTGCCCAAATGCTCCCAGTTAACAAAAGATAACGTAGCGCCGATTGTCAGACGATTCGAAAGCCCGATAGGATGGCCCCTGCTTCCTCCAGGCGCTCTAGATTGCAGGTTTCAAGGCCCCGGAAGGCAGGCGATAACAATAATAAATGGGAGAAAGGTCTATGAGTGAGCCTGTCATGGGTTGGGTTGTTTGCCGCCCACGCGCCGCACGCAGGGTTGCGTTGCTGGCCGCAGCGCTCTCGCTGTTTGGACTGGGGGTAGCGTCAGCCGCGTTGTCGACCTCCGTCCAGGCCGCCGGCGATAACACTTTTGCGATTGAATCCCCCAAGGCCGCCAAAGGCCTGATGATCGACGTGGTCCATGCTGGCAAGCGCCTGGTGGCCGTCGGTGATCGCGGGCACATCCTCTATTCCGATGACCAGGGCAGCACCTGGACTCAAGCCAAAGTGCCCACCCGGCAACTGCTGACGGCGGTGTTTTTTGTCGACGACAAGCAGGGCTGGGCAGTCGGCCATGACGCGCAAATCCTCGCCAGTGCCGACGGCGGCGCCACCTGGACCCAGCAATATCAGGACCTCAAGCGCGAAGCCCCGTTACTCGACGTCTGGTTCAAGGACGCCAGTCACGGCCTGGCGGTGGGCGCCTACGGTGCGCTGATCGAAACCGGCGACGGCGGCAAAACCTGGGAAGACGTCAGCGACCGCCTCGACAACGAAGACCAGTTCCACCTCAACGCCATCGCGCACACCAAGGACGCCGGCCTGTTTATCGTCGGCGAGCAGGGCAGCATGTTCCGCTCCAGCGACGACGGCCAGACCTGGGAAAAGCTCGAAGGTCCGTATGAGGG
>NZ_UTBG01000014.1 GCF_900580675.1 Pseudomonas viridiflava
GTTGGAATGCATTCCCCTGTGGGAGCTGGCTTGCCTGCGATAGCAATAGTCGCCTTACGACGGTTTAGCGGTTCTGCAGCGATTCCAGCAGCTTCACCGTCGGATACCCATCCGCCGGCCAGCCCAGCGCTTGCTGCGCCGCACGAATCGCCTTGCGCGTATTGGCGCCGATGATCCCGTCCGGGTTGCCCGCGTCATAGCCATTGGCGCTCAGCGCCGTCTGCAAATCGATGCGCTGGGAGCGACTCAGCGGCAGCTCGTCCGTTGGCCAATCGCCACGAATCACGCCGCCGCCGCCAAACCGCTCGGACAGCAGGCCCACCGCCAATGCATAGGACGACGAATTGTTGTACTTGAGGATCGCGCGGAAGTTATCCAGCACCAGGAACGCCGGGCCACGGTAGCCGGCCGGCAGCAGCAGGGCGGCGGACAGTTGGTCGACGTTCGGCGGCATGCTGGCGCCCGCTGGTAACTGGATACCCAGCTTCAGCCATTCGGCAACGCTTTTGCGTGTGCCGCCATCGGCCAGCGCGTAATCGAAGTTCGCCGGCAATTGCTGCACTTCAAAGCCCCACGGCTGGCCTTTTTGCCAACCGGAGCTTTGCAGGTAGTGCGCGGTGGAAGCGAGGGCGTCGGCCGGGCTGTTCCAGATATCGCGGCGACCGTCGCCATCGAAATCCACGGCGTGGGTGTTGTAGGTGGTCGGGATGAACTGGGTCTGGCCCATCGCCCCGGCCCACGAGCCTTTCATCTGGTCGGCCTGGATGTCGCCGTGCTGGATGATCTGCAGCGCCGCCAGCAGTTGCGCCTGGGCGAACGCCGGGCGACGGCCTTCATAGGCCAGGGTGGCCAGCGAGCGGATCACCGAGTTATTGCCCTGGAACTGGCCGAAATTACTCTCCATGCCCCACACCGAGACCAGCGCCTGGCGGTCGACGCCATAACGTTGTTCGATGCTTTGCAGGATGTCGGCGTACTTGATCAGCAGCGCCTGGCCATTGCGCACGCGCACCGGCGACAGGGCGCCATTGAGGTATTCCCACACCGGGCGGGAGAACTCCGGCTGGCTGCGGTCGGCGCGGATCACGGCCATGTCGGGCGTGACATTCGCGAACGCGTTGTCGAATACCGCCTCGGTGATACCGGCCTGCAGGGCCTGCACGCGAAAGCCAGCCTGCCATTCGGCAAAGGTCTGGGTCGGCTGGATATCGAGGTTGTCCACGGTCAGCGGCGCCACGACAGCGGGCGCTGCCACTGGGGCGGTCTTGAGCGTCGGCAGGGGTTGCGCGTCGGCGGCGGTGGGTTTTTCCGCGCAGGCGACTAGCAGAATGAGGCTGGAGGCAGCGATCAGTTGGCGAAGGTGCCAACGACGGGAAAGACTAGAGGGCATGCACAGGTCCAGGGATTACAAATCAGGTGTCGACCTTATCATGCCAGAGGGGCGCTTGCCTTCAGGCAGCCAGAAAGTAAGAAGCCTCCCAGCTGTCAGACTGGAAGGCTTCGCGGCGGTAGCTGCCTTTGCCCTTGCCGGCGCGTTCCTGACGGCTGCGGAACAGTGGCTGGGCGATGATGGATTTGGCCTTGTTGGGGCCATGCTTGGATGGCTTTTTGCTCATGATGATTACTCTCTCGGGGTGGGTGGAACGGCGCAAATGA
The DNA here is from genome assembly GCF_900580675.1 of Pseudomonas viridiflava. GTDB lineage: Bacteria > Pseudomonadota > Gammaproteobacteria > Pseudomonadales > Pseudomonadaceae > Aquipseudomonas. The sequence goes on from NZ_UTBG01000014.1 coordinate 1,657, forward strand.
TCTGCCGAAGTTCATCCGCTGTAAAGCCCGTCGAGAGGTAGGATTATTCCGCAGGCAACGCCAAGCGCTGCCCGGACATCAGCAGTGACAAACGGCTCAGGCTCATCCATGGCGAACCGGCCGCCTGGCCCTTGATTTGCGCGTCAATACGCTGCGCTTCCAGCAACAGTTGCGCCCAGCGTTGCGCCGAGTGCCGTTGCAGGGCTTTGCTCATCAGGGGTTTGCGCTTGTCCCACACCGGTGGCCTGGCCTGGCTGAAGCACTTGTCCAGCGGGGTGCCCTGGCTGTATTGCAGTGCGATGTTCGCCAGCACCCGCAGCTCCCGGGCCAGGGCCCAGAGAATCACCGGTGGCTCCACGCCTTCGCCGCGCAGGCCTTCGAGCATGCGCAGGGCGTGCGCCGGCTCACCATTGAGGATCGCATCCACCAGCCCGAACACGTCAAAGCGCGCACTGTCGGCCACGGCGCCCTGGACGGTCTCGACGGTAATCTGCCCGTCTTCGGCCATCAGCTTGAGCTTTTCGATCTCCTGGGCGGCGGCAAGCAAGTTGCCTTCGACCCTGGCCGCGATCAGCTCCACCGCATCCTGGGTGGCCGACAGCCCGGCCTGGGACAGGCGCTGGCGAATCCATTGCGGCAGCTGGTTGCTGTCCACCGGCCAGATCTGGATGAACTGGGTTTGCGCCCCTTCCACCAGGGCCTTGCCCCATTTGGTTTTCTGCGCGCTGCCGTCGAGCTTGGGCAGGCTGATCAGCAACACCGTGTCTTCGGCCGGGCGCGAGCAGTATTCCATCAGCGCGGCCGCGCCTTTGTCTCCGGGCTTGCCCGAGGGCAGGCGCAGTTCCAGCAGGCGTTTTTCGGCGAACAGCGACATGCTCGCACCGGCCTGCAGCAGCGTGCCCCAGTCGAAACTGGCGTCGGCGCTGAACACCTGGCGTTCATCGAAACCTTGCTGGCGGGCGGCACTGCGAATGGCGTCGGCAGCTTCCTGGCACAGCAACGGGTCATCACCGCTGACAATGTAGACAGGCGCGAGGCCACCTTGCAGGTGTTTGGCGAGTTGGGCGGGGGCGAGTTTCATAGGCAAAGAGAACGGGGCGCCGGGAGCGCCCCGTATGGCTTACTCGACAGGCACTTCAACAGGCGATTGTTTCGGCGTGTTGTCTTCGTACTCTTTTGCGGCTTTGAGCGCGTCGGCATCGGCCTTGGCCTTGTCGTCGGCACGTTGCTGCAACGTCTCGAGTTGTTCCGGAGTCAGCATCTGCAGGCGCAGGACCATGCGCTGCACCAGTTCGCGACGAATTTCCTTCTGTACCTGGATGATTTCGGAGTCAGACCCCACCAGGTTGTTGCCGTCGTGGCTGACAATTTTCTGCACCTGAATGGTGTCGCCCATCAGTGGCAGGTGATCGCGGCCCTGGATTTCAAAGGTCAGCGCGTTGCTCACCTCGACATCGGAGGCACGGCCGGCGCTGGCGTAGCTCAGGTTACGCTGGCTTTGCTTCTCGTCCGCCAGGAACAGCTTGTAGGTGGCACCGGTGTAGACGTGAACGCCGCTGTTTTCCAGGACCTGGCGCAGCTGGGTCACGGTTTCGCTATAGGCGTCGCGGGCGCTGACGTCCAGCTCCTTGATCGCCATGTCATAGGTGCCGGTACCGCGCAGCTGGAAGCCGCAAGCGCTCAACAGCACGGCAAGGCCCATAACCAGCAGATTGCGTTTGATCATTTTTGTTGCTCCCCTTGAAACCATGTGGGCCTTATCGAGGCCCTGAAGGCTTTGTTCGGCGCAGGGCTCAACCCCTGCGCCCGATCCGATTAGCTAGCGACGATATTGACCAGTTTGCCAGGCACCACGATCACTTTGCGGATCGTCAGGCCTTCGGTAAAGCGCAGCACGTTCTCGTTGACGCGTGCGGCCGCTTCCACGTCTTCGCGGCTGGCGCTGGCAGGCATGTCGATCTGGCCACGCAGCTTGCCGTTGACCTGGATCACCAGTTGCAGCGTGTCCTGCACCAGGGCGCTGTCGTCCTGCACCGGCCAGCGCGCATCGATCACCGCGTCGCTGTGGCCCAGACGGCTCCACAGGTCGTGGCTGATGTGCGGCGTGATCGGGGCCAGCAGCAAGGTGACTGTTTCCAGGCCCTCGTGTACCAGCGCGCGATCCTGCTCGGTGGCTTGCGGTGCTTTTTCGAGCACGTTCATCAACGTCATCACTTGGGCGATGGCGGTGTTGAATTTGTGGTTCTGGCCCACGTCCTGGCTGGCTTGCTTGATGGCCAGGTGGGTGCTGCGGCGAATGAGTTTCTGCTCGTCGCTCAAGGCTGCCACGTCCAGTTTGCCCGGCAGGCCCTGGCTGACATGCGCGTGCGCCAGGCGCCAGACGCGCTTGAGAAAGCGGTGCGAACCCTCGACGCCGGAGTCGGACCATTCGGCGCTCATGTCGGGCGGCGAGGCGAACATCATGAACAGGCGGCAGGTGTCGGCGCCGAACTGGTCGATCATCGACTGAGGGTCGACGCCGTTGTTCTTCGACTTGGCCATCTTCTCGGTGCCGCCGATTTCCACTGGCAGGCCGTCGGATTTCAGCTTGGCGCTGATGACCTTGGCTTTGCTGTCGCGCTCCAGCTCGACGTCGGCCGGGTTGAACCAGGTGTAGGCGCCATTGGCTTCGCGGCGATAGTAAGTCTCGGCGATCACCATGCCTTGGGTCAGCAGGTTCTTGAACGGTTCGTCGGAGCTCACCAGGCCTTCGTCGCGCATCAGCTTGTGGAAGAAGCGCGCATAGAGCAGGTGAAGAATCGCGTGTTCGATGCCGCCGATGTACTGATCCACCGGCAACCAGTGGTCGGCTGCGGATTTTTCCACCAGGCCGCCTTCATAGTGCGGCGAGGCGTAGCGGGCGTAGTACCACGAGGACTCGACGAAGGTGTCCATGGTGTCGGTTTCACGCTTGGCAGGCTGGCCGCATTTCGGGCAGCTGCATTCGTAGAACTCGGGCATGCGCGCCAGTGGCGAACCGGCGCCGTCCGGCACCACGTCTTCCGGCAACACGACCGGCAGTTGGTCTTCCGGTACCGGCACGTCGCCACAGCTTGTGCAGTGGATGATCGGGATCGGGCAGCCCCAGTAGCGCTGGCGGCTGATGCCCCAGTCGCGCAGGCGGAACTGGGTGCGCGAGGCGCCGAGGTTTTTCTTGATCAGTGCAACTTCGATGGCGTCAAAGGCGCCGGCGAAGTCCAGGCCGTCGAACTCGCCGGAGTTGATCAGTTCGCCGTGCTCGCCGTAGGCGTCCTGCCACGGGGCCGGGTTGGTATCACCCGAGCTGGTGCGCACCACGGACTTGATCGGCAAGTTGTATTTGGTGGCGAATTCGAAATCGCGCTCGTCGTGAGCCGGTACAGCCATTACGGCGCCATCGCCGTAGTGCATCAGCACGTAGTTGGCGACCCATACTGGCAGTTTTTCACCGGTCAAAGGGTGCTCGACGAACAGCCCGGTTGGCAGGCCTTTTTTCTCCTGAGTGGCGACGTCGGCTTCGGCCACGCTGCCGCCTTTGCATTCGGCGATGAATGCCTGCAGCTCAGGGTTGTTCTGTGCGGCCTGGGTGGCCAGCGGGTGTTCAGCGGCCACGGCAACGTAAGTTGCGCCCATCAGGGTGTCCGGACGGGTTGTGAAGACCTTGAGTGCGCCCGCTTCGCCGATCGAGTCGACGTTATAGGGGAATTGCACTTCCATGCCCTTGGACTTGCCGATCCAGTTGCGTTGCATGGTCTTGACCTGTTCAGGCCAACCCGGCAGGTCGTCGAGGCTCGACAAGAGTTCATCCGCGTAGGCGGTGATCTTGAAGTAGTACATCGGGATTTCGCGTTTTTCGATCACCGCGCCGGAACGCCAGCCGCGACCGTCGATCACCTGTTCGTTGGCCAGGACGGTCTGGTCGACCGGGTCCCAGTTCACGGTGCCGCTCTTTTTGTAGATCACGCCTTTTTCGAACAGGCGAGTGAACAGCCATTGTTCCCAGCGGTAGTAATCAGGCTTGCAGGTGGTCACTTCGCGGGACCAGTCCACCGCCAGGCCCAGGCTGCGCAGCTGGGTTTTCATGTAAGCGATGTTTTCGTAGGTCCACTTGGCGGGCGCCACGTTGTTTTTCATCGCGGCGTTTTCCGCCGGCATGCCGAAGGCGTCCCAACCCATGGGTTGCAGGACATTTTTGCCTTGCATGCGCTGGTAACGGGAAATCACGTCGCCGATGGTGTAGTTACGCACGTGCCCCATGTGTAGCTTGCCGCTGGGGTAAGGGAACATCGACAGGCAATAGAAAGTCTCCTTGCCCGGCTGTTCACTGACTTCAAAGGACTTTTGCTCATCCCAGAACGACTGGGCGGCATTTTCTATTTCACGGGGCTGATATTGTTCGTGCATGGCTACTTTTGAACTGAATAGGGGTGGCCTAATCCTCTTCGGTGCAACGTTCAGGTTGATCGACACCAAAAAGCGGCGCGTCCGTGCCCAAACCCTGCGGGAAGTGGAGTTACAGGAAGCGCCGTAGCATACATGACCCCACTCTATCGAGGGAAACCCTGATTGCGCGGGCGAGGCCGTCTGTCGCGGCACCAGGCAGGTGCAGCCATGGGGACTACGCTGTTTATTGGGGAACGAGTCATATCTTCAATGAGGTGAGGGGATGCTTGAATCGCAGCGAATCGCAACGAAACCGGATATCTACGAAGGACTGATCGACCGATTGGGTCGTGCATTGGATGCAGCGAGAACAGCGGGCCGATTGCGTGATGAGCGGCCTGTCGAGTTGGAACTGCGTGGTCTGAGCCGCGCGGAGCTGGAGCTGATCAAGGCTTACCTGGAACGCAGTGAACGCAGTGCGCCTCCTTGGATGGCAACCCCGCCAGCCAAAGAGCCCACGCACACAGCCAAGGTGGTGTGGCTCAAGGACTTGTCGGCCGGTCGTGGCCCGGAAAAACTTCGGTCTGCCCGCTACAAGTAGTTCATTCCCCCCTGAACTGCATCATCGTTTTATGCCCCAAGGATTGTCGCTAAACCCCGTTACACCTTAGGCTTCGGGCATCTATGGAGATGCCCGATGCCTATTCGTTACTTCCTCAAACAACTGCTCTTGCCGCCCGGCATTCTTTTGCTGTTATTGGCGCTTGCCTGGTGGTTTCGTCGCAGTCGCCCAAGGCTGGCGGGTTGCTGCTTTGCCCTCGGGCTGGGGGGCATGTGGTTGATCAGCCTGCCGGTGGCGGTGGAGTGGGGCGCCCGGGCCCTTGAGACCGAGCCACCGTTGGCCCGTGAAGACTGGTCGACCCTGGCTCAGCGTGCCGATGCGATTGTGGTGTTGGGCTCGGGGCGCGAGCGCGGTGATCCGGCCTGGGGCGCTGATCAGCCAACCGGCATCGGCCTGGAGCGCCAGCGCTATGCGGCGCGACTCGCCAAGGCGTCCGGGCTGCCGGTGTTGACCACCGGCGGGTTGCATTACGGCACGCCGCCCAGCGAGGCCGAACTGATGGCCGTGTCTATGCAGGATGACTTTGGCGTTGCGGTGCGGTGGAAGGAAGAGCGCAGCCGTACGACTTGGGAAAATGCGCAGATGAGTGCCGAAATATTGTTGCCCGAAGGCGTGAAGCGCGTGGTGGTGGTGACCCAGGCCTGGCACATGCCGCGTTCGGTGTGGAGCTTTGAAAAGGCCGGCTTTACCGTGGTGCCCGCGCCCGTGGGGTTCCTGGGCGTGGACAACGCCCGGCCGCTGGGCGGCTGGATGCCGGAGTTCAAGTCGGTGTGGCAGAGTGGGCAGTTGATCAACGAGGCGGTGGGGCAGGTGGGGTATCGGCTGTTCTACCAATAACACCCTACGTAAAAAATGTGGGAGGGGTGCCCCCTCCCACATTTGTTTCGGTGTTGGTCTGTTAGACGGTTTTGGCCATGCGGCCAGCCAACAGTGCCCAGCCAAACAACATCAGGCACACAATGATCAACGGCCACGAACGCCATTGCAGGTAAGGCGTCAGATTCTGCATCGGCACCACTTCACCGTACAGAATCCCGCGCTCGAACTGCGGGATCTGCACGGTAATCTGCCCGAACGGGTTGATCAGCCCGGTCACGCCATTATTGGTCGCGCGAATCATCCAGCGACCTGCCTCCAGTGCGCGCATCTGTGCCATTTGCAGGTGCTGCAAGGGGCCGATGGAGCGCCCGAACCAGGTGTCATTGCTGATGGTCAGCAGCAAGTCGCTCTGGGCCGACAGGCCAGCGGCGAACTCCGGGTACACCACTTCATAGCAAATGAACGGCGCAATCTTATAGCCCTTGGCTTGTAACATCGCCTGGTCGGCAGGGCCGCGAGCGAAGTCCGACATCGGCAGATCGAAGAAGGCAATCACACCACGCAGCACGTCCTGCAGCGGTACGTATTCACCAAACGGCACCAGCTTCTGCTTCAGGTAGGTGCCGTCGCCTTCGCCGACCACCGTGATGCCATTGAAGAAGCGCCTTTGGTGATGCACTTCCTGGCGGATCGGTACGCCGGTAATCAGTGCCGTGTGACGGTCGGCAGCAAACTTGCCCATCATCCCCAGGTAACCCTCGACGGACTCCTTGAGCACCGGCACCGCGGTTTCCGGCCACACCAGCAGGTCGACCGGCTTGGAACTGAAGCTCATGTCGCGGTACAGCGCGAGCTGCGCATTGAGCTGCTCCGGGTCCCACTTCATGCTTTGTTCGACGTTGCCCTGGATCGCTGCCACGCTCAGCGGTGCGCCGGACGGGCTGGTCCAGGCGTGATGCTTGAGCGCCAGGCCGATCGCCCACGGCGCGACCAGCAACACCAGGCCCGCGCCGATGAACGCATTGCGCTTGCTCGCCAGCAGGCGCGGCAGGTTGCACAGCAGGGCTGCCGTCAGCGCCAGGGCAAACGAAATCAGCCACATGCCGCCCACGGGCGCCAGGCCAGTGAGTGGGCCGTCGAGTTGGCTGTAACCGGAATACAACCACGGGAAACCGGTGAGGAACCAGCCACGGAAGGCTTCCTGGCCGACCCACAAAGCTGCAAAGGTCAGCGCATCCGCCAGCGGCGCTTCGTTGCGGCGTAACCAGCGCGCCCACAGCCAGGCGGGCAGGGCGAAAAACCAGGCAATTGCGGCGGTGAACAACAGCATCAAGAAACCAGCCAGCAGCACCGAAGCGCCGCCGAAGTGGTGGATGCTGTAGTAGATCCAGCTGGTGCCGGCGCCGAACAGGCCGAAACCGAAACACCAGCCACGGCCCAGGGCCTGGCGTGGCGTCAGTTCCCGCAGGCCGATATAGAACAATCCGACCGCAACCAGTGCAAACGGCCACAGATCAAACGGCGCCAGCGCCAGGGTGGTGATGGCGCCGGCCACCACGGCCAGCAAATTACCGGGCCAGCCGGGGCGGGTCAGACGGCGCATATCAATCCTTAACGGGCAATAGGTGTCAGGCGGATCAGGTGAATACGGCGGCTGTCGGCATTCAGGATGCGGAAGCGATAGGCGCCGATTTCGGTGGTTTCGTTACGCTTGGGCAGGTGGCCGAACGCACTCATCACCAGGCCGCCGACGGTGTCGAACTCATCGTCGGAGAATTCGCTGTCGAAGAACTCGTTGAAGTTCTCGATCGGCGTCAGCGCCTTGACCAGGAAATCACCGCTGGGCAGCGGCTTGATGTAGCTGTCTTCTTCGACGTCGTGCTCGTCTTCGATGTCGCCGACGATCTGTTCAAGCACATCTTCGATGGTCACCAGGCCCGCTACACCGCCGTATTCGTCGATCACAATGGCCATGTGATTGTGGTTGGCGCGAAACTCGCGCAGCAACACATTCAGACGCTTGGATTCGGGCACGAAAGTCGCCGGGCGCAGCAGGTCCTTGATGTTGAAGCTGTCGCCATTCTCCTTGAGGATCAGCGGCAGCAGGTCCTTGGCCAGCAGGACGCCCATGACGTCGTCATGGCTTTCACCGATCACCGGGTAGCGCGAGTGCGCCGAGTCGATCACGGCCGGGAGGAATTCCCGTGGAGTCTGGGTCGCCTTGATGCTGATCATCTGCGAGCGCGGGACCATGATGTCCCGAACCTGCAGGTCAGCCACCTGGATGGCGCCTTCGACGATGGCCAGCGCTTCGCTGTCCAGCAACTTGTTCTGATGGGCCTCGCGCAGCAGCTCCAGCAGCTCCTGGCGGTTTTTCGGCTCGTGGGCAAAAGCCTGGGTCAGTTTACCCAGCCATGACTTTTGCCCGTTGCTCGATCGGTCTTCGCTCATAGCGATTACTCTGAATCCTTTGTTGTTACAGTTGAGTGTTTTTTAAACTTCGTCGTCCGCATACGGGTCTGGATGACCCAATTCAGCAAGCAACGTTTGTTCCAGTGTTTCCATTTCCTCGGCTTCGTCATCGTCTATATGGTCGTAACCCAAGAGATGCAAGCAGCCGTGGATGACTAGATGGGCCCAGTGGGCCTCAAGTTCCTTGCCTTGCTCCTTCGCCTCACGCTCGACCACTTCGACGCAGATCACCAGGTCACCCAGCAACGGGATATCCAGCAGCTCGTCGGGGACGTCGGCGGGAAAGGACAGCACGTTGGTCGCGTAATCCTTTTGGCGCCAGGTGTGGTTCAGTTCCCGGCCCTCGGGCTCGTCCACCAGACGAATGGTCAGTTCCGAGTCGGCGCTGCGCTGGCGCAGGGCCAGTGCGCACCATTCACGGAACTGGGCTTCGCTGGGGGCGGGCGCTTCGGTGGCCAGCTGCAGGTCAAGCTCAAGCATCGCGGCGAACGTCCTTGGCCGGTGCGTCGTCGCGATGGTCGAAGCGCTCGTAGGCTTCAACGATGCGCTGCACCAGCGGGTGACGAACTACGTCCTTGGGCATGAAGTGCGTGAAGCTGATGCCCGGCACGTCCTTGAGCACCTCGATCACCTGGGCCAGGCCGGACTTGGTGCCTTTTGGCAGGTCGACCTGGGTGACGTCGCCAGTGATCACGGCGGTGGAGCCGAAACCGATGCGGGTCAGGAACATTTTCATCTGCTCAACGGTAGTGTTCTGGCTTTCGTCGAGAATGATGAAGCTGTTGTTCAGCGTACGGCCGCGCATATAGGCGAGCGGGGCGATCTCGATCACCTGGCGCTCGATCAGCTTGGCCACGTATTCAAAGCCGAGCATTTCGTACAGCGCGTCGTAGAGCGGGCGCAGGTACGGGTCGATCTTCTGGGCCAGGTCGCCGGGCAGGAAGCCAAGCTTCTCGCCAGCCTCGACCGCGGGGCGCACCAGCAGGATGCGGCGTACTTGCTCGCGCTCCAGGGCGTCGACCGCACAGGCCACGGCCAGGTAGGTCTTGCCGGTACCGGCCGGGCCGATGCCGAAGTTGATGTCGTTGCCGAGGATTTCCTTGACGTACTTCTGCTGATTCAAGCCGCGCGGGCGAATCATGCCTTTTTTGGTACGCAGGGCCACGCTGGCTTCGGCTACAGGATTGTTGGCCAGGTCTTCCACGGCCGACTCCTGCAGGTACAGGTGCACCGTTTCCGGCGACAGCTCGCTGCCCTTGGTTTCGCGGTAGAGGCGGCGCAGCAGGTTTTCTGCAGACGTAGTTTGCTGGGGGTCACCAATGAGCTCGAACTGATTGCCGCGGTTGCGGATCTCGATGCTCAGGCGTTGTTCGATCAGGCGCAGGTGCTCGTCGAACTGTCCGCACAGGTTGGCGAAACGGCGAGCCTCAAAGGGCTCGAGGAGGAAACGATGGGGTTCTGCTATGGGTGCGTTCAAGGTTGCTTTTAGCCGCCCTTTGGCTGTTTAAGTGAAAGAGAGGATAACGCCAGCTGCCGGTGTGCGAAAGCACTTAAATAGCCTGGCTTGGTTCTCAATAACAACGAAAACCTACTGTGGGAGCTGGCTTGCCAGCGACAGGGCCGGCATATGCAAAGCCGATAGTGCCTGTTACACCGCTATCGCAGGCAAGCCAGCGCCCACATTTGATCTTCGTTTGCGCTGGGATTGTAGTGTCAGTTAACCAACGACCCGCGCAGCGAGTGCGGTTGCGCCGCATCGATGTGCACATCGGCGAACTGGCCGATCAGGGTCGGATTATCACAGCGGAAGTTGACGATTCGGTTGTTCTCGGTCCGGCCCTGCAGCTCGCCAGGGTCCTTTTTCGAGTAGTCGGTGACCAGAATGCGCTGGGTCGACCCGACCATTTGTCGGCTGATCTCGAAACCCTGCTGGTTCAGGCGGTGTTGCAGGGCGTTCAAGCGCTCTTTTTTCAACGCCTCCGGGGTTTCGTCCAGCAGATCGGCGGCCGGTGTGCCGGGGCGCTGGCTATAGACGAACGAGTAGGAGAAGTCGAAACCGACGTCTTCGATCAGCTTCATGGTCTGCTGGAAGTCTTTCTCGGTTTCGCCGGGGAAGCCGACGATAAAATCCGAACTGATGCAAATGCCCGGCACCGCCGCGCGCAATTTGCGCAGTTTGGATTTGTATTCCAGCGCCGTGTGGTTGCGCTTCATCGCCGACAGAATGCGGTCGGAGCCCGATTGCACCGGCAGATGCAGGTGTTTGACCAGTTCCGGCACTTCGGCGTGGGCCTGGATCAGGCTGTCGGAAAACTCCAGCGGGTGCGAAGTGGTGTAGCGAATACGCTCAATGCCGTCGACGGCGGCAACCACGCGGATCAACTCCGCCAGGTCCGCCAGGCGCCCGTCGTGGGTCAAGCCGCGATAGCCGTTGACGTTCTGGCCCAGCAGGGTGACTTCGCGCACGCCGTTTTCGGCCAGGTGGATGATTTCTGACATCACGTCGTCAAATGGCCGGCTGACTTCTTCACCGCGGGTGTAGGGCACCACGCAGAAGGTGCAGTACTTGCTGCAGCCTTCCATTACCGACACGTAGGCACTCGGGCCGTCGATGCGTGGCTCGGGCAAATGGTCGAATTTTTCGATTTCCGGGAACGAGACGTCAACCTGCGGCAACTTGGTGAGGCGTGCGGCGTCGATCATTTCCGGGAGGCGGTGCAGGGTCTGTGGGCCAAAGACCACGTCGACATAGGGCGCGCGATCGCGGATCGCGGCGCCTTCCTGGCTGGCCACGCAGCCGCCGACGGCGATTACCATGTCGGGGTTGGCCAGCTTCAATTCACGCCAGCGGCCCAGCTGCGAGTACACACGGTCCTGGGCCCGCTCGCGGATCGAGCAGGTATTGAGCAGGATTACGTCGGCATCTTCGGCACGTGCGGTGACTTCCAGGGCCTGGTGTTCGCCCAGCAAGTCGACCATGCGCGAGCTGTCGTACTCGTTCATCTGGCAACCGTGGGTTTCGATATAAAGCTTCTTGGCCATGGGAATCGTCAACTGGTGGTAAAGAACCGCGCATTATAGGGGGCATGCTCATTGGTTCCTAGCGTTGTGCATCGGGTGCCATGCTATAGTTCGCGCCCTCTTTTATATCCCCGATGTGTTGCTCGCCCACCATGACCAAACGTGAAGCTCCAATCTATAAGGTGATTTTCCTTAACCAGGGCCAGGTGTTCGAAATGTACGCCAAGCAGATCTATCAAAGTGATCTGTGGGGCTTCCTGGAAGTGGAAGAGTTCGTCTTTGGCGAGCGCACCCAGTTGGTCGTCGACCCGGGCGAGGAGAAACTCAAGGCGCAATTTGAAGGCGTGGTGCGCAGCTTTGTGCCGATGCATTCGATTGTGCGCATCGATGAAGTCGAGCGCCTGGGCACGCCGAAGATCAGCGAAGCGCGGGGCACCAGCAATGTGATGCCATTTCCTATGCCGATGCCTGAGAAGTAAGACTCAAGACCGAAGCGCACCCCTCGCAGGCAAGCCAGCTCCCACATTTGGAATGCATTCCCTGTGGGAGCTGGCTTGCCTGCGATAGCGGTAAAAGGGTTTAGCTGGATCAGGGCAGCGGTGAAAACGGCGAGCGCCCATCCGCACTCTGCAGTTCCTGCAGGTAATTGCGGAAAATCTGGCCCAGCACCTGGGTGGCCACTTCCAGTTCATCGCGCTGCATGTGCTCGGCGACTTCGTCGGCGGTGTCCAGCGCGTCTTCGGCGCCGTTGACCGCGGCCATTTTCAGCACGATATACGCCTGGACGTTATTGGCCGGCACGCCTTCACCTTTGAAGAACATGTTGCCCAGCTGGAATTGCGCCTGCGCGTGGCCCTGCAACGAGGCTTTCTCGAAGTAGCTCAAGGCTTTGTTGAGGTCACGGGCGGGGTTCTTGCTGTCGTGGAAGTACTCGCCCAACTCGTATTGCGCCTGCGCATCCCCGCCATCGGCCTGTTTCTGGCACGCGCTCAGGGCTTCGGCCTGGCTGTCTGGCTGGGTATTGAGGGTGCAACGACCCATCGCTGGGATTAACAACGAGTTGCCGCCTGCTTGTGCATGTGCCAGCAGCGGCTGAAGGAGCAACAGGCAGCCCAGAACCAGGGTGCGGCCGGTGCGTTTCATGGGAATCGACTTACCTCTGACGGGGCGCGCGGACCCTTGTGGGATCCAATAAGCGCGCATTATGAAATAAGCAGGCCTCTGCTTACAAAGTCTTTACTCGTTTTTCTGCTGGTTGGGCAAGTTATCTGCCGGATTGCAGGTGAATTCTCGAAAAAAGTCGGAGATCTCTGTAAGCAAAGTAGCAAATCAGACACCGCTTGGGCGCTGCCTGATTTTTTCGGCCGATTATTTCAGTGCAGCGAATGCGCGTTCAGCGGCATCGAGGGTCAGTTTCAACTCGGCGTCGCCGTGGGCGATCGAGGTGAAGCCGGCTTCGAAAGCGCTCGGCGCCAGGTAAACACCGCCTTCCAGCATCAGGTGGAAGAAGCGTTTGAACAGGTCGGCATCGCTGCCCATTACGTCATCAAAGGTCACGATGTCGTCGGCGCCGCTGAAATACAGGCCAAACATGCCGCCCGCTTGCGTGGTAACAAACGGGATACCCGCTGCATCGGCGCGCTGTTGCAGCCCGTCCAGCAGGCGGGTGGTGTAATCGGTCAGCTCGGCATGGAAACCCGGACGGCTGATCAGACGCAGGGTGGTCAGGCCGGCGGCCATGGCCAGTGGGTTACCCGAAAGGGTGCCCGCCTGATACACCGGGCCCAGCGGCGCGATGTGCTGCATGATTTCGCGTTTGCCGCCGAAGCAGCCAACCGGCATGCCGCCGCCGATGATCTTGCCGAAGGTGCTCAGGTCCGGCGTGATGCCGTAGTGCGCCTGGGCGCCGCCGAGGGCGACGCGGAAACCGGTCATCACTTCGTCGAAAATCAGCACGACGCCGTGCTTGTCGCACTGTTCGCGCAGGCCTTCGAGAAAGCCCGGGGCAGGCGGCACGCAGTTCATGTTGCCGGCTACCGGCTCGACGATGATGCACGCCACGTCCTGGCCCACTTCACTGAGCATCTGCTCGACGGCGGCGATGTCGTTGAACGGCAAGGTCAGGGTGTGTTTGGCGAAGGCGGCGGGTACGCCGGCCGAGCTTGGCACGCCTTGGGTCAGGGCGCCGGAACCGGCTTTGACCAGCAGGCTGTCGGAGTGGCCGTGGTAGCAGCCTTCGAATTTGATGATGCTGTCGCGGCCAGTGAAGCCACGGGCCAGGCGAATCGCGCTCATGGTGGCTTCGGTGCCGGAACTGACCATACGCACCATTTCCATCGACGGCACGATGCTGCACACCAGGTCAGCCATTTCGGTTTCCATGGCGGTTGGTGCGCCGTAGGACAGGCCGTGTTGCAGCTGCTGGCGCACGGCGTCGAGTACATCCGGGTGGCTGTGGCCGAGGATCATCGGGCCCCATGAACCGACGTAGTCGACATAGCGCTTGTCATCTTCATCGGTGACGTAGGCGCCTTCGGCATGCTTGAAGAACAGCGGCGTGCCGCCCACGCTCTTGAACGCACGCACGGGGGAGTTCACACCGCCGGGGATGTGTTTCTGGGCATTGGCAAACAGGGTTTCGGAACGGGACATGGTCGGGCTCTCTAAACTGAATATTTAAGAAGGTCGTTGAAGGCGCGGGCGCGGCGCGTGACTTCCTGGGTACTGTCGGCACCGAACAGGCCATGCACCACGGCCAGCAGGTCGGCACCGTGGGCCACCAGCGGTTCGGCGTTTTCCAGGGTGACGCCGCCGATCACGCAGATCGGCAGGTGCAGGCGAGTGCGGGCCTGGGCGAGCATTTCGACCGTGGCGGCAGGGGCGCCGGGCTTGGTAGTGGAATTGAAGAAGCGGCCGAAGGCGACATAGCTGGCGCCCTCCCTGGCGGCCTGCTCGGCCAGTTCGATCTGGCTGTGGCACGTCGCGCCAATAATGGCTTTGGAACCGAGCAAGGCGCGGGCCGGGGTCAGCGGCCCGTCGGTCTGGCCCAAGTGCACGCCGACGCCCAGGCGCGCGGCCAACTCTGCATCGTCGTTGATAATCAGCTGGGTCTTGTAGCGCGAGCACAGTTCACGCAACTTCTCGGCCTCACGCAGGCGCCGGGCTTCGTCGGTACTTTTGTCGCGGTACTGCAACAGGGTCACGCCACCGTCCAACGCCGCTTCGACGTAGGCGAGGAATTTGCCGGCCAACAGTTGGCCGTCGGTAATGGCATAAAGGCCACGTAGTTTCATCGGGCAGGCCTCTTGGCTTACGAGCAGAAATCCAGCGGCAGACGGCGCGGCACAAACTGGCCCTGGCCGAGTTGTTCGGCGTCACGCAGGGTGCGCCAAGTGTAGTTGAGCGCTGATTGCACCGCGCTGACCAGGCCCTCGCCGTGGGCGATGCGCCCGGCCAGGGCGCTGGCCAGCGTGCAGCCCGAACCGTGGTAGCTGCCGGGCAGGCGCTGGCAGGTAAAGGTCTGGCGGGTGCCATCGCGGCTGTACAAGCGGTTGTGCACTTGATGCTCGTCGCCATGGCCGCCGGTGATCAGCAGGTGCTTGATATACGGCAACAGTTTCTCGGCGCATTCGTCCGCGGTGCCCTCGGGCAGTTCGGCAAGGATGCGCGCTTCCGGCAGGTTCGGCGTGGCAATCAGCGACAACGGCAACAGCCGCTCGCGCATGGCATAGCCAACCTCGTCCTTGCCCAGGCTGCCGCCGCCACCGGCGCGCAGCACCGGGTCGCACACCACCGGCAGGTGCGGGTGCGCCTGCAGCAGTTCGACCACGGTGTCGACCATCGCGGTTGAGCCGAGCATGCCCAGCTTGACCGCCGCGACTTCAGAGTCGCCGAGCACGGCGTTGGCCTGGGCCAGCACCCACTCGCGGTCGAGCACGCGGAAATCGCTGACGTTGACGGTGTTCTGCACGGTCAGCGCGGTGACGGCCGGGGCCGCATGGCAGCCTTGGGCCAGCAGGGCTTCGATATCTGCCTGCAAGCCGGCGCCACCACTGGGATCATGGCCGGAGAGACAGAGGACAACAGGGCGAGAACTGTAGATATTCATGGTGCGCGAGCTTACCACCAAACGCTTTTTGCGTGGCCGTCCGGCGATGCTTGAATTTTGCCCTGATGGCGACGCTTTTTTGGCGCTTTGTAAGGCACTGCAATCCGCCGAAAGCCACGTCCTAGAGCCTTTCAAAAAATTATTTCAATGGTGTCCAATGGCCTTTAGCGGCTATGCTAAAGTGGATCCAAACAACTTAATGTACTGCCGGTGTACGTCTTCTCAAAAGGAATGGGGGGCTTTTGACATAACCGGGCACGCCACGCTGGGGCTCTATGCGCTATTTGCTGATTCTATTGTTGTGCGGGCTACCGATGCTCGCCAGCGCCATCGAGTTCAACCAGGACACGCGAAGCCTGCCGCTGGGCCGAGTCATGCAAGTGCTCGAAGACCCGACGGATGCCCTCACCATCGCCGACGTCAGCTCCCCCGCCTATGCTGGCAAGTTCAAGCCTCATGACAAAAACACCCTGAATGCCGGCTATTCGCGCTCGGTGTTCTGGCTCAAGGTCGACCTGCATTACACCGCCAGGGACACCCGCGCACCGCGCACCTGGTTCCTGGAGCTGGCGTACCCGCCGCTGAATCATCTGGACATGTACCAGAACGACGGCACCGGCACCTATCGATTGACCACCCGCACCGGCAGCGCCTTGCCGTTTTCCAGCCGCGAAGTGCGCCAGAGCAACTATCTGTTCAAGCTCAACTTTGTGCCGGATCAGCAACAAACGATCTACCTGCGCCTGCAGAGCCAGGGCTCGATCCAGGCCCCGCTGACGCTCTGGGCCGGCACCGCTTACCTCGAACAACAGCCGCTGCGCCTCTATGTGCTCGGCGCAATCTATGGCGTACTGCTGGGAATGCTGGTCTACAACCTGTTCATTTACCTGAGCGTGCGCGACACCAGCTACTTGTATTACATCCTGTATATCGCCTCGTTCGGTCTGTACCAGCTGTCGGTGAACGGCGTGGCGGTGGAGTTCTTCTGGCCGAACAACCCGTGGTGGGCGAATGCCGCGGTGCCGTTCCTGATCGGCTCGGCGGCGCTGTTCGGCAGTTTGTTTGCACGCAGTTTCTTGCATACCGCCCAGCACAGCCGCTGGATCAACCGACTGTTGCTGGCACTGGTGGCGTGCGGTGCGGTGGTGATGTTGCTGTCGCTGATGACCAGCTACGCGCTGGCGCTGCGGCTGGCCACCGGCCTGGCGCTGGTGTTTACCGTGACGATCTTCGTCGCCGCCATCAAGGCCTGGTATTGCGGCCAGCGCATGGCGCGCTACTTCATCATCGCCTGGTCGGCGTTCCTGCTGGGCGGGGTGGTCAATACGCTGATGGTGCTGGGCTACCTGCCCAATGTGTTCCTCACCATGTACGCCAGCCAGATCGGCTCGGCGATCGAAGTGGCGCTGTTGTCCCTGGCCCTGGCCGACCGCATCAACTCGATGCGCGAGCAGCAGGCACAGATCCTGCTCGATGCCAGCCAGAAGCTCGAAGTGCTCAACCAGCAATTGGCCCGCAGCAACCGGCTCAAGGATGAATTCCTCGCCACCCTGACCCACGAGCTGCGCACGCCGATGAACGGAGTGATTGGCTCCCTCGAGTTGATGCAGACCGTGCCGCTGGACCCAGACCTGGCGCAGTACCAGCAAACCGCCGCCGGCTCGGCACGGGACATGATGCGCATGGTCAATGGCATCCTCACCCTCACCGAACTGCAGGCTGGGCGGCTGACTGCCCAACCCCAGCAGTTCAGCCTGCGCGGTGTGCTGGATACCTTGCGCCAGCAGTTCAATGCCAGCGCCCAGAGCAAAGGCCTGGCGTTTTCCATCGACGTGGCCGATGAGCTGCCGGACCGCCTGGTCGGCGACGCCGACAAACTGCTGCAATGCCTGGATTGCCTGCTGGACAACGCCTTCAAATTTACCCACGAAGGCGCCGTGCGCCTGCGCGTAGTGGGCGTGCCGCACAGTGACGGTCAGGTGCGCCTGAGCTTTATTGTTACTGATACCGGTATCGGTTTTGCTTTCCTTGACGAAGCCACCCTGTACCAGCGCTTCTTCCAGGTCGATGGCTCGACCACCCGCGAATACGGAGGCCTGGGCATTGGCCTGGCAATCTGCCGGCAGTTGATCGAGCTGCTCGGCGGGCGCTTGACCCATCACTCCGAGCCCAGCAGAGGCAGCCGCTTCCAGTTGGAAATGGAGGCCAGCCTGGCACCGCCCGAGCTAAAGCCGGCGCAGGATCGGCAGCGCGCGCCGCAGGAATGCGCGGTGCTGCTGGTGGACGACAACAGCGTCGGCCAATTGGCGGTGCGCGGGATGTTGCTCAAGCTCGGTTACCGGGTGAAAACCGTCGACAGCGGCCCGGCTGCATTGGCGGCCTTGCAGGGGGCAGGTTTTGACGCGGTCCTGTTGGATGTACCTGAAGGCGGGTTCTCGCTGTGTTGTCAGATTCGTGCACTGCCCGGCTGTGCGGAGTTGCCGGTGATCGCCTTGAGTTCGTCGCTGAATGTGTCGGAGCGCGAGCGGTGCCACGGCATCGGCGTCACCGAGCGCCTCGCCAAGCCCGTGCGTTTCGATGCCTTGCAGGCGGTGTTGGAGCGCCATCTACTGCGCCAGGCAGAGGACGAAAGCGCCGTGTATTCGGCGGGTATGCCACTTTTTTAAGGCGAATGACGGTGCTTAACTGAATTCAGGCCCCAACTGACCGTGGCCTTTTCCAGGAGGCCCTTCATGAACCTGCATCAGTTTGCCGAAACCCACGACGTCACCAACCAGCCGCCGTCCCTGGACGGCGCCAATCTGTACCGCATCGACCTGCCGCTGCAAGAGTGGTCGCGACGCTGTGGCGCCGGCTGGGCAGAATCACGCATCGACGCGTACGGCGCGCTGGCCGGTGGGCCGTTGATGGAGGCAGGGTTCCTGGCGAACCAGAACAAACCTGTGTTCAGCAGCCATGACCGCTATGGGCATCGCATCGACTTGGTCGAGTTTCACCCGGCCTATCACGAGCTGATGCGCACCGCCGTCGAGCATGGCCTGCCGTCGCTCCCATGGGCCCATCCGCAATCCGGCGCGCATGTGGCCCGCGCGGCCATGACCTACCTGCACAGCCAGGCCGAAGCCGGCACCGGCTGCCCGCTGACCATGACCTTCGCCTGCGTGCCGGCGCTGCGCTTGCAGCCCGATCTGGCGAAGACCTGGCTGCCGAAAATCCTCAGCACACACTACGACCCGCGCAACGTCAGTATCGCGCACAAGCCCGGCGCGACCATTGGCATGGCGATGACCGAGAAGCAGGGCGGCACCGACGTGCGCGCCAACACCACCCGTGCTTATCCGGTGGGCGCCGGTGGCCCTGGGCAGGCCTATGAACTGGTGGGCCACAAATGGTTCTGCTCGGCGCCGATGTGCGATGGGTTTCTGACCCTGGCCCAGACCGACAAGGGCCTGACCTGTTTCCTGCTGCCTCGGCACCGTCCGGATGACACGCGCAACGAGTTCTATATCCAGCGCCTGAAAAACAAGCTCGGCAACTGCTCCAACGCGTCCAGCGAAGTGGAATTTCGCGGCGCCCTGGCCTGGATGATCGGCGAAGAGGGGCGCGGCGTGCCGACCATCATCGAGATGGTCGCCATGACCCGCTTCGATTGCATGGTCGGTTCCAGCGCCCTGATGCGCCAGGCGCTGACCCAGGCCAGCCATCATTGCGCGCATCGTCTGGTGGGCGGGCGCATCCTTAATGAGCAGCCGTTGATGCAAAACGTGCTGGCGGACCTGGCCCTGGAAAGCGAAGCCGCACTGGCCTTGAGCATGCGCATGGGCCGGGCGCTGGACCACCTGGGCGATGAGCAGGAAGCCAAGTTCGCGCGGCTGGTGACAGCGGTGGGCAAGTATTGGATCTGCAAGCGCGCGCCGGCAATGATCAACGAAGCCGCCGAATGCATGGGCGGTGCCGGGTATGTCGAGGACAGTATTTTGCCGCGGCTGTACCGTGAGGCACCGGTGAATTCAACGTGGGAAGGTTCCGGCAACGTGCAGTGCCTGGACGTGCTGCGCGCACTGTCCAAAGAGCCGGGCGTGCTCGAGGCGTTGTTTGTCGAACTGGGTGATGGGCATGGCGACAAGCAGTTGGCGCGGCATATCGAGCAGTTGAAAGTGGCCTTTATGGACACCCAGGACATCCAGTACCGCGCGCGCCAACTGACCGAGGACATCGCCGTGGCGTTGCAGGCCAAGTTGCTGCTGGAGGCGGGCAACGCGGCGGTCAGCGATGGCTTTATTGCCAGCCGCCTCGGCGAATCTTCCGGCCGGGTGTATGGCACCTTGCCGCGTGGCGTCGATGTCGGGGCCATCGTCGCGCGCTCAAGCCCCAATGTATCTGAATAAACACGGTCCAAATGTGGGAGGGGGCTTGCTCCCGATGGCTGAGTGTCAGTCAGCCTATCTATAAACTGACCCACCGCTATCGGGAGCAAGCCCCCTCCCACAGGGATTGCAGCCATCTTGAGAGGGCACTCCAATTCAAAGTTTGCGTCTGGCCGGGATACAGGCAAGATAAAGGCCTGCAAGTCAGAACACAGGATGCTTACCGTGACCGAAGCTTTTGTTGTCGTTCAAACCGCCGAAGAAGCCGTGGATCGGCTGGCGGCTCTGCATGAGCGTGCTACCGGCGCGCTCAACCAGGCCCTCAAGCAATACCTCAAGGACCGCGTCGAACCAGACGCCGCACAACGCGCGCTGTTTCGCTACCCGGAACTGCGCCTGACCTACCTGGTTCAGGGCGAAGTCCCACAAACTACTCGGGCATATGCCAAGGTCCAGTTACCGGGAACCTACAGCGTTACCGTCACCCATCCTGCGGCGTTCCGTAAATACCTGCTCGAGCAACTGGTGCCCCTGATGCACGATTTTACCGTGACGGTAGAAGTCGGCGTCAGCCAGCAGAACATTCCGTACCCTTACGTGGTGGAGCAGGGCGACGAACTGGCCGGCTCCGGCGTAACCGCCGCGACCCTGGCCCGGGTGTTCCCGAGTACTGACCTGTCCGCCGCCACCGATGGCATCGCCGACGGCCTTTACGATTGGGAAAACACCGATCCGCTGCCCCTGGCGCTGTTCGATGCGGCCCGCGTGGACTTTTCCCTGCGCCGCTTGGTGCACTACACCGGCAGTGACTGGCGCCATGTGCAGCCGTGGATCCTGCTGACCAACTATCACCGCTACGTCGACCAGTTCATCCTGCATGGCCTGGAGCAATTGCGCAGCGACCCGCGCTTTATCCGCATGGTGCTGCCGGGCAACGTGATCATCGACAAGAGCATGGACCACGGCGAAGCATCGGCGATTGCGGCGGGCGTGGTCTGGCATCGTTATCAGATGCCGGCCTATCACCTGCAGGCCACCGACGGCCACGGTGTCACCCTGGTGAACATCGGCGTCGGCCCGTCCAACGCGAAGAACATCACCGACCACCTGGCCGTGCTGCGCCCGCATTGCTGGCTGATGATCGGCCACTGTGGCGGCCTGCGCCAATCCCAGACCATCGGCGATTATGTCTTGGCCCACGCCTACATGCGCCGCGACGGGATTCTCGACCGCGTGGTGCCGCCGAACATCCCGATTCCGGCCCTGGCCGAAGTGCAGATGGCCTTGCAGCAAGCGGCGGCCAACGTCACCGGCGAAAAAGGCGAAGAGCTGAAAAAGCGCCTGCGCACCGGCACCGTGCTGACCTACGACGATCGCAACTGGGAGCTGCGCTGGGCCCAGGAACGGCCGCTGATCAACCTGTCCCGCGCTGTGGCGGTGGACATGGAAAGCGGCACCATCGCCGCGCAAGGCTACCGTTTGCGCGTGCCCTACGGCACTTTGCTGTGTGTGTCGGACAAGCCGCTGCACAGCGAGATCAAGCTGCCGGGCTCGGCCAACGCGTTCTATGAGCGCGCGGTCAGCCAGCACTTGAAGATCGGCATCGAGGCGGTGGACCTGTTGCGCACCGAGCTCAACTCGTTGCACTCGCGCAAACTGCGCAGCTTCGACGAACCGCCCTTCCGCTAAGCGGTTGGGATGGTCATTTAGCGGTCAGGCCACTAGCATTGTCGGTCCTGACCGTTAGATGTTCCTTTGCCATGTCCCGTCCCTCCCGTCCCGATTCGCGCCGCCCTGGCGTGAAACCCCCGTACTCCGCAGCGCGGCGTGTCGCCAAGGCGCCACCGGCCGAGCCGAAGCTGATCCTGTTCAATAAGCCTTTCGATGTGCTGACCCAGTTCAGCGACGAAGGCGGGCGCGCGACCCTCAAGGACTTTATCGACATCCCCGGCATCTACCCGGCCGGCCGCCTGGACCGTGACAGCGAGGGCCTGCTGCTGCTGACCAACGATGGCCAGCTGCAAGCGCGGATCGCTGACCCCAAGCACAAACTGGCGAAAACCTATTGGGTGCAAGTCGAAGGCGAACCCACCGAAGAGCAGTTGCAACGCCTGCGTGACGGCGTCGAGCTGAACGACGGCAAGACGCTGCCCGCCGAGGCCCGGCAGTTGGATGAGCCGGACTTATGGCCGCGCAACCCGCCGGTACGCTTTCGCAAAAGCGTGCCGACCTACTGGTTGGAGTTGGTGATTCGTGAGGGGCGTAACCGCCAGGTGCGGCGCATGACTGCGGCGGTTGGGCTGCCGACGTTGCGCCTGGTGCGCGTACGTATCGGCGATTGGACGATCGAGGACCTGGACCAGGGCCAGTGGAAGGAAGTCCCGGCGAAGTTATAAGGCGCCGGACTCGATCAGGCCGATCACCACGCTCTTGATGATGAACGCGGCCACGCCCAGCCCCAGCACAAAAAACAGGATGAACGAGCCAAAGCGCCCGGCCTTGGATTTTTTTGCCAGGTCCCAGACGATAAAACCCATGAAGATGATCAGGATCGTGACCAGGCCGGTCATCATCCATTCTTCGAATAGGGCGGGGTCGATGTTGTTCATGGGGTGTTTTTCCGACAGGGCAGGCGGGAAGTATAAGGCAGCAGGACAGGCGCAACATTGACTTGAGTCTGTGGGAGCTGGCTTGCCTGCGATGGCACCACCTCGGTGTGACTGAAAGACCGAGTCGCCTGCATCGCAGGCAAGCCAGCTCCCACATTTGATCCTCAGTGTTCTTGAGATCAGGTACGCAGGTGCGTCAGCGGCAGCTCGGTGCTGTTGAGCACCTGGTTCAGCACAAAGCTCGAGCGCACGCTGGTCACGCCTTCAATGCGGGTCAAATGCCCCAGCAGCAGTTTCTGGTAGTGGTCCATGTCCGGCACCACCACTTTCAACTGATAGTCGGCATCCATCCCGGTCACCAGGCTGCATTCCAGCACCTGGGGCAGGGTGCGGATTGCCGCTTCGAAGTTCTCGAAACGCTCCGGGGTGTGGCGGTCCATGCCGATCAGCACATAGGCCGTGAGGCTCAGGCCGAGCATCTTGCGGTCGAGCAGGGCGACCTGGCGCGCGATGTAGCCGTCGTCTTCCAACTGCTTGACCCGGCGTGAGCAGGGCGAAGGCGACAGGCCGATGCGCTCGGCCAACTCCTGGTTGGAGATCCTCGCGTCGCGCTGCAATTCCGCCAAAATAATCAGGTCGTATCGGTCAAGCTTGCTCATTGGGTTGGCCTTTGTCGTAACTATTGCGGTGAATTATCCATGAAGGGTTAAAAATTGCGCAAGCACTGTTTATTGACGCAATCTTAGCAATCATCTGTCGGGCGTTGGCGGGTATCTTTATCAACAGAATCACCGCCTGGACAACAGTCCACTGCAGCTCGCCCAATCAGGCCCGCTGCGGCCGCCACCCCAGCAGGGTTGAGCCGGCCTCCAGGCTGCACACTGTCCACAAGACGGCGTGAGGTGAGCCAACGTCAAAAGCGTTGAGCCAGGACGAAATTCTCAAGGGGTGGCCGACGGGTCACCCCTTTTTCTTTGCGCGCGTGTTTACTTAAAAAAATAGTTATCCGGGCTGGTAACCTGTTTCAGAACCGGGCACGGCTTTTCCAGTCTCACTCTATGAGGCCGGACGTTCTAGGCCCTCTATCCGCAGTGAGGAATAGCATGAAGCGCATCTGGCGTATGGCAGGTGTAGGTTTGCTGATGGTCACCGTCGGCACGCAAGTGATGGCTGACGAACGTGATAACGCACCGCGCCCTGAGGGCGGCGGTCAGCATGAAAGAGGGCAGGAGGGCGGGCAACAGCCGCGTCCGCAGAACAACCAGCCGCGTCCGCAGAACAATCAACCGCGACCTGAAAACAACCAGCCCCGGCCGCAGAATAATCAGCCGCGCCCGGAAAACGCTCAGCCGCGCCCACAGAACCAGCATTTCGATCGCGGCGGCCAGAACGGCGGCCAGTGGCAGGGGCGTCCGCAGGGCAATGAGCAGGGGCGCCCGGTGCAGCAACCGCAGCCGCAACCCTCGAACAACCTGCCGATCCAGGGCCGGCCCGATACCGTGCGACAGACCCAGGAACCGCGCCAGGGCTACTACCGTGATATCCCACGGCGCAACGATGGCAACCAGCATTGGGAAGCCGGCGGCCCGGGTTCACGCCCAGGCAACAATGGCGGCGGGTATAACAACCACCCCGGCGACAGCCGCTGGCCGGGCCGCCCCGACGGGCATGGCAATGGCTGGGGCCCAGGCCCGCAGCATCGGCCGGGTTACATCGTCGATCGCTTTCCCGATCGCAACTACCGCGTGCCTTACCGTGGCCAGGATTATTTCTACTCAGGCGGTTACTGGTATCGCCCACAAGGCCCGCGTTATGTCGTGGTGACGCCGCCGTACGGCATTCGTGTGCATTACCTGCCGGATTACGCCCGCGAAGTGTGGATAGGCAGCGCGCTGTTTTTCCTCGCGGCGGGTTCTTACTACACCTACGAAAGCAGCTCCCAGCAGTATGTCGTGGTGCAACCGCCGACCCAGGTAGCGGCGCAGCCCGCACCGCAAGGCAATGGCTATGATGTGGTGGCCTATCCCGCCAACGGCCAATCACCGGCCCAGGTGCAGCAGGACGGTTACGACTGTTATCGCTGGGCGGTGCAGCAAAGCGGCTTCGACCCGCAGGCCGTCACGTACGCCCCCGACCCGGCGGTGGTGCAAACCTACCGCCAGGCCCAGGGCAACTGCCTGACCAGTCGCGGGTATCAGGTGCAGTACTAGGCCTTGGCGCCCGTGACCACTTCCAGCGGGTCGGCGTGCACCAGCACCTCGGCCCGCGGGTAGGCTTTATGAATGGCATCGGCGGCCTGGTCGCTGATGCCGTGAGCCACTGACAGCGTCAATTCCCCCGGCAGCTCCAGGTGCAACTGCACAAACCAGTGGCTGCCGGAAATCCGCGTGCGCAAATCATGCGCACCCAAAACGCCCGGAACGCCACGCGCCAGTTCCAGCATATGCTGGCTGACCTCTGGCGGCAGTTCCTCGTCCATCAGCACCGCAAAGCTTTCGCGGGCGATCTGGATCGCGCTCCACAGGATGTAGGCGGCAATCCCCAGGCCAAACCAGGCGTCTACCTGATGAAAGCCCAAGCCCGCCAGCACCAGCGCCACCAGAATGCTGCCGTTGAGCATCAAGTCCGAGCGGTAGTGCAGCGAATCTGCGCGCACCGCGTTCGAGCCGGTTTCGCGGACCACCCGGTGTTGCAGCATCAGCAGGGCCA
The DNA here is from genome assembly GCF_900580675.1 of Pseudomonas viridiflava. Classification (GTDB taxonomy): domain Bacteria; phylum Pseudomonadota; class Gammaproteobacteria; order Pseudomonadales; family Pseudomonadaceae; genus Aquipseudomonas. Next base: position 26,785 of record NZ_UTBG01000014.1, read on the forward strand.
CGGTCAGCGCCAGCGAAAACACGATCACGCCAATGCTCAGCCACGGCGCGCCCACCGGTTCCGGGTGTTGCAGGCGCTCATAGGCCTGGAACGCGATCAACACCGCACTCCCGCCGATAAACAGCGCCTGGGCCATGCCCGACAGCGATTCCGCCTTGCCATGCCCATAACGGTGATCGTCATCGGCCGGGCGCAGCGCGTAGTGCACCGCCAGCAGGTTGAGCAGCGAAGTCACGCCGTCCAGCAGTGAATCGGTCAAGCCGGCGAGCATGCTCACCGAACCACTGAGCCACCATGCGATGGCCTTGGTGATGATCAGCGCGCTGGCCACGCCCACCGAGGCGCGGGTGGCCAGGCGCAGGAGCCGCGCGTGTTCGGGACTGCTGGTCATAGGCAGGTCAAGTCCTTAGGCGGCCGGTTGCAGGCCGAGGGCGGCAAGCTGTTGCACGCTGCCCTTGAACTGAATCATGCGCGGGTCGTCCAGCGGCAGCGTGCGGCCGGTTTCCTTCTGGATAATCGACTGCAGCTTGGCGTTGTCGACCTTGCCGTCGGCGCCGATGGCCTCGTGGAGTTTTTCCGGGGCGACCTGGGCGGTCTTGCCCGGCTCGAAATAGATCGCGCCGGTGGCGAAGTCCACGCCGAACGCGATCAAGCCGGGAATCACGTAGAACAGCAGGCCCACGGCATCCAGCACGGCAATCGTCGGGTCGATCTTGCCGTCGATCTGGCCACGGCGGTCCGGGTAGAAGATCGAGCCGCAGGCCGTCAGTTGGCTGAGCAGGCTGACGGCGAGGACACCGCCAATGACACGGGAAGCGATACGCATGGAAACTCTCCTGAACACGGTTGATACGGGACTATATGACAATTCTGTTGAACGACGCTGTTCAAATGTGGGCGCTGGCTTGCCTGCGATAGCTGTGAGTCAGCTAACCAATGTGGCACTGATACATGGCTATCGCAGGCAAGCCAGCGCCCACCTTCGACTGTGTTTTCAGCCAAACGGCGAGGCGCGCGTGAGACCATCGTCGGCCCTCGGCAGTTCGCCGTTATACTCGCCGCTCTGCTTTGGAGCCAGTATGAATTCGTTGCCGATTGATGATGTTTTACCCGCCCTGCGTGACGCCTTGGCGAATCGCCATGAAGCCGTGCTGGAAGCACCGCCCGGCGCCGGTAAAACCACCCGCGTGCCCTTGGCCTTGCTCAATGAGCCCTGGCTGGCCGGGCAGACCATCCTGATGCTCGAACCCCGGCGCCTTGCCGCGCGCGCGGCAGCCGAGCGCCTGGCCAGCGAGCTGGGCGAAAAGGTCGGTGAAACCGTCGGCTACCGCATTCGTCTGGACAGCAAAGTCGGCCCCAACACGCGCATCGAAGTGGTCACCGAAGGCATCCTCACCCGCCGCCTGCAGGACGATCCGGCGCTGGACGGCGTGGGCCTGCTGATCTTCGATGAATTCCACGAACGCAGCCTCGACGCCGACCTCGCGCTGGCCCTGAGCCTGAATGGCCGCGACCTGTTTCGTGACGAACAACCGCTGAAAATCCTGCTGATGTCCGCCACCCTCGAAGGCGAGCGCCTGGCCAGCCTGCTGGACGATGCGCCGATCCTGCGCAGCGAAGGGCGCATGTTCCCGGTGCAGATGCGCTGGGGGCGGCCGTACCAGGCCGGTGAATTTATCGAGCCGCGCGTGGTGCAGACCATCCTTGAAGCCCTGCATGACGAAACCGGCAGCGTGCTGGTGTTCCTGCCGGGGCAGGCGGAGATTCGCCGGGTCAATCAGCAACTGGCCGACGCCTTGGGCGAGCGCGCCGATGTGCTGTTGTGCCCGTTGCATGGCGAGCTGGACCTGAACGCCCAGCGCGCCGCCATCGACCCGGCGCCCGCCGGCAAGCGCAAAGTGGTGCTCGCCACCAACATCGCCGAAACCAGTTTGACCATCAACGGCGTACGCGTGGTGATCGACGTCGGGTTGGCGCGCGTTCCGCGTTTCGACCCGGGCAGCGGCATGACCCGCCTCGACACCCAGCGCATCTCCCGCGCCAGCGCCACCCAGCGCGCCGGCCGGGCGGGGCGGCTCGAGCCGGGTGTGTGTTATCGCTTGTGGTCCGAGGACCAGCATGAAGGCCTGGCGGCGTATGGCAGTGCGGAAATTCTCGCCGCCGACCTCGCCGGCCTGGCCTTGCAACTGGCGCGCTGGGGCGTCACGCCCACGCAGTTGGTCTGGCTGGACGTGCCGCCGACCGCCGCCTATGCCCAGGCCCAGGATTTGCTGGTACGCCTCGGCGCCCTGGCGGGTGAAAAACTCACCGCCCATGGCCAGAAAATGGCCGAGTTGCCGGCGCATCCGCGTATCGCCCATCTATTACTACGCGGGCAGGATTTGGGTTTGGCGGCCACCGCCTGTGATGTCGCGGCGTTACTCGGCGAGCGCGATATCCTGCGCGGCGGCGGCGCCGATTTGCACAGCCGCCTGGCGCTGCTGTCCGGCGAAGAGCGTGCGCGCGGCACCCAAGGCGGCGTACAGCGGGCCAAGCAGCTGGCTCGGCAATACCGTGGCTACCTGAGAGGTAAGGCAACCCAAGCCGTGCCCGACCCCGACCACCCGCGCTGGCTCGGCGCCTTGCTGGCGCTAGCCTACCCGGACCGCGTCGCCCAGCAACGTCGCCCGGGTGGCGCCGAATACCGCCTGGCGAATGGCCGCGCGGCGTTGTTTGCCGAGGCCGACAGCCTGATGAAACAGCCTTGGCTGGTGATCGCCGACCTGGGCAGCCGCCAGGGCCAGCGTGAAGAACGCATCTACCTGGCTGCCGATTTCGACCCGGCACTGTTCGACACCGTGCTCGCCGAGCAAGTGCGCAACGTCGACCAGCTCGATTGGGATGAGCGCGAAGGCGTCCTGCGTGCCGAACGCCAGCGCAAAGTTGGCGAGCTGGTGCTGAGCCGCGAACCCCTGACCGGCCTCGACGAGTCCACGCGCAGCCAGGCGCTGGTCAACCTGGTGCGCCGCAAAGGCCTGGAGCTGCTGCCGTGGACCCCGGAACTGCGCCAATGGCAGGCCCGGGTGATGCTGCTGCGCCAGCTGGACGCCGGCAAAACCAGCGAATGGCCGGACATCAGCGACAAGGCGTTGCTCGCCGATCTTGAACACTGGTTGATGCCTTATCTGGGCAAAGTCTCGCGCCTGAGCCATTTCGCCACCCTGGATATCTCCAGTTTCCTGCACAACCTGCTGCCCTGGCCGCTGCCCCAGCGCCTCGACGAACTCGCGCCGCAGCATGTGAAAGTGCCTTCGGGCTCAAGCGTGCGGTTGGACTACAGCGAACAACCGCCGATTCTGGCGGTGCGCTTGCAGGAGTTGTTCGGGCTGGCGGATACCCCGCGCATTGCCGGCGGGCGCCAGGCGGTCAAGCTGCACCTGCTGTCCCCGGCGCGGCGGCCGGTGCAGGTGACGCAGGATCTGGCGAACTTCTGGCGCAGTACCTACGCAGAAGTGAAGAAGGATCTGAAGGGTAGATACCCCAAGCACTATTGGCCGGATGACCCGTTGATCGCCGAGCCCACCGCGCGGATCAAACCGCGCAAATAGAAAAAGCCCGCGTTAAACGCGGGCTTTTTGCATCAGGGGATCACTCCAGGTGAGCTTTAAGCTCACCGGCCGCCTGGCGCATGGCGGCTTTGACTTCGGGGATGTTGCTCAGCGGGTTGAGCAGGCCGTAGTCGTGGATCATCCCGTTATAGCGCACCGCCGTCACGTCTACACCCGCCGCATCCAGCTTGCGGGCATACGCTTCGCCTTCATCGCGCAGCACATCCAGCCCGGCCGTTTGCACCAGCGCAGGTGGCAGGCCGCTCAGTTGCGCAGAGGTTGCCCGCAGCGGTGATGCGTAGATTTCGGCGCGTTGCTGGGCGTCGGTGGTGTAGCTGTCCCAGAACCAGGTCATCATGTTTTTGGTGAGGAAGTGGCCTTCGGCGTATTGCGTGTACGACGGTGTGTCGAAGTTGGCGTCAGTCACCGGCCACAGCAGCAACTGGAAGCGCAATTTCGGCGTGTTCTGGGCCTTGGCTTTCAGCGCAACCACCGCTGCCATATTGCCGCCGACGCTGTTGCCGGCAACCGCCAGGCGGGTGCCGTCGACGTTGATTTCCTTGCCATGCTCGGCGACCCAGCGGGTGGCGGCGTAGGCCTGGTTGATGGCGGTGGGGTAGTGCGCTTCTGGCGATGGGGTGTAATCCACATACACAGCGACGGCACCGGAGCCCACCACCAGGTCACGAATCAACCGGGCATGAGTCGGGTAGTCGCCGAGCACCCAGCCGCCACCGTGAAAGAACATGAACACCGGCAATTCACCCTTGACGTTGGCGGGGCGCACGATGGTCAGCTTGATGGCTTGGCCGTCGGCCTGGATGGTCTTGTCGCTGACTTGGATGCCCGACATGTCCACCTTCACCGACTGCTGAGCGCCGGTCAGTACCGCCCGCGCATCCTTGGGGCTGAGTTGCTCCAGCGGGCGGCCGCCACCGGCGGCCAAGGCGTTGAGGAACGCCTGGGTCTGGTGCTCGGGTGCTGCGGTTTCAGCGGCGTTAGCGCTGCCGATGGACAGGGCGAGCAGGGTGGCGGTCAGGGCTTTGTTGAAGGTTTTCATGTCGGGGCTCACTGGAAGTATTGGAATTGGATCGCCGCGTCAGCGCCTGTGGCTGTCTGCTGGCTGGCTTGGGAGTCAATTTACGGCCGAATCGAGTGAGGGACAATTGGCTTGGGATGTGATTGATTGTCCCCTTTGCGGAGACAATGGAAAATTATTGCGCAGCCGGCAGCAGGAACCGCGCAATGACGGGTAAGTGGTTGGAGATGCGCAACGTGTCTTCCTGGCGCACCTTGGCCTCCACCCGCTTGATCCGCGGGCTGTAGAACAGGTAGTCCAGGGTGCGATCCGGGCCGTCGATGCGCGGGTCGTTGGGGAAATGCGTTAGCCACTTCTCACGATCAATCCCGCTGGATTCACTGTTGCTCGGGATCATCGGGTATTTGTCCCACAGCAAATGCAGTTCACTGTCCGGCGAATATTGCCCGCGCTTCCCGGCGTCCAGGCGCAGGAATTGCCCCAGGGGCAGCAGGTTGAAATCGCCGCCGATCAGCCAGGGCGTGCCGCGGCCTTCGAATTTATCCAGCAGTTTGACCGTGGTTTGCACCTGCTCTTGTACCGCGCTGCGGCCAGGGGCGTCGCCGTCCAGGCGAGTGTTGAGCACCGCCAGTTGGCCGCCGTCGCTCAGCGGCAAATAGGTCAGCAGCAGTGCCGGCTTCGGCTGGAACTGGCGGCTGATGAAGTTGGCCTCCGGGGCCGGCAATTGCAGGCGCTCGGCGTGTTCGATCTGGTAGCGGCTCAGCGTCGCCAGCTTGCGGCCGACGCTGCCGAAGATATGGCGGTCGGGCACGAAGTCGGCTTTCCAGTCGAAGGTCTGGGCGCTGCAGGGGTAGAGGTCGACCAGGCGTTCCTGCAGCAGCGCGAGTTGGTCCTGGTAGTGGGACGGCTTGGCGTTTTCGTCCAGCTCCTGCAGCAGGAGGATGTCGGGCTGTTCGTCGCGAATCACCCGCGCCACTTCATCCAGGCTCACGGCCATGTCTTCTACGGTAGGGCGGTCGTCGGGGCCGCTGCCGTCGGCGGTGTCGTACCAGAACACGTAGTTCTTGCCGGCCAGGTATTGCACGTTCCAGGTCATGACCTTGAGCGCCTGCCCGGGCAGCAGCGTGGGCGCACGCGGCGCGACACAGCTCACGGGCAGGGTTTGCTTGGGGTCGGGGCGCCAGGTCAGGCTGTAGATCAGTGCCGTCAGCAGGCCTGCAACGATCAGCAGGCCCAGCAAGGTCATGCGCAATAAACGGGTCATCGGCTCGGCTTATGGCATTTCAGGAGTGGCACGGAGCATATCACCGCGCGTCGGCATCGCCACCGATCAGCATGAATAAACGGAACAGGACTACGCAGGTGAAAAGCTGCAGAAAGCTGAGGCCGCCGTCGATCATCAGCCCCAGCAGTGGCGCGGGGTTGGGATAGGCTTTGTCGCTGAGTTCAGTGAGCAGCCAGATCGGCAGCATTGCGCACAGCATGCACACCAGAATTCGCCAGAAATGCCCACGGGTCAGGCGCACGCTTTCCTTCATCGCCTCCAGTGCCGACATGCCGCGCAGAACCAGCAAGTACTCGGCAAATGCGAGCACTACCATCACCAGCACACCCGGCAGGTAATACAGTGACAGGCCCAGCATCGTCAGCAAGCTGACCATGACTGTCAGCAACGCGTAGCGCGGCCACAGGATCAGGGCCATTGCCCATAGGTCTTTGGTGCGCGGCGAATCGCCACGGGTGCGGGCGTCGAGAAACAGGATCAAGGCGCCGGTATAAAGCGGGTACACCAGCAGGCCCACCATCATGCGATAACCGGGAAACACATCCGCGCCCAACGTGTGGTTCAGAATCTGTTGCAGCAAGGCTTCGAGGATCACCAGCGGCAGGCACAGCTGAACGATGGCACCCAGGTTGTGCAGGGTAAAACGGAAGGAGTCGCGCAATACGTCTAACGGATTCATCAGGTTCATCGCAGGCCTGGAAACAAGGGCGACACTTTAACCGATCACGGTCCCAGGGGCACAAACGTAAACCTTGAGTAAAGACCATTGAAACAACTGGTAACACCCCCATAACTAGCAACGCCCCTGGCCTGATCACAGGCCGGGCCACGATTTTTACCGGCAATCTAACGAGGTCGCCATGAACAGCGAAGAGCAAACCCTGATCGATGGACTGTTTTCACGGTTGCAGCAAGCCGAAACGGACTCAGCCCCCCGCGACGCCCAGGCCGAAGCGCGGATCAAGGAGCATATGACTCGCCAACCTGCGGCCGGGTACTACATGACCCAGTCGATCCTGGTGCAGGAACACGCGCTCAAGAGCCTCGACGCGCAGAACAAACAGCAGGCGCAGCAGATCCAGCAATTGCAGGATGAACTGCAACGGGCTAAGGCCGCGCAGCCGGCTCCGGCGAGCAGCGGTGGTTTCCTGTCGAGCATTTTTGGGGGCGGTAGCTCCCGCGACCAGCAGCCGGCGCAAAGTGCACCGAGCGCGTCGGGCAGCGGCTGGCGTGAACCGGCGCGGCCCGGGTTTGGCCAGCCTGCGCCGCAGCAGAACTATCAACAGCCGCAACAAGCGCCTGCCGCCCCTGTGGGTAGCGGGTTCCTCGGTGGCGCAATGAAAACTGCCGCAGGTGTGGCCGGTGGTGTGTTGCTGGCCGAAGGCATCAGCAGCCTGTTCAACCACAACTCACAGCAGCCGCAAGTGGTGGAAGAAATCATCCGTGAAGAGCCGGCGCCTGCCAGCGACAACAGCAACGGGGGCAACGACGACCAGAAGTTTGCCGGCAATGACAGCTGGGGCAGCGACAACGCCTCCGACAGCTTTGCCGACAGCGACTATTCCGACGATTCCTCCTCCTTCGGCGACGACGATTCCTTCGTCTGACCCCCCCAAGTCCGGGGCGCTTTGTCGCCCCGGTCTGATTTTTCCCGGAAACTTCCTCGCGGCTGGCATACTGGCAGCCTTTCCGGGCCCTGGCGCCCGGCTGTCATGAGCCGGCTTGTAGTGAGGAAACGCGGTGAAGAAAATTGCAGTGTTCGCCGATGTACAAAACCTCTATTACACCGTCCGCCAGGCCTATGGTTGCCACTTCAACTACGCCGCGCTGTGGGCTGATATCAGCTCGCGCGGGCAGATCGTCGAGGCGTACGCGTATGCCATCGACCGTGGCGACAGCAAGCAGCAGCAGTTCCAGCAGATCCTGCGCAACCTGGGCTTTACGGTCAAACTCAAGCCGTATATCCAGCGCAGCGACGGCTCGGCCAAGGGCGACTGGGACGTGGGCATCACCATCGACATCATGGACGCCGCCGCCAACGTGGACGAAGTGGTACTGGCTTCCGGCGACGGTGATTTCGACATGTTGCTCGACCGCATCATCCACAAGCACGGCGTGCAAGCGGTGGCGTACGGCGTGCCGGGGCTGACGGCCAACTCGTTGATACGCGCCGCCAGCCGCTACGTGCCGATCGAAGGCGCGTTGCTGCTCAAATAAATGCCTAGACGGAGTTGAAACAGGTTTGGAACGTATAGCGGTCATCGACTTTGAAACCACCGGCATCACCCCGAGCAGCTACTGCCGGGCCACGGAAATTGCCGTGGTCATTCTCGAACGTGGCCAGATCGTGGACCGCTACCAGAGCCTGATGAACGCCGGCGTGCGCGTGCCCGGTTTTATCGAACAACTCACCGGCATCAGCAACACCATGCTGCGCAGCGCCCCACCGGCCGAGCGCGTGATGAACGAAGTGAATGAGTTCGTCGGCACCACGCCACTGCTGGCGCACAATGCCGCGTTCGACCAGAAGTTTTGGGACTTCGAGCTCGGCCTGATCCGCCGCACCCGCCTGCAGAAATTCGCCTGCTCCCTGCTGCTGGCCCGCCGCCTGATGCCGGCGGCGCCGAACCACAAGCTCGGTACACTGAACTCATTCGCCCAACTGCCCCACACCGGCAAGGCTCACCGGGCGATGGCGGACGCGGAAATGGCCGCCAACCTGACCGCGCACCTGGCCAAGGAACTGCGCGGTACCCATGGCCTGCGCGAACTGTCCCACGACCTGCTGTGCACCCTGCAGAAAGTGCCGGCGGCGAAGATCAATGAGCACCTGAAGAAACATCGCGGGTTCTGAGCCGGGCACACTCCTCGGAACACCGAATATCAAAAATGTGGGAGCGGGCTTGCTCGCGAATGCACAGTGTCAGTCGCCGAATCAATTGACTGACCCAGCGCCTTCGCGAGCAAGCCCGCTCCCACATGGGTTATGCGGTGCTCATCGAGGCTGCACACACTCCACCAACCTAGAACCCGAAATCAGCGCGTACCTTGTGGCGAGGGGACTTGCCCCGCGTTGGGCTGCGAAGCGGCCCCAAAACGGCCACCCCGTTCTAACTGAAGCACCGCGGCGCCCTCAATGGGGCTGCTACGCAGCCCAACGCGGGGCAAGCCCGCTCGCCACAGAATCTCGTTCGGCCCGCTATCGCGGCTGCACACACTCCAACGCTCGATCCACCACTTCCTTCGCCATCCCCACCAAATGCATCACCGCCCGCTGCTGCACATTCATCGCCTCGGCGGACGCTTGCGCAGACTCCACCGCGCAATGCAGCAAATCGGCTGCGTGGGCGAGGGCGTCTTCGAAGCTCAGGTTGTCGTTCAGAGTGAAGGTGGGGGCGTCCGGGGAGGAGGCTTTGAGGTAATAGTCGATGGCTCGGCGATTGAGCAGGGCGTCTTCGCTGAGGAAGCTGGGTGGATCAGGGGTGACTTTGATCATGGTGAAACTCCTTGCTGGAAGAAGTTGGCACCGTCCGCTTGCACGCGAAGAGGGTGGCAACTGTACGTAGGTGTGCAAGACCGGGGCAAGAAGCCAAACCCAGCAGACCCGAAGGTCTCCCACGTACAGCCGCCATAAGGGCGAAAACCAGCATGGAAGCTAGCATTTAGCTGTAGGTTGATTTATGGATCTTACTTGCCGTCGGACTTGCACGTCCGGCCACCGAACATTCGATGACTGAGCGAGACTAGCTACCTGATCCGACGGAAACAAGGCCGGGGAATTCTCTAGGAAACGTCCCGCAAATGAAAGAGATCGGTCTTGCTGGCCAGTAAAACATCAGCTGTTTGTGGGGGCTTTTACGCTCTTTCTGAATAGTCTGTAGGGTGGTCAGATAGTGCGCTGTCGGACTTTTCTGGTTTTTCCCTTCACCCATCAATCGCCCTTTGCACCGACCTACCATCCCGCCTGTCATTTACGTACAGGGACTACGTCATGCAGGAAAGCGATCTTCACACTGCAATTATGCAAAGTCAGTTTGAGCTCGAACGAAACGGCATCAATTTTGGCTCAAATTCAAGCATGGCGTTTCATTTGGGCAACACGATGATGAGTTGTCCAGCGGTCATGGTGCTCGCTCATTCGCCAAGTCTTGCCAGTGTCGGCAACTACCAGTTACTTAAACCTATCCATGTTGACTCTAAGGCTCCAAGCACTACTGTCGAGGACCTTTGGAGGTGTACGCAAGAACACTATGGGTTGACGGCGGCAACGGTTATTACGGGAGCAGCAGGGATACCGATCAGCAAAATTGCTGTGGGTACCTGGGTTCACGTCGGCTCCAGCAAGACCACGAATCTGGCAAGCCTGATCGGAATGCGCTTTTTCCCTCGTACGCTGATCCGGCAGCCGACAATGGCCAGGATGGCGAAAGCTACGTTTGGCACCGTTCGGGTATTTGGCATTATTGGACGAGGCATTCCCTTTGTGGCTGCAGGGTTGGCCATCTTTGATCTAGTCAGTATTGGTAAGTGTGCCTATGAGGCGAGAAATGGAAGGTAACCTGAGCAGGGCCGAAATCAGCGAAAAGGTCATTCAGCTATTCGTCGATATCATCGGCTTCATCGACCGAAGCCAAGTGACGGAACAAACGGATTTCACCCATGACTTCAAGATTATTGACGACGACTTGACCTGCTTCGTTATGCAAATCAAGTGGCAGTTCAACCTGCAAGCAACTCAGGAAGACTGGGATCACATCACGACCATCAAGCAGATTGTCGATTTGATTTATCAGCGCTCAAATAAGCTGTGAGGTTACTGACGCCATCGCGGGCAAGCCCGGCTCCCACAGGTGGAACGCATTCAACTGTGGGAGCCGGGCTTGCCCGCGATGGCGCTAGATCAGCCACCATTTTTCCCATTGCCCGCCAACTGCCCCAACGGCACCCGCCGCTCTATCGCGCTCGACAATATGATCGAGGTCTTGCTGAACCCGAACTTTGCGATTCGATTAATCAGACTCTCCAACTCCGGCATCGAGCCCACGGCTGCCTGCATGATCACGCACGGGTCGCCGGTCACTCGGTGGCATTCGGTCAGCTCGGGGATTTCAGCCAGGGCGTCGTAGACCTTTTGGCTGCCGTGGTTGGTCAGGCGCAGTTCGATCACGCACTGGATCGGCAAGCCGACTTTGGACAGGTCGACCTTGGTCTGGTAGCCGGTGATCACCCCGCTGGCTTCGAGCTTGGCCACGCGTTCGGCGACGGCGGGGGCGGAGAGGTTTACTGCGCGCGCGAGTTGCGCGTAGGACGCGCGGCCGTCGTCGAGCAGGGCGCTGAGGAGCATGCGGTCGTATTTGTCCATCATAAGGCTCCGTTAACACGCGGCTTTCGAAAGCACGGTTTATAGCCTTTATAACCATGTTTTGAAAAGTGTACGGGCGGTTTAAACAGGTTTTGTAACTTATGTTTAACGACCTGCCTTTTTAGAATAAGCATCTCTTATATCTGCCGCAGAGCTGCCCAATGCCTGGCCCAAGTCGCTTTCCCTTGCCGTTGATCGCCGCCTTTTTTGCGTTGTATGTGATTTGGGGTTCTACCTACCTGGTGATCCGCATCGGCGTGGATTACTGGCCGCCATTGTTGCTGGCGGGGATTCGATTCTGCACGGCGGGTGCGCTGATGTATGGCTACCTCAGATGGCGCGGGGTGCCGGCGCCGACGTTGCCACAATGGAAGGCCGCCGGGATGATCGGCATTTTGCTGCTCACTTTCGGTAATGGCGGCGTCACGTTGGCCGAACATGCGGGCGTGTCGTCCGGTGTGGCCGCCTTGGCGGTGGCGACGGTACCGCTGTTCACCCTGCTGTGCGGGTACTTCTGGGGCGCCCGCAATACGCGGCTGGAATGGGCCGGGGTGATCCTGGGGATTGTCGGCATCGCGATGCTCAACATGGGCAGCACCCTGCAATCGAGCCCGGTGGGCGCCGCCTTGTTGTTGTTCGCGGCGGCATCGTGGGCATTTGGGTCCGTGTGGAGTCGGCAGTTGTCGCTGCCCCAGGGCGCGATGGCCAGCGCTGCGGAGATGCTGGTGGCGGGCGTGACATTGTTGATCGGCAGCGCGCTTTCCGGCGAGCACCTGCAGGCCATGCCGCCGCTGGAAGGCTGGCTGGCGTTGGCCTACCTGACGGTGTTCGGCTCGATCATCGCCTTCAACGCCTATATGTACCTGCTCAAACACGTGCGCCCGGCGGCGGCGACCAGTTATGCCTACGTCAACCCGGCAGTCGCGGTGTTGCTGGGCATTGTGTTTATCGGCGAGACCATCGGCCTGGAAGAAGCCCTGGCGATGCTGGTGATTATCAGCGCGGTGCTGTTGATCAGCCTGCCCCAGTGGCGCAAGCCGAAGCCGGAAATAAGGTAAACTGCCGCGCATTACGCGCAGTGCGCTGAATTTTTCCTACGGTAAACACATGACTTTCGCCACACTTGGCCTGATCGAACCCTTGCTGCGCGCTCTTGAGACGCTTGGCTACCAGACCCCGACGCCGGTGCAGGCGCAAGCCATTCCGGCGGTGCTGGCCGGTCGCGACCTGATGGCCGCGGCCCAGACCGGCACCGGCAAGACCGCCGGTTTCGCCGTGCCGCTGCTGCAGTTGCTGACCACCGAGGGGCCGAAAGTCGCCGCCAATTCGGCGCGCGCGCTGATCCTGTGCCCGACCCGCGAGCTGGCCGAGCAGGTTCACGCCAGCGTTGCCGAATACGCCCAGAATCTGCCGCTGACCACTTACGCGGTGTACGGCGGCGTGAGCATCAACCCGCAGATGATGAAGCTGCGCAAGGGCGTCGACGTGCTGGTAGCCACGCCTGGCCGCCTGATCGACCTGTTCCGCCAGAACGCGCTGAAACTCAACCAGCTACAAACCCTGGTGCTGGATGAAGCCGACCGCATGCTCGACCTGGGCTTTTCCGAAGAGCTGGCGAACATCTACCGCATGCTGCCGAAAAAGCGCCAGACCCTGCTGTTCTCCGCGACCTTCTCCGATGAAATTCGCCAGCTCGCCGGGCAGATGCTCAACGACCCGCTGACCGTCGAAGTCAGCCCGCGCAACGTCGCCGCCAACACCGTGAAGCAATGGGTGGTGCCGGTGGACAAGAAGCGCAAGGCCGAGCTGTTTGTGCACTTGATGCGCAAAGGCCGCTGGAAGCAGGTGCTGGTGTTCGCCAAAACCCGTAACGGCGTGGATGCGCTGGTGGACAAGTTGCAGGGCCTGGGCATCAATGCCGACGGCATCCATGGCGACAAACCCCAGGCTACCCGCCAACGTGCGCTGGACCGTTTCAAATCCAGCGAAGTGCAGATACTGGTAGCCACCGATGTGGCAGCCCGTGGCCTGGACATCGAAGACCTGCCGCTGGTGGTCAACTTTGACCTGCCGATCGTGGCCGAGGACTACATCCACCGCATCGGGCGTACCGGGCGCGCGGGCAACACCGGCGAGGCGATTTCCCTGGTGTGTGCCGATGAGGTGAACATGCTGTCGGCCATCGAGATGCTGACGCGTCAGACCTTGACCCGCAAGATGGAGGCGGATTTCGAACCGGAACACCGCGTGCCGGACACCGATGCCAGCGGGCAGGTGGTGAAGAAGCCGAAAAAGCCGAAGAAGCCAAAGGGCTCGGGTGGTGGTGGCGGCAAGCGCAACCTGGGCAAGTGGGTGGACAGCGGGGAAGTGGCGCCGGCGGAGCCTTCGATTAAGCCGGTGCGCAAGGTGCCGGTGTTTAACACTGGGCCGCGTAAGAAGAAGTAAGTTGAGGCGCTGCTGAGGGCGTCATCGCAGGCAAGCCAGCTCCCACACTTTGAATGTATTCACACATCAAAATGTGGGAGCTGGCTTGCCTGCGATGGCGTTTTTGAATTCGGCGCAGATTTCAGCGATTAAGCCACTCCAACATCCCCCGCCCAGCCGCCCGCCCGCTGGCAAAACACCCCGTCAGCAAATACCCGCCGGTCGGCGCCTCCCAGTCCAGCATTTCCCCCGCGCAAAACACCCCCGGCAATTGCTTGAGCATCAGGCGCTCATCCAGCGCTTCAAACGGCACGCCACCGGCAGTGCTGATTGCCTCGTCCATCGGCCTGGTTTTCACCAGCGTGAGCGGCAACGCTTTGATATCCACAGCCAGTTGCGCCGGGTCATTGAAGTGCTCAGCCGGCGCCAGCTCACGCAACAGCGCCGCTTTCACCCCATCCAACCCCAACTGACTGTGCAAATGCTTGCTCATCGAGCGTGAGCCACGCGGCTTGGTCAGTGCGGCCTGGACCTTGTGCAGCGGCTTGCTCGGTAGCAGGTCGATGTGTACGGTGGCCGAGCCCGTACGGTTGATGGTTTCACGGATCGGCGCCGACAGTGCATAGATCAAACTGCCCTCGATGCCCATCGCGGTGATCACGCATTCGCCCAGCCGAGGCTTGTCATCCGCCACGCCGATGGCGACGTTTTTCAACGGTGCGCCGGCGAATTTGCTGACCATCAGTTCGCTCCAGGCCGACACCTCAAAGCCACAATTGCTCGGTTGCAGCGGGGCGTAGGGCACGCCTTTGTCTTCCAGCAACTTGAGCCATGCGCCATCGGAACCCAGGCGCGACCAGCTGCCACCACCCAATGCCAGCAGCACCGCGTCGCTGTGGATAGTTTTCTCGCCTTCGGGGCTGTGGATAAGTAAGCCACCGTCGGCAGTCCAGCCCACCCAACGGTGGCGCGTGTGGATAACCACGCCCTGCTCGCGCAGGCGCTTGAGCCAGGCACGCAGCAGCGGCGCGGCTTTCATGTCGGTCGGAAATACCCGGCCGGAGGTGCCGACGAAGGTCTGGATGCCCAGGCCGTGAATCCACTCGCACAACGCCTCGGCGCCAAACCCGCGCAACAACGGCGCCAGCTGCGGCGCGCGCTCGGCGTAGCGCGACAGAAACGCCGGGTACACCTCGGAGTGGGTGATGTTCATGCCGCCCACCCCGGCCAGCAGGAATTTACGCCCCACCGAAGGCATGCCGTCGTAAAGGTCAACCCGCACGCCAGCCAGGCTCAAGACTTCAGCGGCCATCAGCCCGGCTGGGCCGCCGCCGATAATAGAGACGTGTTGAGGAGGGGTCTGAGACATGGTTGGGCTACGGTCGTTTAATAGGCCGAGCATTCTACCCGACGATGGCCTGGCTGCCTGATCAAAAAACGTACACTTTCACGCAGGCTATACGGATATTGGCCTACAGAGGCTTACGCTCAAGTTATCCACAGGTGGTTCCACAGGCATTGTGGGTAACGCCCACATTTCAATGACAACCTGATGACGTCCACACCCGTTGGGCACTGTGGTGCAGGATGCCGTGGCGGCGGGCCAGGGCAGGGCGGTCCTTGCTGTAGCCGCCGCCGATCACGCCCATCACCGGGATGTCGCGGCCCACGCAGTGGCGCATCACGCTTTCATCACGGGCCGCCACGCCTTGGTCCGTCAGCTTGAGGTAACCGAGCGCGTCGTCCTTGTGCACATCGACGCCGGCGTCGTACAGCACCAGGTCGGGTTGATAGAGCGGCAGCAGGTAGTTGAGGGCGTCGTCCACCACCTTGAGGTAGTCGGCATCGCCCATGCCCATGGGCAGCGGGATGTCCCAGTCGCTCTGGGCCTTGCGTGCCGGGAAGTTCTTTTCGCAGTGCAGCGACACGGTGATGGCATCCGGCGTGTCGTGCAGGATGCGCGCGGTGCCGTCGCCCTGATGCACGTCGCAGTCGAAGATCAGCACGCGGTTGACCCGGCCGCTGGCCAGCAGGTAATGGCTGATCACCGCCAGGTCATTGAAGATGCAAAAGCCCGCGGGGTAATCGTAATGGGCGTGGTGGGTGCCGCCCGCCAAGTGGCAGGCCAGGCCGTGCTCAAGGGCCTGCTCGGCCGCGAGGATCGAGCCGCCCACCGCGCGCACGGTGCGCCGGGCCAGGGCGTCGCTCCAGGGCAGGCCGAGGCGCCGTTGGTCTTCGCGGGACAACTCGCCGCCCATGTAGCGTTCGATATACCCAGGTTCATGCGCCAGGGCCAGAATCTCTGCGGGGCACAGCTCGGGACGCAGCAATTGGCTGTCCTCGGTCAGGCCGCTGGCCACCAGGTGGTCACGCAACAGGCGGAACTTGTCCATGGGGAACCGGTGGTCCGCCGGGAATTCGGGGCTGTAGTCATCGTGGTAGATCAATGGCAAGGGCATGGGATTTTCTGACGGGAACCTGCGACGGATCTTACCAGCGCTGTACACTTGCTCACAGGCCACACTCACAGGGCAAGGGAGGGGACCCATGGAGCCGATACTTGAATTGGAAAGCGCACGCCTGCTGATGCGCCAATGGCGTGACAGTGACCTGACGGAGTTTGCGGCGATGTGCGCCGACCCTCAGGTCATGCGCTATTTCCCGGCCAAGTTGAGCCACCTGGAAAGCGCTGCGTTGATCGGCCGGATTCGCGGGCACTTTGCTGAATACGGTTTTGGCCTGTGGGCCTTGCAGCGCAAGGACACCGGTGAATTCATCGGCCTGACCGGGCTGTTGAACGTCAGCTTTGAAGCCGACTTTACCCCCGCAGTGGAAATCGGCTGGCGCCTGGCCCGCGAGCATTGGGGCCTGGGTTACGCCAGTGAAGCCGCGTGGACTGCGCTGCGTTGCGGTTTCGACCGCTTGCAGTTGGATGAAATCGTCGCCTTTACCACTGACGCCAATCTGCCATCACAAAAAGTCATGCAGGCCATCGGTATGCTTTACGATCCCCAGGCAGATTTTGAACACCCCAAGGTCGCAGCCGATGACCCGCTGCGCCATCATGTTTTGTACCGCATCACCCGCGCCCAATGGTTGGACACGCTGCACGGATAAGCAGCCCGGAATGCCCCATCGTTTGTAGTAGGAGTGCTCAATGAGCCAAGTATTGGAAGATCTGGTGGACCTGCTGACACTGGAGCCGATCGAGGAAAACCTCTTTCGCGGCCGCAGCCAGGACCTGGGTTTTCGCCAATTGTTCGGCGGCCAGGTGCTCGGCCAGTCGTTGTCGGCTGCCAGCCAGACCGTAGAAGAAGCGCGGCACGTGCATTCCCTGCACGGTTATTTCCTGCGCCCCGGCGACGCGGCATTGCCGGTGGTGTACTCGGTGGACCGCGTGCGTGACGGCGGCAGTTTCAGCACGCGCCGGGTGACGGCGATCCAGAAGGGCAACCCGATTTTCACCTGCACCACGTCGTTTCAGTATGACGAACAAGGCTTCGAGCACCAGACCACCATGCCCGTGGTAGTGGGCCCGGAAAACCTGCCGTCCGAGCTGGAGCTGACCAAGCAGCGCGCGCACCTGATCCCCGAGCATATGCGCGACAAGCTGCTGTGCCCCAAGCCGATCGAAGTGCGCCCGGTGACCGAGAAAGACCCGTTCAACCCGCAGCCGTCCGACCCGGTCAAGTACGTGTGGTTTCGTGCCGACGGCGCCCTGGCCGACGCACCCGCGCTGCACAAATACCTGCTGGCCTACGCGTCGGACTTCGGCCTGTTGACCACCTCGCTGCTGCCCCATGGCAAGACCGTGTGGCAGAAAGACATGCAAGTCGCCAGCCTCGACCACGCGCTGTGGTTCCACGCCGACCTGCGCGCCGATGACTGGCTGCTCTACGCCATGGACAGCCCGTGGGCCGGCAACTCCCGTGGTTTCTCGCGGGGCAGCGTGTACAACCGTGCCGGGCAACTGGTGGCCTCGGTGACTCAGGAAGGGCTGATTCGCCATCGCAAGGATTGGGCGTGAGCCTGGCTGACGTTAAGCACTGGGTGTTCGACATGGACGGCACCCTCACGGTGGCCGTGCATGACTTTGCGGCGATTCGTGTGGCCCTGGACATTCCGCCGGAGGACGACATCCTCACCCACCTCGCGGCCTTGCCGGCGGATGAAGCGGCGGCCAAGCATGCCTGGCTGCTCGAACACGAGCGCGAACTGGCGCTGGGTTCGGTGGCGGCTGACGGTGCGGTGGCGCTGGTTCGCGAGCTGGCCGCGCGCGGTTATCGCCTGGGCATCCTGACCCGCAATGCGCGGGAGTTGGCGCATATCACCCTGGAGGCGATCGGCCTGGCGGACTGCTTTGCGGTCGAGGACGTGCTGGGCCGTGATGACGCGCCGCCTAAACCTGATCCTGGCGGCCTGCTGAAACTGGCGGCAGCCTGGGATGTGGTGCCGAGCGCGATGGTGATGGTCGGGGATTACCGCTTTGACCTGGACTGCGGGCGGGCAGCGGGGGCCAAGACGGTGCTGGTGAACCTGCCGGAGAACCCGTGGCCGGAGTTGGCGGATTGGCACGCTGAAGACTGTGCTGTCTTGCGCCGGATGATCTAAACCAGACGCTGAAACTCAAATGTGGGAGCGGGCTTGCTCGCGAATGCGGAGTGTCAGTCAACCAATTTTTGACTGATCCACCGCATTCGCGAGCAAGCCCGCTCCCACATTTCGATTCGGTTTCTTCAGGGATTATTGAGGGAACAAAACTTTCTGCCCCTCAGGCGACGTAAACATCCCGTCCCCGTTATGCCCGACCCCCGGCACTTCCACCAGTTTTTGAGTCAGCTGCGGATGCCGCTGCTTGAGGTCGTCAAAATAGTTATGCCCGCGAATCAGGCGATACGCGCCCTGGGTTTCGGCGGCGCAGCTTTTGTCCAGCGCCGGGTGGTTGGGGTCGGTGTCCTGCTGGCCCAGCAGGTAAGTGATGTCGCGTGACACGTAAGCCTGCTCAAGCTGCTCGGCGCTCTGGCCTTTGGCGTAGGCCGGAAGGTTCTGCATGCCGTACTTCCAGTCGTTGAAGCCTGGGCAACTGGCGGGGTCGAATTTCACCGGGCGCTGCGGGCTGAACCAGGCATAGGTCGAAGGGTTGGCCACCACGTAACGCAGGCGGATGCCTTCGGTTGGCAGCAGCGGGTGAGCATGACCGGTGAGGGCGAAACGCTGCACCACTTGGCCACCGCCGGAATGGCCGGCGACCACGATTTCTTTCAGCGCCGGGAACAGCTTGCGGTTGCCCAGGTGCTTGATGATCTGGTCGAGGGCGCCGTAGGAGCTGACCCGGCCAGGGCCGGTCGAGGCGGCGCCGGCCATCCACTCATCGGCTTCCCAGCGCAGCAGCTGGTTGTCGAGGTGATCGAGCCGTACGTCCGACTCGTCCAGAAATTGCGGCGCAATGACCAGGGTACTGGCGCCCACTCCGGCATTTTCAGCCGCGTGTTCACCGCTGTGCAGGTAGGTCTGCGCGTTGCGCAGCCGACCATGCACGATGATCAGTGCGCGGGTCACATTGGGCAGCGGCTGGCGCCAGTCCTGGCTCAAGCCCAGACTGAGGTCGCCGGCATCCAGGTGAAAACGATCGAGACCGGCCACTTTGGCGGCATGTTCGCTCCTGGCGGCCCAGGTGGCGGTGGAACAGGCCAACATCACGCCCAACAGCAGTGCCGATCGTTTATTCATTTAAAGACTCTTGGCAGTAAACGTGTCGCATTGTGTGATCTGGCCCTGGGCAAAGCCGGTCTTGAACCAACGAACCCGCTGCGCCGAGGTGCCGTGGGTAAACGAGTCCGGCACCACGCGCCCTTGACCCTGTTGTTGCAAACGGTCATCGCCAATGGCATTGGCCGCGTTCAGCGCTTCTTCAATATCGCCGGGCTCCAGCCAGTTCAGGCGCTTTTGCGCGCGGTTGGCCCAGACGCCGGCGAAGCAGTCGGCTTGCAGCTCCTGGCGGACCAGCAGGCCACCGTCGCCCTCCATCGGCCGGCCTTGCTGGCGGGCGGCCTGGATCTTGGCCGAGATGCCGAGCAACGTCTGCACGTGATGCCCGACTTCGTGGGCGATCACGTAGGCCTGGGCGAAATCACCGGCGGCCTGGAAGCGTTGCGACATTTCCCGGAAGAAATCCAGGTCGAGGTAGACCTGCTGATCGGCCGGGCAATAAAACGGCCCGCTGGCCGAGGTCGCACCGCCGCAGGCAGAATTCACCCGGCCACGGAACAAGATCAGTTTCGGGTTCTTGTACGCCAAGCCGTTTTCCTGGAACACCTGGCCCCAGGTGTCTTCGGTATCACCCAGCACCGCGCGGACAAAATCAGCTTGTTCATCGTTAGCCGGCGGCGCCTGGCGTGACTGAGTGCTCACCGAGGGCGCCTGCTCCATCTGGCCGGTCAACTGGCCGAGGATCTGCATCGGGTCCTGGCCGGTCAGCCAGCCGATGCCGACGATCAGCACCACCGCGGCCAGGCTCAGGCCCTTGCCGCCACCAAAACGCATGCCGCCACCGCCGCCGCCACTGTCATCGCGGGCATCCACCACGTTGTCGCTGCGTCGGCCTTTTTTCCATAGCATGTGGGCAATCCTCTTGTGTGCTTAACCTGATGGAGTATGGACGTTAATCGCGGCAGTAACCTTCGCCGGTATCGACCACCAGACAGTCCTTTTTATCCGCCAGCCATTTCAACCCGGTGGCTTCGCCGTCGCCGGCACGCAGTAACTGCGGGCCGTCCGGGCGGTTGAAGGTGATGCCTTCTTCGTTGGCTTCACCTTTGAAGGTGCCCGAGTCGTCGGCGTCGAGGCCGTATTGCATGGTCAGAATGTAGTGACCACGGCCGATGCTGTCGTCTTTGGCGATGGTCAGGTGCAAGCCTTCGACGCCAACCCAGTTGCCGACCCATTTATCGGTGGGTGGGGTCGCAGGCACCAGGGTCGCCTGCACGGACGGCGGCGCAGGTTTTGGGGCTTCCTTGGACTCCTGGTTACAGGCAGTCAGCAGGGCGAGGGCAGAAAGAACACAGAGAGTTTTTTTCATAGCGGCAAGGCCTTGATCAAAAAGTGTGCAACGCGGGGGCGAAGATGCTGCGTTGGACTCGAATCCCATGATTTAGTGCGCTGTTCGCACGGTGTTTGGTTATGCTCGTGGGGCAAACTCCGGCCCGCCTGCTAGATTAACGGGTTGAGCGCTACCTCGTTTAACGTTCAGCGCACCACGCAAGAGAATTCAATGACTGTCAGCACCCCTCTTTCCGGCGTCAACCATCCTTTCAAAGGCATCCTGCTGATTGTGGTGGCGACGTTCCTGTTCTCCAGCCACGACGCCTTGTCCAAATACCTGGCCGGTTTTTACCCGATCGTGATGGTGGTGTGGGCGCGTTACCTGGTGCACACCTTGTTGATGGCCGGGATATTCCTGCCGCAGTCGGGCTTGCGCGTGCTGCGCAGCAAACGGCCGGGGATGCAGGTGGTGCGGGCGTTATGCCTGTTGGGCACCAGCCTGTTTTTCACTGCGGCGCTGCATTACATCCCGCTGGCGGAAGCCACGGCAGTCAACTTCCTTGCGCCGATCCTGGTGACGGCGCTGTCGGTGCCTTTGCTCGGTGAGCACGTAACGCGCGGCCAGTGGCTGGCCGTGATCTGCGGGTTTGTCGGCGTGCTGATCATCATCCACCCCGGTGGCGAGCTGTTCACCCCGGCGGTGCTGCTGCCGCTGTGTTCGGCGATGTTTTTCTGCTTCTACCAATTGCTCACGCGCATCCTCAGCAAATACGACACCCCGACCACCAGCAACTTCTTCGCCGGGCTGTGCAATACCTTGGTGATGAGTGCGATGGTGCCGTTCTTCTGGCAGATCCCCACGCTGTGGCACGGTGTTTTGATGCTGGCGCTGGGCACTTGCGGGATGACCGCGCACTTGATGCTGACCCAGGCGTTCCGCTTTGCGGCGCCGGCCTTGCTGGCGCCGTTCGGCTATTGCCAGATCGTGTTTGCGGGGTTGTTGGGCTGGCTGGTGTTCAACCATACCCCCGACATGACCACGGTGGTCGGCATCGGGGTGATCTGCATGAGCGGGTTGGCCGCTGCCTGGCAGCAGCGGCGCAGGTAAATCACACGTCTACGGTAGGAATTTTGCGCGGCGCCATGAAGTACATCCACACCAGCGCAATGAAGTACATCGCCGGGATCAGGGTGAACAACACGGTGTAGTTGTTGTTGGTGACCGTGAGGATGTGCCCGACGATCTGGGTCATGAACATGCCGCCGATGGCCGCGCACATCCCGCCGAAACCGAACACCGTGCTCATCATGTGCTTGGGCGTGTAGTCCATCACCAGGCTCCAGATGTTGGCGGTCCAGGCCTGGTGCGCGCCGATGGCCAGGGAGATGGCAAACACCGCAACCCACAGCTGGCTGGAACCGGCCGCCATGATCACGCCGACAATGCAGCAGGCGAACAGCAGCATCGACAGCAGCCGCGCCTTGATCGAATTCATCCCGCGCCCGATCAGGAACGACGACAGAATCCCCCCACCCACGCTGCCGAAGTCGGCCGTCAGGTAAATGATGATCAGTGGGATGCCCATCTGGGTCACGTTGATGCCCAGATTGTATTGCTGATTCAGGAATGGCGGCAGCCAGTACAGGTAGAACCAGAACACCGGGGCGGTCAGCGAGTAGGCGAGGGCGAAGGCCCAGGTGCCGCGCATGCGCAGGATGCGGCTGAACGGAACGCGGGGTTGTTCCGGCTCGACTTCCTGTTGCACGTAGTCCAATTCGGACTGTTTAACGGTTGGGTGATCTTCGGGGTTGTAGTATTTCAGGCCCCAGAACACCAGCCAGATAGCGCCGAGTGCCGACATGCACAGGAACGCTGCCTGCCAGCCCCACACGTGCAGGATCAGCGGCAGCAGCATTGGCGTCATCATCGCGCCGACGTTGGTGCCGGCGTTGAAGATGCCGGTGGCCACCGCGCGCTCACCGGCCGGGAACCACAAACGCGTGGTCTTGACGCAGGCCGGGTAGTTGGCGGCTTCGGTCAGCCCGAGGATGAAGCGGCACACCATAAAGCCAACCGCCGAGGTCGCCAGGCCGTGGGCGCCGGTGGCCAGACTCCACAGCAGCACGGCGCAGAAGAACACGCGTTTCACACCGACGCGGTCGATCAGGCGCCCTTGCAGCACAAAGCCGATGGCGTAACCCACCTGGAACCAGAAGTTGATGTTGGCGTAGTCCATCGCCGTCCAGCTCATTTCCTTGGCCAGGATCGGTTGCATCACGCCCAGGGCGGCGCGGTCGATGTAGTTCAGGGTGGTGGCGAAAAACACCAGGGCCAGCATGCCCCAGCGAGTTTTACCCACGGCCATGGCGCCGCGGATCTTGCTGCCGATGCCGGCATGCGGGGTGCCCGGGCGCGCGGCCAGGACGGAGTTTTGCGAAGGCATGAGGTCGTACCCGTTTTTTGAAATTTTTATGGTGTGTTCTGGGTCTTTTCTTGTGTGTAGCTACGTGACCGATGGTGCGCAGTGGTTAAAAAGTCGTCAATTCGCCAATGGCCATTGTGTTCGATAATCGCACTGAAAACTAACCGGTTCGTACATTTCAATTGCTGTGTACAGTTTAGCGGCCAATAATTTGCCGTAAATAAGACAGACCTCAAAACCCGGGAGTCGCCCATGCAACGCTCTATTGCTACTGTTTCCTTGAGCGGAACCCTGCCGGAAAAGCTCGAAGCCATCGCGGCTGCCGGGTTTGATGGTGTAGAAATCTTCGAAAACGATCTGCTGTATTACGACGGCAGCCCCCGAGAAGTTAGGCAAATGTGCGCCGACCTCGGCATTGCCATTACCCTGTTCCAGCCGTTTCGCGACTTTGAAGGCTGCCGCCGCGACCGCCTCGCGCGCAACCTGGAACGCGCCGAGCGCAAGTTCGACCTGATGCAGGAGCTGGGCACCGACCTGGTGCTGGTGTGCAGCAATGCTTCGGCCGATTGTGTGGGCGACGAACGTATTTTGCTCGATGACTTGAGCCTGCTGGCCGAACACGCCGGCCGCCGTGGCCTGCGCATCGGCTATGAAGCATTGGCCTGGGGCAAGCACGTGAACACCTGGCAGCAGGTGTGGAACCTTGTGCGTCAAATCGATCACCCGAGCCTTGGCGTACTGCTCGACAGCTTTCACACGCTGTCGCTGAAGGGCGACCCGAGCGCCATCGCCGAGATCCCCGGCGACAAGATCTTCTTTGTGCAAATGGCCGACGCGCCGATCCTCGCCATGGACGTATTGGAGTGGAGCCGGCATTTCCGTTGCTTCCCCGGCCAGGGTGAATTTGACCTGGCAGGTTTCCTGGCGCCGATCATCAAGAGTGGCTACACCGGGCCGTTGTCCCTGGAGATTTTCAACGACGGCTTCCGCGCCGCACCCACCCGCGCGAACGCGGCGGATGGCCTGCGCTCCTTGCTCTACCTGGAAGAGAAAACCCGCGAGCGCCTGAAGCAGGAAGCGCCCGCCCAGCCGGTGGACATTCTGTTTGATACCCCGGCCGCCAGCGAATACGACGGCATCGAGTTTCTTGAGTTTGCGGTGGATGAAAGCCTCGGCGCCAAGCTGACTAACTGGCTGGAGCGCCTGGGTTTCGTCAAGGCCGGCCAGCACCGCTCCAAGAGCGTGAGCCTGCTGCGCCAGGGCGATATCAACCTGATCCTCAACTGCGAGCCCTATTCCTTCGCGCATAACTTTTTCGAAGCCCATGGGCCGTCGCTGTGCGCCACGGCGATTCGGGTCAAGGACAGCGCCAAGGCCCTGGAGCGCGCGGTGGCCTATAAAGGCCAGCCGTATCGCGGCCTGGTCGGCCCGAACGAGCTGGAGCTGGCCGCGGTGCGCGCGCCGGATGGCAGCCTGATTTACCTGGTGGACCCCTCCGAGGGGAAGCTGTACGACACTGACTTCAACCTGCAAGATGCCAGCACCGCCGGCGGTGGCTTGCTGCGTATCGACCATATGGCCATGGCCCTGCCGGCCGACAGCCTCGACAGCTGGGTGCTGTTCTACAAGAGCCTGCTGGATTTCGAAGCCGATGACGAAGTGGTGCTGCCCGACCCGTACGGCCTGGTCAAAAGCCGTGCGCTGCGCAGCCGCTGCAGCTCTATTCGCCTGCCGTTGAACATTTCCGAGAACCGCAACACGGCGATTTCCCACGCGCTGTCGAGCTATCGCGGCTCGGGCGTGCACCACATTGCCTTCGACTGTGCGGACATTTTCGCCGAAGTGCGCCGCGCCAAAGAGGCCGGGGTGCCGCTGCTGGATATTCCGCTCAACTACTACGACGATTTGGCGGCGCGCTTTGATTTCGACGACGAGTTTCTCAGCGAGTTGGCGTACTACAACGTGCTGTACGACCGCGACGCGCAGGGCGGTGAGTTGTTTCATGTGTACACCGAGCCGTTCGAAGGGCGGTTTTTCTTCGAGATCATCCAGCGCAAAAACGGCTATGCCGGCTATGGCGCAGCCAACGTGGCGGTGCGCCTGGCGGCGATGGCCAAGTCGCGCAGCGGTGCGGTGCGCCAGGCGCGTTTATAACGGCTGGCGGGGTGCTTCCTTCGGGGAGCGCCCCGGCCCATAATCATCGCCTGCACAACAATGGCCGTGAGCGCACCATGACCTCGAGTCCCGATCTCCCTGCGGTGTCAGACGCACCGCGCAAGAGTCGTAAGAACAACCCGGAAAAGACCCGCGAAAACATTCTCCAGGAAGCTGTGGTCGAGTTTGTTCAGCAGGGCCTGTCCGGCGCTCGCGTGGACGCGATCGCCGAGCGCATCCACACCTCCAAACGCATGATTTACTACTACTTTGGCAGCAAGGAGCAGTTGTATGTCGAGGTATTGGAGAAGCTCTACGGCGATATCCGCAACACCGAAACCCGCATGAACCTCACCGCCCTGGAACCGCGCGAAGCCATCCGCCGGCTGGTGGAGTTCACTTTTGACCACCATGATCAGAATGTGGATTTCGTGCGCATCGTCAGCATCGAAAATATCCACAACGCCGAGTATGTAAAGCGCTCGGACTCGATCAAGGCGATGAACAGCAACATCCTTGAGGCGCTGGGTACGACGCTGCGCCGCGGTGCCGAGATGGGACTGTTCCGAGAGGGGCTGGAGCCTTTGGACGTGCACCTGCTGATCAACTCATTCAGCTTTTACCGGGTGTCCAACCGCCATACGTTCAGTGAGATTTTTCAGATTGAGTTGTCGGATGAAGCTATTAAACAGCGGCATCGCGACATGATTTGTGAGTCGGTGATGCGTTACTTGCAGGCCTGAAAAATACTCAGGTTGGAATGCAATCCATGTGGGAGCGGGCTTGCTCGCGAATGCGGTGTGTCAGTCACTGTCAGTGCTGCTGATCCACCGCATTCGCGAGCAAGCCCGCTCCCACAGTTTGATCCCGTTTCATCAGCTAGGTATTCATGGCTTGAAAATGCGCCAGCATCCTGCTCGCATCCGGCACCTCCCCACTGAACAACTCAAACGCCTTCACCGCCTGAAACACCGCCATGTTGCCGCCGTCCAGGGTACGACACCCCAGCGCGCGGGCATCACGCAGCAGTTCGGTTTCCATCGGGAAATACACGATTTCCGCCACCCACAGCTCGGCGCGCAACAGTGCAGCCGGCACCGGTGTACCGGGCAACTTGGCCATGCCCATTGGTGTGGTGTTGACCAGGCCGTCGGCCTCGGCCATGGCGTTTTCCAGATGCTGGCCGACCTGGGCGCGACCGGCGCCGAAACGCTGCGCGAGGTTATCCACAAGGTCGCGGGCGCGGGTGACGTCTACGTCGAAAATGCTCAACTGTTCCACGCCCTCAGCCAGCAGTGCGTGGGCCACCGCTGCGCCTGCGCCGCCCGCGCCCATCTGGACGACGCGCTGGCGCACCACATCATTCAAGTTCCTGCGGAAACCTTCTGCAAAGCCCAGGCAATCGGTGTTGTGGCCGATGCGTTTGCCGTCCTTGAACACCACTGTGTTGACCGCTCCGATACCCCGGGCCTCGTCGGATAATTCATCGAGCAGCGGCAGGATCGCTTGCTTGCACGGGTAGGTAATGTTCAGCCCGGTGAAGTGCATCAGCTCGGCGGCGTCCAGCAGGTCGGGCAGGGCGGTGATGTTCAGTTGCAGCGGTTCCAGGTCAATCAGGCGATACAGGTAACGCAGGCCCTGCGCATCACCTTCCTGTTCGTGCAGGGCAGGGGTGCGCGAGCCTTGGATACCGGCGCCGATCAGGCCGGCGAGAATGCGCGGTTTCATCGGGTCGATCCCTTCAGCAACTGGCCGAAATGCTCCAGGGCCAGGTGGTAACCGTGGCTGCCGAAACCGGCGAGCACCGCCTTGGCGATGGGCGATACAAATGAGTGGTGCCGGAACGCCTCACGCGCATGCACGTTGGATAAATGCACCTCGATCACCGGCACTTCACTGGCTACCAACGCGTCGCGAATCGCGACTGACGTGTGGGTCCAGGCTGCCGGGTTGATCACGATTCCGGCGCAGCGGGCGCGGGCGCCGTGGATCCAGTCGAGCAATTCGCCTTCATGGTTGGTCTGGCGAAATTCGATTTTCAAGCCCAGTTGCTCGGCGCTGCGGCCACACAGGGCGGCGACGTCGGCCAGGGTTTCATGGCCGTAAGTGGCGGGCTCGCGGGTGCCGAGCAAGTTGAGATTGGGGCCGTTGAGCACCAGCACGATGGGCGGCATAGAGGGTGTCTCCAGAATTATTGTTGGTTGTGCAGCTAAAATGTACCGGATGGTTAATTTGGTCAATTGATGGCGACGGATGTGTTCGATTACCGAACCGTTAATCAAATCTGTACGGCCCTCTAATCGGATTAGATATCAATTGAAAATCATTCTCGACAACGCTTAAGATGCCCGCCTGTTTCCTTTACATTCCAGGGAGTCGGTTTGTCGGACGTGGATCTCAAAGGCCTGTTTCTCAAGCATGCCGATACCCTGCGCGGGTATCTGGCGCGCAAGGTACGGGACCCGCAGTTGGCCGCAGACCTGGTGCAGGAGAGTTTTCTGCGCCTGGCGGAAAAACCGGCCGGCGAGCGTATCGACAACTCCCAGGGCTATCTCTATCGAACGGCGAGCAATCTGCTGATCGACCACATTCGCCAGGAAGCGCGGCGCAAGACAGACTCCGTGCCCCATGAGGCGCTGGCCGAGATTGAAGATGAAGTGGCCGGGTTGGAGGCTCAGGCAATGGCGCAGCAACAGCGACAGGCATTGAAGCAGGCACTGGCGGAGTTGCCGGAACGCACCCAGCAGATTTTCCGTCTCAACCGCATAGAAGGCATGACCCATGCCCAGGTCGCCCGGCACCTGAACATCTCCGACAGCTCCGTGCAAAAGCATCTGGCCAAGGCCTTGGCGTATGTGATGCAGCGCCTGCAGGAAGGCGAGGTGGCGCCATCCGACGAATGAATTACCGAAATGCACCAGGTCAGACGTCACAGCGTTACATAACGAAAAATTCGAGATTCACACGTGAATAGCCAGGGTCCGCAACAGCACAGCATTACCGAGGCGGCCGCCGAGTGGGCGGTGCGCCTGCACGCCGGTGCCCTGAATGAACAGGAGCAGGCCGAGCTGCGGCATTGGATCGCCAGCGACAGCCGCCACGAAGCGGCACTGCGCTTCGCCGAACAAACCTGGGCGGCGTTGGGCGAGGTGCATAAGGACGACGCTGTGCACCGCCAGCGCCCGGCTGCAGCGGCGTTGCCGCAGCGCCGAGCCAAGCGACGCAGGCCATGGCAGCGTGCGGCGGCGGTCGCGCTGGTGGTGTTGGTGGCCGGCATTGGCTGGGTCCGCGGGCCGGACGTGTTACTGCACCTGCAGGCTGATTACATCACTCAGAAAGGCGAAGTGCGTACCGTGCACTTGGCCGATGGCAGCAAAGTGGAGCTGGATTCCGCCAGTGCGATTCGCCTGGATTACGACGGCGTGCAGCGGCGCGTCAGCGTAATCCAGGGTTCGGCGATCTTTGATGTGGCGCCGATGGTGGGCCGGGAAACGCGGCCTTTTGTGGTGCAGAGCGCCGGCGGGCAAACCCGCGCACTGGGCACGCGGTTTGTGGTGGAGCGTGAGGATGACGATCAGGCCTGGGTCGGCGTGTTGCAGCACAGTGTCGCGGTTTCCCTGCAAGCCTCGTCGAAAGGTCCCGGTGACCGTGTGCTCAAGGAGGGCCAGGCTGCACGCTACAGCCTCCAGGAAGGCATCGTGCCCCTTGATCAACTCGATGTGGAGCGTGCCACCAGCTGGCGTCGCGGTGTGTTGATATTCGATCGCCAACCCTTGGCCAAGGTCGTTGAGCAACTCAACCGCTATCGCCCTGGGCGCGTGGTGGTGGCGGACTCTGACCTGGGTAATCGAGAAGTCAGCGGCGTGTTCCGTCTCGACATGCTCGACACCGCGCTCGGCACCCTGACCCAGGAACTGCAAGTGCAACGCTTGGACCTCGCAGGCCTTAGCCTGATCTACTGATGACCCCGTGGGAGGCCCTCTCCCACGCGCTTGAAACCCCTGCATAAAAATCAATTAAAAAAATCTTACTGACTTCCTGCGCGTCGCACGTCTTGCTAGGTGAGAAGCATTCGCATAAACAAAATATATCTGCGCAGGGAAAGTCAGAAATGTCAGCACTCACCAAGGGGCGTATCACCGGTAGCCGGTTAGCCCTGGCCATTCACCTGGGCCTGTTCACCGCCGTGGCGCCGGCGTATGCCGCGCAGGCTCAGGCAGGTGCGGCACAGCCTGCCGTGCTGACGTTCGATATTCCTGCGCAACCCCTGGGCAGTGCCGTGTTGGCCTTTGCCGATCAGGCCGGGTTGCAGGTGCTGTTCGACAGCCAACGCCTGCAAGGCCTGAGCAGCATCGCGCTCAAAGGCCCTT
Source organism: Pseudomonas viridiflava (assembly GCF_900580675.1). Lineage (GTDB taxonomy): Bacteria > Pseudomonadota > Gammaproteobacteria > Pseudomonadales > Pseudomonadaceae > Aquipseudomonas. The sequence goes on from NZ_UTBG01000014.1 coordinate 56,470, forward strand.
TCGGTGTGCAGGAAGGCCTGGGCCGCCTGCTCGGTGCCGCGCCGGTGGAGTACAGGTTTACCGGCGAACGCCAGGTCACCCTCAGCCGCGTGAACGAGGACCACGACGGCGCCATGACCGTCGGCACCACCACCATCACCGGCAACACCCATGGCCAGGCCAGCGATTGGGTGTACCAGAGCCCAAAGTCCGTGGCCGTCATCAGCCGTGACATGATCGACAAACGCCCGCCCCGTCACGCCGCCGACATGCTCGAAGAAACGGCCGGCGTCTACACCGCCGTCGATCAGCGCGACCCCGGCCTGTCGGTGAACATCCGCGGCGTGCAGGACTACGGCCGCGTGAACATGAACATCGACGGCATGCGCCAGAACTTCAACGTCAACGGCCACCAGCAACGCAACGGCACCATGCTGATCGACCCGGAGTTCATCTCCAGCATCGAGATCGACAAGGGCAGCCAGTCCGGGCAGGGCGGGGCGGCAGTGCTGGGCGGTATTGCCTCGTTCAAGACCCTGGACGCCAGTGAGTTCCTCAAGGACGGCAAGGAATACGGCGGGCGTCTTCGCGCAGGCAGCGGCATCGGTGAGCTGGGTAATGGCACCGATTTCAATGGCAGCGGGGTGTTCGCCTTTGGTGACGAGCGCGGCGATGTGATGCTCGGTTACAGCGAGCGGCATTTCGGCAATTACCGCGCAGGTAGCCACAACGCCGACAACCTGGGCACGAATATCCGAGCCAGGAAATATGCCCCGGTCGCCTTCAATGACTGGTTGAACAGCGAGGTGGGTGACACCGGCAGCGTGACCCGCTCGCAGATCCTCAAGTTCGGCCTGAACCTGCCCAACGATCAGCGGGTGCAGCTGAGCTACCTGGAAAGCGACACCGACAGCAATGATTCCTGGGGCTACATTACCGACGATCTACAGACCACCTATTACCAGCGCGTCAGCAAGAACAATCTCAACGCGAAAAACGTGGCGCTGGACTACAGCTACAGCCCGGATAACCCGCTGATTGATCTCAAAGCCAAGCTCTATTACGTCACCACCCAACTGGATCGCGGCAACTCGCCCAATGTCGCGTCGTTGAGTTCCGGCAACTACACCCCGGCCTACACCGACCATTTCCAGACCGACACCTGGGGCCTGCAAGGCGAAAACACCTCGCGCTTTGACCTGGGGCGCGTGGGGCATTTGAGCTGGAACTATGGCCTGGAGATGTATCAGGACACTTTCAAGCCAAGTACCAACAAGATCGAGTCGACCAACACGGTCAACTCCGGCTCATTGCCTTACACCGCCAGTGCAGACCCGGAAGGCAAGCGCACCATCGCCAGCCTGTTCAATAACCTGCAATACGAATATGACGACTGGCTGACCGTGGACGCCGGCCTGCGCTACGACCGCTATCGGCTCGAAGGTGTCACCGGTATGACGCTTTACAAGCGTGACCGTATTTACACCAGCACCACACCGGCCCGGCGCGTCGAGGATATTTACGACATCGACCGGGAGGAAGGGCACTTTTCTCCGACCTTTGGCATCGGCATCAAGCCCGGCCTCGACTGGCTGCAGCTGTATACGCGCTGGGGCAAGGGCTGGCGCCCGCCGGCGGTCACTGAAACCTTCATGAGCGGCCGCCCACACGGTGGGGGTTCGAACGAGCGGGTTTTTCCCAATCCTTACCTCAAAGCTGAGGAATCCCGCGATTGGGAAGTGGGGATGAACGTGTTCAAGGAGTCGCTGTTTTTCAATGACGACCGACTGGGCATCAAGGTGGCGTACTTCGATACCAAAATTAAGAACTTCTCGTTCCTCAATACCAGCGTGAGTTTGCCGGAGACGTCCGTCGGCGGGTTCAACGGGATCATGGCCTACACCAATAACCTCAATGACACCCGGTTCAGGGGCCTTGAGTACCAGCTCAACTACGACATGGGTCGGGCTTATACCAACCTCAGCTACACCCACATGATCGGCAGCAATGAGTTTTGCTCGAAGAACTATTACATGGGCGGTGCCAAAAAGGCCGGCCCCGCCACCACGCGTATCGAGCAGTTCACCCGGCCCAACGGCACCATCGGGTTCCGTCCTGTCACCACTTATGAAGTGCTGGATGACCAGGCGGCGAACAACCTCGAAAGCTGCGGCAAGATCATGGGCAATGCCACCTATACCCCGGCTGATCGCGGCTCGCTGACGGTGGGCGCGCGCTTCCTCGACAAGCGCCTGGATACCGGAGTGCGCGTGCGCTACAGCTCAGGTAATGGGGAAAACCTGAACAGCCAGGGTTACGACCTGATCGACCAGGCCATGTGGCCCAAATACACCGTGTATGACTTCTATGCCAGTTACTGGATGACTGACCAATTGAACCTCTCGCTCGCGTTGGAAAACGCCACCGACGAGGCGTATTTCGTCGCCATGGGCGATGCCAACAACCTCAGCCTGGCGCGCGGGCGGACGTTGAGCGGGATGCTCGAATACAAATTCTGACCCGGTGCCATGGCGCCGGGGCAACCACGGTTTTGCCCAGGGTTGGGCAAAAAGTGCGCAGCTGCGCACTGATCAATAGCGCTGTATCTACGAGGTTTAGTGATGACTATTTCTGTTAGCTACGAGTCGTACCTGGGCACTACTTCGCTGTCGGACTACCTGTCTGACTGGGCGCTCGGTTTTGCCACGGCAGGCCATGGCACCGGCGGCAATAACGGCGGGTTCAGCAATGGCACCTTCAGCGGTGACCAGTATTCGGCACACGGCGCCAACAACTCCGAATACGCGTTTATCGCGGACAGCGACACCAGCAACGGCCTGCACTACGTGTTCAACCCAACCCTGCCTGCCAGCAGCAACCTGAACCACTACCTGTGGGGCGAGTTGGATAACGTCGAGCTGGGCACCGGCCTGACCGGCGGCAGCGGCAGCGATTTCGACCTGAGTGCTTACAAAGTGGCCTTCAACGGCCTCGACCTGTTTGCCGCCGAAGGCGCAGGCCGGACTGGCAACGAGGTTCAAAGCGTGATCTACGGTCTGATCCAGGGCAACACCAGCGCCCTGGAATCGGTGCTCAACGACCTGCTGGACGATTTTGGTCTGTCGACGGCCAGCACCTTTGACGAAGTCTCCGCCGGCCTCGCGGCCCATGCGGCTGCCGCTGCCACCACCGATGTGGCCCTGGTGGGCGTGCAAGACGTGGCGCAGGACTGGGCGCTCGCTGCCTAAAGCCTCTGCTGCATGAAAAAAGCGAATGGAAGATCGCTCTCCCATTCGCTGCACTACACCGCCGTCGCCAAGCCTTCTAACTCTTCAGCGACGGCGGCCGAATTCTGCGCAGCGTCGTATCGCCTGTCAACGCGGCGACGTTGCCGCTCAACCCTTCGAGAATCCCCAGATGCGCCACGCCGGCAACGAAACCCTGGCCGCCCTCACGGCCTATAAAAGTGGCTTCTTCAACATCGGCCTGTTTTCGGCGGTGATCAACTTGCTGATGCTGGCTCCGGCGATTTACATGCTGCAGGTGTACGACCGGGTATTGGCGTCGGGTAACCAGATGACCCTGTTGATGCTGTCGCTGATGATCCTCGGCCTGTTCGGCCTGATGGGCGCGTTGGAGTGGGTGCGTAGCCAGGTGGTGATCCGCCTCGGCACGCAGATGGACATGCGCTTGAACCAGCGGGTGTACGACGCTGCGTTCGAAGCGCAACTCAAGGGCGGCACCCAGGCGGCGGGCCAGGCGCTGCATGACCTGACTACGCTGCGCCAGTTCGCCACCGGCCAGGCATTGTTCGCGTTTTTCGACGCGCCGTGGTTTCCGGTGTACCTGCTGGTGATCTTTCTGTTCCACCCCTGGCTCGGCATGCTGGCGCTGGGCGGGGCGCTGATGCTGATCGCACTGGCGTGGATCAACCACCGCGTCAGCCAGGCACCGATGGCCCTTGCCAGCCAGCTGTCGATCAACGCCAGCCAGCAGGCCACGGCCAACTTGCGTAATGCCGACACCATCGAAGCCATGGGCATGCTCGCTACCTTGCGCGGGAGGTGGTTCCAGCAGCACCAGGCATTTCTTGCGCAACAGAACCTGGGCAGTGAAAAGACCGCGGCCGTCAGCGCCTGGTCCAAGGGCGTGCGCCTGGCATTGCAGTCACTGGTGCTGGGCCTCGGCGCATTGCTCGCGGTGCAGGGTGATATCACGCCGGGGATGATGATCGCCGGCTCGATCCTGATGGGGCGGGTGTTGACCCCCATCGATCAGGTGATCGGCGTATGGAAGCAGTGGGGCTCGGCGCGCCTGGCGTATGAGCGCTTGTCGCAACTACTGGAGGCCAACCCGGCGCGACCCGCGCGCATGAGCCTGCCGGTGCCCAAGGGCCAACTCTCCGTCGAGCAAGTCAGCGCCTGCGCGCCCGGCAGCCGTCGGCCGGCGCTGGCGAGCCTGAGTTTCAACTTGCCGGCGGGTGAAGTCCTCGGGGTGATCGGCCCGTCGGGTTGCGGCAAATCCACCCTGGCGCGCGTGCTTGTAGGCGCCTGGACCCCACTGGCCGGCAAGGTGCGGCTCGACGGCGCCGACCTCACGCAATGGGACAAACAACAACTCGGCCCGCACATCGGCTACCTGCCCCAGGACATTCAGTTGTTCGCCGGTAGCATTGCGCAAAACATCGCGCGCTTCGCCGAAGTGGACGCGGACAAAGTCCTGGCAGCAGCGCAGATGGCCGGTGTGCATGAAATGATTTTGCAACTGCCCCAAGGCTACGACACGCAACTGGGGGAGGGCGGCGCCGGCTTGTCCGGTGGCCAGAAACAGCGCGTGGCCCTGGCGCGTGCGCTGTACGGCCTGCCCGCATTGATCGTGCTGGATGAGCCCAATGCCAACCTCGATGAAGTCGGCGAACAGGCCCTGCTCCACGCCATTGCCCAGCTCAAGCAGCTGCGCCGCACCGTGATCCTGATCACCCACAAACCTAATGTGCTGACCCTGACTGACCAGTTGCTGATCCTTAAAGAAGGCCAGCTGCAGGCATTCGGACCGACAGCGCGCGTGTTGGAGGCGCGGCCGAAGCCGGCAGCGAACAAGCCGGTGTCGAGCATGAGCATGAGTTACCGCCTCGGCGAAGGAAAACAGGCATGAGCGTGACTAAACCGGTATTGGTCAGCGACCAACCGAACAATGTGCTGGCCCTGGACGATAAAAAGTACTCGCGCCTGGGTTGGCTGTTGGTGCTTGCAGGCTTTGCCGGCTTCCTTGGCTGGGCGGCCTTGGCGCCGCTGGACAAAGGCGTGGCCGTGTCGGGCAAGGTCATGGTGTCGGGCCATCGCAAAACCGTGCAGCACCCCGCCGGCGGCATTGTCGAGCGTATAGACGTGCGCGACGGTGACGTGGTCAGCGCCGGCCAGGTGTTGCTGCGTTTGAAGGAAACCCCATTGCGCGGCCAGATGCAGTCACTGCGCAGCCAGTACCTGGCGTCCCTGGCCAGCGAAGCGCGCTTGAGTGCCGAAAGTGAAGGCCTGCCAGCGATCAGCTTCGGGCCCGAATTGCTCAACGATCCAGAGGCGGCGGGTACCCTGAGCCTGCAACAGCAGTTGTTCACCAGCCGCGCGCAGGCCCTGGCCACCGAGCAACAAGGCCTGCGCGAAACCATCGCCGGGGCCGAGGCGCAATTGCGCGGCACGCGGGATTCGCAGGCGAGTAAAGTCCAGCAGCGCGCGGCATTGAACGAGCAGCTGCAGGGCCTGCGCGAGCTGGCGCGCGATGGCTACATCCCGCGCAATCGCTTGCTCGACACCGAGGGCCTGTATGCCCAGATCGACGGTGCCATCGCCGAGGACTATGGGCGAATCGGCCAATTGCAGCGCCAAGTCATGGAGCTGCGCCTGCGCATCCGCCAGCTCGGCGAGGACTTCCAGAAAGACCTGCGCGGCCAGCTGGCAGAGACGCGCACCCGTAGCGATGACCTGCGCAATCGCCTCGCCTCGGCCGAGTTCGAACTGGCCAACAGCCTGGTACGCGCCCCGGCTTCCGGCGTGGTGGTCGGGCTCGATGTGTACACCGAAGGCGGCGTGATCAAGCCCGGCCAGGCGCTGATGGACATCGTGCCGCAGGGCGAACCGCTGCTGGTGGAAGCGCGCATGCCGGTGCAGATGGTCGACAAAGTGCACCCGGGCTTGCCGGTGGAGTTGCTGTTTTCGGCCTTCAACCAGGCCACCACACCCCGTATAGCCGGGGTGGTGACCCTGGTGTCGGCGGATCGCCAGGTCGATGAGCGCACTGATGAGCCGTATTACATCTTGCGTGCCCAAGTCAGCGCGGCCGGTATGCAGCAATTGGATGGCGCGCAGGTCCGCCCGGGCATGCCGGTCGAAATCTTCGTCAAGACCGGCGAGCGCTCAATGCTCAACTACCTGTTCAAACCCCTGCTTGATCGCACCCACATGGCCCTGGTGGAAGAATGAAGGCGTTGTTGTTCATCCTGTGTCTGAGCTGTGCACCGGCGGCGCACGCCCTGGGCTTGTTGGACGCCTACGACTTGGCCCTGCGCAACGATCCGACGTTTCAGGCAGCCATCCAGGAACGTGAAGCTGGCGAAGAGAACCGTGTGATCGGCCGCGCCGGGCTGCTGCCGAACCTGTCATGGAGCTACAACAACTCACGTAATGAGTCCGAAGTGACCCAAAGCACTGCTGTCGGCAATGTCACCAGCGACCGCGATTACCGCAGTTACGCCTCGACCCTGACCTTGCAGCAACCGCTGCTGGATTACGAGGCCTACGCGCGCTTTCGCCAGGGCACTGCCCAGGCGCTGATGGCTGACGAGCGTTTTCGCGGCAAGAGCCAGGAACTCGCCGTGCGTGTGCTCAGCGCCTACAGCCAGGCGCTGCTGGCGCAGGAGCGGATCGAGCTGAGCCGTGCGCAGAAGCGCGCGTATGCCGAACGCCTGCAACTCAATGATCGCCTGCTCAAGGGCGGCGAAGGTACGCGCACCGACGTGCTGGAAACCCAGGCACGCCTGAGCCTGGCCCAGGCCGAGGAAATTGAATCGCTGGATGCCCAGGACAGTGCCCTGCGCGAGTTGGAAGCCATCGTCGGCCAGCCGTTGCAGATCGAAGAACTGGCGCCGCTGACCCGCCAATTCGAGATCCCGCCGTTGGAGCCGCACCGCTTCGAGACCTGGCGCGAATTGGCCATGGCCAACAACCCGGAGCTGAAGTCCCAGCACCACGCGTTGGACGTCGCCGCGTATGAAGTGAAGCGCAAGCGCGCCGGGCATTTGCCCAAGGTCAGCCTGTACGCCAGCAGCCGCCAGACCAGCTCCGACTCCGAAAGCAGCTACAACCAGAAGTACGACACCAACAGCGTTGGTATCCAGGTCAGCCTGCCGCTGTTTGCCGGTGGCTCGGTGTCGGCCTCTACCCGCCAGGCGGCGAACCAGCTGTCCCAGGCTCACTATGAGTTGGACGCACAAACCTCGGCCACGCTGGTGGAGCTGCGCAAGCAATTCAACCTCAACACCAGTGGCGCGGCGAAAGTGCGCGCTTACGAGATGGCCGTCAGCTCAGCCACCGCGCTGGTGACCGCGACCAAAAAGAGTGTCAGTGGTGGCGAGCGGGTCAACCTTGACGTACTCGATGCCGAGCAACAACTCTTCACCGCCCGCCGCGATCTGGCGAATGCGCGCCATGCGTATTTGCTGGCGCGGATTCAACTGAAGTATTACGCGGGGTTGCTGAGCGAGCAGGACTTGCGGGCGTTGGCAGGGTATTTCCAGCCGTCGGCATGAGTGGTTACAACCCGGCATTCGCCGGGTTGTTCGTCGTTACTAATCTGTGAAACAGCTTCTGGATGTCGGAGCCGGTTGTCGGGCTGCACGCGGGAAAAGTGTAACTTGGCGGAAAACAACCTAACGGATGGGTTACGATGAAAGTAGGTGCTTACAAGGGATATGTGATCTCGGTGTTTCTCAGGGATGAGCATTGCCCGCCCCACGTGCATGTCAGGGGCAAGGAATGGGACGCGCGTTTTCGTTTCAGTTTTCTGGATGGGGAAGTCGAGTTGTGGGATGTAGACCCCGAACGGAGTCGGCCGCCCACCAGGCTCCTCAAGGAAATACGCGAGGCAATAATGCAGCGCCACTACTTGGCGCGGGCACGCAGGATCTGGTGGGAAAAACTGCAAACGGTTTGCCTGGAGAATCACTCCTGGGATTGGGACGCTGGTGAATTGGTTGCAGGGTTGGTCATTCGACGTGGTGTCTATGTCATCGCCAACGCCAGACACGACGTCGTTGAGCAACGGACAATTTTGAATCTGATAAGAGCGCCGGATTGCGTGGGGATTAATTTATGAAAGTCATAAAAGCCAAAGCAGTGCCCTATATATCGCTGACTGAGGCTGATGTTGACAAGGCAATTGCCCGAGGGCGTAAGTTAAAGCGTCTGTACGCCAACGCCAGCGACGTGCGTTATGAAAATGACAGCATTTCCATTGGCTTCAGCGACGGCAGCCGCGTCGTGCTGCCAGTGGCGGGTCTGCCGGAGTTCGCGGGGTTTTCCTTGCAAGACTTTGAGCAACTGAAAGTCGGCTTTGGCGGCAAGGCACTGTGCTGTGAAGCCCGCGACCTGGATGTTTCCATCACCGGCCTGATAGCCACAAGCCAACCCCTGATGGACCTGGCCACGAGCCTTGTAGCGTCGCGCAACGGTCGCAAAAGCAGCGCCGCCAAAACCGCTGCCGCCCGAGCCAATGGCAAGAAGGGCGGGCGGCCACGCAAGAAGGAGCCTGAGGACGCCGAATTACCGCCGGGTCAATAACACCCCGGACTCCATATGGTGCGTCCACGGGAACTGGTCAAACATCGCACACTGGGTGATGCGGTGCGTGTCATGCAGTTGCGCGATGTTCGCGGCCAGGGTTTCCGGGTTGCAGGAGATGTACAGGATATTGTCGAAGCGCCGGGTCAGTTCGCAGGTGTCCGGGTCCATGCCCGCGCGGGGCGGGTCGACGAACACGCTACCGAATTCGTAGCTTTTCAGGTCGATGCCGTGCAGGCGACGGAACGGGCGCACTTCGTTGAGTGCTTCGGTGAGTTCTTCGGCAGACAAACGCACCAGCGTGACGTTATCCACCGCGTTTTCATCGAGGTTGCTCAGGGCCGCGTTCACCGAGGTTTTGCTGATCTCGGTCGCCAGCACTTTACGCACGCGCGTCGCCAGGGGCAGGGTGAAGTTGCCGTTGCCGCAATACAGCTCGAGCAGATCATCCGGGCGATCGCCCAACGCTTCATAGGCCCAGTTGAGCATCTTCTGGTTCACCGTGCCGTTGGGCTGGGTGAACGCGCCTTCGGGCTGGCGATAGCTGAAGGTGCGGCCGCCGACTTCGAGTTTTTCCACCACGTAATCGTGGCCGATCACATCGCGCTTGCCCTTGGAGCGGCCGATGATGCTCACGTTCAAGTCCGCCGCCAGCTGGTTCGCGGCGGTGTGCCAATGCTCATCCAGCGGGCGGTGATAGCACAGGGTGATCATCGCGTCGCCGGCCAGAGTAGTCAGGAACTCCACCTGGAACAGCTTGTGGCTCAGGGCAGCGCTGGCTTGCCAGGCGGCCTTGAGTTGCGGCATCAACTGGTTGATGCGCAGGCTGGCGATGGGGAACTCTTCGATCAGGATCGGCGTGCGCTTGTCGTCCTGGGAAAACATCGCGTAGTGGCGCTCACCGCCTTCGCGCCACAGGCGGAACTCCGCCCTCAGGCGGAAGTTCTGCAGCGGCGAATCAAAGACCTGTGGCTCGGGTGCGTCGAACGGTGCCAGCAGGTCACGCAAGCGCGTGACCTTGTCTTGCAGTTGAGCGGTGTAGCGTGCGGCGTCAAAAGTCATGCGTTGAACCAGCCCAGCTTGATCACGAACAGAATCGACAGGATCACCAGTGCCGGGTTCAGCTCACGGTAGCGGCCCGAAAGCAGCTTGATGGCGGTCCAGGCGATGAAACCGAAGGCGATGCCGTTGGCGATGGAGTAAGTGAAAGGCATCGCCAGGGCGGTGATCACCACCGGCGCTGCAACAGTGATGTCATCCCAGTCGATTTCGGCCAGGCCGGAGGTCATCAGCACGGCCACGAACAGCAGCGCCGGCGCGGTGGCGAAGGCGGGAACGCTGGCGGCCAGTGGCGAGAAGAACAGCGCCAGCAGGAACAGGATCGCGACCACGACGGCGGTCAAACCGGTACGGCCACCGGCACTCACGCCCGCAGCGGATTCGATGTAGCTGGTGGTGGTCGAAGTGCCCAGCAGCGAACCGGCCATCGCGGCGGTACTGTCGGCGATCAGCGCACGGCCCATTTTCGGCATGTGGCCGTCCTTGCCCATCAGGCCGGCACGCTTGGCCACGCCGATCAGGGTGCCGGAGTTGTCGAACAGGTCCACGAACAGGAACGCGAAGATCACGCTGACCAGGCCGATATCCAGCGCGCCTTTGATATCCAGTTGCAGGAACGTCGGGGCCAGGGACGGCGGCATCGAGGTCACGCCGCCGAACGGGGTGAAGCCCATGACGATCGACACGATGGTCACCGCCAGAATGCCGATCAGCACCGCGCCGCGCACGGCCAGGGCTTCCAGCGCAACGATCAGCACGAAACCAAGGGTGGCAAGGATCGGCGCCGGTTGCTTCAGGTCACCCAGGCCAACCATGGTGGCCGGGTTGCTGACCACGATGCCGGCGTTGTGCAGCGCGATCAGCGCCAGGAAGAGGCCGATACCGGCGGCAATCGCCGAACGCAGGGGCAGGGGGATGCTGTTGATGATCCACTCACGGATACGGAAGATCGACAGCAGGAAGAACAACACCGCCGAAATGAATACCGCGCCCAGCGCTACCTGCCAGGTGTGGCCCATGTGCAGCACCACGGTGTAGGTAAAGAAGGCGTTGAGGCCCATGCCCGGCGCCAGCGCGATCGGGTAGTTGGCGATCAGGCCCATCACGGTCGAGCCGATGGCGGCCGCCAGGCAGGTCGCGACGAATACCGCGCCCTTGTCCATGCCGGTCTCGCCGAGGATGCTCGGGTTCACGAACAAGATGTAGGCCATCGCCAAAAAGGTGGTGATCCCCGCGAGAATCTCGGTGCGCACATTGGTGTTGTGTGCCTTGAGTTGAAACAGCTTTTCCAGCATGCCGGCTCCCTGTGACGCGAGTGTGCGTCGTTATTTGTTGACCTCTAAGTCAAAGCACAAACTGCGCCAAGCGCCTGTGGTTTCAGAGAGGATCGGAAAAAGCGGCGCATCATACCAGCAGCCGAGGCCGTGTGGCGCATAGGCTGCGTATTCTCAAAAGTGGCCTTGAGGCATACTGCGCCGACGTTTAATCCAGGGTCATTGCCAGCATGAAAAAAGCCAACGCGTGGAGTCTAGCTCTGATCCCCTGGATCGGCCTGTGGCTCGGCGCAGCACCGGCGTGGGGCGCGACTGCACCGGCCTTGAGCGAAGTGCGCGTGTTCAAGGTCGAATCGGCACGCTGCGCTGAAACCATCCCGGAGCGCGCGCAAGGCACGCAGATGTGCACGCACCGTGGGCCGACCAAGGTGTCGGTGATGGAAGTCGGCCTGGGTAACAGCCCCATGGGCCGCTTCGATGGCGCGCAATTGAACGGCACGCGCACCCCGGTGTGCCAGGTCGGCAACGTCAGCGAGGCCTGCAATGGCGCGGGCACCCTGATGGGCTACATCTATGTGTTCGACGTGAATGTCCAGGCCCAGGGCTGGTTCGAATACAGCAATACCTCGATCAATGCCCCGCGAAACACCCTGAAAACCCTGCTCAATATCCGCTGATCAATCACCTTGAACGCTCGACACCTCGCAAAGTCGTACCCCTGAGACGGCGATTTTCCTGAACGCCGCGGATGTACACCAACCCGTGAGGTGTTTATGAGCGCGACCCCCAACGGCGCGGCGGCCCAGCCGTTCGTCAGCCACACCATACGCCTGAGCCTGAACGGCCAGGATCGCCAACTGGACGTATTGCCCTGGACCACACTGCTCGACCTGTTGCGCGAGCAGCTTGATCTGGTCGGCAGCAAAAAGGGCTGCGACCACGGCCAGTGCGGCGCCTGCACCGTCTTGCGCGATGGCAAACGGGTCAACGCCTGCCTGACCCTCGCCGTGATGTGCGACGGCGCCGAGTTGACCACCATCGAAGGCCTGGCCGCAGGCGACCAGTTGCACCCGATGCAGCAAGCCTTTATCAAGCATGACGCCTTTCAGTGCGGCTACTGCACCCCCGGCCAGATCTGCTCTGCCGTCGGCCTGGCCAACGAAGGCCGCGCCCACGACACTGCGCAGATCCAGGAACTGATGAGCGGCAACCTGTGCCGCTGCGGCGCCTACAGCAACATTCGCGACGCCATCGAAGAAGCGCTGCCAGCCTGTCGTGCGCAGGGAGGTGAGCAATGAATCCCTTCCATTACAGCAAGCCGGCGGACGTACACGAGGCCGTGCACCTGAGCAGCGCCGCGTCGCGCTTCATCGCCGGTGGCACCAACCTGCTGGACTTGATGAAAGAAAACATCAGCCGCCCCGAGCACCTGATCGACATCACCGGGTTGCCGTTGAATGAAGTTGAAGAAACCGCCGAGGGCGGCCTGCGCATCGGTGCTCTGGTGAGCAATGCCGACCTGGCCTGGCATCCGTTGATCGAACAGCGCTACCCATTGCTGTCCCAGGCCATTCTCGCCGGGGCCTCACCGCAGTTGCGCAATATGGCCAGCACCGGCGGCAACTTGCTGCAGCGCACCCGTTGCTACTACTTCTATGATTCCACCGTGCCCTGCAACAAGCGTGAGCCCGGCAGCGGTTGCCCGGCGCGCACCGGGTTGAATCGCATCCATGCGATCCTCGGCGCCAGCGAGCAATGCGTGGCCACCCACCCTTCGGACATGTGCGTGGCCCTGGCAGCGCTGGAGGCGCGGGTGCATGTGGAAGGGCGTGGCGGCGCGCGAATCATCGAGTTTGCCGACTTCCACCGTTTGCCCGGCGATGCGCCGCAGCGTGACAACCAATTGGCCGACGATGAGCTGATCACCGCCATCGAACTGCCCGCCGACCACCTCGCGCGCCACAGCCACTATCTGAAAATCCGCGACCGCGCGTCGTATGCATTTGCCTTGGTGTCCGTCGCAGCCGCCCTTGAATTGGACGGTGACCAGATCATCGACGCGCGCCTGGCCCTCGGCGGCGTGGCGCACAAACCCTGGCGCGACCGCGCCGTGGAAGCCGCGTTGGTCGGCCAGTCGGTCAGCCGCGAAACCTTCAGCAATGCCGCCGACGCCCTGCTGCAGGATGCCGAGCCGCTGGAACACAACGGCTTCAAGATCAAGCTGGCGCGCCGCGCAATTATCCGCGCCCTGAGCGACGCCGCTGTCGCAGGAGAACGCCCATGACCGCTATCGGCAAACCCCTGGACCGCGTTGACGGTCTGCTCAAGGTCACCGGCCAGGCACGCTACGCCGGTGAATTTCCCGAGCATGGCCTGCTGCACGGCAGCGTGGTGTCCAGCACCATCGCCAAAGGCCGCGTGCTGAGCATTGATGCGTCCAAAGCCCTGGCCCTGCCAGGCGTAGTGATGGTGCTCGACCATCTGAACCGGCCGAAAATCGCCAGTTACGACGATGCCTTCCAGGACGACGACGCAGCAGACGGCTCGCCGTTTCGCCCGCTGTACAATGACCGCGTGCTCTACAGCGGCCAGCCCCTGGCCCTGGTGATCGCCGACAACCTGGAACTGGCGCGGCATGCCGGCTCCCTGGTCGAGATCGAATACGCGCGCGAAACCTTCGAGACGGACCTGATCGCGCAGCAGGAACAGGCCTACCCGTCACCGCAGACGCCGCCCGCGCCGCGCGGCAACTTCCAGGCCGAATGGTCCGCTGCCGCAGTCAGCCTGGACGTGCACTACAGCACCCCCATCGAGCACCACAACCCGATGGAGCCTCACGCCAGCACCGTGCTGTATCAGCCGGATGGCACTCTGCATATTCATGACAAGACCCAGGGCCCGCAGAACTGCCAGGCCTATGTGCAAAAAGTGTTTGGCCTGGATAAAAGCCAGGTCCGGATCTTCGCCGCGTTCGTCGGCGGCGCCTTCGGTTCCGGCCTGCGCCCGCAGTACCAATTGCCGCTGGCGGTGATGGCGTCCCTGGCGCTGAAGCGCTCGGTGCGTGTCACGCTGACCCGCCAGCAAATGTTCACCTTTGGCTACCGCCCGCGCACCTTGCAACGTTTGCAGATGGGCGCCGCGGCCAATGGTCGCTTGCTGGCACTGGGGCACACCGCCGTCGGCCAGACCTCGCGTTTCGAGGATTTCAGCGAACACGTGGTGGAATGGAGCGGCATGCTCTATCACTGCGACAACGTGCAATTGACCTATAACCTGGTGCCACTGGACGTGTTCACGCCCCTGGACATGCGCGCACCGGGCGCCGCGCTGGGTGTGATCGGCCTGGAGTGCGCGATGGATGAGCTGGCCTGCGCCTTGGGCATGGACCCCGTGCAGCTGCGCCTGATCAACTACGCCGAGCGCAACCAGAACGAAGACAAGCCCTGGTCGAGCAAGGCCTTGCGCGAGTGTTACAGCGAAGGCGCCGAGCGCTTCGGCTGGAGCCAGCGCAACCCGGAGCCGCGCAGCATGCGCGATGGCCGCCAACTCATCGGCTGGGGCATGGCCGGTGGCGTGTGGGAAGCCATGCAGATGAAGGCCAGTGCCAAGGCGCGCATAGATGCCGAGGGCAAACTGACGGTCAGCAGCGCCACCACGGATATCGGCACCGGCACTTACACGGTGATGACCCAGATCGCGGCGCAGGCCAGTGGCGTGGCAGTTGAGGACGTGCAGTTTCTGCTCGGTGACTCTTCATTGCCGACCGCGCCGCTGCAGGGCGGCTCGTTTACTGTGTCTTCAGTAGGCACGGCGGTGCAGCAGGCGTGCGAGGCGTTAACCGCTAAATTGCTGAGCGTTGCCCGGCAGACGTACCCGGTGTTCAAGGATGCCGAAGACGTACGCTTTGAAGATGGCCAGCTGCACACCGGTGACGTGAGTGTGTCGTTGGCGCAACTGGTCAAGGACAGCGGCGAAGACGCGTTGGAAGTGCAGGTCGACAGTGAGCCCGACAAAAAACGCGAAGGCTATGCCACGGCTACACATTCCGCCGTCTTCGTGGAAGTACGGGTGGACGAGGACCTCGGCACCATCAAGGTCAGCCGTGTGGTCAGTGCGATTGCGGCGGGGCGCGTGGTCAATCCGAAGATGGCGCGTAGCCAGATCCTCGGCGGGGTGGTGTGGGGTATCGGCATGGCCCTGCATGAAGAGACCCAGATCGACCATCAGCTCGGGCGCTACATGAACCACAGCCTGGCCGAGTACCACATCCCGGTAAACGCCGACATCGGCGAGATTGACGTGCTGTTCGTCGAAGAGCACGACGAAATCGTCAATGCCCTGGGCTCCAAGGGCGTAGGTGAAATCGGGATTGTCGGGGTCGCGGCGGCGGTGGCGAATGCGATTTATCACGCCACCGGCAAGCGGGTGCGGGAATTTCCCATCACCCTGGATAAGGTGCTGTAGCGCAAACCTTCAAGCCACTGGAAAGCCAAATTGTGGGAGCGGGCTTGCTCGCGAATACGGTGTGTCAGTCTCCGAAAATAGTGACTGATCCACCGTATTCGCGAGCAAGCCCGCTCCCACATTGACTGTATTTCAACCTGAGACGAGGCGCAGGGGGCTAAGCCTTCGCTTCGTCCACCGGCACATGCATCCGATCCCGATTAGCCAACGTCGGGAACAGTTTGATCCAAACTCCCGTCACCACCAGCGTGCCGATCCCGCCCATGACCACCGCCGGCACGGTCCCAAACCAGTGGGCAGTGATGCCGGACTCGAACTCGCCCAGCTGATTCGAGGCGCCGATAAACAGGCCGTTGACCGCGCTGACCCGCCCGCGCATCTCATCCGGGGTCTCCAGCTGCACAAAGGACGCGCGGATCACCATGCTGATCATGTCCGCCGCGCCCAGCACCACCAGCACCGCCAGGGAAAACCAGAACGAGGTCGACAGCCCGAACGCGATGGTCGCCACGCCGAACACGCCCACAGCGGTAAACATCACGCGCCCGACCTTTCTGTCCACCGAGAAGCGCGCCAGCCACAACGACATCAGCAACGCGCCCACCGCCGGCGCTGAACGCAGCAGGCCCAGGCCCCACGGGCCAGTCAGCAGAATGTCCTTGGCAAACACCGGCAGCAACGCGGTGGCACCGCCCAACAGCACCGCGAACAGGTCGAGGGAAATCGCCCCGAGGATGTCCGGGCGGCTGCGGATAAAACGAATCCCGGCCAACAGCGAATCCATGGTCGCCTTGGCCTTGTTCAGCGGCGTCTGGCGGGCGGGCAGGTTGAGGGTCAGCACGCAGGCAATGATGTACAGCACCACGGTCGGGCCATACACCCAGACACTGCCAAATGCGTACAGCAAACCGCCGAGGGCCGGCGCGACGATGGTCGCCAACTGCTGGGCCGACTGCGACGAGGCCACGGCACGCGGGAACAGTGCGCTCGGCACGATGCTCGGCAACAGCGCCTGAGTGGTGGGCATTTCAAACGAACGCGCGGCGCCCAGCAGGAAGGCGAGGATAAAAATCATCTCACGGGTCACGTTGCCGGTCAGGCCGCCGATTGCCAGGGAAAGTGCAATCAACGCCTGCACGGTCTGGCAGATGGCTGCGACCTTGCGCCGTTCATAGCGGTCGGCCACATGCCCGGTGTGCAGCATAAAGAGCACGCGCGGTACGAACTCCACCAGGCCGACCAAACCCAGGTCCAGCACATTGCCGGTCAACTGGTAGAGGTTCCAGCCGATGGCCACGGTGAGCATCTGGAAGCCGCTGGCGGTGAAAATCCGTGCCAGCCAGAAAGCGACGAAAGGGCGGTGGTGACGCAACAGCAACACGGGTTCACTAGGCATCGGAAATTCAGGTCAGGGCCGGAGGGAACCGCGAGATTAGCACCAAGCTGTAACAAATAGTTGCGAGAAGGTCAGTGAGGCAACCTGTCACGCGGCAAAAGACCACACGGCCCATACGCGAAAATGGGACTACTCTTTTATCTGTGATTGATCCAGATCAAAACCTTTGCCGGATTTGTTCTGGCGGCCTCAGGGCCAGAATCCCTACGTGGTTGGTAAAAAAAGAAACGAATTGAAATTCGCCACACTCCATATCCGTGGGGGCAGTGGGTGCAGGCTCCCGCCCGCAGCCGGTATTACCTGACAGAGGAAGACTTATGTTCGGTTTGGAGGCGCTAGATCTCGCCCGAATTCAGTTCGCATTCACCATCTCGTTCCACATCCTGTTCCCGGCGATCACCATCGGCCTGGCCAGTTACCTTGCGGTGCTGGAAGGCTTGTGGCTCAAGACCCACAACGACACCTACCGTGACCTCTACCATTTCTGGTCGAAGATCTTTGCCGTCAACTTCGGCATGGGCGTGGTTTCCGGCCTGGTCATGGCCTATCAGTTCGGCACCAACTGGAGTCGCTTCTCGGACTTCGCCGGTGCCGTCACCGGGCCGTTGCTCACGTACGAGGTGCTCACGGCGTTCTTCCTCGAAGCCGGCTTCCTCGGGGTGATGCTGTTCGGCTGGAACAAGGTGGGGCGCAAGCTGCACTTCTTCTCCACGGTGATGGTGGCCGTCGGTACGTTGATTTCGACCTTCTGGATCCTCGCGTCCAACAGCTGGATGCAAACGCCGCAAGGCTTTGAAATCATCGACGGCCGGGTGATCCCTACCGACTGGCTGGCGGTCATTTTCAACCCGTCGTTCCCCTATCGCCTGATGCACATGGCCACGGCGGCCTTCGTCGCCACCGCGTTCTTTGTCGGTTCTTCGGCGGCCTGGCACTTGCTGCGCGGCAAGGACAACCCGGTGATTCGCAAAATGTTGTCGATGGCGATGTGGATGGCCCTGATCGTGGCGCCTATCCAGGCGGTGATCGGTGACTTCCATGGCCTCAATACCCTCAAGCACCAGCCGGCAAAAATCGCCGCGATTGAAGGCCACTGGGAAAACATCGGCAACGAGCCGACGCCGCTGATCCTGTTTGGCTGGCCCGACATGAAGGCCGAGAAAACCAAATATGCGGTCGAAATTCCCTACCTGGGCAGCCTGATCCTGACCCACTCCCTGGACAAACAGGTGCCGGCGCTCAAGGATTTCCCGCCTGAAGACCGCCCCAACTCGACCATCGTGTTCTGGTCGTTCCGGGTCATGGTCGGCCTGGGCTTCCTGATGATTTTCACCGGCCTGTTCAGCCTCTGGCTGCGCCGTGGCGACAAGATGTACACGTCCAAGCCGTTCCTGTACCTGGCGCTGTGGATGGGCCCGTCCGGCCTGATCGCAATCCTCGCCGGCTGGTTTACCACCGAAATCGGCCGTCAGCCGTGGGTGGTCTACGGGTTGATGCGCACGGCGGATGCGTCGTCCGGGCATAGCCTGGCGCAGATGACCATAACCCTGGTGTTGTTCGTGGTGGTGTACTTCGCGCTGTTTGGCGCCGGTTTGGGCTACATGATGCGCCTGGTGCGCAAAGGGCCTCAGACCCACGAAGGTTCCGAGCCAACCCACGGTGGCCCCGGCCAGAAACGCACGCCGGCCCGTCCGTTGTCCGCCGCCGATGACGGCAGCGATGACGAAAACGCCCACATCCAGCACAAGGAGAATTGAGATGGGTATTGATCTTCCGCTGATCTGGGCCGTGATCATCATCTTCGGCATCATGATGTATGTGGTGATGGACGGCTTCGACCTGGGTATCGGCATCCTCTTTCCGTTTATCCCAGGCAAGGTCGACCGTGACGTAATGATGAACACCGTCGCTCCGGTCTGGGACGGCAACGAAACCTGGCTGGTACTGGGGGGCGCGGCGTTGTTCGGTGCGTTCCCGCTGGCCTATTCGGTGGTGTTGTCGGCGCTGTACCTGCCGCTGATATTGATGCTGATCGGGCTGATCTTCCGGGGCGTGGCCTTTGAGTTCCGCTTCAAGGCCAAGGACGATAAACGTCACCTGTGGGACAAGGCGTTCATTGGCGGCTCGATTGCGGCGACGTTTTTCCAGGGCGTGGCGCTGGGGGCGTTTATCGACGGGATTCCGGTGGTGAATCGCCAGTTTGCCGGTGGCTCGCTGGATTGGATGACGCCCTTCACGATGTTCTGTGGCGTGGCGCTGATCGTTGCGTATGCCTTGCTGGGCTGCACCTGGCTGATCATGAAGACCGAAGGCCCATTGCAGGAGAAGATGCACAACCTGGCGCGGCCGTTGGCCTTCGTGGTGCTGGCGGTGATTGGTATCGTCAGCTTGTGGACGCCGTTGGCGCACCCGGAAATCGCCTCGCGCTGGTTCACCCTGCCGAACCTGTTCTGGTTCCTGCCGGTGCCGATCCTGGTGCTGGTGACCATGTACGGCTTGTTCCGCGCCGTGGCACGTCATGCGCACTACACGCCGTTCCTGCTGACGCTGGTGCTGATCTTCCTCGGCTACAGCGGCCTGGGTATCAGCCTGTGGCCGAACATCATTCCGCCGTCGGTTTCGATCTGGGATGCCGCCGCGCCGCCGCAAAGCCAGGGCTTCATGCTGGTGGGCACGCTGTTCATCATCCCGTTCATCCTGGGCTACACCTTCTGGAGCTACTACGTGTTCCGCGGCAAGGTCACCCACGAAGACGGTTATCACTAGGAGGGTCGCAGCATGTCCGGCAAACCTACGTTGCACGAGATCGAACTGGCCGAAAAACAGCCGTTGTGGCGGCGCCTGGGGTGGTTGGCGATGATCTGGACCGGCAGCGTGCTGGCCCTGTTTATCGTGGCCAGCCTGATGCGCATGTTCATGAATGCCGCCGGCCTGACCACCCACTGACATCCCAATCCGGGCCTCGCGGCCCGGCTTTTCAGCCCTGCCACTCGCAAGAGCGGCAGGGTTTTTTTTATTTGCGCGCTTTGAGAATCACGAATTTAGGCGTGGTGGCAACTTGCTCGACGCCACGGAACAGCCGCGCCAGCTTGGTGTGATAACCCAAGTGACGGTTGCCGACTATATAGAGGGCGCCGCCGACCACCAGTGCTTCGCGTGCCTGCTGGAACATGCGCCAGGCCAGGAAGTCGCCGACCACCTGTTGTTGGTGGAACGGCGGATTGCACAGCACCACGTCCAGCGATTGCGGCGCTTGCCCGGCCAGGCCATCGTCGGCGCGTACGCTGACCTCGCGTTCACCCAGGGCCGCCTGCCAGTTCTCAAGGGCCGATTGCACGGCCATATACGACTCGTCCACCAGGGTGTACTGCGCGTCGGGGTTTTGCAGCGCGCTGGCGATCGCCAACACGCCGTTGCCGCAACCGAGGTCTGCCACGCGGGCACTGCCGAGGTTCTTCGGCAGGTGCGGGAGGAATGCGCGGGTGCCGATGTCCAGGCTTTCGCGGCAGAACACGTTGGCATGGTTGAGCAATTCGATGGCCGGCGTTTCCAGGCTGTAGCGTGTCGGGTAGGGCGAAACTGCCGTCGGGCGGTCCGCCACGGTCGCGATCAGCAGCCGGGCTTTCTTGACCGCCAGGGAGGCGTGCATTGGCCCGATATAGCGCTCAAGCAGCTCGCCGGCCGCGCGTGGCAGGTGCTTGACCATTGCCCCGGCAATTACCTCGCAGCCCGGCGCCAGTTGGCCCTGCAGGCGGATCAGCTGTTCTTCCAGCAACGCCAGGGTCTTGGGCACGCGGATCAGCACCCGGTCAAACGGGCCGCCGGGCACTTGGCTCGCGGGGATGAACGGCACGGCATCAAAGGCTTTTTCGTTACGCACCAGGTTTTTCTCAAGGCCCAGGGCGGCGAGAAACGAGTCTCCGCTGGAGGTCACGTGCACCTTGCCTTCAAGGCTGGCTGCCAGGGCGCCGAAACTGTCATTGAGCACCAGCACGCGGGTGGCGGCGCTCGGCTGCTGCTCGGCCAGGTAACCGAGCAGGTACTCGTCGGCAGCATCGAACGCTTGCAGCGGATCGTTATGTTGCTCTGGCTGGCGGATCAGATCGAGCCGGGCGAAGGGGCTGTCGAGCAGGGGCATAGAGGGGGAGGCTCTGGGTAATCGATGGGTGTTCGGCAACGCTCTGCGCGAACGTCTGAGTGAACGACGGGTGGCACCTTGGGGGCCGCTCAACACTCAGCGTTGGTCGTAAATGTTACTTTTTTTCCAGAGGGATTACATGTGCAGTTTCAACATGGCTTAAAACAGCCCTGCTTTCGAAGCGCAGAGTACGGCGGCAATCTTGTTGTTAACGCCAAGCTTCTTGAAGCAACTGCAGATATGAAAGCCTACCGTTCGTTCGGACAAGCAGAGGATGGTAGCAATATCTGCTGCGGTCTTGCCCATGGCTGACCACTTGAGGATTTCAGTCTCCCTTGGGGTCAACTTGCTGGCAGGGTTAACACTGGGTTTGTCGGCATATGTCTGCGCGACGACGGCATGCAGCGCATGGCATAACCACAGTACATGGCCTGCTTTTTCGTACAGCTCTTCCGGGCTGACTTCGCCTTTGCTGCGGCCCAGGGTCAGCATGCTGAACACACCCTGGAAATCATGTACGGCTTGGGTCCATCCATGATGCACGCCGAACGTTTGAGCGAGAGACCAAAGGTTGGGTGCGTCTTTAAAGATTTTCTCCTCCCATACAAGCGGCAGGACGCAACGCTTGCAATGTTTGACCACGGGATCAACTTCAAAGAACTGTGCCTGGCTGTAAAGGTTGTTCCACTCATCTGGATAATTGTTAAGCGAGATAGGTTTGGTGTGTGTATTGGATAGTTGGGCACTCATCGTAAAAGAACAGTATTGAAAGCCGAGGGCGTAGGTTTGGTTGACAGCCATGTCGAAAAGACTGGTGGTCTCGCTTTCGCCTTCCAGTTTGGGGAGTCGCGTGTTGTGCCAGTTAACCATTGGTAACTCTCCGTGGGTTTCTCTGTGTCGTGGGATACCTCCTCACTCCCAACGCCGCACGGAAATTAGTGTAGGACATCGACTACGTGGCGGGGTGGATTCTTGGCGGCTGAGAGGCGCTTTTGTCGTTTTTTTCCTACAGAACGTTTGTTCGCCTCATTCAGAATTTGGCGGTTTTTTTTGATTTTTTAGTGGGTTAAAGTGTTTTAGATAGTTTGCTTACACTTTTTTTGTAACTTTTAGACAATAATTAATAGCAAATTAATTAGTAAGGATATCAATCTGCCACTAGCGTGCCGGCGTGGGATGTCACTACAAACCACCGGTGTTTCCACAGGCGACTTTGGGGGACACTAGGGCACCTGTAGAACGGAGCCCCCCATGACGGCCAGTGCTGAGAAATTTACCCGCCAAACCCTGCTCGACGTGCAATCGCTGACCCCGAGCCTGTTCACGCTGCGCACTACCCGTGACGCGGGTTTTCGCTTTACGGCAGGCCAGTTCGTACGCCTGGGGGTCACCAAGGCGGATGGCAGCACGGTGTGGCGCGCCTATTCCGTGGTGTCCTCGCCATTTGATGAGCACCTGGATTTTTTCTCGATTGTCGTCCCAGGCGGGGAGTTCACCAGTGAACTGAGCCGGCTGCGAGTGGGCGATACCTTGATGGTCGAGCGCCAGGCCACAGGTTTCCTGACGTTGAACCGGTTCGTCGATGGCCGCGACTTGTGGCTGTTGGGCACCGGCACCGGGGTTGCGCCGTTTTTGTCGATCCTGCAGGACTTCGAAGTCTGGGAGAAATTCGAGCGCATCATCCTCGTGTACAGCGCGCGGGAAGCCCGGGAGCTGGCCTATCAGTCGCTGATCAAGGAGCTGGGCGAGCGCGAGTACCTGGCCGAGTACGCGCACAAACTGACTTACATTCCGACGGTCACCCGCGAACAACACCCCGGCGCGTTGAACGGCCGCATCACTACGTTGATCGAAAACGGCGAGCTGGAGCGCGCTGCCGGCGTCGAGTTGAGCCCCGAGCACTCCCGCGTGCTGATCTGCGGGAACCCGCAGATGGTCGACGACACCCGGCAGTTGCTCAAGCAACGCGATATGCAATTGAGCTTGAGCCGACGGCCTGGCCAAGTGGCGGTGGAAAACTACTGGTAAGCAAAAGGCGCCCCGCGGGGCGCCTTTTTTACACAACCGATGTGGCTTTAAAGCGGTTTGTCATGCTGTGCCTTGAGCAGGTCACGAATCTCGCCCAGCAGTACCTCTTCTTTGGTTGGCACTGGCGGCAGGCTTGGTGCCTTGGCCTCTTCACGTTTCAGGCGGTTGATCACCTTCACGCCCATGAAGATCGCAAACGCGACGATCAGGAAGTCGACCACACTCTGGATGAACTTGCCGTAGGCCAGCACCACCGCCGGGATATCACCTTGGGCGGCCTTGAGCGTAATCGCCAGATCACCGAAGTCCACACCGCCGATCAGCAGGCCGAGCGGCGGCATCACCACGTCGCCTACAAACGAGGAAACAATTTTGCCGAAGGCGGCGCCGATGATGATACCGACGGCCATGTCGACCACATTACCTTTGACCGCGAAGGCCTTGAACTCACTGATCACGCTCATAGGTTATTCCTTGTTACAGATGAGAAGGGTGGGACCCAGTGTAAGTCAGTCAAAGCGCAATCGCCTGACACAACCATTAACACTGTTAGTTTTAATCGACACATTAAATCGCAAATAGTTTGCAAAGTGCCACCAGTCGCGCGCGAAATACGCGCCATATCAGTGGCTTACCACACTATTTTTTCAATCGGGTTGTTACGGCTTTTCTATTTATCTTCTGGCTCGCGGGTCACTAGCCTCTGGCAAGCACAACTGAATGTGCACTAGAAAAACCAGAGGAAACCTCGATGAAGAACCCAATGAGCCGCGGTCCGGTATTGGCGCGACATGCGCTGTTACTGGCGACCGCCAGCCTGCTTTCGCTGTCCGTGCAAGCCGCCAATTTGACCCGTGACAACGGGGCAGCCGTCGGCGACAACCAGAACTCGCAGACCGCCGGCGCCAACGGCCCGGTGCTGCTGCAAGACGTGCAACTGATCCAGAAGCTGCAGCGCTTCGACCGTGAACGCATCCCGGAGCGCGTGGTGCATGCGCGTGGCACCGGTGCCCATGGCACGTTCACCGTCACCGATAACCTCAGCGATCTGACCAAGGCCAAAGTGTTTGCGGCAGGCGAGGCCACCCCGGTGTTCGTGCGCTTCTCCGCCGTGGTGCACGGCAACCATTCCCCGGAAACCCTGCGTGACCCACGCGGCTTCGCCACCAAGTTCTATACCGCCGACGGCAACTGGGACCTGGTCGGCAATAACTTCCCGACGTTCTTCATCCGCGATGCGATCAAATTCCCGGACATGGTCCATGCGTTCAAACCGGACCCACGCACCAACCTGGATGACGACTCTCGCCGCTTCGACTTCTTCTCCCACGTCCCCGAATCCACGCGTACCTTGACCGAGCTGTATTCGGACTCCGGCACCCCGGCCAGTTACCGCGAGATGGACGGCAATGGCGTGCATGCCTACAAGCTGATCAACGCCAAGGGCGAAGTGCACTACGTCAAGTTCCACTGGAAGAGCCTGCAAGGCATCAAGAATCTGGACCCCAAGCAAGTCACCGAAGTGCAGGGGCGTGATTACAGCCACATGACCAACGACCTGGTCACCCATATCAACAAGGGCGACTTCCCCAAGTGGGACCTGTATGTGCAAGTGCTCAAACCCGAGGACTTGGCCAAGTTTGATTTCGACCCGCTGGACGCCACCAAAATCTGGCCGAATGTGCCCGAGCGCAAAGTCGGGCAGATGGTGCTGAACCGCAACCCGGCCAACGTTTTCCAGGAAACCGAGCAAGTGGCCATGGCCCCGGCCAACCTGGTGCCAGGCATCGAGCCGTCGGAAGACCGCCTGCTGCAAGGCCGGGTGTTCTCCTATGCCGACACGCAAATGTATCGCCTGGGCGCGAATGCCCTGCAATTGCCGATCAACGCGCCACGGGTCACCGTCAACAACGGTAACCAGGACGGTGCGATGAACAGCGGCAAGACCAGCAGTGGCGTGAACTATCAGCCAAGCCGCCTGGAAAACCGTGAAGAGCCGCAAACCGCGCGCTACAGCCAGTCGGCGCTGTCCGGCAGCACCCAGCAAGCGAAGATCCAGCGCGAGCAGAACTTCAAGCAGGCCGGCGATTTGTACCGTTCATACAGTCAGAAAGAGCGTCAGGACTTGATCGAAAACTTCGGCGGCTCCCTGGCCACTACCGACGATGAGAGCAAGCACATCATCCTGTCGTTCCTCTACAAGGCAGAC
Source organism: Pseudomonas viridiflava (assembly GCF_900580675.1). GTDB lineage: Bacteria > Pseudomonadota > Gammaproteobacteria > Pseudomonadales > Pseudomonadaceae > Aquipseudomonas. The sequence continues at coordinate 81,848 of NZ_UTBG01000014.1, forward strand.
CCCGAGTACGGCACTGGCGTGGCCAAAGTCGCCAAGGGTGATCTGGCCCGTGTGAAGGCGTTGGCTGAAAAACTCAGCGACTGATCCGTGGGTTACGGTCGGCGCGCCAACGCGGGCGCCGACCTTTGGCAGGAGAATGACCATGCGAATTTTTATCGGCTTGGCAATCGCGATGCTGGCTTTCGTCGCGCGTGCCGAGTCCCCCGACCCGGTCGCGCTCAAGGCGCAGCTGCAAGGCTACTATTTCGACGCCGCCCGCCGTGGCGACCTCGACATGCTCAACACCTTTATCGAATCCGGCTACAGCCTCAACACCCAGGACGAAAAGGGCTACACCGCGCTGATCCTGGCGGCCTATCACGGTGAAAGTGCCTACGTGGAGCGCTTGCTCGCCGCCGGGGCCGACGCCTGCGTGCAGGACAAACGCGGCAACACTGCGCTGATGGGTGCGATCTTCAAGGGTGAGCTGAACATTGCCCAACGGCTGCTGGCCACCGACTGCAACCCCGACCAGCGCAACGGTGCCGGCCAGACCGCCGCCATGTACGCCGGGCTGTTCAAGCGCGTCGAACTGCTGGATAAACTGAAAGCCAAGGGCGCCGACCTCGACGCGCAAGACCCGATCGGCAACAGTGCTTCACGATTGGCCAGCGGTGAAATCCGGACCCCGGCGCCGCGCTGAGCTATCATCGCGGTTTTTCGGTTGGAGGTTCTCAAATGGCAAAGGCCAAGCGCATGTACGGCTGCACGGAGTGCGGCGCGACCTTTCCCAAGTGGGCCGGCCAGTGCACCGAGTGCGGTGCGTGGAACACCCTGACAGAAACCATGATCGAGAGCGGCGGCGCCGCAGCCCCCACCGGCCGTGCCGGCTGGACCGGGCAGCAGGCGCAGATCAAGACCCTGGCCGAAGTCAGCGTTGAAGAGATCCCACGGTTCTCCACGGCGTCCGGCGAGTTGGACCGGGTACTCGGCGGCGGCCTGGTGGACGGCTCGGTGGTGCTGATCGGCGGCGACCCCGGCATCGGCAAGTCGACGATCCTGCTGCAAACCCTGTGCAGCATCGCCAGCCGCATGCCGGCGCTGTACGTCACCGGCGAGGAATCCCAGCAGCAGGTGGCCATGCGTGCCCGTCGCCTGGGCCTGCCCCAGGACCAGCTGCGAGTGATGACCGAAACCTGCATCGAAAGCATCATCGCCACGGCGCGCATCGAAAAACCCAAAGTAATGGTGATCGACTCGATCCAGACGATTTTCACCGAACAGCTGCAATCGGCGCCGGGCGGTGTGTCCCAGGTGCGTGAGAGCGCGGCGCTGCTGGTGCGTTACGCCAAGCAGAGCGGCACGGCGATCTTCCTGGTCGGCCATGTGACCAAAGAGGGCGCACTGGCCGGGCCGCGCGTGTTGGAGCATATGGTCGACACCGTGCTGTATTTCGAAGGCGAGTCCGACGGTCGCCTGCGCCTGCTACGGGCGGTGAAGAACCGCTTCGGCGCGGTGAACGAGCTGGGTGTGTTCGCCATGACCGACCGGGGGCTGAAAGAAGTCTCCAACCCCTCGGCGATTTTTCTCACGCGCGCCCAGGAAGAAGTTCCAGGCAGTGTGGTGATGGCGACGTGGGAAGGCACCCGGCCGATGCTGGTCGAAGTGCAGGCGCTGGTGGATGACAGCCATTTGGCCAATCCGCGTCGCGTCACCCTCGGCCTGGATCAGAACCGCCTGGCGATGCTGCTGGCGGTTCTGCACCGTCACGGCGGCATCCCGACCCACGACCAGGACGTGTTCCTCAACGTGGTGGGCGGGGTCAAGGTACTGGAGACGGCGTCCGACCTCGCCTTGATGGCCGCGGTGATGTCCAGCCTGCGCAATAAGCCGTTGCCCCATGACCTGCTGGTGTTTGGTGAAGTCGGCCTGTCCGGCGAAGTGCGCCCGGTGCCGAGCGGCCAGGAGCGCCTGAAAGAGGCTGCCAAGCACGGCTTCAAACGCGCGATCGTGCCCAAGGGCAATGCGCCGAAGGAAATGCCCGCTGGGTTGACGGTGATTGGCGTAACTCGCCTGGAACAAGCCCTGGATGCACTGTTCGAGTAGGACTTGTGTGGGAGCTGGCTGTCAGATTTCCAGCAGCGCCGCCAACTCCCGGTGCAGTTCATCCTCATCCCCCAGGTTCAACTCGATCAGCCGCCGCAAGTGACTGATCGACTCCAGGTCGATGTGCTCGCACACAAACCCCAACTGCCCATGGTCGTCATGTGCCAGCTTGACCTGCATCTTTATATGCGCCTCGGGGTCGAGGCGAATATCCACCTCGAACGGCTCCGCACGATTGCCCCGCCAGTCTTCAGGGCGTTGCACCAGTAAGCCTTTGAGCGACAGATCGACCAATTGCACCGGCCAATTCCAGCTGTCTTGCGCAATAGTCGTCCTGGCATCGAAGGCGATACGCCGGAAACGGCGGCGATCTGACGATTGTTCACTCATGGTCAAACCCTCTGTGGATAAGGGGATTGTAGCCCTGCGCCATCATTGGTCATTTATTTCGGTTTTTTTTGCCCTCGCAAGGCTCTAGACCAACGTAGGGGGGTGGTCTTTGAGGCCAACAGCGCTAAACTCGGACTGGCTGTCCTTTCTGTCCACCCTGGCTGGAATATAAAAATGAAAAATAATAATAGCCTGCTACGCCACCTACCCTGGCTGGTGCTGGCAATTGTAGGAGCGTGCGCCCTGGGCGTAGTGGCCTTGCGCCGCGGCGAGGCGATCAACGCCTTGTGGATTGTGGTAGCTGCTGTCGCCATCTACCTGGTTGCGTACCGTTACTACAGTCTGTTCATCGCTAACAACGTGATGCAACTCGATCCACGGCGGGCCACCCCCGCAGTGCTCAACAACGATGGTCTGGACTATGTACCGACCAACAAACACATCCTTTTCGGTCACCACTTTGCGGCGATTGCCGGTGCAGGTCCGCTGGTCGGCCCGGTATTGGCTGCGCAAATGGGCTACCTGCCGGGCACGCTGTGGCTGATTGCCGGCGTGGTGCTGGCGGGTGCGGTGCAGGATTTCATGATCCTGTTCCTGTCCACCCGTCGCAACGGCCGTTCCCTCGGGGACATGGTCCGCGAAGAAATGGGCCGCATTCCCGGGACCATCGCGCTGTTTGGCTGCTTCCTGATCATGATCATCATCCTCGCGGTGCTGTCGCTGATCGTGGTCAAGGCCTTGGCCGAGAGCCCGTGGGGCATCTTCACGGTGATGGCGACCATCCCGATCGCGATGTTCATGGGCGTGTACATGCGCTACATCCGCCCGGGCCGTATCGGTGAAATCTCGATCATCGGCGTGCTGTTGCTGCTGGGCTCGATCTGGCTGGGCGGGCAGATTGCCGCTGACCCCGTGTGGGCCAAGGCCTTCACCTTCACCGGGATCCAGATCACCTGGATGCTCGTCGGTTACGGCTTCGTGGCGGCTGTATTGCCGGTGTGGCTGATCCTGGCGCCGCGTGACTACCTGTCTACCTTCCTGAAAATCGGCACCATCATTGCCCTGGCGATCGGCATCCTGGTCACCATGCCCGACCTGAAAATGCCGGCATTGACCCAGTTTGTCGACGGCACCGGCCCAGTGTGGAAGGGCGGTCTGTTCCCGTTCCTGTTCATCACCATCGCCTGTGGCGCGGTCTCGGGGTTCCACGCACTGATTTCATCGGGCACCACGCCCAAGCTGTTGGCCAATGAAGCCCACTCGCGCTACATCGGTTACGGCGCGATGCTGATGGAGTCGTTCGTGGCGATCATGGCAATGGTTGCCGCTTCGGTGATCGAGCCTGGCGTGTACTTCGCCATGAACAGCCCGGCCGCCGTGGTGGGTGCTGATGTGGTGACTGTGGCGCAAACCGTCAGCAGCTGGGGCTTTGCAATTACCCCGGAAGCGTTGACCGCGGTGGCCCGCGATATTGGTGAAACCACTATCCTGGCGCGTGCCGGCGGTGCGCCGACCCTGGCGGTCGGTATCGCGCAGATCCTGCACAGTGTGCTGCCGGGTGAAAACACCATGGCGTTCTGGTACCACTTTGCGATTCTGTTCGAAGCACTGTTCATCCTGACCGCGGTTGACGCCGGTACCCGTGCCGGTCGCTTCATGCTCCAGGATCTGCTCGGCTCCTTCGTGCCGGCGCTCAAGCGTACCGAGTCGTGGACTGCCAACCTGATCGCTACCGCAGGTTGCGTGGCGATGTGGGGTTACCTGCTGTACCAAGGCGTGATCGACCCACTGGGCGGCATTAATACCTTGTGGCCGCTGTTCGGCATCTCCAACCAGATGCTGGCCGGTATCGCGCTGATGCTCGCCACGGTTGTGCTGATCAAAATGAAACGCCAGCGCTACATCTGGGTGACCATGCTGCCGGCGGTCTGGCTGCTGATCTGCACCGTGACCGCAGGCTTCATCAAGCTGTTCGACGCGAACCCGGCGATTGGCTTCCTGTCGCTGGCCAAGAAGTACAGCGATGCGTTGGCCAACGGGCAGATCCTTGCCCCGGCGAAGAGCATCGACCAGATGCAGCATGTGATCTGGAACGCCTACACGAACGCGACATTGACTGTACTGTTCCTGTTCGTGGTCTTCAGCATCCTGTTCTATGCGATCAAAGTCGGCGTAGCCGCCTGGGGTAACAAGGAACGTACGGATAAAGAAGCGCCATTCCAGGCCGTACCAGACGCTTAATCGAGGGTTGCAAGCATGTTCAATGACATCAGTCGCCTCGGTAAATACCTCGGTCAGGCCGCGCGCCTGATGGTCGGCATGCCCGACTACGATACGTACGTCGAGCATATGCAAACCAAGCACCCGGACAAACCGATGATGGACTACGAGGCGTTCTTCCGTGAACGCCAGGAAGCCCGTTACGGTGGCAAGGGCGGGCCCAAGTGCTGTTGACCCGATAAGCCGGGCCAGCACCCTTCTCTGTGGGAGCAGGGCTTTTTGTGGGAGCTGGCTTGCCTGCGATAGTGTCAACTCGGTCTGACTGAACGACCGGGTTGTCTGCATCGCAGGCAAGCCAGCTCCCACAGAAGCCCGCTCCCACATTTGTTTTGTGTTCCTTCAATTATCAGGAGAACTGTCTTTGTCCTCTCCCATCCCCGTCACCATCCTCAGCGGCTTCCTCGGGGCCGGCAAGACCACCTTGCTGCGCCACCTGCTCAAGGCCGAGCACGGCCTGAAAATCGCCGTGATCGAGAACGAATTCAGTGACGCCGGTATCGACACCCAACTGCTGGGCGCCGAGCCGGTGCAAGTCATGACCCTGTCCAATGGCTGCGTGTGCTGCACCATCCACACCGACCTGACCAAAGCCCTGTACCTGCTGCTCGAACGCCTGGACAGCGGCGAGATCGCCTTCGACCGCCTGGTGATCGAGTGCACCGGCCTGGCCGACCCGGCGCCGGTGGCCCAGACTTTTTTCATCGATGAAGAGCTGCGCGAGCGTTACATCCTCGATGGCATCATCACCCTGGTGGACGCGGCCCACGCCGAACACCACCTGACCCAGACCATCGCCCAGGCCCAGATCGGTTTCGCCGACCGCCTGCTGGTGAGCAAGCGCGATCTGGTGGATGACGCGACTTTCGACGCCCTCAGCCAGCGCCTGACCCGCATCAACCGCCGCGCGCCGATCCACGTGGTCGACCACGGCGCCATCGACCTGGCCGAATTGCTCGATGTGCGCGGCTTCAACCTCAATGCCGGCATGAGCCTGCGCCCGGTCAGCGCTGCGCCGTCGGTTGATCGAATCTCAAGCCTGGTGCTGCGCACCGAGCAGCCGCTGGATATCGACCGGCTCAGCGAGTTTATGAATGAACTGCTGGAAGACCACGGCAAACAACTGCTGCGCTACAAGGGCGTGTTGAACATTGCCGGCGAAGATCGACGCATGGTGTTCCAGGGCGTGCTGAAGCTCTACGGTTTCGATTGGGATACCGAGTGGGCCGAAGGCGAGGCGCGCGAAAGTGTGATCGTGTTTATTGCCGATGAGTTGCCGGAGGACAAAATTCGCGACGGCTTCGCCAAGGTCTACCAACCCTGACCTGGAACACGGTCAAAAAATGTGGGAGCGGGCTTGCTCGCGAAAGCGGTGGATCAGTCAGCTGATTTGTAACTGATACACCGTATTCGCGAGCAAGCCCGCTCCCACAGTTTGATGGCATTGCAGGTTGAGAAAACAGTGTTTTCAGGCATAAAAAAGCCCGGCTCAAGAGCCGGGCTTTTTATTCAAGCAACTGCAATCAAGCGCCGTACACCGGCAGCTTCTTGCAGATGGCCTTGACCTTCTCACGGACCGCGTCGATCACGGCTTCGTTGTTCAGGTCAGCCAGGATGTCGCAGATCCAGCCAGCCAGTTCCTTGCACTCTGCTTCCTTGAAGCCACGCGTGGTCACAGCCGGGGTGCCGAAGCGCAGGCCGGAGGTGACGAACGGCGAGCGTGGGTCGTTCGGCACGGAGTTTTTGTTCACGGTGATGAAAGCTTTGCCCAGGGCGGCGTCAGCATCTTTACCGGAAATGTCCTGCTTGATCAGCGACAGCAGGAACAGGTGGTTTTCAGTACCGCCGGACACCACGTCAAAACCGCGTGCGATAAACACTTCGGCCATGGTCTTGGCGTTTTTCACCACTTGTTGCTGGTAAGTCTTGAACTCAGGCTGCAGGGCTTCCTTGAAGCAGATCGCTTTGGCGGCGATCACGTGCTCCAGTGGGCCACCCTGGGCGCCCGGGAATACCGCGGAGTTCAGCTTCTTCTCGATCTCGGCGTTGGCGCGCGCCAGGATCAGGCCGCCACGTGGACCGCGCAGGGTCTTGTGGGTCGTGGTGGTGACCACGTCAGCGTAAGGCACCGGGTTCGGGTAGACGCCAGCGGCGACCAGACCGGCCACGTGAGCCATGTCCACGAACAGGTAGGCACCGACCTTGTCGGCGATTTCGCGGAAGCGTGGGAAGTCGAGGATCTGCGAGTAGGCAGAGAAACCGGCCACGATCATTTTCGGTTTGTGTTCAACCGCCAGGCGCTCGACTTCGTCGTAGTCGATCAAGCCGTTGGCATCGATACCGTATTGAACGGCGTTGTACAGCTTGCCGGAGGACGAAACGCTGGCGCCGTGGGTCAGGTGACCACCGTGGGCCAGGCTCATGCCCAGGATGGTGTCGCCGCCTTGCAGCAGGGCCAGGTACACGGCGCTGTTGGCTTGTGAACCGGCGTGCGGCTGGACGTTGGCGTAATCGGCGCCGAACAGTTCCTTGGCACGGTCGATGGCCAGTTGTTCAACCACGTCGACGTACTCGCAACCACCGTAGTAGCGCTTGCCTGGGTAGCCTTCGGCGTACTTGTTGGTCAGAACCGAACCTTGAGCCTCCATGACGGCTGGGCTGGTGTAGTTTTCCGAAGCGATCAGCTCAATGTGCTCTTCCTGGCGCACGGCTTCTTGCTCCATGGCGGCAAAGAGATCGGCGTCGTACTTGGCAATAGTCAAATCACGGCTGAACATGGCGGTCCTCAAGGATCGGGGGCAGAAAAGGAGGGCATTCTAACCCAACGGGTTTTAGATGGCATATGAAAGGACATCATGTCGCGGACAAGTGGGGCTCATCCGGGGATGGGCGGTGGCTGTGCCGGCCCTATCGCGGGCAAGCCCGGCTCCCACATTTTGATGTGAACCCATTCAAAGGTGGGAGCTGGCTTGCCTGCGATGAGGCCGTCAGCCCCACCACAAAATCTCAGTCGAACAGGAACAGCGCATCATTGCTGAACTGCGCCTCGAACCGGTTCGCCGGCATCGGCCGCCCGAACAGGTAGCCCTGCACCTCGTCGCAGCCATGCTCACGCAGGAAGTCCAGTTGCTCATGGGTTTCCACGCCCTCGGCGATCACCGCCAGGTTCAGGCTGTGGGCCATGGCGATGATCGCGCGGGCGATTTGCGCGTCTTGCTCGCCGGAGGGCAGGCCATCGACAAAGGTGCGGTCGATCTTCAACACGTCGATGGGGAACTGCTTGAGGTAGTTGAGCGACGAATAGCCGGTGCCGAAGTCGTCCACCGCAATGCTCAGGCCCAGGTTTTTCAGGCTGTCGAGGATGTGCAGCGCTTCGTTGACTTCGCGCATCAGAATACTTTCGGTCAGTTCCAGCTCCAGGCATGCCGGCGGCAGGCCGGTGTCCTTGAGAATGGTGGCGATGCGCGTGCCAAGCTGGCCGTCGGAGAACTGCCGTGCGGAGATGTTCACCGAGACTTTCGGCACGCGCACCTTGTTCTGGTGCCAGGTCTTGAGCTGGCGGCACGCCTCGCTGATCACCCAGTCGCCCACGTCCACCACTAGCCCAAGCTCTTCGAGCACCGGGATAAAGTCCCCCGGCGGCACCAGCCCACGGCGTGGATGGCGCCAGCGCAGCAGGGCTTCGGCGCCGGTCAGGCGTTTGCCATCGCCGCTGAATTGCGGCTGGTAATAGAGCACGAATTCGTCCTGCTCCAGGGCGTGGCGCAGGTCGCTTTCCAGCTCCAGGCGTTCCAGGGCGCTGGCGTTCATGTCGGCCTGGTAGAACTGGAAGTTGTTCTTGCCGCGTTCCTTGGCGTGGTACATCGCCGTGTCGGCGTTTTTCATCAACTGGCTCAGCTCGTTGCCGTCCTGCGGGCTCAGGGCGATGCCGATACTGGCGGTCACAAAGAACTCGCGGCCTTCCAGCACAAACGGTTTCACCAGGCTGGCGAGGATTTGCTCGGCCACGTGGATCGCGCGGTTCAGCGCCAATTCGCGGCTGACCCGCGGTTGCAGGAGCAAGGTGAACTCGTCGCCGCCCATGCGCGCCACAGTGTCGTCTTCGGCCACGCAACCGAGCAGGCGGGTCGCCATTTCCTTGAGCATGCGGTCGCCGGCGGCGTGGCCCAGGGAGTCGTTGATCGGCTTGAAGCGGTCGAGGTCGAGGAACATCAGTACCACCCACGACTTCTGCCGCTCGGCAGACTGCAACGCGGTGTGCAGGCGGTCCTGGAACAGCGTGCGATTGGGCAGGTGGGTCAGGGCGTCGTAGTACGCCAGGCGGTGGATGCGCTGTTCGCTGGCCTTGCGCTCGCTGATATCGCTGAAGAAACACACATAGCTGGCCAGGTCGCCTTCATCGTCGAACACGGCGGTAATGCCGACCCACGCCGGGTAATGCTCGCCGTTGCGGCGCTTGAGCCACACTTCGCCTTCCCAGGTACTGTGCTGGTGCAATTGCTTGAGCACATAGCGCAGGTGGGCTTCCTGTTGCTCGTCGACGGTGAGCATGTTCGGTAACTGGTCGAGTACGTCCGCCACCTCATACCCGCTGACCCGGCTGAAGGCCTCGTTGGCCTGCACGATATACCCGGCCGGGTCGGTGATCAGGATCGCCGACGTGGAGTGTTCGAATACCGTGGCCGCCATGCGCAGGTCTTTCTCGGCGCGGCGTTGCTGGCTGATATCGCGGCCCACACCGAGGATGCCCTCGAACGCGCCGTGTTCGTCCCACACCAGCACCAGGCGCAACTCGATCGGCACTTTACGGCCGTCGGCGCGCAGGCAATCGAACAGGAACAGCTGGGTCTGGATGTCATCTCGCAGCTTGTTCAGCGCCTCGGGATCGCCCAGCGCGCGGCTGACCTGTTCCATCAGGCTGTAGATGCCGGTCAATTGCTGCGGGTTGGCGACGATCGACTGCCAGCCGTTCTTGAACACCCACTCCACGTCGTAACCCAGCACAGCATTGACCGACGGGCTGATGTAGTTGAGGGCCAAGTGGCTGTCGGTGGAGCAGATCACGTCGCTGATGCTTTCGGCCAGCATGCGGTAGCGCTGTTCGCTGTCGCGCAGGGATTCGCTGGCCTCGATCTGGTCGGTAATGTCCTTGGCCACGCCGATGATCCGTGTGACCTGCGTGGTCTTGTCCCTGGCCAGGGCCTGCTCGCGAATATCAAAGCGCCGCCACTGGTTATTGCGATGGCGAAAGCGCAGCTGGCATTGCAGCTGCGTGGTGTAACCGATTTCGCGCTGCTGCTGGCGCAGTTCGTGGTAATGCTCGGCGTCTTCGGGGTGCAGCAGAATTTCCCAGAAATACTCGCCCATTTGCTGCAGTTCGGTCTTGTTATAGCCCAGCGTGTGGCCCAGATGGTGGTTGCTGAAAATCATCCGCTGGCTGATCACGTCCTGCACATACAGGTGGTCGGGCACGGTGCGCACCACGTCCGACCAGAAACTCTCGCGCTCCACCAGCGACAGTTCGATCAGCTTGCGGCTGGTGATATCGCTGATGCTGAGGATCACCGCCTTGAAGTCGTCCTGCTGCTCGGGCAAGCGCATCACCAGCCACAGGTATTGCTCGTTGCCGGCCAGGTCCTTGAGCTGGATTTCCAGCTCCAGCTGGCTCTGCTGGGTCAGGACTGCCTCAAGCACCTGGTAGCCGATGGACGTCGCGTTGCGCGGGCAGTCATCGATCAGCCGTTCCCACGCCTGTTCGCAGGAGGCGACATTCAGCAGGCGCACCGCCACCTGGTTGACCTCGGTGATGCGCAGCTCCTTGAGCAGTTGCTGGCGCTCGACCGGGTTGTCGCGCAACCAGTCCTGCAGTTGTTCGCGTGTGTGCAGTTGCGCCTTGTCGAAAAACGCATTCAGGCCCGACAGGTCCAGCACGCACAGGGCCACGCCGGTGCCTTCGAAAATATCCTGATAGCGTCGCCGGCCCTCATGCACTTGGCGCTGACGGCGGCGCATGTTCAGCAGCACAATCACCGGGATCAGCGAAAACGCCAGGCCCAGCAGGCATTTGCCGATAAACGCAGGCAGCAGTTGTTCCAGCACGGCGGTGCGGTCGAACAGCCCGCGCAACTGCCAGTCGCTTCTGCTCAGGGGCGTGACCAGTACGCTTTTATTCAGTTCGTCCGGGGTCAGGGCGGTTGCCCATTGGGCCGGCATGCCGCTGTCACGGCTGATGACGCGGTGGTTGAGGCGGTTTTCGATGGCCCACATGGGGCGCTGGCCCTGGCTGTCCTGGCGGGTGAGGCTGGTCAGGTAGTTGGGCGCCAGCCGCAGCACCCAATACACCCGCGAGCCGCCGCTGGGCTGGTGCAGCAATAGATAGATGAGCGTGCCGTCGTTGTTGCTGCTCAGGTAGTAGGACTGCGAATGGCTGCGCTGCACCAGTTCTTCAAGCCAGGCGCTGTCCTGGCTGTCACTGGCGCTGTCGGTGATCATGGCCCCGCTGGGCGCCAGCAGGGCAATGCTGCGCAATTCCGGCAGAGAGCGTTGCAGCGTGCGCATCAGGGCTTGTTGCTGTTCGCCGTCACGCGGCGGCTCGACCATCGGCAGCAGGTTCAGGGCGATTTTTGCGCTCAGGGCCATGTTCAGGCTGATCTGCTCGGCCAGGTCGGCGCTGTAATCGATAGTGTATTGCTGCTGGTTCTTTTGGTTTTGCTGCAGTTGGTCCAGCAGTTGCCAGAACAATAATGCGAGCAGCATGAGGACAAGCGTCGCCAATGCGCCTTTAAGGGTGCCGTGCAGGGGCGCTCCCGGCGCAATATGAGCGGCGCGCAGGGGAGTTGGCGGCGTGACTTTGGACAAGCTGTGATCCTGCGGTTTGGCTGGACTGGCGCGCGACGTGCACTATAAGCCGGACGCCCGGAGGGCGGCTAGCATGCCTTGAGTTGTGGCAAAGTGCCAGCCCTGGCTGGCTGGACTGACCAAGCGCATTCAGGTAGCTTTGCCGGTTACGCGAGGGCGTTCCAGCCCCCAGACATTCAGGCTTTCTCCGTACGCAGGCATTGATCACCGTCAACGGCCCGCGCGGCGCATGGCCTGGCACGGGCTTCGCCCGCTCAATTCATCAGTCACTGACGCTAGGTTTACCATGGCTCAATACGTATTCACCATGCATCGGCTGGGAAAAGTTGTTCCGCCGAAGCGGGAAATCCTGAAAAACATTTCGCTGTCCTTCTTCCCCGGCGCCAAGATCGGCGTGCTCGGCCTCAACGGTTCGGGCAAGTCCACGCTGCTGAAAATCATGGCCGGCGTCGACACCGAGTTCGAAGGCGAAGCCCGCCCGATGCCCGAACTGAACATCGGCTACCTGCCGCAGGAACCGATCCTGGACCCGACCAAGACCGTGCGCGAAGTGGTCGAGGAAGCCGTGGCCGTGATCAAGAACGCCCAGGCCCGCCTGGACGAGGTCTACGCCGCCTACGCCGAAGAAGATGCCGACTTCGACAAGCTGGCCGCCGAACAGGCCAAGCTTGAAGCCATCCTGCAGGCTGGCGACGGTCATAACCTGGAGCGCCAGCTGGAAGTCGCCGCCGATGCCCTGCGCCTGCCGGCGTGGGACGCCAAGGTCGAATTCCTCTCCGGTGGTGAAAAGCGTCGTGTGGCCCTGTGCCGCCTGCTGCTGTCGGCCCCCGACATGCTGCTGCTCGACGAACCGACCAACCACCTGGACGCCGATTCCGTCGCCTGGCTGGAACACTTCCTTCACGATTTCCCGGGCACCGTGGTTGCGATCACGCACGACCGGTACTTCCTCGACAACGTGGCCGGCTGGATCCTCGAGCTCGACCGTGGCGCCGGTATCCCTTACGAGGGCAACTACTCCGGTTGGCTGGAAGCCAAGTCCGACCGTCTGGCCGCCGAATCCAAGCAGCAATCGGCCCACGAAAAAGCCATGAAGGAAGAACTGGAGTGGGTGCGCAAAGGCGCCAAGGCCCGCCAGTCCAAATCCAAGGCACGTCTGCAACGCTTTGAAGAAATGCAATCGCAGGAATTCCAGAAGCGCAGCGAAACCAACGAGATCTACATCCCGGCCGGCCCGCGCCTGGGTGACAAGGTCATCGAGTTCAAGAACGTTTCCAAAGGCTATGGCGACCGCGTGCTGATCGACAACTTGTCATTCTCCATGCCAAAAGGTGCGATCGTCGGCGTTATTGGGGGTAACGGTGCGGGTAAATCCACATTGTTCCGCATGCTGATGGGCAAGGAGCAACCGGATTCGGGCACCATCGAAGTCGGCGAAACCGTGCAGTTGGCCTGTGTCGACCAGAGCCGCGAAGACCTGGACGGCAGCAAGACTGTGTTCCAGCAGATTTCCGAAGGTTCCGATCAGATCCGCATCGGCAACTATGAAATCCCGTCGCGCACCTATGTGGGCCGCTTCAACTTCAAGGGCGGCGACCAGCAGAAGTTCGTCAAGGACCTGTCCGGTGGTGAGCGTGGTCGCTTGCACCTGGCCCTGACCCTGAAAGAGGGCGGCAACGTCCTGCTGCTCGACGAACCGTCCAACGACCTCGACGTTGAAACCCTGCGTTCCCTGGAAGAAGCCCTGCTGGACTTCCCGGGCGCCGCGATTGTGATCTCTCACGATCGGTGGTTCCTTGACCGCGTCGCGACGCACATTCTGGCGTACGAAGACGACTCGCAAGCGGTGTTCTTCGAAGGTAACTACACCGAGTACGAAGCCGACCGTAAAAAGCGCCTGGGCGATGCTGCTGCCCAGCCGCACCGTGTACGGCACAAAAAGCTGGCCTGATTCGGGTTGGTTTAACAGCGGAGCCTTCGGGCTCCGTTTTTTTTCGGGTATTCAGGTGGACCGCGTTGAATTCATTCGCGAGCAAGCCCGCTCCCACATTCGACCCCATTCCAAAGTGGGAAATCGATCAAATGTGGGAGCGGGCTTGCTCGCGAAGGCGGTTTAACTGCTGGTGCATTTCCTAATTTGAAATCCCTTTTATAGTGCAAAAAATCTCAGTTATTTATATCCAACGCACCATTTAAATTCACAAAGGCGACATTTTGCGCTTTTCAGGTGCAATCTGAATTGCTAAGGTCCGGCTCAATCTCATTTAAAAACAATCAATTTGCCGAGACTTTTCATGATCGAATCCGTCGAATCCTTCCTTGCCCGCCTCAAGAAACGCGACCCCGACCAGCCGGAATTTCACCAGGCTGTTGAAGAAGTCCTGCGCAGTTTGTGGCCGTTTCTTGAAGCCAACCCCCATTACCTGGCCTCAGGCATCCTGGAGCGCATTTGCGAGCCGGAACGCGCGATTACCTTCCGGGTGTCGTGGGTGGATGATCACGGCAAGGTCCAGGTCAATCGCGGTTTCCGCATCCAGATGAACAGTGCCATCGGCCCCTACAAAGGCGGCTTGCGTTTCCACCCGTCGGTGAACCTGGGTGTGCTGAAATTCCTCGCCTTCGAACAGACTTTCAAGAATTCCCTGACCTCGCTGCCCATGGGCGGCGGCAAAGGCGGCTCGGACTTTGACCCCAAGGGCAAGAGCGACGCCGAAGTGATGCGTTTCTGCCAGGCCTTCATGAGCGAGCTGTACCGCCATATCGGCGCGGATGTGGATGTGCCCGCCGGCGATATCGGCGTAGGCGCCCGCGAGATCGGCTTTCTGTTTGGCCAATACAAACGCCTGAGCAACCAATTCACTTCAGTGCTGACCGGCAAAGGCATGACCTACGGCGGCAGCCTGATCCGCCCCGAAGCCACCGGTTTCGGCTGTGTGTACTTCGCCGAAGAAATGCTCAAGCGCGGCGGCCAGCGGGTTGAAGGCAAGCGCGTGGCCGTCTCCGGCTCCGGCAACGTCGCGCAATATGCCGCGCGCAAGGTCATGGACCTGGGTGGCAAAGTGATTTCGCTGTCCGACTCCGAAGGTACGCTGTACGCCGAAAGCGGTTTGACCGAGGAACAGTGGTCGGCCCTGCTGGAGCTGAAAAACGTGCAGCGCGGTCGCATCAGCGAACTGGCCGAGCGCTTCGGCCTGGAGTTCCGCAAAGGCAGAACCCCGTGGGAACTGGCCTGCAACATTGCCCTGCCATGCGCCACTCAAAACGAACTCGACGCCGAAGCCGCCCGCACCCTGTTGCGCAACGGCTGTATCTGCGTGGCCGAAGGCGCCAACATGCCGACTACCCTCGAGGCTGTGGATATCTTTATCGAGGCAGGCATTCTGTTCGCGCCGGGCAAGGCGTCGAATGCCGGTGGCGTGGCAGTGAGTGGCCTGGAAATGTCGCAGAACGCCATGCGCCTGCTGTGGACGGCCGGTGAAGTCGACAGCAAGTTGCACAGCATCATGCAATCGATCCACCACGCCTGCGTGCATTACGGCGAGGAAAACGGCCGGGTCAACTACGTGAAAGGCGCGAACATCGCCGGCTTTGTAAAAGTCGCCGACGCGATGCTGGCCCAAGGCATCGTTTAGGCCTCGGGCTCGACGCGCAGCACTTCGATCAGTTGGTCGCCGACGGGGCGCTTCCACAGCACCTCGTCGCCCACCTGGGCACCCAGCAAAGCGCGGCCCAAGGGCGAACCCCAGTTGATCAGGTTGGCCGGGGCATCAGCCTGGTCTTCGCCGACCAATTGAATGCGCTGCTGCTCGTCTTGTTCATTGGCAAAGGTGACCCAGCTGCCGATCTGCACCTTGTCGGTCGACGTGGCCGGCGCCACCACTTGGGCGCTTTGCACCCGTTGGTTGAAGTAACGCAAATCCCGCTCAAGGTCAGCCTGGCGTTGTTTATCGGCCTTTTCGCCCTTGGCGGATTCAGCACTGTATTCGTGCTGCAACTGCGCAACCTTGGCCTGCAATTGCGCCAACCCTTGCGCAGTCAGATGATTGGGCTGCTCGCTGACCTGGCGCTCCACCGGTTGGTCGGCCTGGGCGGCGGCGTTGTCTTCGTTAACAAAAGCTCGGCTCATGACATTCTCCCTCTATGGAGCTTGGGCCATGTTCGCCGCGCTTTAGTTTCGGTGGATGTCTGAACACGACCTATTGCGAGCGATAGGCCCTGGCGGCGCCGCGGTCTTTCTCCTGCTGCCAGTCGCGTTCGCGATCATCCCAGTGGTTGTCCTTATAGTCGCGCAACTCCTGGTTTTCACGCATGGCCTTGCATTGCCGAAAGCCATCCTCCCAGCCCTCGGCGTACTGCCGGTCTTTCAGGTAGCGCGGCACATTCTTGCGAAATTCCCCGGTGATCACCCCAGCGGCCTGGCGACCGCTGCTGCAGCCATCGTCAAAGCCATCGGCAAACGCCGGTGGATACCCCTTGGCCAACAAATCCTGATGGGTTGATTGGCAACCCGCCAACCACACTACCGCGCACAGCATTAGCGCATACCGCCACATGGCGTACTCCCTGGCCGTTTACCGGCTGATAGGGAAAGTCTAGTTTGGGATTTGTCGGGAAGGCGTGAAAGGGCGGTGAGAAATGTGTTGGGCTCAATGCGAGCATTGAGATCTTGTGGCGAGCCTGCTCGCCACAAGGGATATCGATAATTCCGCATATCCGGATACAAGCGTCAGTCGTAGTAGCCCACTGTTTTTTTCAGTTGATCCGCGTACTCGTAAATTTCATCGATAGACGAAAT
The DNA here is from genome assembly GCF_900580675.1 of Pseudomonas viridiflava. Taxonomy (GTDB): domain Bacteria; phylum Pseudomonadota; class Gammaproteobacteria; order Pseudomonadales; family Pseudomonadaceae; genus Aquipseudomonas. The sequence continues at coordinate 98,253 of NZ_UTBG01000014.1, forward strand.
CGCGTGTCTAGTCTCATTTTTCTCCTCATCGAATATCCCAAGGTACTTCTGGCTACGATTGAAGTGAAGACGACAGATTGGCTTGCGGTTGTTGTCGTCCAGCAGTATCCCGAAATAGCTCTGGGTATCTCGCTGAACGATCCGCTTTGCATCGACTACCGAACGGACGAGGGCGCGGACGATGTGATAGCCCTCCAGTTCCTCTAGCGTTGTCAGAATCTTGTCTTCTGATTCGTCCCTGTCCTGAGAATCTGCATTCGCGCTGTTCGCTGCGGGGAGCGATGCCATCGTCGGTTGAATAACGCCGCTCATTGCGGACTTGAGCCGATCATTGATCTGGTCGTTCAGAAATTGCGCTAACGCTTTTCGTGTCAGTTCGAAAAACTGCTCACGCACCTTTTGCGTGATCACACCCTCGTAAACACGAGAGGCAAAAAACTTTACGAAGTCATCCTCTGGCTTACTGATCTGAGCGCCGATGAGCTTCTTAAGTTGGCTGACGTATTTCAGCTCTCCGGCAGCATTGATGATGGAGTCAACATCGAAAGCTGACTTAGTGAGTTTAATCAGCTCCGGCACGGCGTACTCGTCGATGTCCAGCAAATCCAACTCTAGGAAGGGCTTCTCGTCCATTTTATTAGGGGCGTCCAAGTCGGTAAAAAACCGATAGACCTGGCCGTTTGTGAGAATTGAAATTCTTGCGCTCGTAACGTGAAAATATCGAAAAAGTTGCGAGGCGTGGTTAATGCTCAATGATTCACCGATCTTTTTACACTCGATGAGGATTTGGACTTCGCCCTCTTTCATGATCGCATAGTCGATTTTTTCACCTTTTTTTGTCCCTACATCACAGACAAACTCTGGCGTCACCTCTTGTGGATCAAATACGTCGTAGCCCAATACGGTGTTGATGAAAGGCATTACGAACGCATTTTTTGTCGCTTCTTCTGTTTGAATGGCAGGGCCTTGTAACCGAACCTTTGCTGCCAAACTGGTTAGCTTTTCAAAGAAATCCATGTTGAGCCTCTTACCTATTTAGATCCGTTTATAGATGGGATGGCAATTTGATTGCAATCCGATACTAGTTCAAAACCTCATAAAGAGAAGGAGGCGAGAAGCATTTTTGGCTTGACTGAAAAAAGCTAAAAAATTTCAGAAATTTCCATCCTATTTATCAATAGGTTAGAAGCGGACTACGAATTTGTGTTTATTGGTGGTCGAGGTGGTTGATATTTCGCGGACTTTTTAGGGGGGCCATGTTAATGGCGTTCCTGACAGCAAGGACAGTGCGATGCGTCTGACCATACGCGAGCCAAATGTGGGAGCGGGCTTGCTCGCGAATGCGGTGGGTCAGCCAATCCATCACTTGCTGAACGAGCGCTATCGCGGGCAAGCCCGGCTCCCACATTGAATTTCGGCAAGCGCAGAATTCAGGCCAGGCACAAACAGGTGTCGGAGCTGGGTTGTCTGCGGTGGGAATGGGTCGAGCACTGAGACTCTGTGGCGAGCAGGCTTGCCCTGCGTTGGGCCGCGAAGCAGCCCCGGTGAAGACGCGCGGAGTATCTGGCACCCCGCGTTGGCTTGTTTTGGGGCTGCTGCGCAGCCCAACGCAGGGCAAGCCTGCTCGCCACAAGGGGGATCTTTGTCAGGTCTTACAGATCAGTAGTGATACCACTATCACGCGATATACCTGCTCGGTGAGACTATACGCGAGCCAAATGTGGGAGCGGGCTTGCTCGCGAATGCGGTGGGTCAGCTAATCCATCACTTGTTGAACGAGCGCTATCGCGGGCAAGCCCGGCTCCCACATTGAACTTCGTCGAGCGCAGAATTCAGGCCGGGCACAAGCACGTGTGAGAGCTAACTTGCCTGCGATGGGAATGGGTGGAGCACTGAGACCCTGTGGCGAGCAGGCTTGCCACAAGGGGGATCTTTGTCAGGTCTTACAGATCAGTAGTGATACCACTATCGCGCGATATACCTGCTCAGTGACCTCCGCCGCCTCGGATAACGCCTTCACCTTGGTGATCAGCGTCTGACTATACGCGAGCCAAATGTGGGAGCGGGCTTGCTCGCGAATGCGGTGGGTCAGCCAATACATCACTTGCTGAACGAGCGCTATCGCGGGCAAGCCCGGCTCCCACATTGAACCTCGGCGAGCGCAGAATTCAGGCCGGGCACAAGCACGTGTGGGAGCAGGCTTGCCACAAGGGGGATCTTGTCAGGTCTTACAGATCAGTAGTGATACCACTTCACTTCCAGCATCACTTCATTCACCGGCGTCGACAAATGGCTGTACTCGCGCTGGGCGCTCAGGCGCAGGCCGAGGTTGCGCGATAATTCCCATTGCTGGTTGAGGCTGATGCTGCGGCGTACTTCGCCGTTGGTGAAGAAATCGCCCTTGGCTTCCAGGCTCAGGTTGCCCAGCGGGTTTTTCCACAGTACGCCGGTGTTGAAACCGGCCGCCGGGGAGATGGCTTCGCTGAAGTCGTTGTTGTGCTCCACGCGCACGGTGCCGAGGGCGAAGCCGAGCATGTCGTCGGTCAGTTGCCAGGTGCCACCGGCGCCGCCGTTGACGTGGGCTACCAGGGTTTCGTCGTCGTGTTTGCCGGGCACGCGTTCCAGGCCGCCGGTGACTTGCCATGACCAGGGTTGCAGCAGGGCATTGCGCGGGGTCAGGGAGCGGATGGTGGCCAGGTCCAGTTGCTGCAGTTGCCAGTGGTTGCCCTCGTACTGGCGCAGTTTCATTTGCAGGATTTCGATCTGTGCGCCGAGGGGGAAGCCTTCGGCGTTGTCGTTGAGGTCGTGGTAGGCCATGCGCAGGCCGTATTCGCCGAACGCCTTATCGCCACGGGTGCCGATGCCGGCTTGCCAGGTACGCGATTCGTGGCCGTTTTCCGGCAGGCCGGGCGGGGTGATTTTCAGATCCGGCGCCGGGTTCTGGTTGATCGCGCGCAGCAGTTCGAAGCTGCGTTGGGAGCGTTCGGTATCACGCTCCAGGCCATTGGCGCGATAGCGGCCGAGGCGGTAGGCGGCGTCGATGATCAGCGCCTGGCGCTCGCGGGGCAGGGCTTTGAAGGCCGGCTCCTGCAATTGCTTCTGGTCATCGCTGACTTTCAGTACCCATTGTTGCTCATCGCTGTCCAGCGGCTTGGCGCGTTCGAGCAGTTCACGTTCACGCGAGGGGCGGTAGTCGATCTTCTCAACCAGGCCGGCCTCTTTCACGGCCTTGACCGTGTCGGTAGGGATCGCCGTCAGCGGGAATTGCTCAGTCAAACGCAGGCTCGGACGCGCCACTTGGAGCAGTTCCAGCAGGCGATACGAGCAGTTTTCGTCGAAGAAGAAATAATCGAACTGGATCTGCTTGAGTTCCCACACGTGCCGGACCATGCGCTCGGTCTCGAGCTGGGTCAGGTTCAGGCGATATTCCCACAGGTCGCGGTTTTCGAGGCTACGGTATTCCGAGAGTTTTTCCTGGTAGGGCACCAGGGCGAACAGGCCGGGGTAGCCACCCATCAGGCCCTTCCAGGCGTAGAGAATGCTGTTGTCCGAGCCTTCGATATAGGCACCGAAGTTGATCGCATAGCTGAGCAGGGCGGTGTTGTTGCTCTGTACGTCAGCCTGGTCGATACGCAGCAGGGTGTGGCCGAACATCGACGACGGGCTGTTGAGGTAGGCCGCCGGGAAGATCATCACCGCGCTGTGCGGGGCGACGTCCTTGAACCATTGCTTGAATTCTGTGCAGTCCAGCGCGGGCAAGTCGGTCAGGTTCAGCTGATCCTTGAGCCAGAGGGTACGTGCGGGGTAAACGCATTGGGCGTGTTTTTCGCCCAGGCTGGCGGGGGCGTAAAGCGCCTCTACGGTGGCCTTGAGTTCCTGGTCCGGGTGGTGGGCGCCATCGGGTGCAAGGAAAAACTTCTTGTCGCTGACATAGCTGCGCCAGCCGCTGATTTTGCCGGCTTCGTAATGGCCCAGCGATAACCAGAACGGATCGTTGGCCAATTGCTGCAAACGTTGATCATCGAGGTGCGGCGCCGCGTACAGCGGGGCGCAAGCAAAGAGTGCCAGCCAGGCAAAGCGTTTGAGCATAGGGGCAACTTAAGTCGGAAAAAGTGAGACCCAAAGGGGAGGGGGTCCAAAAATTAAAACCCGCGCCTCGAAAGGCGCGGGCAGGTCGAGCTTAAGCCTGGGTAGCGTATTTCGCCAGACGGGTATCGCTTTTCAGTACAGCCAGGGTGTTGTTGTGCACGTCATCAGCAGTCACGTCAGCCTTGCTGAAGATTTGCTGGAAGTGCTCGTGAGTCACGGCAGCGAAGTGCTCGCGATCTTCCGGTGCAACGCCCAGAACTACCGCGTAGGTAGTCAGTGCTTCGCCGTTGCCTTTGGCCATGTCTTCGGACAGCTCGTTCATCATGCCATTCATGGCAATCCAGGACTTGCCGCCGTAGGTCAGGGCGCTGTTGGTGCTGCAACCGTTGGTGCCCGAGGTCATGCCGAAAGTGGCGTTACCGGAGGTACCGTTAGTGGTGGAAGCCAGGAAGTGCGCTGGAGTACCGCGCTGGCCTTCAAACAACATGTTGCCCCAACCGCAGTTCGGGCCACCTGGTGCTTCAGCCATTGCATTGAGGGAGACGACGGTGAAGAGAGTACCAAGAAGGATCCGTTTCATAGCTTTGTTCTCTTAGTGTGCAAACCAATGGACAAGGGTTCAGGCACTTCATAGCGCCCTAGGGATCGGTTATTAGTCCAACCCGCGCAGTTTGGAGTTTAGGCAGGTTCCAAGGGTTCCGTGTGTTTTTATAAAACAATCAGTGTTGAGGCGATTTTTTTGCAGGACGCATCCCGTGTCTATGCTTTCCCACAGGAGCGCCTTGCCATAGCGCGTAACCGGGAGCCAGAATGCCGTCATCTGCCCCGCCTGATGTAAGGAAGCCCGATGCCTGATCCTGTTGCTGCCAGCTTGCGTCTAGCGCCCGAAGCGCTGACTCGCCCTTTTTCCGCTGAACAGTTCAGCTTCTCGACCACCAATGATTTGGAGCCCTTTCGCGGTGTGCTTGGCCAGGAACGTGCGGTTGAAGCCTTGCAATTTGGTGTGGCCATGCCACGCCCCGGTTACAACGTATTTGTCATGGGCGAGCCGGGTACCGGCCGCTTTTCGTTCGTCAAACGCTACTTGAAAGCCGAAGGCAAGCGCCTGCAGACCCCGGCCGACTGGGTCTACGTCAATAATTTTGATGAGCCGCGCGAACCGCGTGCCCTGGAATTGCCGGGCGGCTGCGCTGCAGCGTTCATCGCCGATATCAACGGCCTGGTCGACAATTTGGTCGCGACCTTCCCGGCGGTGTTCGAACACCCCACCTACCAACAGCGCAAAAGCGCCATCGACCGCGCCTTCAACCAGCGTTACGACAAGGCCCTGGACGTGATCGAGCGTCTGGCCCTGGAAAAAGACGTGGCGCTGTACCGCGACAGCTCCAACATCGCCTTCACGCCGATGCTCGACGGCAAGGCGCTGGATGAGGCCGAGTTTTCGCAGTTGCCGGAAGCCGACCGCGAGCGTTTCCACACGGATATTTCCGAGCTGGAAGAACGCCTGAACGAAGAGTTGGCCAGCCTGCCGCAGTGGAAGCGCGAGTCCAACAATCAGCTGCGCCAGTTCAACGAAGAAACCATCACCCTGGCCCTGCAGCCTTTGCTGGCGCCGCTGTCGGAAAAGTACGCCGAGAACGCGGCCGTTTGCGGTTACCTGCAAGCGATGCAGGTGTACCTGCTGAAAACCGTGGTCGAGCAACTGGTGGATGACGCCAAGACCGATGCCCAGGCGCGCAAGCTGCTGGAAGAGCAATACTGCCCGAGCCTGGTGGTCGGCCATCCGGTCAACGGCGGCGCGCCGGTGGTGTTTGAACCGCACCCGACCTACGACAACCTGTTCGGCCGTATCGAATACAGCACCGACCAGGGCGCGCTCTACACCACCTATCGCCAATTGCGCCCGGGCGCCTTGCACCGCGCCAACGGTGGTTTCCTGATTCTGGAAGCCGAAAAAATGCTCAGCGAGCCGTTTGTATGGGACGCGCTCAAGCGCTCACTGCAGTCGCGCAAGCTCAAAATGGAATCGCCGCTGGGCGAAATGGGCCGCCTGGCGACGGTTACGCTCAACCCGCAAATGATTCCGTTGCAGGTCAAAGTGATCATCATCGGCTCGCGCCAGCTGTACTACGCGCTGCAGGATGCCGACCCGGACTTCCAGGAGATGTTCCGCGTTCTTGTGGACTTCGACGAAGACATTCCGATGGTCGACGAGAGCCTGGAGCAGTTCGCCCAGTTGCTCAAAACCCGCACGTCGGAAGAAGGCATGGCGCCGTTGACCTCGGACGCGGTGGCACGCCTGGCGACCTACAGTGCGCGCCTGGCGGAGCACCAGGGGCGTTTGTCGGCGCGTATCGGCGACCTGTTCCAGCTGGTCAGCGAGGCGGATTTCATTCGCCACCTGGCCGGCGACGAAATGACCGACGCCGGGCATATCGAGCGCGCGCTCAAGGCCAAGGCCACGCGCACCGGGCGTGTGTCGGCGCGGATTCTCGACGACATGCTCGCCGGGGTGATCCTGATCGACACCGCGGGCGCGGCGGTCGGCAAGTGCAACGGGCTGACGGTGCTGGAAGTCGGGGATTCGGCCTTCGGCGTGCCGGCGCGGATTTCCGCCACGGTGTACCCGGGCGGCAGCGGCATCGTCGACATCGAGCGCGAAGTTAACCTCGGCCAGCCGATTCACTCCAAGGGCGTGATGATCCTCACCGGTTACCTGGGTAGCCGCTATGCCCAGGAGTTCCCGCTGGCGATCTCGGCGAGTATCGCGCTGGAGCAGTCCTACGGCTACGTGGACGGCGACAGTGCGTCCCTGGGCGAGGCCTGCACTTTGATCTCGGCCCTGTCGAAGACGCCGCTCAAGCAGTGTTTTGCGATCACCGGCTCGATCAACCAGTTTGGCGAAGTGCAGGCGGTGGGCGGGGTCAACGAGAAAATCGAAGGCTTCTTCCGCCTCTGTGAAGCACGCGGTTTGACCGGCGAGCAGGGGGCGATCATTCCGAAAGCCAACGTCGCCACGTTGATGCTGGATGAAAAGGTATTGCAAGCCGTGCGCGACGGGCAATTCCATATATATGCGGTGCGCCAGGCGGATGAAGCGCTGAGCCTGCTGGTGGGTGAAGATGCCGGTGAGCCGGACGCGGAGGGTCAGTTCCCGGAAGGCACCGTCAACGCCCGCGTAGTCGAGCGTTTGCGCGCGATTGCCGAGATGATCAGTGAGGAAGACCTGAAGGAAGCGGAAAAGGAGCTGGCACAGCAGGCGCTGGCCGAAGCCAAGCCGACCTGATTCGCCGCGCTGGCGGGCTTGTGTGGCGAGCGGGCTTATTGTGGCGAGCAGGCTTGCCCTGCGTTGGGTGGCGAAGCCGCCCCAAAACCAGGCAGCTCAGGTTACCTGACACACCGCGGCGATCTGACTGGGGCTGCTGCGCAGCCCAACGCGGGGCAAGCCCGCTCGCCACAACAAGCCCGCTCGCCACAGAAGCCCGCTCACCACAAAGTCCTATTCGTCATGTTTTTGACTCTTACCGCAGGGACCAACGCCCGTTGGTCCCTGCAACCTTGGTTTGTACGGGTTTTCTTCTATTCTCAGCGTTAGGGATATCCACAGGAGTCGCTGGATAGAGACAGCCTCGCCACAGGCTGAGGTTGAATACCGAACTACCGAGGGTCGCTGCCATGTCGCGCAACCTTTGCCTCACCCGCCAGTGCCTGGGCCTGGTCACCCGTATCGAATGCTCCATTCGCCCTCTCGCGGGGGATAACGGGATGTGGACGCTGCTGTTTGCGGCCGGAATGACCGGTGAGCAGCCTTCCACCATCAAGTCACAGGGCCCGTTTCATGGGCCTTTCGTGGCAGAAACTATCCTGGAATCGATCGTCGAAAGCCTGACGCTGCACGGTTACGAGTTAGCGGACGACCCGCAGATCTGGTGCCTGCACCTGCAAGCCCATCTGCGACAGCTCAATGGCGGGCGCTCGCACCCGGTCAGCGAGACCCACCACTAAACGTCATTTGCCCTGCGGCTTATCCAGCTTGACCTCGAAGCCGTATTGCACGGTGTCGAGGTCGGTACGCTGGTAGCTTTCCAGGGTGGTTGGCTGGCCGTAGAAATAATGCACATCAAACAGCGCCGTGCCGTATTCCTCGGCGCGGTGGCTCACGCCGAGAATTTCCTTGAGGTAATTGCCGCTGGCGTCCTTGGCGTAGAAGCGCCAGCTGTCGGCGGGGAATTCCTTCTGATCGACCACCAGCGCGTTGTCCTTGAGTGCCAGGCCTTTAGGCAGCTTGGCCACGTCAATCGTGGCTTTCTCGATGGTCGCCAGAAACAGCGGCACCGAGCCGACCACAAAGGCCGGGTTTTCCGGGAACAGGTTGAGGTCGTACGTCAGCGTGCCACTTCCCGCGTTCAGCTCGAAGGCTTCGGTCGGCAGCTCGATGGGCTCGCCGCGTTGGCCCTTGTCGTCCGCGGTGAAGAAGGTGATAGGCGCATCGCTGTTGTTGCGTTCGGCACCGACCAGCTCGTCGTTGAAGGTGAAAGGGTGGTCGAACACGATCTTCGCGGCGCTGGAGTCTTCGGTCGATTGGCTGATCGTGACACTTTTTTTCAGCTGCTCCTCGGTCATCGCCGCGTCTTTGAGCCAGCTGGCGGCGCCGTCGTCATACACCGTGACCGGCATCGGCAAAGCCTGCACCGTGTGCTGCAGGCTGTTCTTGTCGAAGCGCTGCACCGGCAGGTCGAGGTCCTTGCGGGTGAGTGTGGCCTTGGAGAAGTCCAGGACATCGACCTGCAGGTTGTCGATCACACCGTTGAAATACACCTTGGCGTAGTGGCTGCCTTGCTTGTGTTCGAAGGCTTTCTGCTCGTCGGTCAGTTGTTTTTCAAAGGCATCCGACCAGCCCTTCTGCTTTTGCATCTCGGCCAGTTGTTTCTCGTAGAACGCCACCTGCGCGGCATTCTCGTTGATCGAGCCCGAGCGGGTCAGAAACTGCCCGGTGCTGTCGCGAGCCTGCACCAGCAGAGGGTTGGGCGACTCTTCACCGACTTCCGGTGCCAGCGGCTCACTGTTGGTCAGCTCGATCTCGGCGTAGTTTTTTTCCAGCAGCAGCAGGTTGAGGGTGATATTGCCCTCGGTGCGTTTGTGGCCCACGTCTTTTTTCGACAAATCGAAGGTCAGCACCTTGCCCGGCGCGATCACCTCCACAGCACCCTTGAGACTCACGGGCTGCGGCTGGCTCTTGTTCTCGGTCTCGATGCCTTCGATGAACGGGTAGGTTACCGTCAGGTCATCGGGGTTGGTGAGGTTGGAACTGCTGGGGCTCAGTTGGATGCCCGGGTCGGTTTCCGACCATTCCGGCTGGAAGGGGATGACTTTATTGTTGCTCAAGGTCACCGACTGCCATTCCAGGGCATGGGGGAACGGGAACTGATCCGGCGAGTTGAAGTTGAACGGGAACACCGGCTGCAAGTCCGTCAGGTAGTCGGAATGCGAGCCCCGGCGCAGCACGAACAGGCCGTTGATGTAGGTGTCCACCAAGGCCTGGGGCGTGGGGTAGTGCTTGAGCAGGGCCAGGCTGTCTTCGCCGTATTCGGCTTCTATAGGCTTGTCGGCGAGCTTGATGCGTGCCCGCTCCAGTAACAGCAGCGAGCCGCCGAGGTCGGCGATGGCATCTCTGAGCTTGGGGTCTTGAATGCTGTCCAGCGATTGTTCGAACTTTGCAGTTTTCTCTTCGAGGCTGGCCTGTTTCTGCTCTTCTTTGGGAGAGCAGCCGCTGGCCATCAGCAACGCCGCACACAGGCCAATCGTGGCCAAAGGGAATCGCACATCCGTCATCTGAATCTTCCTGTCCGACAGCATCGAGCCGAGTTGATGGGCTCGACACTAGCAGAAAAATTCTCTTACAGATGCCGCCCAGGTGAGTTTTCTCGCGGTTACAGGTGTTTGGCAGCGGCTGGTATACTCGCAGCCATTTTTAGCCACGCTGTGTGAGATCCAATGGAACGCTTTATCGAAAATACGATGTATGCCTCGCGCTGGCTGTTGGCACCGATTTACCTCGGGTTGTCCTTGGGCTTGCTGATTTTGGCGCTGAAGTTCTTCCAGGAAATCATCCACGTTCTGCCTAACATCTTCAGCATGTTGGAATCGGAAGTGATCCTGCTGCTGCTGTCGCTGATCGACATGGCGCTGGTCGGCGGCCTGCTGGTGATGGTGATGATTTCCGGCTACGAGAACTTCGTCTCGCAACTGGACATTGATGAAAACAAGGAAAAGCTCAACTGGCTGGGCACCATGGACTCTTCGTCACTGAAGATGAAAGTGGCGGCGTCCATCGTGGCGATTTCCTCGATCCACCTGCTGCGCATCTTCATGGACGCCAAGAACGTCGATCCGCAGCATTTGATGTGGTACGTGATCATCCACATGACCTTTGTGGTCTCGGCGTTTGCCATGGGTTACCTGGACAAGCTCACCAAGCACTGATGGCCCGCGCCAGCCCTACTGCTCGATGAAGTAATAGGGCTGGCGGTTGATTGAGATCTCCTTGACCACCGTTACCGGTTGGGCCAGCTCGTCGGTATGGTCCAGCAGCGCAAGGTTGCCGGGCTTGGCCGCCAAGTAGCTGCGCAGCTCGGTTTCCGTCTGCAGGATCGGCAGGTAGGCCTGGGTATAGAACACGCTGGCCCCGGCAATCCGCTCGTTGGGCTGAAACAACACCACTTCCCTGCCTTGGGCTTGCAGTGCCTGGATCTGACTGATCAACGGTACGAACGACTGGCGCACGTCGGCTTTGGGCGCAAACCAGAACGCGGCGATCAGATAGCACGCCACCGCCAGCGTAAACACGCCGCCCACCAGCGTTTTGTGGTGTTTATACAGCGCAGGCTTGTGCTCTTTGAGCCACCCCAGCAGTACCCGCGCGTATTCTGCAGCCAGTACGGCGGCAGCGGGTGTCAGCGCCATCAGGTACACCGTGCGCTTGCTCGACGCCAGGGTAAGCAGCGTGAATTGCGCCACCAGCCACACGCTGAAAAACAGCCGATAACGGTTCTGCACCAGGCTTTTACGGAAATGCCACAACCCCAGGTACACCAAGATATTCCAGGGCAGGAACGCCTCCGGCAATTTTGCGATGTAGTAGTAGATCGGTTCGTAATGCCCGGCTTCGACAAACGAACCGCTGAACCGCCCGACGCTGTTGGTCCACAGCACCTCGCCCACCGCCTGCAGGCCGCCGCGTTGGTACAGGAAACCCAGCCAGATCATCAACGGCACCAGCGCCAGCAAAGTGAACAGCGCGGGCCGCAGCCAGTCGCCGATGCGCAGGCGCCTGTCCATCAGGCTGGTGCAGGCCAGGTACACAAAAATCACAATGCCCGGCATCGCCAGGCCCAGCACACCCTTGCTCAACGTGGCGATCACCATCCCCAGCGTAAACAGCGCCCACGCCCAGGCACTCGAGCCTTCGCGCCCAGGTCGCACGGCCTGGTAGAACGCCAGCAGCGCAGTCGTCACGCCGAGGCTGAGCAACGAATCCTCACCCACGCCCCGCACGTTGCTCCAGTAACTGGCCATTGTCGCGAGGACCAGCGCCGCGCTGAACGCCAATGTCTTGGGCCGGCCAAACTGTCGCAGCATTGCGTAGAGCAGCATCACACTGAACAACCCGGCAAACGCCGAAGCCAGGCGCACCGCCCAAGCCGTGCCGCCAAACAGACGAATCGCCCCGGCATCGATCCACAAGCTCAGCGGCGGTTTTTCCAGAAAGGGCTCGCGAAATAACTGTGGCACCACCCAGTTATTGTCCAGATGCATCGCCATGGCAATCCCCGCGACGCGGGCTTCGGTGGAGCCTTGCAGTTCGTGGTTACCCAGGGCGAAGAAGAACAGCAGACCGGCAAGCAGGAGCAGCAAAGGAGCGGGGCGCGTCATGGGTTGTGGTTACCAGGGCAGGGGGCCGTCCGGGGGGAACGGTCATTGCGATTGGCTAGTATCTGTCAGTGTTTCTGAACGTTTCGTGAACGGATAAGGGAATATTTGGGGGCTCGGATAATCCCCAGATAGCGAGTGACAACAGAAGGCCGAGCCGCTTGAATGCGCCTCGGCCTTTTTTTGTTACGGAGAGGGTTGTGGATCCTGGATTGGCACCAGCGTGTTCAGCATGCGATCGATCAACAACTCGCCCAATACGATCAGTTGTTGAGCGGCCAGTAGCTTTTGACGGTGTGTGCCTTCCAGTTCGAACGCCAAATCGGTGGTCATGGCGTTGAGTGAAGCGAGGGTTTCGCTGGCCTGGATCAGCAGGGTTTCGGCGGGGATGTCTTGGGTGAGGGTGAAGAGGGGCGTTGGGGGCGGATTGGGGGTGATTTTTTTCATGGCTGAAACTCCTTGATTAATGGAGTCGCCAGACATCGCTGCTAAACGAAAAGGGTGGCGACTGTACGCGGGTTAGCAGACCAGGAATCAAGGAACCCAGCGCACCCGAAAGTGCCCCACGCACAGCCGCCATAACGCGAACCAACCGACGCGAAAAAGCATCGTAGGAGCAGAGGCTGGCTTTGCAGGCCTTGATATTAACCGAGCTGCTAAACCCGGTCGCTGATTTTGCAGCGACCGGGGAAGGCTATCCGCGTCGGTCATCGCGCGCCAGTTCACCAACGGCGCCAGATCTTGAAGGAAAAATCCGAAAGCCTGTCGGCGAGGCTTTCCAAACCTCAGAAACAACAAAACCCGCACTAGGCGGGTTCTGTCGATGCTTCGAAATGGTGGGCCGGGGGGATTTGAACCCGCGTCCATTCCCATTACTGCGGGGCTTTCAGCGCTGAGGCTGCCATTTTGCTGTCATTGCGAGACTTCATTGCTCAGCTGGCTCTCTCCACAGTGCTGGTTCTGCGCCTCCACTCAAGATCATGTACGTTGCTCCGGCAACTAGGAAGCTGTTAATTCCTTTAGAGACAGGCCAGCGATAAATATTATATCTTCTCGACTGAGTAGGCTTGCCGCCGACTCCGGAAAGACGTTTAAGCAAAATTTGGTCATCGCCGCCATCTTTATTGAACAATACGGCGGTAACCAATCTCGTCTTTTCATCGAAGTCGTATTGAACGCTTTTAAAGTATCCGTCTGCTATGGATATCTTGACCTTCCAATCGTTATCACCTGGTTTCATCCATTCCGCAGCATCTTTCCTGTAAATGGTCTTTAAGTTATCAATACTTTCACCGATTTTTGGAGTTCCAAAGCCGACTGGGTAAAAGCTATCTGAGTGAAACAGATTCGATTGATTAAGTGCTTTTATCGTGTTTTTTTGTGATAAAACCCTTTCGTTAAGTTCGCCAAGCTCTAATTTCGTTTCATTTAACTTTTCTTGTGTGTGAAGATGATCAAGCTTTTCTTTTTCAATAGTGGTTTTTAATTTGTCATTTACTTGAGCGATATCTTTAAATTTAATGGTGGTTTCGATTACTTTAAGTGGAATCCGATAATTTTCGTAAAACCAAATCAGTGCAGTTGCTGCCAAACTCACAGATAGCACCGCTATAGAAGTGAGCTTAAAAAAAATGTGTTTATCCACAGCATCAGTCATTACGAATCAATTCCTTTTTTATTCGCCTCAGAGTCTGACGAGGCATCGAAGAACGATGTTACTGCCTTGCCACCAGCGTCGTCATCATTTGTCCGCATCCAACGGCCATAAACTCTGGCAATCATCGTCCAGTCTGTATGACCCATTTGTTTGGCCACCCACATTGGATGCTCGCCGGCGGATAGCATCATGGATGCATAGGTATGTCGCGTCTGGTACCGCCGTCTTCATCTCCGCCGATGCCAGCCGTCCAACCCAAAGTGGCAGCATGCCAGGCCTTGATCCGGCCCCTGCGAGCGACCGCTTCACACTGACCGAGCGGCAGTCGTTGCTGAACTACGGCCTGGCCACGGCGTATTACGAGGGCGGTTACGTGCGCATTCAGCGCTCAATCACCACCTATCAGAAGAACGCCTACGGCCAGGCGGATAACTCCTACCTGGACAGCGAGACCATGCACCAGTCGGCGTACATCATCCGCCGCATGCAAAGCGTCATCACCAGCAAATACGGCCGCCACAAGCTTGCAAACGACGGCACCCGCTTCGGCGCTGGCCAGCCGATTGTCACGCCGAGCACCATTCGCGGGGAGCTGATTGCCCAGTACTCGAAGCTCGAGCTGGAAGGTCACGTCGAGAACGCTGATCTGTTCGCTGAGCACCTGGTGGTGGAGCGTGATACGCAGGATCCGAGCCGGGTCAACGTGTTGTTCCCGCCGGACTACATCAACGGCCTGCGCATCTTCGCGATGCTCAACCAATTCCGTCTTCAGTACGACGCTGCGGCGTAACGCTGACCCTGATCACCCGGCCCGCCTTGAGCGGGCTTTTTCATTCCAGAGGAAAAGACCATGGGTCAAAAAGTAGCGGGTAGACCAAGGTAGCGGGGCGATTGAGATTGCAGGCAAAGAAAAGCCCGCGATGGGGAGGGCGGGCTTAAAGGGTTTCACTAGGAGCTGAGGTAACCCTAAGCGCTCGCCTGTGAAAAGGTCGTGAGAGCCCAGATACAAGAAGCCCGGCGCAGGGCCGGGCCTAGATTTGTGACGTATGAGAGAGTTGAGAGCGAAGCCATTATTTCACTACTTTATTTATCTCCCTCCTCAAGATCCATGGGGATCGTATTCCCGTAACGCGGGTGGATCAGATTTAGTTTATCGATGAAGTCTTCATAATCTTTGCTTAGCTTCATGATAGTTACCGCTGAGGCCAGATGCTCTCTCAGTTTTGGGTGCCCAGTGTCAACCGTGAGCCGTCTGTGGAGGTGCCCTTTTTTTGCATCTTTGCTGCTCTCCTTTTTCAGCTCAGCCAGCAACCCGGGTGCGAGACGCTTATAAACTATATCGTTTGTAAGAACGCCAAAATATTGCGGCCGATAATTTGCATTTTTTGGTGGATAATCAAGCCCGCGGAGCTTGAAAATATACTCATAAAATTCTGAGGGGAAGGTCTTCACATACGGCTGGAGTTCCTTTGCCACAAACGCTTCAAGGATCTGCGCCAGCGCATCCTTGGCTCGATCTTTCTGATATCCAGTAGCTTCGTCGACGAGGGCAATAATGCCGACTCGAGCGAATCCACGAACCAGTACTTCACACTGCTGAGCAATGTGCGTTTGTTGATAGTTTAGCGTTTCTGCTTTTCTCGCTGACAACACCGCCTCGCAGATATCTGCCAAGACAGTTGCGGGATAACCAAAGGTTACAACGCTTCCGTTAGTTCCTGATAGGAAGCGAATAGGGGTTGTGATCGCCGCCAGCAACCCCTCAGAAACAAAGGGGTTTACGCCTTTTGACTCAAGAAAAGACAGCATTCGGTCACCACCACTACCCGTCCTGCTTCCTCGGCTCATTCCCAGGCCTGTAAAGAGACCTCGCTGGGATAAAACGCGCGTACCGTCCTCTAGGACATAGCAGGGGATTTCTGTGTCGCCGATCTTGAGCGGATGCTCCGTTGAACCATGTGTTGCCTTTGGGAGATTTCTGATCTCTGCCTTCGCCTTGGCGGCATTTTTGGCTATCTCAGTTCTACGTGCTGGGGTTAGGGAGGCCGCTCTCGCTTTCCCACCCACAGCTTTCCCAGAAGGCTTTTCAGCGGTTTCCTTGTCTTCCTTATCGATTTTTTTTGGCATAACGGGAGCTCCTAGTTGGCGATCTAGGACGCATTTAAGCTTGCATTACGTCATTCTGCAAGCAGAATGTATATTTTGCTTGCAGTGTGTCAGCTGTGGCCGCCCTCATTAAGACAAGAGTACTAGCTAATCTGAGTTGCTTTCCCCGCCAGAACCTTTGGCTTCATAATGGAGGCAACTCAGCTCCCCCCCCCCGCACAATCCTTCCCGCCTTCACCTCATCCCATACCCGGCAAGCCGATCCTCGTCCGCATGAAGCACGATGCACATCTTCAGCACGGCCTGGGCATCTGCCTCATTCCCTGCCAAGGTCAGCCGCTCCGCAATCCTCATCAGCTCTACGGCTGACCACTTGAGGTCGGAGGCGATGCCTTGCAGGTCGCGCTTTAGGTCTTGGTCGGGTTTAGTGAGCGGCATATGGCATCCGTAACGGGCTGATCGCGCTGCGGGTCCGGCAGGCGTACGTCACAGCTGTGTAGGGATAGGCGATTGGGAATGATGTTTCGGATGGGTGGCTCTTTGGATAACTCGCGAGCCTGATAAAGCAATGTACGTCTATTTGTACGCTTTGCAGAAAGACAAAGGGCCTGCATCGCCGCAAGCCCTTGTTTTAAATGGTGCCTGCACCAAGAGTCGACCCCGGGATCTACTGATTACAAGTCAGGCTTTCAGGAGCCAACTTTGAAAAACTGTTTCAAGAATTCCATATATTTCACCACGGCGCCCAGGACGA
>NZ_UTBG01000103.1 GCF_900580675.1 Pseudomonas viridiflava
GGTTTGAAGCCTCTGAAGTAGGCACCGTACTTGCCCATCGATTCGAGCAGTACGGTGGGGCTGACCGAGTTCACGCGCATGCCACGCGGCAATTCGATGGCTGCGGCGCGCACGAAGGCATCGATGGCACCATTGACCAGACTGGCTGAAACGCCGGAAAGAATCGGCTCCTGGCTCAGGATGCCCGAGGTGAAGGTGAACGACGCGCCATCGTTGGCGTATGCCTTGCCGATCAGCAGCAGGTTGACCTGGCCCATGAGTTTGTCCTGAAGACCCAGGGCGAAATCGGCTTCGGTCATGTCCGCCAGCGGCACGAACTTCA
>NZ_UTBG01000032.1 GCF_900580675.1 Pseudomonas viridiflava
ACCTTTTGGTTACTTTTGGGGCGTTTGCCAAAAGTGACCCGCTGTAAGAGCGGAACCCTAAGTGGCCGTTACCGCAGGAATGGATATGTACTCCGCAAACCCCCATCACGAAACCCCCTCCCCAACCAATACCCCATCCACCCACCACCTAGCCAGCCCCCCCACATTCGGCGCCTTAAGCAACGTAAAATGATTCCCCCCGCCATACCAAACCTGCAACCCACTCCCCTGGCGCCGCCACCCCTCCACCATCACCCCCTGCTCCCGCTGATTACCGGCAGCATCCAGCGCCGGGTCCTGCGCCAACACCAACCGCACCACCCCCTCATACCGCCGCGCCGGCCAATACCCCGTACGCAACGCCGCCGCATAAGTCCGCGCCGGCCCCTCCATCGCATCCACACTCGCCCGCGCCGGCAACAACCCGACCTCGACCATCCCCGCATGCAACCACTGCCGCTGCGCCACCTCATCTCGCCCGGCGAAGTCCACCAGGTCTATGCCCAGCGACCTCCCCGCCGCCAACTGCATCGCCTCGATCAACCGCAGCAACGCCGCCGTAGAGGTATACGAGCGACCCGCGCTACCAGGCGCCTCACTGTCGATCACCGTCAACGAAGCCACCTCACGCCCGGCCGCCTGCAAACGCAGCGCCATCTCCAGCGCCACCCAGCCACCAAACGAATGCCCCACCAGATGCACGGGCCCGTGCGGGCACTCCTGCTCCAGTGCTTGCAGATAACAAGCTGCGGCCGCTTCGACCTGACTGTGCGGCACCGCCTCGCCATCCAAACCGCGCGGCTGCAGGCCGAACAGCGGCCAATCGCGCCCGAGTGCCTCGCTCAAACCGACAAACCCGGTCACGCTGTCCCCTGCCCCCGGCACGCAGAACACCGGCGCATACCCCGCCCGGCCGCTCTGAATCCGCAATAAAGGCTGATGCGCTGCCTGCCTTGCCGCCAAACCCGTCGCCAGCGCTTCGCTCATGGCACGGCCCAACGCCTGGATATGCGGCGCCTGCATCATGCTCTGGTGATCCCCCGGCACCTCGACCTGGCGCAGCTGCCCCGGCGCCAATGCTTCCTCCCAACCCAGCGACACACTGCGCCGCGACAACTCGGTGGGCCGCTGCTGGGCGCTGAACAGGTGCACCGGAATCGGCAACGGGAACAGGCTGTAATGCGCCAGCGCATGCCCGTGCCCGACTTCGCGCTCGATAAAACTCAAGAGGTCCGCGTCCGCCGCCGCCGCCATTTGCGCGTATAGCAAACCTTGATCGCGACAGCGTTGCAGCAGGCCCGCAACGTCCAGCTGTCCAATATCTGCCTCCAATTGCTCCAGGCTCGCCAGCTCATCTACACCTCCCTGTGCTTTCCAATACGCCGTGCACTGCAACAGCAAGTGCCGCTTGAGCGCGTCCGGCCCGCTCCAGCGCGCCTTGCCCTGGTCGGTCATGCGCGGCACGTAGCTGTCGATCAAACCGAGGAACGCCACCGGCTCATCCAACCCGAGCAATTGCATGGCCACTTCATAAGCCAGCACGCCACCAAACGACCACCCCGCGATTCGGTACGGCCCGTGAGGCTGAAGCCCGCGAATCAGGCCGACCATGCGCGCCGCCAGGCCTTCCATGGTCTGCAGATGGGCCTCGCCGAGCGCCATGCCCGGCAGGCCATAGATCGGATAGTCACCCGGCAGGTGCTGGCCGAGCGCAGGGAAATACACGTCCATGCCACTGAACTCATGAACCAGAAACAACGGCGCTTGCGTGCCGCCGCTGCGCACCGTGATCACCGCCGTGTCGCGCACCGGCTCAGCCGTGCGCAGGCGCAGCATGGCGGCGACGGAGGCCACGCTGGCGTGCTGGAACAGCTCGGCCAGGGACACCTGCAACCCCGCCTCGTCCATCAGGCTGACCAACCGAATCGCCAGCAATGAATGCCCGCCCAGTTCGAAGAAACTGTCATGCCGGCCCACCTGCTCGAGCTTCAGCACCTCGGCCCAGAGTTGCGCCAGGGTCTGTTCCAGCGCGTCCGTGGGGGCTTCGAAGTCACGGCTGATCAGGGCGTCCTGCGCGGGGATAGGCAAAGCCTTGCGGTCGACCTTGCCGTTGGCGGTCAGGGGCAACTGCGCCAGCGGCACAAAGGCCGACGGCAGCATGTAGTCGGGCAGTTGCGCTTGCAGATGCGCACGCACGCCGGGCACGTCGGCAGGGCCGGTGAAATAGGCGACCAGGCGCTTGTCCCCCGGCACATCCTCACGCGCCAGCACCACCACGTCCTGGACACCGGCACAGGTCGCCAGGCGCGCTTCGATCTCACCCAGTTCAATGCGGAAACCACGGATTTTCACCTGGTCATCGTTGCGCCCGATGCACTCCAGCAGGCCGTCCGCCGTCCAGCGGCCGAGGTCGCCGGTGCGGTACATCAACGCGTCAGGGTTGAACGGGTCCTGCACGAATTTTTCAGCGGTGAGCTCAGGTCGATTCAAATAACCCATGGCCACGCCGTCGCCGCCGATGCAGATTTCCCCTGTGACGCCCAGCGGCACCGGCTGCAACTGCGCATCCAGCACATGGATTTGCGTGTTGGAAATCGGCCTGCCGATCGGCACGCTGTCGGCATCATCGGCGAGCGCGCGCACTTCATGGGTGGTGGCGTAGGTGGTGGTTTCCGTCGGCCCGTAGCAGTGCACCAGGCGCAATGCGGGGGCCTGGCCCAGCAGGCGGCGGAAGGCGGCGGGGTCGGCCCGCTCGCCGCCGCACAGCAGGATCCGCAGGCTGGCCAAGGCTTCGGGGATCATCTGCACATACTGGTTGAACAGCGCGGTGGTCACGAACAGCACCGTGACGCCCTGCAAGGCCACGCCGAAGGCGGCCGGGTCGAGCAAGGTGGCAGGGTCGATCACCTGCACCTGCCCGCCGTTGAGCAAGGCGCCCCAGACATCCATGGTGCTGGCGTCGAACGCCGGGTTGGAGGCGAAGGCCACGCGGTCGCCGGCATTGAAGTCGGCGTAGCCGTTGTTGAGCACCAGGCGCGTGATGCCGCGATGCGGCACCCGTACACCTTTCGGCGTGCCGGTGGAGCCCGAGGTGTACATGATGTACGCCACGCTGTCCGAAGACTTTGGCAGGTCCGGGCTGTGGCTCGGTTGCGGGTCGAGGGCCAGGGTGTCGAGGTCCAGGCGTTGGGCCGGGTACTCGAGCAGCACGTTGCTGCGGGTCAACAGCCAGTTCGCGCCGCTGTCGTGCAGCATGAAGCCCTGGCGTTCGGCCGGTGCGTTGATGTCCAGCGGCACATAAGCCGCGGCGCATTTGAGAATCGCCAGCTGGCTGACCAGCAGTTCCAGCGAGCGCGGCAGCAGGATCGCCACGTTGTCCGCCGGCCGCACCCCCAGCCCCAGCAGGTGATGCGCCAGGCGGTTGGCGCGGCGGTTCAGTTCGCCGTAGCTCAAGGCCTGCCCGCCATGCAGCGCGGCCAGCGCATCGGGGCGTGCCTGGGCCTGGGCTTCGAACAGGCGTTGCACCGTATGTTCGCGCGCAAATGCACGGGACGTGGCGTTGAAGTCCAGCAACTGCTGTTGTTCGGCAGCGGGCAGGATCGGCAAGTGGCTGATGGCAATGTCGGTGTGCTGTTCCAGCGCCTGCACCAGTTGCTCCACGGCGGTGTGCAGGTAGCCGCACAGACGCTGGGCGCCCGGCCCGACAGCCTTCAAGGCGAAACCGTCAGCCTGATCATCCACGCTCATCGACAGGCCGTAGTCAGTGTGTTCCTCGGCCTTGAGCAACCGGATGCCCTGCCACGCCTCGGCCACGCCAGCGGAGTGCGGCGCACTGTGGCGGTAGTTGAACAGCACGCTGAACAACGGCGTCGCCACCGGCACTCCGCTGCAACGCTGGGCCAGCGCCAACGGCGCATGTTCATGCGCGAGCAATTGGCTGAGACGCGCATGGGTGGCCCGCACGGCGTTGCGCACCGAGTGCTCACCGAGGTCGACGCGCAGCGGCAAGGTATTGATAAACACCCCCATGGCGCGTTCAGCCCCTTCGCCGCCTTGCAGACGGCCGAGCAATACCGTGCCGAACACCACCTGCTCACGGCCGCTGACCTTGCCCAGCACCTGTGCCCAGGCCAGGTGCATCAGGCTGGCGGCGCTCACTCCGCACTGGCGTGCCTGAGTGCGCAGGCGCTGGCTCACCAGCGGATCAATCGTCAACTGCGCGGTGGCGTTGACGCCGAGGTTGGGCACCTGGGTCGGCTCATCGATCTCAGCCAGCATCTCGCGGAAAAACCTCTGGTGGTCGTCGACACCCAAGCGGGTCTGGGCCACGTAGTTGCGATACGGCACCGCCGCGCCCAAGCGCGCTTGCTCGCCGAGCAAAAAGGCCTGCATTTCGTGCTGCAGGATCTCCAGCGCGATGTGGTCCATGACCAGGTGATGGAACAGCAAGGTCGCGACCACCCGCTGCGGCTCCTCGGCGTACACCAGACGCATCAGCGGCGCCTGGGCCAGGTCCAGGCGTTGCGGCAACGGCCCCGACTCGACGCGCAATGCCGCGTCACGCCAGACCACTTGCACCGGTTCTTCCAGGCCGTCCCAATGGAACGAGGAACGCAGAATGTCATGGCGGCGGATCACCGCCTGCAACGCCAGGGCAAAGGCGTCCAGGCGCTGGCGGCTGTCGAACGCGAACTGCGCGTGCAGCACGTAGGCGTCGCCGCTCGGCGTGGCGCGATGCTGGTAGAGCATGCCGGCCTGCAACGGCGCCAGCGGGTAGATATCCTGCACATTCGCCGCGCCACCCGGGATGCACGCGACAATCCGGTCGATGGCAGGTTGATCCAGTTGAACCAACGGCAGCATGGCCGGGGTGATATGCGTGCAACCGGCGGCAATGCCATTGGCCGGCACCGCCACTTCACGCCCGCTGCCGAGCGCCGCCGCCAATGCGCTTAACGTCGGCTGGCCGAACAGCACCTTCACATCCGCCGACCAGCCAAGGCGGCGCAGACGCCCCATCAGGCTGACCGCCAGCAACGAGTGCCCACCCAACTCGAAGAAGTGATCGTGCCGCCCCACCTGCTGCACGTTGAGCAATTCGGCCCACAGGTTGGCCAAGGCGATTTCCATATCGCCCTGCGGCGCTTCGTACTCGCGGGCCGCCAGCGCATCCGTATCCGGTGCGGGCAGTGCCTTACGGTCGAGCTTGCCGTTGGGGCTCAGGGGCAACGCGTCCATCTGCACGAACAGCGCCGGCAGCATGAACTCCGGCAGCTGCTGCAGCAAATGCGCGCGCAGCGCGTCGATCTCGCAGCGGGTACCGGTGTAGTACGCCACCAGCCGGTCCTCGCGGGCGACGACGGCGGCTTCGTTGATCGCTGGATGCTCGGTCAGCCGCGCCTGGATTTCGCCCAACTCGATCCGCAAGCCACGGATCTTCACCTGGTCGTCATTGCGCCCCAGGTATTCGATATTACCGTCCGGCAAGTAGCGCCCCACATCGCCGGTGCGGTACAGGCGCCCGCCGGTGAACGGGTCTTGCAGGAAGCGCTCGGCGGTCAGCTCGGGGCGGTTCAGGTAGCCGCGCGCCACTTGCACGCCGCCGATGAACAACTCGCCGACCACGCCCAGGGGCACCGGCTGCATGTGCGCGTCCAGCAGGTACATGCGCGTGTTGGCAATCGGCTTGCCGATGGGGGTGTTGTCCGGCGTCACCGCGCCCGCGCAGTGCCAGGCGGTGACATCCACCGCGGCTTCGGTCGGGCCGTACAGGTTATGCAACTGGCTGGCGGGCAATTGCTGCTTGAAGCGCCGCACCAGGCTGCCGGGCAAGGCTTCGCCGCTGCAGATCACACGCACCAGCCCGGCGGCCTGGCTCACGTCGCCGTGAGCGAGGAATACATCGAGCATCGACGGCACAAAGTGCAGCGTGGTGATCTGTTCGGCCTCGATCACCTCGCACAAATACACCGGGTCTTTGTGCCCGCCCGGCCGCGCCATCACCAGGCATGCGCCGGTAAACAGCGGCCAGAAGAACTCCCATACCGACACGTCGAAACTGAACGGGGTTTTCTGCAGCACCGTGTCCTGGGCCGTCAGCGCATATTCGTCCTGCATCCACAGCAGGCGGTTGACCACCCCGGCATGCTCGTTGATCACGCCCTTGGGCTGGCCGGTGGAGCCGGAGGTGTAGATCACATAGGCACTCAGGGCCTGCACCAGCGGGTTGTCGACGCTATGGTGCTGCCAGACGGGCTGATCCAGATCGACCACTTCCACGCCGCTCAACAGCCCACGCGTCGAACCCTGGGCCAGCACCACGGCGGGCGCGCTGTCTTCCAGCATGTAGGCAATACGCTCCAGCGGGTACGCCGGGTCCAGCGGCACATAGGCAGCGCCGGCCTTGAGGATCGCGTAGAGGCCGATCACCATCTCCAGGCTTCGCTCCACGCAGATCGCCACCCGCGAATCCGCCTGCACGCCAAGCGACAGCAGGTGATGGGCCAACTGATTGGCCCGTGCATTCAGCTCGGCATAGGTCAGTTGCTGCTCGCCCGCCTTGAGCGCAACCGCTTGCGGCGTACGCGCCACTTGCGCTTCGAACAGGCCGTGCAGGGTCTGCTCGAGGTTGTAATCCACCTCGGTGGCGTTGAACCCGTACAGCAGCTGTTGACGTTCCCGCTCACCCAGCAGGGGCACCTGTTCCAGCACGGCCTGGTCGTTATCGACCATGGCCTGCAGCACCCGATTGAAATAGCCGACATAGCGCCGCACCGTCGATTCGTCGAACAGCGCCACCGCATATTCCAGCGCACCGACAATCGTGCCCTGCACTTCACCCAGGTCCAGCGACAAATCAAATTTGGCAAAGTGGCTGCTTTGCACAATCCCTTCCAGGGCCAGCTCGCCCAGGGCCAAGGTCGGTGCGCTGCTGTCCTGCCACGTCAGCAACGTCTGGAACAACGGGCTATGCGCCAGGCTGCGCGGTGGTCGGGCGATTTCCACCACCTGTTCGAACGGCAGGTCCTGATGGGCCTGGGCCGCCAGCGTCAGTGCCTTGACCCGTGCCAGCAGCGCCTCGGTGCTCAGCGCGCCCGAGGTGTCGATGCGCACCGCGAGGGTGTTGACGAACAGGCCGATCAGCCCTTCCACCTCGCTGCGCGTGCGGTTGGCCACCGGCGAGCCGATCACCAGGTCGTGCTGGCCGGACAACCGCGACAGCAACGCGGCCCAGGCGCTCATCAGCGTCATGTACAGCGTGGTGCCATGGCGTTGGCTCAAAGCCTTGAGCCCGGCGGTCAGGCGTTCGTCCAGGCGCACCTCGACGCTGCTGCCGGCGTAATCCTGCTGCGCCGGGCGTGGGCGGTCGGTGGGCAGCGTAAGCAAGGCCGGCGCCCCGGCCAGGGACTGCTGCCAATAGTCGCTTTGGCGCTGCAACACCTCACCGCTGAGCCACAGGCGTTGCCACACGGCAAAGTCGCCATATTGGATCGACAGCGCCGGCAGCGGGTCGGCGCGGCCATGGCTGAAGGCGGTATAGAGCGCCATCAGCTCACGGGTGAGCACGCCCATGGACCAGCCATCGGAGACGATATGGTGCAGGGTCAGCAGCAGCACATGGTGATCGTCGGCCATCACCACCAGCCGCCCACGCAGCAGCGGGCCGCGCTCCAGGTCGAAAGGCGCCGAACCCTCGCCGTGGATCAACGCATCCAGCGCCTGCTGGGGTTGCGCGTGGTGGCGCAGGTCCTGCACCTGCAGGGGCAGCACCGCCTCTGCAGGCACGGTCAGCACCTGGGCCACATCGCCGTGCTGGGCGAAACGACTGCGCAGGGTCGCATGCCGCGCGACGATCCGCGCCAGCGCCCGTTGCAGCGCCTCGACATGCAACTGCCCACGCAAACGCAGGCCAATGGGAATGTTGTAGGCGGTGTTGGCGCCCTCCATCAGCGCCAGGAACCACAGGCGCTGCTGGGCGAAGGACAGCGGCACCTGTTCATCCCGGTTGGCCGGGAGAATATCCGGCAAGGTGCTGCGGCCCGCCTGGGCCAGTACCTCGGCAACGGCAGCGAGCTCGGCATTGGCGAACAGATCGCCGAGCAACAGCTCAACCCCAAGGCGCTGACGAATTTGGGACACCATGCGCATCGCCAGCAACGAGTGGCCACCCAGCTCGAAGAAATGGTCACGACGCCCGACCCGCTCAACCTGCAGGACGTCGGCCCAGATCTGCGCCAGCACGCTTTCGATTTCGCCCTGGGGCGCCTCGTACTCGCGGGTAAACACAGCAGCCTGGTCCGGCGCCGGCAAGGCCTTGCGGTCAAGCTTGCCGTTGGCGGTCAGGGGCAGCGTGTCCAGCTTCATATAGGCGAGCGGGACCATGTAGTCCGGCAGGTGCGCCACCAAATGCGCGCGAATGTCGCCGACCGCCAGCGGCTCCAGCTGCGGGTTTTCGGTGTAGTACGCCACCAGCCGCTCGTCGCGCACCAGCACCACGGCTTCCTGCACGCTCGGCAGGTGGTTGAGCTGGGTTTCGATCTCGCCCAGCTCGATACGCACGCCGCGGATTTTCACCTGATCATCATTGCGCCCCAGGTACTCAAGGGTGCCGTCCGGCAACCAACGCGCCAGGTCGCCGGTGCGGTACATGCGCCCGCCGTTGAACGGGTCGTGCAGGAAACGCTCGGCAGTCAGCTCCGCGCGGTTCAGGTAACCGCGCGCCACGCCCTTGCCGCCCACGTACAACTCCCCCGCCACCCCCAGCGGCACCAGCCGCTGCTGTGCATCCAGCAGGTACACCGTGGCATTCGCAATGGGTTTGCCGATATGCAGCGGCTGGCCCGCCTCGACCTTGCCGGAGGTGGCGACCACCGTGGCCTCGGTGGGGCCGTAGTTGTTGATCAGCTCGAAACGCTGGTTGCGCGTGAACTGGCGCAGGCGATCGCCGCCGACCAGCAAGGTACGCAAGGTGGGGTGTTCGATCTGCTGGCTGAAGGCGTATTCGGCCACCGGGGTCGGCAGGAAGCACACGTCCAGAGGCTGCGCGCACCACCAGGCCAGCAGCGCGTCGATGTCCTCGGCGCCGTCATTGGCGGGCGGCAGGTGCAGGGTCGCGCCGACGCACAGCGCCGGCCAGACTTCCCAGGCCATCGCATCAAAGCCGAAACCGGCCACGCTGGCGGTGTGGCGCCCGGCGCACAGGTCAAAGGCCTGGCAGTGCCAGTCCACCAGGTTGCTGACCGTATGGTGTTCAACCATCACGCCTTTGGGCAGGCCGGTGGAGCCGGAGGTGTAGATCACGTAGGCGAGGTTTTCCGGGGTCACCGCCACCGAGGGGTTGTTCGCCGAATGGTGCTGCCAGGTGTAGCGGTCGAGGTTGATCACCGGCACGTCGAGGGCCGGCAGCCGTGCCAGCAAGGCGTGCTGGGCGAGCACCGCGACCGGGGCGCTGTCGGTCAGCAGGTAGCTCAGGCGCTCGGCCGGGTGGGACGGGTCCACCGGCACATAACAGGCTCCCGCCTTGAGGATCGCCAGCAACCCGGCCAGGGTGTCGAGGCCGCGACGCGCGACAATCGCCACGCGGTCGTCGGGTTTGACGCCGAGGGCCAGCAGGTGATGGGCCAGCAGGTTGGCTTGCTGGTTGAGTTCGGCATAGGTCATCTGCCGGCCCTGGTGCATGGCGGCGATGGCGTCAGGAGCACGGGCGGCCTGGGCTTCGATGCGCGCGTGCAGGGTGCTGCCGCAGGGGAACTCGATGACAGTGGCGTTGAACTGTTGCCGCAACAGCTGTTGTTCGGCGACCGGCACTACCGAGACCTGGTTGAGCGCGGTATCCGGCGCTTGCTCCAGCGCGCTCAGCAGGTTTTC
>NZ_UTBG01000193.1 GCF_900580675.1 Pseudomonas viridiflava
GACGGGCCGTCCCTGCCCCGTCGCGGCTAAACCGGCGTCCTGCCGGTTTACCCGCTCCGTACTACCTGTTTTCGGCCAGCGTGGTTGACGGGGCGCCTAAGATCAAAATCAAGATCAAAAGCAAGAGCACGGCGGCCTAGTAGCCGACCTGATCGTGGAGGCTGTACTCAATCCAATGTGGGAGCTGGCTTGCCTGCGAAGGCATCGACTGTGTATCTCGGATGTACCGAGTTGCCCGCATCGCAGGCAAGCCAGCTCCCACAGAAAAGCAGCTTTGCTTCTGCTCTGCGCCCTTGATCCGCTTCAACCACTCAGGTCGGCTACCAGGCAGGCCGGCGTTACGGTCATTTCAAAAAGTGACCCGCTGTAAGAGCGGAACCATAACCAGCCGTTACCGCAGCAATGGATATGCACTCAATCCCAGGGGACCCAAAAATGCCGCATTTCACCAAAATCCTGATCGCCAACCGCGGTGAAATCGCCTGCCGCATCCAACGCACCGCCCAAGCCCTGGGCTACCGCACCGTCGCCATCTACAGCGCCCCCGACGCCCAAGCCCCGCACGTGCAAATGGCCGACGAAGCCATCAGCATCGGCCCCGCCCCCGTAAACCAGTCCTACCTGAACATAGACGCCATCCTCAACGCCGCCCAAAAAACCGGCGCCAACGCCATCCACCCCGGCTACGGCTTCCTCTCCGAAAACCCCGACTTCGCCCGCGCCTGCCAACACGCCAACATCACCTTCATCGGCCCCAGCCCCGAAGCCATCGAACTGATGGGCAGCAAGCGCCTGTCCAAGCTCGCCATGCTCGACGCCGGCGTGCCCTGCATCGCCGGCTACCAGGGCAGCGCCCAGGACGACGCCACCTTGCAACAGGAGGCCAACCGCATCGGCTACCCCCTGATGATCAAAGCCAGCGCCGGTGGTGGCGGCCGGGGCATGCGCCTGGTCCACGACAGCACACAACTGCTGGAACAACTGCGCACCGCGCGTTCCGAAGCCATGAACGCCTTCGGCAGTGACGAACTGATCCTCGAACAGGCCCTGATCGACCCGCGCCACGTCGAAATCCAAGTGTTCGGTGACAGCCACGGCAACCTCATTTACCTGGGCGAACGCGACTGCTCGATCCAGCGGCGCCACCAGAAAATCATCGAAGAGGCGCCCTGCCCGGTGATGACACCCGAACTGCGCCACGCCATGGGCGAAGCCGCGCTCAAGGCCGGGCGCGCGGTGAATTACCTCGGTGCGGGCACTGTGGAGTTCCTGCTCGACCGCAACGGCCAGTTCTACTTCCTGGAAATGAACACGCGCCTGCAAGTGGAGCACCCGGTCACCGAGATGATCACCGGCCTCGACCTCGTTGACTGGCAATTGCAGATCGCCGCCGGCGCTCCCCTGCCGCTGACCCAGGCTGACGTGACCCTCAACGGCCACGCCATGGAAGTGCGCCTGTACGCCGAAGACCCGGCCCAGGGCTTCCTGCCGCAAACCGGTGAGGTACTGCGCTGGGACCCGGCAACCGGTGTGCGCGTCGACCATGGCGTGCTGGAAGGCCAGCGCATCAGCCCGTTCTACGACCCGATGCTGGGCAAGATCATCGCCCACGGCGCCACCCGTGAAGAGGCGCGGCGCAAGCTGCTGCGCGCGGTGGAGGACACGGTGCTACTGGGCGTGCAAACCAACCAGCGGCTGCTGGCGGACCTGCTCAAACACGCAGACTTTGTCGACGGCCATTTCAGCACGGGGTTTATCGCCGAACACTTCAGCGACATTCCACGCCAGAGGGCGACCCCGGAACAGATCGCCCTCGCCGCCGCGCTGTTTTATCAGCACAGCGCCGGCCAGCATCGCCAGGGTTTATCGGGCTGGCGCAACAATGCCAGCGTGCCGTGGACCTATCGCTTGGCGGTCAACGATGAAGTTCAGGAGGTAGCGATCAGCGTGCTCGACCACCAACTGCACGCCAACGGCATCGACATCAGCCACCTCAGCAGCGACGGGCGCTGGGCGACCCTGGTGCTCGACGGCATTCGCCGTCGCGTCGCCTATCACCTCGATGGCGACCAGCTGTGGCTGCCCGGCGTCACCGTGGTCAACCAGACCCAGCAGGTCGCCAGCCGCCAGGCCGACGCCGGCAACGGCACCGTCAAGGCGCCGATGGACGGCGCCATCGTCGAAGTGCGGGTCAGCGCAGGTGACCGCGTGACCAAAGGCCAACTGCTGTTGGTGCTCGAAGCCATGAAAATGGAGCATCCGCTGAAGGCCGGCATGGACGGCGTGATCAAGGGCGTGCAGGTGCTTGCCGGCGACCAGGTGCGCAATCGCCAGGTTTTGCTGGAGATCGAATAACCGCCCGGGCGGGAACTACGCGGTCAGGCTACGCTCTATCCCCATCAGGAAGGGAAGAGTACGGGAACCTGCACGATGCCTCATTGGCTGATTATTGACCTTGAAGCCACAACGGATGACGGCGGCTGGCCCGTGACGGAAATGGAAGTCATCGAGATCGGCGCGAGCCTGGTGAACCGCCAGGGCCGCGAGCTGGACCACTTCCAGCGCTTTGTACGGCCGCTGCGCCGCCCATTGCTGACGCCCTTTTGTCGCAAACTGACGCACATCACCCAGGCGAATATCGATACGGCGGCGCCGATCACCGAGGTGTGGCCGCTGTTCGAACGCTGGCTGGGTCAGCATCAGACCCGCCTGGAAGGCTGGGCCAGCTGGGGTGACTACGACCGCGTGCAGCTTGAGCTGGAGTGGCAACGCCATGCCCTGAGCAGCGCGCTGGCCCAGACGCCGCACGTGAACCTCAAGCAGCGCTTCGCCAAGGCCCGGCGCCTGGACAAACCCCTTGGGCTCAATGGCGCCCTGCAACTGGCCGGGATGCAGTTCAATGGCCAGCAGCACCGGGCGCTGGAAGATGCACGCAACACCGCGCGGCTGCTGCCGCTGATTCTGCCGGTCTAGGCAGCTCCCCTGCCCTTGGGCATACTGGCCGACCTTTCCAGACCCTTTTCCGAGGAATCGCCCATGTTTAAAGTCAACGAGTACTTCGACGGCACCGTCAAGTCGATCGCTTTCGGCACCGCAGAAGGTCCGGCGACCATCGGCGTAATGGCCCCTGGCGAATACGAATTCGGCACCGCCCAGCGTGAAATCATGCACGTGGTCTCCGGCGCACTGAGCGTCAAACTGCCTGACGCCAACGACTGGGAAACCTTCGCCGCCGGCACCCAGTTCCACGTGCCCGCCAACAGCAAGTTCCAGCTGAAGGTCGCCGTGGACACCGCTTACCTCTGCGAATACCGCGGCTAAGCTTTCCAGCCGCAAAAAAATGCCCGTCTCGCAGGAGACGGGCATTTTTTATGCGCGCGGGAAACTATTCGAGGAGCGTCACCGGCATGCCCACTTCCAGGCGACCCACGCCATCGTTGACCAGGTTCTGACCGAAAATCGCCCCCTTTTCAGTCTTGCGATAGGTTTCAAGGGTTGCGAACGGCTCGCGGTCGGCACTGCGTTCGCCGGTATTCGGATCAATGGTGGTGAGGATGCAGCGTGAGCACGGCTTGACCGCGCGAAACTCCACATCGCCGATGCGCAGGCGCTTCCAGCCGTCTTCGGCAAACGCGTCGCTGCCTTCGATCACAAGGTTGGGGCGAAAGCGCAGCATCTCCATGGGCCGGCCGATGCGCTGTGACAGATCATCCAGGGAGGCCTGACCGATCATGAGCAACGGGTAGCCATCGGCGAACGCCACCTGGTCGTCATCAAGGCCGTAGCCCGATTCAGTGCTGCGCGCACGCTCCAGCGGGATGTGCACCAGCCGGGTCGGCTTGCCGATGAAGTCACTGACCCAGGCGGCGGCCGCGTCGCCTGCATCCGGCACGCGGAGGGTGTCGCGCCATAGGGTCACGCCGCGCAATTCGGCGTCGCTGCCCGGCAGGGCCACGTCCAGCGGCGTGCAGCCCGCCGAACTGAGGGTCAGGCCGCCGGTGCTGTTCCACAGCGCCGCAATCTGGCTCATCTTCGCCACGGCGCGCTGGGTGAGGAAGCGCCCGCTGGCCTCGTCCACCAGCATCCAGCGTCGATCGCCGTCCAACCCGAGTTTATCCAGGCCGATTTGCTGCAAAATTTCGGCCTTGCCGGACTTCAAGGGGTAACGGTACAACGCGCTGAGACGAAGCATGGGCCTGCCTTCCTGAGGAGCAAAGATGCAACCCTAAGGTCAAGCCGGCACTTCGTCCAGCATCAGTCGCTGACGCACCACATCCACCAGCTTGTCGGGCTGGAATTTGGACAGGAAGTTGTCGCACCCGACCTTCTTCACCATCGAGTCGTTGAAGCTGCCCGACAGCGACGTGTGCAGCACCACGTAGAGGCTGCGCAGGCGCGGGTCGTTGCGGATTTCGGTGGTCAGGCGGTAGCCGTCCATCTCGGGCATTTCGGCGTCGGTGAAGATCATCAGCAGTTTGTCGGTCATCACCTGGCCGCTGTCGGCCCAGCCCTTGAGCATGTTCAACGCTTTGAGGCCGTCGCTGGCGATGTGCATCTTGACCCCCAGTTGCCCCAGGGTGTCGCGCAGTTGCGACAAGGCCACGTTGGAGTCGTCCACCAACAGCACTTCACGGCCGCGGGCGCGTTCCAGTACCGGGTCGTCGAGCTTTTCGCGGGAGACCTTGGCGTTGTACGGCACGATTTCGGCGAGGACTTTTTCCACGTCGATGATCTCCACCAACTGGTCATCGACCTTGCTGATGGCCGTCAGGTAATGCTGGCGCCCGGCACTGGCCGGCGGCGGCAGGATCGCTTCCCAGTTCATGTTGACGATGCGGTCCACGCCACCCACCAGGAATGCCTGTACCGAGCGGTTGTACTCGGTGACGATAATGGTGCTGTTCGGCCCCGGCACCAGCGGGCGCATGCCGATCGCCTGGGACAGGTCGATCACCGGCAGGGTCTGCCCGCGCAGGTTGACCACGCCACACACAAACGGATGGCGCTGGGGCATCAGGGTCAGCTTGGGCAGTTGCAGGACTTCCTGCACCTTGAACACGTTGATCGCGAACAACTGCCGCCCGGCCAGGCGAAACATGAGGATCTCCAGGCGATTCTCACCGACCAGTTGCGTGCGTTGATCTACCGTGTCGAGAATGCCGGCCATTAAAAGCTCCTGATGCGTAAGAGGTTGTGCAGCTCACTTAAGGCTAGTTATCGGCGGCAAGCGCCAGACCTTGACCCCTGTAAAATGCCACGTAAATTCATTGATGTCACACTGACATCATGGTTTACTGCGCAGGCCTCTCCATACAGCGGTTCTGAGACGTTGCGCGACACTCAAATCGACGCAAGGTTCCACCGTGTAAGGGATTCCCCTATGCGCAATCGGGCCCAACCTGATATTCGCAATATCTAATAGCCATTAATGTGACGCCATTCTCAATGCATGAATGGAGTCAGGCTTTTGTTCGCCATCCCTAGCCCTCGGCCCACAGGCCTTACAGACATCCACGTCGCGGCAGCAGAAGGTGCGCAATTGACCCCGCTGATGAGGGCAACGCACCGCCGTCGCCGTCATTTAAGTAACCGTCCTACTGAAATCTCAGAGGCGTCTTACAGATTCCAGTCATATTTCAGCGCTAGTTTTAAGCCATTCGCCCGGTGCGACATCTCATCACCCGACCTTAAGTTGCGGAGACTTGCATGATGAACGACGGTAACGAGTGGCAACTTGCACTTCCTGAGTTCCTGCATGAAGCTGAAAAGCTGTTGGCCAAGTCAGAAGAGTGCCTAAGTCATCTGCACCTGATTCGAAATGACAGCGACGCCATCGACTGCATGAAAATCAGCCTGATCAAACTTGCGGAAAAAGCCGATGCCCTGGCCCTGCAGGCAATCAGCGAATTCTCGCGGCATATCCAATACCTGATCGCCAATGCCGAGAACCCATTGCAACTGCACGATCAAGCACTCGAGGCACTGCATGATTGCCTTACATTGCTGGCATGGCAGTTGGAGCTTATCGATGCCAAGACCGGCCAACTGACACTGGATGAAACCGAACAAACTACGTTGATCGCCACGGTCACTCTGCAGATTCCGCAAAAGGACTTCATTGCCAGGCCCAAGCACCGCGCGCACCACGCACCTTGAGCCTGCAACAGGTCGTATTCAATACGCGAGTTATCTAAAAGCGACAGGCATAAATAGCAAATAGCCACTAACGGACATATCGATACAAACCAACTTAAGTTATACAACTTCCTGTTTTTTCAAACTCTGGGATTATTCCAGGGTATTTGTCTGGATATTGGCTGGGCCGAGCAAAGTGTGAGGCGACCAACGGTTACAGGGGTGGTACTATGCCCCGCTCGAAGTAACTCAACTTCATCATGTATAAAAACGATTCGGCCACGCATTCCACACAAAGCCCTGTCAGCCGCCGTGACCGGTCTTCCCGCAGCGAACCTTCATTGGCTCCATCCGCTATGTACGCCAACCTCAAGTCACTCCTCGCCAGGTCCGTGTCCCGCAGCCATGCTCGCCGCTTGGTCCTGGCCCTGTGCCTGGGCTCGCTGCTGCTCAGCCTGATCGCCTATGCCAGCTCCGAGCCATTGCCGCTGGCAGTCGTGCTGCTCAACCTGGCGACGTTAGTGGTGGTTGGCTTGCAACAGTGGCGCTCACGCAAATCCATCAAGTTCCAGCCGCAGGAACTGGCCGATCGCTTGCTGCAAGTGCAGGAAAATGAACGCCACCGCCTGAGCCGTGAACTGCATGACGATATCGGCCAGTTGCTGACCGCCGCCAAGCTGCAAAGCGAATGGCTCAAGCGTCGCCTGCCGGAAGACCTGGAGAGCCAATGCACGGTGCTGTGCAATACCTTGAATGAAACCTTGGCCAAAGTGCGCGATGTCTCCGCCATCCTCAACCCGCGCCAACTGGCCAGCCTCGGCCTGGAAGCCAGCTTGCGCGCTCACCTGCTCAAGACCCTGGAAAATACTCCGGTGCACTGGAGCCTGGAATGCCAGCAGCGGCTGACCGGCATCCCGGAAGAAATGGCCGTGGCGGCCTTTCGCATCACGCAGGAAGCCGTGACCAACATGCTCCGCCACGCCCAGGCGCGCAATTTGCTGGTACGCCTGCAACGCCTGCCCGAAGGCCTCTCGCTGATGATCTGCGATGACGGCCAGGGCTTTTCGCCTGCGATCAACCCCGGCCTGGAAGGCCAACGGGGCATGGCCGGCATGTCCGAGCGGATTGATCAGCTGGGTGGCACCCTCTCCGTCAGCAGCCAGCCAGGCAAAGGAACCCGGATCGACGCGCTTTTCCCCTGGGCGCCCCGCGCCCTCGAACGGGCCAGTTCCCCTAAGGTTATCGAGTGACCTGCAAATTACTCCTGGTGGATGACCATGCACTGATCCGGGCCGGCGTACGCGCGCTGGTCCAGGACATACCCGGCTACACGGTGATCGGCGAAGCCAGCGACGGCGCGCAGTTGCTCGAACAGTTCAGCGCGTTGCAGCCGGATATCGTACTGCTGGACCTGTCGATGAAGCACACCAGCGGTCTGGATGCCTTGCAGCAACTCAAGCGCGTCTATCCCAAGAGCAAAGTGCTGATCCTGTCGATGCACACCGACCCGGAGCTGATCATGTGCGCGCTGGAGTCGGGCGCCCATGGCTACCTGCTCAAGGACACGACCGCCAACGAGCTGGAGCATGCGCTGCTGGCTTTACGCAATAACGAACGCTACCTGAGCCCGGCAATCGCCCACACTGTGATCAACCAGGCGCTGGTGCGCGGCCAAGGGCCGACCACGCCCGCCGGCCACAGCCATAACCTGACAGCCCGCCAGCTGGAGATCCTGCGCTTGATCGTGCGCGGCAAGTCCACCCGTGAAATCGCCCACGGCCTGGGCCTGAGCATCAAGACCGTGGAGGCGCACCGCTCGCAAATCATGAAGCGCCTGCAGATTTTCGACGTGGCGGGCCTGGTGTTATTCGCCGTGCGTGAGCAGATCATCAGCCTGGACGACTAGCGGCGAATTCACCGGCAGGTGCACGCGCAAGGCCTTGGGCATGACCTCGAAGTGCAGGTCATCGCCCTCCAGCGGCTCGCCATCCAGGTTGATGTACAGGCCTTGGGCGACCTTGATATTGACCCACGGCAGCCGCGCCCGTACGAACATGGTGTCCAGGCCCCAGCCATTGTTCATCAGCTCGCGCAAGGTGCCGACCACCTCCTGGGGCGCCGGCAGGATGCTGATATCCAGCAGGCCATCATCGGCCAGCGCCTCGGGGCACAGCACGTGCCCTCCCCCCGCCTGGCGACCGTTGCCGATACCGAGCGCAAGCAGTTCACCCTTCCAGTGGAAATCCGGGCCTTCCAGCTCACCGTACGCGGCCTTCAGTTCACTGAAGCGCGTCAGGCCGGTGAACAGGTAGGCGGCGCCGCCCAGGACCTTTTTCAGGTCTTCGGAGGTGTTGGCGGTGACCTGGCTGCCGAAGCCGCCAGTGGCCATATTCAGGAAGACCTGGCCGCCGACCCGGCCCAGGTCGATCGACCTTGCCGGCACGTCCAGCAGCTTGATCGCCTCTGCGGGCTCCAGCGGCACTCCGGCCGCCTTGGCGAAATCGTTGGCGGTGCCCAGGGGCATCAGCAACAGGCTGGCGTCGGTGTTGGCCTGGGCCATGGCTTCGGCCACATCGCGCAAGGTGCCGTCGCCGCCGCCAGCGATGATGTGCGTGTAGCCGCCGTCCAGGGCTTCGTTGACCAGGCGTTGGGCGTCACCGCCTTCCCATGTCACCCGGACTGCCAGCTCCCAACCCTGGTCACGCCGGGCCTGCACGGCCGTGCGCACATCCTCGTTGAGGGCTTGCTTGCCGTGGAGGATCAACAGTGCCTTGTGGGTGGTCATGGGGGGCGTTCTCCTGGGTTCAAAGGTGCTTGAAGGATGTTGACCTTTGGTGGGGAGGAAAAAGTCATTGGGGTTGGAAATTATTTACCGGGGGCATATCCGTTGCTTCGGTAGCGGCGGCTTAGGGTTCCGCCCTTACGGCGGGTCACTTTTGGAAAAGAGCCCCAAAAGTAACCAAAAGGGCTCTTGCCCCACCACTCGGCACCTCGCCTCCGGCTCGGTGTGCCCGAAAACAGGTACTAC
>NZ_UTBG01000039.1 GCF_900580675.1 Pseudomonas viridiflava
AATAAGACACATCTCAGCGTTTAATAGGTTGATAAGAGGTTTGTGTCCCCTTCGTCTAGTGGCCTAGGACACCGCCCTTTCACGGCGGTAACAGGGGTTCGAGTCCCCTAGGGGACGCCACGATTACCCGCTCTGCGGGATTTTTAAGGGTCATTCAATTATTGAATGGCCCTTTTGTTTGTCTGGCGTTTGGCCAATTCTCTCCTCAATCCCCATCGTGTGTTCTGACCAATGGTCATGCCTGTCGCTTGTGAAATATTATTATGGTAATAATATTCAACCCATGAAAGTCGGAGGCAACGATGAACGATAAAAAAGCGCAAACCCGCGAACGTATTCTGCAAGCCGCCAGTGCCGCGTTGATCCAGCGTGGCCCGGCCGAGCCGAGCGTGGGCGAAGTCATGGGCGCGGCGGGGCTGACCGTCGGTGGTTTTTACGCCCACTTTGAAAGCAAGGACGCGCTGATGCTGGAGGCCTTCACGCAGCTGCTGGCCCGGCGGCGTGCGTCGATTGACGACATGGATGCCCAGCTGACCGGCGAAGAGCGGCGAGGCCTGGTGGCGGCGTTTTACTTGTCGCGCAAGCACCGCGATTCCACCGCCCAGGCCTGCCCGATCCCGGCAACGGTAGGTGAGATGTCGCGCCTGCCGGACGCGTTCCGCGACGCATTGAACGAGCATGTGGAGCTGATGGCCGCGCAACTCGCTGCCAGCCCCGAAGACACCGACAAAGCCCTGGCGGACATGGCGCTGATGATCGGCGGTCTGGCGTTGGCACGCGCCCTGGGGCCGGGTGAACTGTCGGATCGCGTACTGCGCGCGGCCAAGTCGGCTGTGCGATAGGAAGAGGGCTGCAAGATGGGCGCGTTAACCTGGATTCGTCGTATCAACGGCACACTGGGGCACCTGGCGCCGCAAACGGTCGCCAACCGGATGCGGCGTGCCTTCATGACGCCGCGCGACCTGCCGCCACGCGACTGGGAACTGCCGCTGCTCGCACAATCGGAGCGCATTACCTTGCGTTTCGGCCTGTCGGCCCTGCGCTGGGGGCAAGGCCCTGCAGTCTTGTTGATGCACGGCTGGGAAGGGCGGCCCACCCAGTTCGCCAGCCTGATCACCGCGTTGGTCGATAACGGTTACTCGGTGATTGCCCTGGACGGCCCCGCTCACGGCCGTTCGCCGGGGCGTGAGGCGCATGTGCTGCTGTTTGCCCGCGCCATGCTCGAAGCGGCTGCCGAGTTGCCGCCGCTGCACGCGGTGGTCGGCCATTCGATGGGCGGTGCCAGCGCGATGCTGGCGGTGCAATTGGGGCTGCGCACCGAGGCATTGGTGAGTATCGCTGCACCTTCGCGCTTTCTGGATGTAGTGCGCGGTTTCACCAAAATGGTCGGTTTGCCGGCACGCGCGCGCTCGGCGTTTATCCAGGAAGTCGAGCTGGCCTTCGGGATGCCGCTCAAGCACCTGGACGTGGCCCACTACCACATGAATATCCCAGGCCTGATCGTACACGCCGAAGACGACACCTTCGTTCCTGTCAAAGCGTCGCAAGCCATCCACGAAGCCTGGTTCGACAGCCGCCTGTTGCGCCTGGAGCAGGGTGGTCACCAGAAAGTGCTGGCCGATCCCCGAGTGATTGACGCCGTACTGGCGCTGTTGGCCGGTCGCGCGCTACAGGCACGGCAAACCGCCTGATACACTGCTGCCCGCCGACATTAATCGACCGGGAGCACCGCATGGGCTGGGATTTGGCAACGCCGTTTATCATCGATCTGCAGGTCGGCCCTGAAGACATCGACGGGCTGGGGCACGCCAATAACGCGGTGTACGTCTCCTGGCTGGAGCGCTGTGCATGGCGTCACTCCCAGCGTTTGGGGCTCGACCTTACCGAATATCGCCGCCTGGACCGCGCCATGGCGGTGGTGCGCCATGAAATCGACTACCTGGCGGCCGGCTACGAGGGTGACGAGCTGCAGTTGGCCACCTGGATCGTCGACTGGGACCAACGCCTGAAAATGACCCGCCGTTTCCAACTGGTACGGCCGCGCGACGGTGTGACTTTATTACGCGCGCAAACCACCTTCGTGTGTATCGAACTGTCCTCGGGTAAGCCCAAGCGTATGCCCGCAGAGTTTCTCGACGGTTACGGCCCCGCCCTGACAGGGGGTTAACGGTTGCCGTAGGAAACCCAGTAAACTGCGCCACGATTTTTGTTGAGTGTTTTCCATGCAAATTGCTTTGGCGCCCATGGAGGGGTTGGTCGACAACATCCTGCGCGATGTGCTGACCCGTGTGGGCGGTATCGATTGGTGCGTGACCGAGTTCATCCGCGTCAACGACCGGCTGCTGACCCCGGCGTATTTCCACAAGCTCGCCCCGGAACTGCTGCACGGTGCTCGCACCGCAGCCGGCGTGCCGTTGCGCGTGCAATTGCTCGGCTCCGACCCGGTGTGCCTGGCGGAAAACGCCGCGCTGGCCTGCGAGCTGGGTTCCGAAGTGGTCGATTTGAATTTCGGGTGCCCGGCCAAAACCGTCAACAAATCCCGTGGCGGTGCCGTGTTGCTCAAGGAGCCGGAACTGCTCAACCGGATCGTCGAGCACGTACGCCGCGCCGTGCCGGCGCATATCCCGGTCACCGCCAAGATGCGCCTGGGTTTCGACAGCCCGGACGGTGCATTGGTGTGCGCAACCGCCCTGGCGGAAGGCGGTGCGGCGCATATCGTGGTGCATGCGCGCACCAAGGCCGACGGCTACAAGCCGCCGGCGCACTGGGAGTGGATCCCGCGGGTGCAGGACGTGGTCAAGGTGCCGGTGTTCGCCAACGGTGATATCTGGAGTGTTGAAGACTGGCGGCGCTGCCGCGAGATCAGTGGTGTCGAAGACATCATGCTCGGTCGCGGGCTGGTCGCGCGCCCGGACCTGGCCCGGCAGATTGCAGCCGCGCGCGCCGGGGAAGAGGTCGTTGAAATGACCTGGACGCAGATGCAGCCGATGCTTCAAGAGTTCTGGCGGCAGTCGGTGGCGCAATTGACTGAGCGTCAGGCGCCAGGGCGGTTGAAGCAATGGTTGGCGATGCTGACGCGCAACTATCCCGAGGCGGTGGAGTTGTTTACCGCAATGCGTCGCGAAACTGACCTGGGGCAAGTAGGACGATTGTTAGGAATGCCCGATGAGCAGCCTGAGGCACTGGCGCTGTAATATCGGCTTTATATATAACCAGGTTTCAGTTGTTATCTTGGAGGCGCTTAAAGCGCCTTTTTTGTGCCTGAGATAAAGTGCAAGGCCGTTGAATTCAAAGCTGTTGTAACTCACCACTCCGGTTCGGCGTTTAAACTGGTTTCTTCGTGTGTGTAAAAAATAATATTTTTTCAATTAACTGATTCAAAGGTTTTAGGGCGGGTGGTGTTTCAAAGTAGGCGGCGATATTCGCGGGTGCGCTAACTAACATGCTCATACTCTGTTGATAACGTTCTGCTGATTTCATCAAGTTTCACAGCGGGCTGACTGTTGCCCTTTGTATCGGGTTTCTCGCGCAATCAGCCCGCCATAGCCTGATTTTAATGGATGTCCATAGGGAAAAGTCTCTGATAGGCGATTGGTTTCCTGATGTTAGCCCGGATTACAGGAACTCAATGCCCTGGCGCCCCACGAAAGTAGGGAGTGTCAGCACTCGTACTTTCTGCATATCCCAATAACGTAAAGGTTTTCTCGGGTTGTTTGCCGGCCTGGAAAAATACTGAGCAAGGAAAAATATATGTCTAATCTGCCGATTACTAATTCTGTGTCGATGAACCCTAACTACCTTCCACAAGGACTGGAGAAGCCAGCGGCTGATAAACCCCGCGACCCGCTGTTGTCCAAAGCGTTTACCCACGCAGTGGTGGATAATGGCGCGCTGCTGAAAGGCGATAACGTAATGGTTAACAGGGACGCCCTGGCACGGTTATTCGACATGTTCGAATCTGCCGTTCGGGCGATACGTACTCTGTTGTCGAACCAAGGCATATTGCCTAAGTCGACGCCTGATGCAGGGGCTTTGAAAAGCATACTGCCGGGCGCCCACCCGGATTCGACATTGAATTCAGATAAATCGCTGAAACCGTTGCCTAAGGCGGATTCGAAATTAAAGACGACGCCAGAGGCCGATCCCAAGGCGAAGTTGCTTTCGAATATCGCATCAAAAATGCTTCCGGAGGCCGGCGCACAGCCACACGTGCCCGCCGAAGGCATGCCCAAGTCGAAATCGCCAGCTGAGCCGGCCCCAGGTAAAACCCCGAAGACTGCAGCCATGCTACCTATGGTGCCAAAGGCTGATGCGAAATTGCTGTCCGAGATCGCTGCCAAGGCCATGCCGGATGCACCCCTTAATACGTTGTTGTCAGGGAAAACCAAGTCGACATTGCCAGCCGACGTTATGCCGAAGGACGCCAAGTCTGATGTGAAATCGCTCGCAGATATCACCGCAAAAGCGCTCTTGGAGGCCGGTAAGCAGGTCAAGGTGACACCAGAGGCCACCCTGCAATCGCGGGTGACCCTCGGCAAGGACCTCAAGGCAAGCCCTGAGGCGGCTACCCTGACAAAAACACTGCACCGCGAAGTGCCAGGCGTAAAGCTGGATACCGCGCAGGAAACCAGGCAGACGGCTGATACCAACGTGAATGTTCAGGTGATCAATTGCGGCTTCCACCACCCTGAGGCAAACATCATTTCACACCGGTGGGATGCGACACACGTCGATGGCCAGCCTTCATTCACGCTGAACACACCAGACAAACCCAAGGTCGATGGCCAGCCAACGTTGAAGCTGAACACACCGGACAAACCCAAGGTTGATGGCCAGCCAACGTTGAAGTTGAACACGCCTTACAGCCCCAAAATCGATGCCCAGCCCCCGGTAGTGACACCCGGTACGGATACCAAACTGTCAGGACCGCTGCCGGCCTTTACGCCTGAACCCCGTCCCAAGCTGGATCTCACTGCACCTGGGCCTGCCGATGACCATTCAGCAGGTATCTTAAACAGTCGCAATCGGACCCGATTCGACGATGTACGGGCTTCCAACTCCGGTCGCCAGCCAAGGGCCTGAGTCACGCAACTTTATCCATAACCTGTATTGATGAATTGTCCCCCTTGGCTGGTGAGTGCAAGGGGGCAATTTATAGAGGTGACTGTATGCCTGATTTTTCGATTAATACCCCATCCTTTATAAGGCATAACTATCAGCCATTTGAATTGTGTGCGCCCCCTCTGATTAAAGGCAGTGCTGCGCTAACCCCCGGCGATGGGGCGCGCGGGGTCTCCCATGCAAAGTCGGAGTTGCCGCAGATACTTGAGCAGATTTTCGACTGGGTCAGCCCGCTTATTGCTTCTCTGCAACGAGTGCTGGGGCGGCAGCGCCGCAGCATCGCCCCTCATGTGCAGTTCGTGCCCAACCCAGAGGTGCCGCCCACGCCCACGCGAGTCACGCCTGATTCCCAGGTCGACTCGCTTGCGGATCTCTCCAGCAAACGTGATGGAGCCAAGGCCGATGACATCTTTGGCGGTTTCCGCCAAGGGCCTGGTGGCAACTGTGTGACGGTCTCGGCCATCAAGGCCGCCATGGCGAAGTTTGGTCAGAGCCCGACGGATATCTTTAAGGAAGTTCGAAAAGAGCAGGATGGCTATCAGGTCATTATGCGCGACGGGTATGCGCTCCATTTAAGCCAGCAAGAGTTGGCTGAGGGCACGCGAGCTTCAAGGTTTGTCGGCCGTGATAAAGAAGTGCTCAAGGATGCTCATTTTTTGTTTGCGGTCAGCGCCAAGCGCGCCCAGTTGGAAAACAATGACGGCTACGCGGCACGCAGTTTTAAACATGCATTACGCAGTTTGAATGATGGTGAAGATGAATATGGCCCCGGCGAGGGCTTGCTGCGGTTGGGCTTGAGTCGGCACATAGAGAGTGTGCCTGTCAGTGAACTTGCCGCTGGCGAACTCGGCATGGTCAACCGCAAAGGGCACTCGGTGGCGGTTATCAATGGGGTTGAGGAGTTTTATGGGAGAAAGGGGCGCGCCCCGCGTCGTGGCGAGGCGGTAGCGCTGAGGTAATACCCACCGATAAATCGGCGCGAGCGTTGTTTATAGGTAATCAGTTATTCATTTCAACCTGAGGAATCGAGAGATGATGAGCTCAATTTCAGGCATGTCTGTGCCCATGATGAAAACGCACTACGCTGAATTTCCGCAGAGTACCTTCGCCCCATTTGCGGCCGGGCTTTCTGTGCGGACAAAAGCCGAAAAACCCGAGGACATCATTCATGCGTTCACCGCTACGGAGCGTCGTTTTGGTGAATATTTCGATGTCAGCACCCACGCGGCTGTCATCAAGATGATGATGCTCAGGTTTGGCCAACGCCCTGCGGATGTATTTGCAGAGGTAGCGCCCGTGGCGGGTGGTTATGACCTGACCATGAAGGATGGTTTCACGCTCCACCTGACTCGGTACGAGCTTCAGCAAACCGCGTCCGCCTCGCGGTTCGCCGGCAATGATCCAGGGGCGATAAAGGACGCCAATTTTATCCTGGCGGCGTTCGTCAAGCGTAAACAGTTGGAGTCGCAAAGTGGCGATTTTGACACGGCCTTGGCGAAGACC
This sequence comes from Pseudomonas viridiflava, assembly GCF_900580675.1. Taxonomy (GTDB): domain Bacteria; phylum Pseudomonadota; class Gammaproteobacteria; order Pseudomonadales; family Pseudomonadaceae; genus Aquipseudomonas. The sequence goes on from NZ_UTBG01000039.1 coordinate 6,625, forward strand.
ATCAGAGGCGAAACGGCCCAGCGGGTCCTCAAGGGCCTGGGCATGGTTGGCTTTATGCAGTATGTCGCGACCGATCAGATGCGGGGCAGGGGCGCGGTTGGCGTGGTCGACACGCAAAACTTCGCTGCGGCGCTGGTGCTGGAGGGGACCCGGCATAATTACCAGCAACAACAGCCGGTCGCACGCACTTACGGTTACATGCTTGCGGGGGGCGACGCTGTTGATGATGATCGCTCGTTCGAGCGCAATAGCGTCAGCATTTCCAGCGTGCCGGAAGGCGCCAAACCGGCCGATATATGGGGTGGTTTCTATCAGGGCGTCGAGGGCAATTGTGTGACGGTGTCGGCGATGAAGGCTGCGATGATGAAGTTCGGCCAAAGCCCGACCGCTATTTATAAGTACATCAGCGCCACTGTCAGCGGCTATCGGGTCACCATGCGTGACGGTTACTCGCTGCATGTGAGCTTTGATGAACTGCGCAAGGCCGAGCAAGGTTCAAACCTGAGAGGCCATGACACGCAACTGCTCAGGGATGCCAACTTCCTGTATGCGGTGAGTACCAAGCGGGCGATGAATGAGAACCACGATTTCCGCGCCGCGCAGAGTTTTGAGGTGGCAATGCAGACGCTCAATGATGGCGAGTACCCCGGCGAAGCCTTTCGACGCCTGGGGCTCTATGCCTACACGCGGCCCAGCACCGCCCAGGAGTTGGCCGACGGTGCCCTGGGCACCCTGGCAGGCGCGGGGCATTCCGTAGCCGTCGTGAACGGCAGCCTCGACTGGTACGGCTCCAAACACTCGCTACGGCAAACAGATTGGAATAACGCCGGCTTTTGGGCGATCAAACTGGTGTAGAGCGCTACAGCAGCAGTCGCCTGAAGCCTTCCACCGGCAACGGTCGGCTGTGCAGGTAACCCTGGTACAAGTGGCAACCAAGCCCCTGCAAAAAGGCCAGCTGCTCCAGGGTCTCCACGCCTTCGGCAATCACTTCCAGGTTCAAACTGCGCGCCATTGCCACAATGGCGCGGATGATTTCTGCGTCGTTAGGGTCATGGGTCGCGTCACGCACAAATGACTGGTCTATTTTCAGCGCATCCACCGGCAGGCGCTTGAGGTAGGTCAGTGACGAATAGCCGGTGCCGAAGTCATCCATGGCAAAACTGATGCCGAGCTTTTTCAGGCGGCGCATTTTGCTGATGGTGTCGTCCAGGTTCTGAATAACGATGCCTTCGGTGATCTCCAGCTTCAACAACGTAAAGGGCAGTTGATGGGTGCGCAGGCTGCGTTCCACCCGTTCGACAAAGTCGTTCTGGCGAAACTGGCGGGGGCTGATGTTGACGCACAGGCTGAAATTCAGCGGGTCGACCAGGCCGTCGGCGATCAATTGGGCAAAGGTTGCGCAGGCTTCGTCGAGGATCCAGGTGCCTACCTCAAGGATCAGCCCACTGTCTTCCAGCACCTTGATGAATTCAGTCGGCGACTGTGCGCCGAGCTGCGGATGTTGCCAGCGCACCAGGGCTTCGGCACCGACGATCCGGTTGCCGCGAGCATCCACTTGTGGCTGGTAATTCACGCTGAACTCGCCGCGGGACAAGGCCAGGCGCAAATCGGTTTCCATGCGCAGCCGCTCGCTGGCGGTCTTCTGCATGCTGTTGTGGAACATCTGCGTGGTGTTGCGCCCCGAATCCTTGGCGCGGTAAAGGGCGATGTCGGCACGCTTGAGCAGGTCGGCCGGGGTCGAACCGTGGTCGGGAATCAGTGCCACACCAATGCTCGGGGTGACCTGCAAGCGCTGGCCATCAAGGAACATCGGTTCCGAGAGCAATTCGCGTAGGGTGTCAGCCAGTTCCTGCACCTGGGCGCTGACCTGCGCGCGCGTGCCGTCCAGGCCGCTGAGCAGTACCACGAACTCGTCACCGCCCAGGCGCGCCACCGTGTCCTCCATGCGTACGCTGGCTTCCAGGCGCGCGGTGACGATTTTCAGCACGGTGTCACCCACCGGGTGGCCGAGGGAATCGTTGATGTGCTTGAAGTGGTCGAGGTCGAGAAACAACAACGCGCCGCGCAGGTTGTGGCGCTTGAGCAGGGCAATCTGCTGGCTCAGCCGGTCCATCAGCAGGGCGCGGTTGGGCAGGTTGGTCAGCGGGTCGTGATAGGCCAGGTGGCGGATCTGCGCCTGGGCGTTTTTCAACAGGCTCACATCCCGCGCGGTCAGCAGCAGGCACGGGGTTTCGTTAAGCGTGATTGGCTCGACCGAGACTTCCACCGCCAGCACTTCACCGCGCTTGTTGTGCCAGAGCATTTCCAGGTGATGAATGCGCCCTTTGATCTGCAGTTCGGCCAGCAGTGCCGAACGCTGGTTTTCATCGGCCCAGATGCCGATCTGGTACAGCGTGAGGCCGATGGCTTCTTCGGCGCGGTAGCCGGTGAGTCGGCAGAAGCCGTCGTTGACCTCTACGTAACGGCCGGTGTCACGCTCGGTGATGGAAATCGCGTCGGGGCTGGAATGGAAGGCCTTGGCGAATTTCTCTTCGCTGGCCTTCAGGGCGGCCTCCGAGCGCTGCTGCTGGGTGATGTCGCGCAGGGTGGTGACGATGCACGGCAAATCGCCGACCTTGATCAGCCGGCTGGAAATCACGCAGGTCAGGGCTCGGCCGTTCTTGTGGTGCACCACGATAGCCACATTGCTCAGCGCTTGTTCGCGAATGACCCGCTCAATTCGCTGAAGGCGCTTGCTCGACTCGTCCCACAGGCCGATCTGCTCGGCGCTTTTGTCGATGATTTCGGCTGCCGTCCAGCCGAAGGTCAGGGTAAAGGCCGGGTTGATTTCGATAAACGCGCCACTGTCCAGGCCGGTGACACAGATCGGGTCGGGGCTGGCCTGGAACAGGCTGGCGAATTTTTCTTCGGAGGCGCTCAGGCGTTGTTCACGCTCGACCTGGTCGGTGATGTCCAGCAGGGTGCCGGCCATGCGAACCGGTGCGCCCTCGTCGTCGCGGTAGAGGCGGGCGCGGCTTTCCAGGTAGCGCGAGCTGCCGTCCTCTATCTGTACGCGGTACGTCAGCTGGTAGTTGCCGGCCGGGCCTTCGCGCAAGGTGCGATAGGCGTTGCGCATGTTTTCGCGCTCTTCATTGGGCATGCCCTCGAAAAATGCCTCGAAGAATTCGTGGAAAGGCTCGGGCGGCAGGCCGTGCAATTGGGCTGCGCGCGCCGAGCCGTAGAGCATGCCGCTGGGGATGTGCCAGTCCCAGGTGCCCAGTTGCGCGGAGTCCAGCGCCAGGTCGAGGCGTTCCTGGCTGTCCTTGAGGGCCTGCTCGGCGTTTTTGCGTTCGGTGGTGTCGAGGAAGGTGCTGAGCAAATACGCCTCGCCCTCCAGTTCGACCTTCTGCGCGCTGAGCGTGCCGTCGTGAATCTGGCCATTACTGGCGCAGAACTGCACTTCCATGGTGATGGGCTGATTCTTGCGCTGGGTCGCCTTGACCAGCTGCGCGCGCTGTTCCGGGTGGCGCCACAGGCCCAGGTCCAGGGTGGTGCGGCCAATCGCGTCGGCCAGCGGCCAGCCGAAGAGCATCTCGAAATACTGGTTGGCTTCGCTGATCAGGCCGTCGGACTGCCGTGTGAGTAACACCATGTTGGGGCACAGGTGAAACAGCGTGGCGAAGCGTTTTTCGGAGTGGCTGAGGGCATGTTCGCGCTCGCGCTGGCGGGTGGTCTCGCGGATCACTCCGATCATGCGGCGCCGGCCAGTCTTGTCAGGTGCCAGGCTGCCGTTGATTTCCAGCCAGTGATGGCTGCCATCCGGCCACTGGATATGGTGGTGCATGGCCTGCTCGAATGGCTCGCCCGCCAGCACCGCGTGAAAGGCCCGCACCACGCGGGCGCGGTCCTGCGGCGCGAGCAGGTCAAGGTAGTCCAGGTCATTGGGCAGTGGTTGACGCGGGTCGAAACCGAACAGCGCCTGGGTACCGCGTGACCAACTGATCCTTCCGGTATCGATTTCCCAGCACCATGCGCCGAGCCGGGCAGCGTTCAAGGCTGCCAGCAACTGCGGGGCGCTGTCCCAGCTTTGCTCCGCCTCTTGAGGGTCAAGGGCGTAGATGCGTGGCAGGGGCGGCACGGGATCGGCGGGGTTGCGCATTATCAAAGGGCCTTCGCTCAATGGGCGTTCGGCGCGGTTTTATTCAGACCTTGAGGCCGCACAGCTTCATGCCGGAATCCCTGGCAGATCGACGTGTGCATCCAATAGGCTCATGAAAGCCCGCGCAGCATTCGACAGCGTCCTTTCGGTGTGCACGATATAGCCTAGCTGGCGACTGAGCTGTATGCCCGGCAAAGCGATACTTGCCACCTGATCATCGAGCATGGTGCGCGGCAGCACGCTCCAGGCCAAGCCGATCGACACCATCATTTTTATAGTTTCCAGGTAGTTAGTGCTCATCGCGATGTTCGGCGTCAGGCCCTGGGCCTCGAACAGGCGGCTGACAATATGGTGCGTAAAGGTATTGCCGCCCGGGAAAACCGCCGGGTGCCGGGCAATATCGGCCAGGTTAACCTTGCCGTTGGTCGTCAGGCTGTGCTCCGGTGCCACCACGAAATCCAGCGGGTCGTCCCACACCGGCGTTGCCCGCACCAGGTTGTGCGGGTCGGGTGCCAGGGTGATCACCGCCACTTCGGCGCGGCCATGGAGGATTTCTTCGTAGGCCACTTCCGAATCCAGGAACTGAATATCCAGCGCCACGTTCGGGTATTCGCGGGTAAACGTGCGCAGCACCGGCGGCAGGCGGTGCAGGCCGATATGGTGGCTGGTGGCCAAAGTCAGGCGGCCGCTGACTTCACCGGTGAGGTTGGTCAGGGCGCGGCGGGTGTCGTCCAGCACATTCAGAATCTGATAGGCGCGCGGCAACAGGGCCCGGCCGGCTTCGGTCAAACCGACTTCGCGGCCCAGGCGGTCGAACAAACGTACCTTCAGTTGCTGCTCGAGGCCGGCGATGCGTTTGCTGATCGCTGGCTGGGTCAAGTGCAGGCGTTCGCCCGCGCCGGAGAAGCTGCCGGTCTCGGCGATGGCGATAAAGGCGTTGAGGTTGGCCAGATCCATTGTGGTATTCCAGTTGGTAATCCAAAGCATAAAAAATATGAATTTGAGTTATTTAATGTAGCGCCATACCATCAGCCTCACAAGCCAAAGGGTTATTGAAAAGCCCGGCATAGAGAAGCACCGCTGATGAGGACCGACTGATGGCCGGCAAGACGCTTTACGACAAGCTTTGGGATTCCCATGAAGTGAAACGGCGCGACGATGGCTCGTCGCTGATCTATATCGACCGTCACATCATCCATGAAGTGACCTCGCCTCAAGCGTTCGAAGGCCTGCGACTGGCCGGGCGCAAGCCCTGGCGCGTCGACTCGATCATCGCCACCCCGGACCACAACGTGCCGACCACCCCGGAGCGCAAGGGCGGTATCGACGCCATCGTCGACACTGTGTCGCGCCTTCAGGTGCAGACGCTGGACGACTACTGCGACGAATATGGCATCACCGAATTCAAGATGAATGACGTGCGTCAAGGCATCGTCCACGTGATCGGCCCGGAGCAGGGCGCGACCTTGCCCGGCATGACCGTGGTCTGCGGCGACTCCCACACCTCCACCCACGGTGCGTTTGGCGCCCTGGCCCACGGCATCGGTACTTCCGAGGTGGAGCATGTGTTCGCCACCCAGTGCCTGGTCGCCAAAAAGATGAAAAACATGCTGGTGCGCGTCGAAGGCAAGCTGCCGTTCGGCGTGACCGCGAAAGACATCGTGCTCGCGGTGATCGGCAAGATCGGCACCGCCGGTGGTAATGGCCATGCCATCGAATTCGCCGGCAGCGCGATTCGCGACCTGTCCATCGAAGGCCGCATGACCATCTGCAACATGTCCATCGAAGCCGGTGCGCGCGTTGGCATGGTAGCGGCGGACGAGAAAACCGTTGAATACGTAAAAGGTCGCCCTTTTGCACCGGCAGGCGCCGATTGGGACGCCGCCGTAGAAGCCTGGAAAGACTTGGTCTCCGACGCCGATGCGGTGTTCGACACCGTGGTTGAGCTCGACGCCGCGCAGATCAAGCCGCAAGTCAGCTGGGGCACCTCCCCGGAAATGGTCCTGGCCGTCGACCCAAATGTGCCGGACCCCGCCAAAGAAACCGACCTGGTCAAGCGCGGTTCCATCGAGCGCGCCTTGAAGTACATGGGGTTGCACGCCAACCAGGCGATTACCGACATCCAGTTGGACCGCGTGTTTATCGGTTCCTGCACCAACTCGCGGATCGAAGACCTGCGCGCCGCAGCGGTGATCGCCAAGGGCCGCAAAGTCGCTTCGACCATCAAGCAAGCCATCGTGGTGCCGGGTTCGGGCCTGGTCAAAGCGCAAGCCGAAGCCGAAGGCCTCGACAAGATTTTCCTCGAAGCCGGTTTTGAATGGCGTGAGCCGGGCTGCTCGATGTGCCTGGCGATGAACCCGGACCGTTTGGAATCGGGCGAGCATTGCGCGTCCACCTCCAACCGTAACTTCGAAGGGCGTCAGGGCGCCGGTGGGCGTACTCACCTGGTCAGCCCGGCCATGGCCGCCGCCGCTGCCGTCAACGGTCGTTTCATCGACGTTCGCGAATTGATCTGAGGAATACCCGATGAGAGCTTTTACCCAACACACAGGTCTTGTCGCGCCGTTGGACCGTGCCAACGTCGACACCGACCAGATCATCCCCAAGCAGTTCTTGAAGTCGATCAAGCGCACCGGTTTCGGCCCCAACCTGTTCGATGAGTGGCGCTACCTGGACGTGGGCTATGCCTACCAGGACAACTCCAAGCGCCCGTTGAACAAGGATTTCGTGCTAAACGCCGAGCGTTACCAGGGCGCCAGCGTGCTGTTGGCGCGCGAGAATTTCGGCTGCGGCTCCAGCCGTGAGCACGCGCCGTGGGCCCTGGAAGAATATGGCTTTCGCAGCATCATCGCGCCGAGCTACGCCGACATTTTCTTCAACAACAGCTTCAAGAACGGCCTGTTGCCGATCATCTTGAGCGATGCCGAAGTGGATGAGCTGTTCAAGCAAGTGGAAGCTGATGTGGGCTACCAGCTGACCGTCGACCTGGCCGCGCAAACCGTGACCCGACCGGATGGCAAGGTGTATCACTTCGAGGTGGATGCGTTCCGTAAGCACTGCCTGATCAATGGGCTGGACGATATCGGCCTGACCTTGCAGGACGGCGATGCGATTGCAGCGTTTGAAACCAGGCACCGGGCGAGCCAGCCCTGGTTGTTTCGCGACGCCTGATTCTATGTAGACCGGACAGGCCCCTTCGCGAGCAAGCCCGCTCCCACATTCGACCGAGTTCCTTCAGTTGAAATGCAATCAAATGTGGGAGCGGGCTTGCTCGCGAAAGGGCCAGCAGCAGCAACACAATAACCAGGGACATCATCATGACCACCACCGCCCACACCCAAGTCGTGCAAAAACAATTCGGCGAGCAAGCCTCGGCCTACCTGAGCAGTGCCGTGCACGCTCAAGGCACCGAATTCGCGCTGCTCCAGGCCGAACTGGCCGGGCAGGGCGCTGCGCGACTGCTGGACCTGGGTTGCGGTGCCGGGCATGTCAGTTTCCATGTGGCCCCGCTGGTGAAAGAAGTAGTGGCCTACGACCTGTCCCAGCAAATGCTCGACGTGGTTGCCGGCGCCGCGAAGGATCGCGGCCTGAGCAACATCAGCACCGTGCACGGCGCCGCCGAACGCCTGCCGTTCGCCGATGGCGAGTTCGACTTCGTGTTCAGCCGTTACTCGGCGCACCACTGGAGCGACCTGGGCCTGGCCCTGCGAGAGGTGCGCCGGGTACTCAAGCCGGGTGGCGTGGCGGCTTTCGTGGATGTGTTGTCACCGGGTAGCCCGCTGTTGGACACTTACCTGCAAACCGTCGAAGTGCTGCGTGACACCAGCCACGTGCGCGATTACGCCGCGGCCGAGTGGATGCAGCAACTCAGCGAGTCCGGTTTGCATGTGCGCAACAGCAGCCGCCAGCGTCTGCGCCTGGAATACACCTCATGGGTCGAGCGCATGCGTACGCCAGAGGTATTGCGCGCTGCCATCCTTGAGCTGCAAACGGCGATGGGCCAGGAAGTCCGCGATTATTACGAAATTCAAGCCGACGGCACCTTCAGCACCGACGTGCTGGTGGTGTTTGCCGAACGCTGATTAATTTTTCCCGACCTGCCCACGGGCGGGTCGCTTGATGAAATGAGGAACGCATGAGCAAGCAGATTCTGATTCTCCCTGGCGACGGTATTGGTCCGGAAATCATGGCCGAAGCGGTCAAGGTCCTGGAATTGGCCAACACCAAGTACAGCCTGGGCTTCGAATTGAGCCACGACGTGATCGGCGGCGCTGCCATCGACAAGCACGGCGTGCCGCTGGCCGACGAAACCCTGGACCGCGCCCGTGCTGCCGACGCCGTGCTGCTCGGCGCCGTGGGCGGCCCGAAGTGGGACAAGATCGAGCGTGACATCCGCCCTGAGCGCGGCCTGCTGAAAATCCGCGCGCAACTGGGCCTGTTCGGCAACCTGCGCCCGGCGATCCTCTACCCGCAACTGGCCGATGCGTCGAGCCTGAAGCCGGAAGTGGTCGCTGGGCTGGATATCCTGATCGTGCGCGAGCTGACCGGCGGTATCTATTTCGGCTCGCCACGCGGCGTGCGCGAGTTGGAGAATGGCGAACGCCAGGCCTACGACACTCTGCCGTACAGCGAGAGCGAAATCCGCCGTATCGCGCGTGTCGGTTTCGACATGGCCCGCGTGCGCGGCAAGAAGGTCTGCTCGGTCGATAAGGCCAACGTACTGGCCTCCAGCCAACTGTGGCGTGAAATCGTCGAAGAAGTGGCCAAGGATTACCCGGACGTCGAACTGAGCCACATGTACGTCGACAACGCCGCCATGCAACTGGTGCGTGCGCCCAAGCAGTTCGACGTGATCGTCACCGACAACCTGTTCGGCGACATCCTGTCCGACCAGGCGTCGATGCTCACCGGTTCCATCGGCATGCTGCCGTCGGCGTCCCTGGACACCAACAACAAGGGCATGTACGAGCCCTGCCACGGTTCGGCGCCGGACATCGCGGGGCAGGGCATTGCCAACCCGCTGGCGACCATTTTGTCGGTCTCGATGATGCTGCGTTACAGCTTCAACCTGAGTGACGCCGCGGACGCGATCGAGAAGGCCGTGAGCCTGGTGCTGGACCAGGGCCTGCGCACCGGTGACATCTGGTCACAAGGTTGCACCAAGGTAGGTACGCAAGAAATGGGCGACGCAGTAGTCGCCGCGCTGCGGAATCTGTAATCTCTCGTGCCCGCTGGCAGTTGTTGCTGCAAGGCGGCCCACTTTTTAACAAGGTGTAGTTGCGATGAAACGTGTAGGTCTGATCGGTTGGCGCGGTATGGTCGGTTCCGTGCTCATGCAGCGGATGCTGGAAGAGCAGGATTTCGATCTTATTGAGCCGGTGTTTTTCACCACTTCGAACGTGGGTGGCCAAGGGCCGTCCGTGGGCAAGGATATTGCCCCGCTCAAGGACGCCTACAGCATCGAAGAGTTGAAGACCCTCGATGTGATTTTGACCTGCCAGGGCGGCGACTACACCAGCGAAGTGTTCCCCAAGCTGCGTGAAGCCGGCTGGCAGGGTTACTGGATCGACGCCGCCTCGAGCCTGCGCATGCAGGACGACGCCGTGATCATCCTCGACCCGGTCAACCGCAAGGTCATCGACCAGCAACTGGATGCCGGCACCAAGAACTACGTCGGCGGCAACTGCACCGTCAGCCTGATGCTGATGGGCCTGGGCGGCCTGTTCGAAGCCGGCCTGGTCGAGTGGATGAGCGCCATGACCTATCAGGCAGCGTCCGGCGCGGGCGCGCAGAACATGCGCGAGCTGATCAAGCAAATGGGCGCGACTCACGCGGCTGTCGCCGATCAACTGGCCGACCCGGCCAGCGCGATCCTCGACATCGACCGCCGTGTGGCCGAAGCCATGCGCAGCGACGCCTACCCGACCGAAAACTTCGGCGTGCCATTGGCCGGTAGCCTGATCCCGTGGATCGACAAAGAGCTGCCGAACGGCCAGAGCCGAGAAGAGTGGAAGGCGCAGGCCGAGACCAACAAGATTCTGGGTCGCTTCAAGAACCCGATCCCGGTGGATGGTATCTGCGTGCGCATCGGCGCCATGCGCTGCCACAGCCAGGCGTTGACCATCAAATTGAACAAAGATGTGCCGATTGCCGATATCGAAGGGCTGATCAGCCAGCACAACCCATGGGTCAAGCTGGTGCCGAACAACCGTGATATCAGCATGCAGGAGCTGAGCCCGACCAAGGTGACCGGCACCCTGAATGTACCGGTTGGCCGTCTGCGCAAATTGAATATGGGGAGCCAGTTCCTCGGCGCGTTTACAGTGGGCGACCAGTTGCTGTGGGGCGCGGCCGAACCGCTGCGTCGCATGCTGCGGATCTTGCTGGAGCGTTGATCGCTGCTGGCAAGCAAGAAACCCGCGTTCTGGTGACAGGCGCGGGTTTTTTTGTTCTTTAGGGCCTCATCGCAGGCAAGCCAGCTCCCACATTCGATCGCATTTCAACGGTGAGACCCGGCCAAGTGTGGGAGCGGGCTTGCCCGCGATGAGGCCAGCAGCCCCACCACACACCTCAGGCGAATTGCCTCACCCCCAACCACCCGGTAAAGTGCCGCTCCCCCCGCAATGCCCGAGGCAGCCCCCATGACCCAGACCTTTGAAATCGCCGTGATCGGCGCCACCGGCACTGTTGGCGAAACCCTGGTGCAGATCCTCGAAGAGCTGAATTTCCCGGTGGGCACCCTGTATCTGCTGGCGGGCAGCAACTCGGCCGGTGCCTCCGTGCCGTTTCGTGGCAAGAACGTGCGGGTCAGGGAAGTCGACGAATTCGACTTCAGCAAGGCACAGCTGGCGTTCTTCGCGGCGGGCCCAGCGGTAACCTTGAGCTTCGCCCCGCGCGCCACCGCCGCCGGTTGCTCGGTGATCGATCTGTCCGGCGCGTTGCCGGCCGATCAGGCACCGCAAGTGGTGCCGGAAGCCAATGCGCACATTCTCAAGGGTTTGAAAAAGCCCTTCCAGCTCGGCAGCCCAAGCCCGTCCGCCACCAACCTGGCAGTGGTCCTGGCGCCATTGCGCGGTGTGCTGGATATCCAGCGCGTCAGCGTAACGGCCAACCTGGCCGTATCCGCCCAGGGCCGCGAAGCCGTCAGCGAGTTGGCCCGGCAAACCGCCGAGCTGCTGAATGTGCGCCCGCTGGAGCCGCAGTTCTTTGATCGGCAGATGGCTTTCAATCTCCTGGCACAAGTCGGAAAGCCAGACGCCCAAGGTCATACCGACTTGGAGAAAAGGCTGATACACGAGCTGCGCGCAGTACTGGAAACTCCTTTGCTGAAGATTTCCGCGACGTGCGTTCAAGCCCCGGTGTTTTTTGGCGATAGCCTGACTGTGTCCCTGCAATTGGGTGCAGCGGTCGACCTTGCCGCCGTCAACCGTGCACTCGATGCCGCGCCCGGTATCGAGCTGGTTGACGAGGGCGACTATCCGACTGCCGTGGGCGATGCGGTGGGCCAGGATGTAGTCTATGTTGGCCGGGTGCGTGCGGGCGTGGATGACCCGGCGGAACTAAATCTGTGGCTGACGTCAGATAACGTACGCAAAGGCGCCGCACTCAATGCAGTGCAGCTGGCGCAGTTGTTGATAAAAGGCCTTGCGTAAAAGATACTTGGCGGCAATTTGTAGATTGATTCTAGCCAGGCGCTATGCTTGGCCGAAGCGGAACAGAAGCGTGTCGGTGACCTATCGGCTCGCCATGCCTTATGGCAGCGGTTACCAACCTTCTCGCAGGCCGGGGAGTGTTCAGACAAAGGATGAGGCTATGGTTCAAGTTCGCAAACTGGTGTTAGCAATAGCGGCCGCCTCGGCGCTGTCCTCCGGTATGGCGCAGGCGCTGCAGCTGGGGGAGATGACCCTCAAGTCGAAGTTGAACCAGCCGTTGTCGGTGGAAATCGAGTTGCTCGATGTCGGTGGCCTCACCGCTGCCGAGATCACGCCGAGCCTGGCGTCTTCCCAGGCATTTGTGGATGCCGGCGTGGATCGCCAGGCGTTCCTCAACGACCTGACGTTTACCCCGGTGGTCAACCCCAACGGCCGCAGCGTCGTGCGCGTCACCTCCAGCAAACCGCTGCCTGATTCCTACGTACGTTTCCTGTTGCAGGTCCAATGGCCCAATGGCCGACTGATGCGTGACTACAGCGTGCTGCTCGACCCGGCGAAGTTCGACCAGTCGACACCTGCAGCCAGCGCGCCCGCGCCGCGTCTGAGTGCACCTGCCAGCACCGCGCCTGCCGTCAGTAAATCGGCCCAGCACACCACGACTTCTCGCGACACTTTGTGGGAAATTGCCGCGAGGAACCGCAACGGTGCGTCGGTCCAGCAAACCATGCTGGCAATTCAGGCGCTCAACCCGGATGCCTTTATCGACGGCAATATCAACCGCCTGAAAACCGGCCAGGTCCTGCGCCTTCCTGATCGTCAGCAAGCGACCAGCCTGCCGCAGCCCGAAGCGATTGCCGAAGTCTCCGCACAGAATGCCGCCTGGCGCCAGGGCCGTCGCTCGGCCAACAACCAGGCGGCGGGCAAGCAACAGCTGGACGCCACCAAGCGCACCCAGGCCGGCAATGCGCCGGCGACCACCAATGCACAGGACAACCTGAGCCTGGTCTCGGCCGAAGCGGCCAGGAAGGGCGGCAAGGGCAAGGCCGGCGACAGCCAGGCCCTGAGCGACAAGCTGGCGACGACCCAGGAAGAACTGGACACCACTCGCCGCGACAACGCCGAGCTGAAAAGCCGCGCGGCAGACTTGCAAAGCCAGCTGGACAAGCTGCAAAAGCTGATTCAGCTGAAAAACGATCAACTGGCCCGCTTGCAGGCTGAAAAGGGTGACCCGGCGGCGCAAGCCACGGCCGCGATGCCGGCTCAATTGGCAGGTGTGCCTGCGAGCGCTTCAACTGCGCCCGACGCTACGCCAGCCGCAGAAGCAGCAGCGCCAGCGCCAGCGCCTGAGCCGATCAAGCCGGATGCCGCGCCGGCGACCACCGAAGGCAAATTCAACGACCTGCTGACCAACCCGATCGTCTTGGGCGTGATCGGCGGTGCGGCCGGCCTGCTGGTGCTGCTGCTCCTGCTGTTGTGGGCGCGCCATCGCAATGCTCGCCTCGAGGAAGAAAAGCACCTGCGCATGGCGCGGGCCCTGGCCGAAGAGCCGCAGTTCAATCCGAATATCGACCACGACCTGCCACCCGACAGCTTCGAAGGCCTTGAAGTGCCGCCGCCGAACGTCAAGCTGGCAGCTGCGCCCGCCCCGGCGCCTGTGGTCGAGCCGGCCACGGTTGTGCCCACCGTCGCGTCTGTACTTGCGCCGCTGGCCGTGGCCGTTGCTCCACAAAACGCCAACGATGCCTTGGCGCAGGCCCAGTCGCATATCGACCGTGGCCATCTGAACCAGGCTGCCGATGTGTTGGAGCAGGCGATCAAGCATGAGCCCAAGCGCAGCGACCTGCGGTTGAAGCTGATGGAAGTCTACGGCCTGCAAAACGACAAGGACGGCTTCGTCACCCAGGAGCGTCAACTGGTGGCCAATGGTGAAAACCATGCCCAGGTCGAGCAGCTCAAGAGCCGTTTCCCGGCCATGGCGGTGCTGGCGGCAGGCGTCAGTGCCGCCGTTGCCGCTGCCGCCCTGGACGCGCAGTACGTCAAGGATTTGCTCGAGGACAAGCCCGTTGCCGCAGAGCCGGAGGCTTTCGACACCGATTTCGATTTGAGCCTGGACGATCTGGAAGCCGTTTCGCCCGCTGTGGTCAAGGATGATCAACCAACGTTCGAGTCGCTGTTGCAGCAGCAAACCGAAGCCAAGGCGAGCCCGGAGGACCTGTCGGACTTCGACCTGGATCTGCAATTGGACGCGCCGGCTTCAGACCTTTCCGACGATGACTTTCTCTCCGGCCTTGAAGACCAGATGAAAGGCCAGCCGGCGGTCGAGCCACCTACCCTGACGCCGGCGGCACCGGATGACTTCGAGCTGCCGGAGGATTTCGACCTGTCCCTGGCTGACGAGCCCGAAGCGCCTGCCCAGCCTGACGCCTTTGCGTCGGAACTGGACGACGTCAACGCCGAGCTGGACCGTCTGTCCCAGAGCCTGGAGCATCCTTCCATCGAGCCGTCCTTCACCGCTGAAGATGCGGCGCTGGGCGAGGACGACCCGGAATTCGACTTCCTGTCCGGCACCGACGAGGTCGCCACCAAGCTCGATCTGGCCCAGGCCTACATCGACATGGGCGACACTGACGGCGCACGCGACATTCTGTCCGAAGTGCTGACCGAAGGTGACGAGGTGCAGCGCGGCGAGGCCAAGGAGATGCTTGGGCGCATTTGACGGGCGAGGCAAATCCAATGTGGAAGGGGGCTTGCTCCCGATGGCGGTAGCTCAGTCAAGGATGTATCGACTGGCAAACCGTAATCGGGAGCAAGCCCCCTCTCATATTTGCATCGCATCAGCCCTCAACAAAAGCGCCCGCCACTTGGCTGTCGCCTTTATAATGGCCGCCTTTGCGCAACTCATCAGGCTCTCAGTTCTTGGCAAATATAGATAACGCGGCCGCCGAAATGGCGGCCGCAGGCTTTTACCGCATCGCCCTGGGCGTGGAATACAAAGGCTCGCGCTATCGCGGCTGGCAGCGTCAGGCATCCGGTGTACTGACGGTGCAGGAAACCCTGGAAAAGGCCCTGTCGAAAGTCGCCGACTCACCGGTGTCGCTGATGTGCGCCGGGCGTACTGACGCCGGCGTGCATGCGTGCGGCCAGGTGGTGCACTTCGACACCCAGGCCGAGCGGTCGATGAAGGCCTGGGTGATGGGCGCCAATATCAATTTGCCGCATGACGTCAGCGTCAGTTGGGCCAAGGTCATGCCTGCGCACTTTCATGCGCGTTTCAAGGCTATCGCCCGGCGTTATCGCTACGTGATCTACAACGACCAGATCCGCCCGGCGCACCTGAATGAAGAAATCACCTGGAACCACCGCCCGCTGGACGCCGAACGCATGGCCGAGGCCGCGCAGCACTTGGTCGGTGTGCATGATTTCAGTGCTTTCCGTGCCGGCCAGTGCCAGGCCAAGTCGCCGATCAAGGAAGTCCATCACCTGCGCGTGACCCGCCACGGCAAGATGATCGTGCTGGATATCCGCGCCGGGGCGTTCCTGCACCATATGGTGCGCAACATTGCCGGGGTGCTGATGACCATCGGCACCGGCGAGCGTCCGGTTGAATGGGCCAGGGAAGTGCTGGAAAGCCGCGTGCGCCGTACGGGCGGGGTGACGGCCCATCCGTTCGGCCTGTACCTGGTGGATGTGGAGTACCGCGACGAGTTCGAACTGCCGCAACGTTTCATCGGGCCACACTTCCTCACAGGTTTCAGCGAACTTGGCGGCTGACGCCCGGAAAAGCTTTTGTTACCATCCGGGACTTTCTCGGTTCAACCCTGAGGTTTCTACGACATGTCAGCCGTTCGCAGCAAGATTTGCGGGATTACCCGCATAGAAGACGCGCTGGCGGCAGTCGAGGCGGGGGCGGATGCGATTGGTTTTGTGTTTTATGCCAAGAGCCCGCGAGCGGTGAACGTAGTGCAGGCGCGGGCAATCATTGCCGCGCTGCCGCCGTTTGTGACCACCGTGGGCTTGTTCGTCAATGCCAGCCGTTGCGAACTCAACGAAACCCTGGATGCCGTACCGCTGGACATGCTGCAGTTTCATGGCGACGAAACCCCTGACGAGTGCGAAAGCTACCAGCGCCCCTATATCAAGGCGTTGCGCGTCAAGGCCGGTGATGACATCGCCGCCGCCTGCGCCGCCTATACCGGTGCGCGCGGGATTCTGCTGGACACCTACGTCGAAGGCGTACCCGGCGGCACCGGCGAAGCATTCGATTGGTCGCTGATCCCCGAGGGGCTGAGCAAGCCGATCATTCTGGCCGGTGGGCTGAATCCCGGGAATGTCGGGGCGGCGATCGAGCAGGTTCGACCCTATGCCGTGGACGTCAGCGGCGGGGTAGAGCAGGGCAAGGGCATCAAGGATCACAGCAAGATTCGCGCATTCATGCAGGCCGTGCGCAACAGCAGTGGCGCGATGTGACGGCTGGCAGTCTGCCGCCGTCCATAACTACCACTGTGTAAAACAGCACCGGCGCCGCCTGCGGGAGGCCCGGAAACGAAGTGGCAACCCTGCGTTGGCAGGTTGTCTGGAAGGCTGAGGAAGCATGCGGAAAAGGCCGGTCGAACGTCTGACCCCGTCCAGCATGCGTCATCGCCACATATGAATTTAGCTCAAGGGCATACGCGGGGCTGAGTTCTAGCCACCGGTACTGGAGAAAGAAAGCATGAGCAACTGGTTAGTAGACAAACTGATCCCTTCGATCATGCGTTCCGAGGTGAAGAAAAGCTCGGTTCCTGAAGGTCTGTGGCACAAGTGCCCATCCTGCGACGCGGTGCTGTACCGCCCCGAGCTGGAAAAGACCCTGGATGTTTGCCCCAAGTGCAACCACCACATGCGTATCGGCGCTCGCGCCCGCATCGATATCTTCCTCGACGCCGACGGCCGTAACGAGCTGGGCGCCGACCTGGAGCCGGTTGACCGCCTCAAGTTCCGCGATGGCAAGAAGTACAAGGACCGCCTGACCGTTGCACAGAAGCAGACCGGCGAGAAAGACGCGCTGATTTCCGTCAGCGGCAAGCTGCTGGGCATGCCGGTGGTGGTGTCCGCGTTCGAGTTCTCCTTCATGGGCGGTTCCATGGGGGCCATCGTTGGCGAGCGTTTTGTGCGTGCCGCCAACTATGCCCTGGAAAACCGTTGCCCGATGATCTGCTTCGCCGCCTCCGGTGGTGCGCGTATGCAGGAAGCGCTGATCTCCCTGATGCAAATGGCCAAGACCTCCGCGGTACTGGCGCGTCTGCGCGAAGAAGGCATCCCGTTTATCTCCGTGCTGACCGACCCGGTCTACGGCGGCGTTTCCGCCAGCCTGGCGATGCTGGGTGACGTGATCGTCGGCGAGCCGAAAGCCCTGATCGGCTTTGCCGGCCCGCGTGTGATCGAGCAGACCGTGCGCGAAAAACTGCCGGAAGGCTTCCAGCGCAGCGAGTTCCTGCTGGAGCACGGCGCGATCGACCTGATCATCCCGCGTGGCGAGCTGCGCCCTCGCCTGGGTAACCTGCTGGCACAGATGATGGGCCTGCCGACACCTGTTTACGTCGCGCCTAAAGTCGAGCCGATCGTCGTGCCGCCGGTGCCTGCAAACCTATGACCCAACGTACCCTTGGCGAATGGCTCGCCTACCTTGAGCAGTTGCATCCGTCAGCCATCGACATGGGCCTGGAGCGCTCGCAACAGGTAGCGGCCCGCCTTGGGTTGGGTCGGCCGGCACCGCGCGTCGTCACGGTAACCGGCACCAACGGCAAAGGCTCTACCTGTGCCTTTGTCGCGGCGCTGCTGCAGGCCCAAGGGCTGAAAGTCGGCGTGTACAGCTCCCCGCACCTGCTGCGTTACAACGAGCGGGTGCAGCTCAATGGCGTCGAAGCCACTGACGAGCAACTCTGCGAAGCCTTCGCCGCACTTGATGCGGGCCGTGGCGAAATTTCCCTGACGTACTTCGAAATGGGCACCCTGGCGGCGTTCTGGCTGTTCGAGCGCGCGCAGCTGGATGTGGTCGTGCTGGAAGTGGGCCTGGGCGGGCGCCTGGACACGGTCAACGTGGTGGACGCCGACCTGGCGCTGGTCACCAGCATCGGCGTGGACCATGCCGACTACCTGGGAAATACACGCGAATCCGTAGCTTATGAAAAGGCCGGGATCTTCCGCCAGGGCAAACCTGCGCTGTGTGGTGACCTGGATCCCCCGCATACCTTGCTAGACAAGGTGCGCGAGCTGGATTGTCCGTTTTTCCTGCGCGGCCGCGAATTCAATCTTGAGATCGGTGACCAGCACTGGCAGTGGCGCGGGCGCGATGCGCGTGGCCAGTCTGTAGAGCTGCGCGACCTGCCGCTGTTGAACTTGCCGATGGAAAATGCCGCGCTTGCGCTGCAAGCCTATCTGCTGCTGGATCTGCCGTGGAATGCCGAGCAGGTTGCTGCGACTTTGCTGGCGACCCGTGTGGTCGGTCGCCTGGACCGTCGCGAGTTCGAATGGCAGGGCAAGCGTCTGAACCTGCTGCTGGATGTAGGGCATAATCCGCATGCCGCCGAGTATCTGGCGCAGCACCTGTCGCGGGCGCAGCCGGCAGGTCGTCGCCTCGCTGTATTTGGCTTGTTGGCGGACAAGGACCTGGACGGCGTGATTGCGCCGCTGCTGGCGAATGTTCAGGGTTGGGCGGTCGCGCCACTGGATACGCCACGCAGCCGTCCGGCCGCTGAATTGGAAGTGGCCTTGCAGAACCTTGGTGCGCCGGTAGCGTCGTATGCAAGCGTGACCGCAGCCCTTGAGGCGCAGTGCGCAGTAGCAACGGCCGAGGACGAGATTCTGTTGTTCGGATCATTTTATTGTGTTGCCGAGGCGCTTGAGTGGTTGGCCCGGCGCTCCACGGAGGAAGCTGCACATGGCATTACTGGATAGCGCATATAAGCAGCGAATGGTCGGAGCCCTGGTTCTGGTGGCATTGGCGGTGATTTTTCTGCCGATGCTGTTTTCCCGTCAGGACGAAGAACGCCAAGTTGTCGTAGAGGCCCCGGCTGCGCCACAGGCGCCGGCGGTGCCGCAGGTGCAGGTTGAACCGGTGGTGGTGCCTGAGCCCCAGGCGCTGCCGGAAGAAGAGCCGGTGCCGACCGAGGATGAAGTCGCTGCGCAGCAGGCGCCTTCGATGCCGGTGCAGCCGAGTGTGCCGGTGGTCAAGCCGGCTCCGGCCGCGCCTGTAGCAGCCGTCAAGCCTGCCGCGCCGGCACCTGCGCCCAAGCCAGTCGCGCCACAGCCGGCAGCGCCCGGCAAGCCGGACGTAGGTCAAAGCCGCATCGACCCGAATGGCCTCCCGATCAGTTGGTCGATTCAGGTCGCCAGCCTGGGCAATCGTGAAGGCGCCGACGCCCTGCAGAAAAAGCTGCGCAGCCAGGGCTATAACGCCTATATCCGCAGCGCCGACGGCAAGAATCGGGTGTTTATCGGGCCGCTGATCGAGCGCGCCGAGGCTGACCGCCTGCGGGACTTGCTGGACCGTCAGCAGAATCTCAAAGGGTTCGTGACCCGGTTCCAGCCGGAGCGCGGCTGAACAATTGCCGACTTCGGTTGGCAATGAGATTTAAATGTGGGAGCGGGCTTGCCCGCGAATGCGGTGGATCAGTCATGAATGTATTGGCTGACACTCAGCTTTCGCGAGCAAGCCCGCTCCCACATTTGTTTTGCAGTGCTCTTGAAATGGGTCTGGCTCGCCACAAGCTATTGATTTGCAATGCAGCCGCAATCACAGCTTACCGACAGCCCGACGCTCTGCTAAAATGCGCCGCCTTATCTGTCCGTAGGCTGAAACGTGCCATTTACCTGGGTTGATTGGGCGATCGTTGCAATCGTCGCCATCTCCGCTTTGATCAGTCTAAGCCGCGGCTTCGTAAAAGAAGCACTGTCGTTGCTGACGTGGATCATCGCAGGAGTCGTAGCCTGGATGTTCGGCGGCTCATTGTCGGTTTACCTGGCCGGATACATCGAGACACCTTCGGCTCGCGTCATCGCGGGCTGCGCCATCATGTTCATCGCCACGCTGCTGGTGGGGGCAATGGTCAATTATCTTATTGGCGAGTTGATACGTGTCACCGGCCTCTCCGGGACCGATCGATTTCTCGGCATGGCCTTTGGCGCCGCGCGTGGCGCGTTGCTGGTGGTCGTGGCGGTCGGGCTGTTGAGCCTGGGGCCGGTACAGCAGGATTCGTGGTGGCAGGAGTCGGTACTCGTGCCAAAATTTCTATTGGTTGCAGATTGGTCCAAAAACCTCATTTTGGGGTGGAGCAGTCAGTGGCTGGCCAGCGGAATCAGCGTACCCGCTGATCTTCCGTTCAAGGAACACCTCTTGCCGGCCAAAACGCCTCAGTAAGCTGTGTTCAGTCAAGATTCATTAAGTAGGGGTTGCGTCGCATGTGTGGCATCGTCGGTATCGTCGGTAAGTCGAACGTGAATCAGGCGCTGTATGACGCGCTAACCGTCCTCCAGCACCGCGGCCAGGACGCTGCCGGTATTGTGACCAGCCACGACGGCCGGTTATTCCTGCGCAAGGACAATGGTCTGGTGCGTGACGTGTTCCATCAGCGTCACATGCAGCGTCTCGTCGGACACATGGGCATTGGCCATGTGCGCTACCCGACTGCCGGCAGCTCGACGTCGGCCGAAGCTCAGCCGTTCTACGTCAACTCGCCTTACGGCATTACCCTGGCGCACAACGGTAACCTGACCAACGTTGAGCAGCTGGCCAAGGAGATTTACGAATCTGACCTGCGCCACGTCAACACCAACTCCGACTCGGAAGTGCTGCTTAACGTGTTCGCTCACGAGTTGGCCCAGCGCGGCAAGCTGCAGCCGACCGAAGAAGACGTATTCGCTGCGGTGACCGACGTGCACAACCGTTGCGTCGGTGGCTACGCCGTAGTGGCGATGATCACCGGTTACGGCATCGTCGGCTTCCGTGACCCGCACGGCATCCGCCCAATCGTATTCGGCCAGCGTCACACCGACGAAGGCGTCGAGTACATGATCGCCTCCGAGAGCGTGTCCCTGGACGTGCTGGGCTTCACCCTGATCCGCGACCTGGCGCCGGGCGAAGCGGTGTACATCACCGAAGATGGCAAACTGCACACCCGCCAGTGCGCTGTGGCGCCGAAGCTGACGCCGTGCATCTTCGAACACGTCTACCTGGCGCGTCCGGATTCGATTATCGACGGCGTTTCAGTGTACAAGGCGCGCCTGCGCATGGGCGAGAAGCTGGCTGACAAGATTCTGCGCGAGCGCCCGGAGCACGATATCGACGTGGTGATCCCGATCCCGGACACCAGCCGTACCGCCGCGCTGGAACTGGCCAACCACTTGGGCGTCAAGTTCCGCGAAGGCTTCGTCAAGAACCGCTACATTGGCCGTACCTTTATCATGCCCGGCCAGGCGGCTCGCAAGAAGTCGGTACGCCAGAAGCTCAACGCGATCGAGCTGGAATTCCGCGGCAAGAACGTGATGCTCGTGGACGACTCCATCGTACGTGGCACCACCTGCAAGCAGATCATCCAGATGGCCCGTGAAGCCGGCGCGAAAAACGTCTATTTCTGTTCCGCCGCGCCTGCCGTACGTTACCCGAACGTGTACGGTATCGACATGCCGAGCGCCCACGAACTGATCGCCCATAACCGTTCGACCCAGGACGTGGCCGACCTGATCGGCGCCGACTGGCTGATCTACCAGGACCTGCCGGACCTGATCGAGGCGGTTGGCGGTGGCAAGATCAAGATCGACCAGTTCGACTGCGCCGTGTTCGACGGCAAGTACGTGACCGGTGATGTCGACGAGGCCTACCTGAACAAGATCGAGCAGGCGCGTAACGACTCGTCGAAGATCAAGACCCAGGCGGTCAGCGCGATCATCGATCTGTATAACAACTGAGTAAACACCGGCCCTGAGGGGCCGGTTTTGTATCTTAAACAAAGAATTTTGAGAGTAAGGAGTCGCAGCATGAGTCAGGAATGGGATGCCGGTCGGCTGGACAGCGACCTCGATGGCGTAGCTTTCGATACCCTGGCTGTGCGCGCCGGCCAGCACCGCACGCCGGAAGGTGAGCACGGTGATCCGATGTTCTTCACTTCCAGCTATGTGTTCCGCACCGCCGCCGACGCCGCTGCGCGCTTTGCCGGTGAAGTGCCGGGCAACGTGTACTCGCGCTACACCAACCCGACCGTGCGTGCGTTCGAAGAGCGCATCGCAGCCCTCGAAGGCGCTGAGCAGGCGGTGGCCACGGCGACCGGCATGGCGGCAATCCTGGCGGTGGTGATGAGCCTGTGCAGCGCCGGCGACCACGTGCTGGTATCGCGCAGTGTGTTTGGTTCGACCATCAGCCTGTTCGAAAAGTACTTCAAGCGTTTCGGCATTGAAGTCGACTACGTGCCGCTGGCGGACCTGTCCGGCTGGGATGCGGCGATCAAGGCCAACACCAAATTGCTGTTCGTCGAGTCGCCGTCCAACCCGCTGGCCGAGCTGGTAGACATCGCCGCGTTGTCCGACGTGGCGCATGCCAAGGGCGCGATGCTGATCGTCGACAACTGCTTCTGTACGCCTGCGTTGCAGCAGCCGCTGAAGCTGGGCGCGGACATCGTGGTGCACTCGGCGACCAAGTTCATCGACGGCCAGGGCCGTTGCATGGGCGGCGTGGTGGCTGGTCGCGGTGAGCAGATGAAGGAAGTGGTGGGCTTCTTGCGTACCGCCGGCCCCACGCTGAGCCCGTTCAATGCGTGGATCTTCCTCAAAGGCCTGGAAACCCTCAGCCTGCGAATGAAGGCCCATTGCGCCAACGCCCAGGCCCTGGCCGAGTGGCTAGAGCAGCAGGACGGTATCGAGAAGGTGCATTACGCCGGGCTCAAGAGCCACCCACAGCACGCGTTGGCCCAGCGCCAGCAGCGTGGTTTCGGCGCGGTGGTGAGCTTTGAAGTGAAGGGTGGCAAAGAGGGCGCCTGGCGCTTTATCGATGCGACACGCCTGATCTCGATCACCGCCAACCTGGGTGACAGCAAGACCACCATTACCCATCCGAGCACCACGTCTCACGGTCGCCTGGCGCCGCAGGAGCGTGAAGCGGCGGGTATCCGTGACAGCTTGATCCGCATCGCGGTGGGCCTGGAAGACGTGGCCGATTTGCAAGCGGACCTGGCTCGCGGGCTGGCTGCCTTGTGATCGAGTGGTCCATGGAAGCCGCCGCCGCCACTAACGGGCGTGTGGCGTTGGTGACGGGCGCGGCGCGGGGCATTGGCCTCGGGATCGCCGCATGGTTGATCAGCGAAGGCTGGCAGGTGGTATTGACCGACCTGGACCGCGAGCGTGGTTCCAAGGTGTCCAGGGTGCTGGGTGAGAACGCCTGGTTTATCACCATGGACGTGGCGGACGAGAAGCAAGTCGCTCAAGGCGTCGCCGAGGTATTGGGGCAGTTTGGGCGCCTGGACGCTTTGGTGTGCAACGCAGCGGTGGCCGACCCGCGCAATATCACCCTGGAAAGCCTCGACCTGGCTTACTGGAATCGCGTGTTGGCGGTCAACCTCAGCGGGCCGATGTTGCTGGCCAAGCACTGTGCGCCGTACCTGCGTGCCCATGGCGGCGCGATCGTCAACCTGGCGTCGACCCGGGCCGGTCAATCGGAGCCGGACACCGAAGCCTACGCGGCGAGCAAGGGCGGTTTGTTGGCGCTGACGCACGCGTTGGCAATCAGCCTTGGGCCGGAGGTGCGGGTGAATGCCGTCAGCCCCGGCTGGATCGATGCGCGTGACCCTGCAGCGCGGCGCGCCGAGCCTCTGACCGATGCCGATCATGCCCAGCATCCGGCGGGCAGGGTAGGCACGGTGGAGGACGTGGCAGCGATGGTTGCATGGCTGCTGTCGCGCCAGGCCGGGTTTGTCACCGGGCAAGAGTTCGTGGTGGACGGTGGCATGAGCAAGAAGATGATTTACAGCGAGTAGAGCGGGCAGGGCTCTTGAAGCGTTTTTGTCTTTTTCAGAAAAACTTCAAGCGGGCTATTGACTTAGGTCCGCTACCTGCGTAAATTTCGCGGCCTCAACGAAGCAAAGGGTGATTAGCTCAGCTGGGAGAGCATCTGCCTTACAAGCAGAGGGTCGGCGGTTCGATCCCGTCATCACCCACCACTTCTTGAGAGTTTTGCCTTCGGGCAAGACGCAACGTTAAAGGTTGCACCGACGCGCAGCGGTAGTTCAGTCGGTTAGAATACCGGCCTGTCACGCCGGGGGTCGCGGGTTCGAGTCCCGTCCGCTGCGCCATATTTTCCAGGTCTGATTCGTTGGGCTTGAGATTGAACAGCCAAGGCTGCTTGATCAGATGTTTAACGACGGTTGGGGGTTTACGCCCGGCCGGTCAAGCGATACGCAGCGGTAGTTCAGTCGGTTAGAATACCGGCCTGTCACGCCGGGGGTCGCGGGTTCGAGTCCCGTCCGCTGCGCCATATCTGCCTCAAGGCCCACTGAACGCCTTGAAGCACAAAGAAGCCACTGGCTGCTTTGATCCGATAGCAATGACCCTGGTCGAAAGACCGGGGTTTTTTGTGTCTGCGATTTGACTGCTCGTGGAGGCCGGCGAACCGGCCCCGTCTGTCGAGTCAGAACCCCAGCTTGTCCCGCAGCCCGTAATACCAGGCGCCCAGTGCGGCAAACGGCGTGCGCAGCAGTTGCCCGCCGGGGAAAGGGTAGTGCGGCAGGTCGGCGAATGCATCGAAACGCTCTGCCTGGCCTCGAAGGGCTTCCGCCAACACCTTGCCGGCCAAGTGTGTGTACGTCACGCCATGGCCGCTGCAGCCCTGGGAGTAATAGATGTTATCGCCCAGGCGACCCACCTGCGGCAGGCGCGAAAGGGTCAGCAGGAAATTGCCGGTCCAGGCGTAGTCGATTTTTACATCCTTGAGCTGCGGGAAGGCCTTGAGCATCTTCGGCCGGATGATCGCCTCGATATTCGCCGGGTCGCGCGCGCCGTACACCACACCGCCGCCGAAGATCAGGCGCTTGTCGCTGGTGAGGCGGTAATAGTCGAGCAGGTAATTGCAGTCTTCGACGCAGTAATCCTGTGGCAGCAACGTCTTGGCCAGTTCATCGCCCAGCGGCGCCGTGGTAATCACCTGGGTGCCGCACGGCATCGATTTTGCCGCAAGCTCCGGCACCAGGTTCCCCAGGTAGGCATTGCCCGCGACGATGATGAACTTGGCCCGGACCTTGCCCTCAGCGGTGTGTACCACCGGGTTGGCGCCGCGCTCGATGCGCACTGCGGCTGACTGCTCGTAGATCGTCCCGCCCAGGGACTCCACGGCCGCCGCTTCGCCCAACGCCAGGTTGAGCGGGTGGATGTGCCCGCCGCTCATGTCCAGCAGGCCGCCGACATAGTTGTCGCACGCCACTACTTCGCGGATACGACGTTCATCCAGCAGCTCCAGCTGCGTATGGCCGTAGCGCTCCCACAGGCGCTTCTGCGATTCCAGGTGGCCCATGTGCTTGCTGTTCAGGGCAGCGAACACACCGCCATCCTTCAAGTCGCACTGGATCTGATACTTGGCGACCCGCTCGCGAATGATCCTGCCACCCTCAAACGCCATCTGCCCGAGCAATTGAGCTTGCCTGGGACCCACGCTGCGCTCGATCACGTCGATGTCGCGGCTATAGCTGTTGACGATCTGCCCGCCATTTCGGCCGGACGCACCAAAGCCCACTTTGGCGGCTTCCAGCACCGTCACGCGAAAACCGCTCTCCAGCAGAAACAACGCGCTGGAAAGGCCGGTATAGCCGGCACCGATCACACACACGTCGGTTTCGACCTCGCCTTGCAGCATCGGGCGCGGCGGAACTGCGTTCGCGGAAGCGGCGTAGTACGACTGGGGGTAGGGGGTGTTCGCCATCCTGGAACCTCTGTTTTATATTTTTTACGAGTGCCTCGATCCTACCTGAGTTGAAAATTGCCTGCCAGCCACCTGGAAATTGCGGATGTGTTGGCCGCAAATAAAAAATTCGCATATTCATAGGGTTAGCTGCAAAAAAGATGTTGACACACCTTCGGAATTCCGTAGAATGCCGCCTCACAGCAGGCACGTAGCTCAGTTGGTTAGAGCACCACCTTGACATGGTGGGGGTCGTTGGTTCGAGTCCAATCGCGCCTACCAAACAAAATCCGCTCTGCTGGGCGGTCTGGAAGGGCTCACCGAAAGGTGGGCCCTTTTTTGTTGCCTGCGATTTATTGCTGGCGCCGCACTAAAGTCCAGGGCTGGCAGGCCGATGCAGTGACTACTCTTTCGTCGTCGGACATTTGGCATGCTTATCAATATTAGCAATCCCTCCCCTGTAACCAGCAGCCAGACCGTCGCTGCCCCGGTTGACGCGACAGCTACCCAAAGCACCAGCGGCGCAAGCGGCTTGACGGTCAACATGAAAGCCAACGCCAACGGTGCTGGCGGCGTGGGTGGCGGCGAAGCTGCGCCGGCCAAGCAGGAATCCGAAACGGTCAAACAGCTGAAAAAGCAAATCGAGCAATTGCAGCAACTGCTTCAACAGCAGCAGCAAGCGTTGCAGAAAGCCCAGGCCAGCACTCAGGACCCGGACGCCAAAGCAGTCGCTGTGGCCGCGGCTCAATCGCAGATTGCGAACACATCAGCGGCTTTGCAGACAGTCACTTCGGCTCTGTTGAAGGCCGTGACGGATGAAGGCAACAGCGGCACAGGCTCAATGGTCAGCACCACCGCTTGAGTATTCGGGACATGTGTTGACGCGCTCAGCCGCGCTTCAACACACTTTCCCCAGCCTGTGCCGGCAACGGGTACACATCCAGCAGCGCCAACGCGCCCAGCACTGCCACCCCGACAAACGCTACCTGAAAGTCCCCCACCTGCGCCTGGGTCTCATGCCCTTGCACGCTCATGGATGCCCGCAGCAACAGCGCGGCCGCCGTCACGCCCATCCCCATCGCCAACTGGAACGCCATGCTGAATAGCGCTGACGCTTCACTCATGCGTGGCTTGGGCACGTCTGCGAAGCCGATCGAGTTGTAACAAGTAAACTGCATCGAGCGTGACAATCCGCCGACAAACAGCACTGCGGCAATCACCGCAAACGGCGTGTGTACCGTAAAAAATGCACAGGCGACAATCGACACTACGCCGATCACCCCATTCACCAGCAACACCTGGCGAAACCCGTAGCGTTGCATGATGGCGGTGGTGAAGGGCTTCATCGCCAGGTTGCCGGCGAATACTGCGAGCACCAGTAACCCGGCATCGACCGGTGACAAACCAAAAGCGACCTGAAACAGCAGTGGCAGCAGGAACGGCAGGGCACTGATGGCCAGGCGAAACAGCGAACCACCATAGATGCTCACGCGGAAGGTGTTGATCAATAAAGTCTCCAGTGGCAATAACGACTCGGCGTCACGTCGACAATGGCGTACAGCCCATATCGCCAGCGCTACGCCCGCCGCGACCAGTGCCAAACCTGGGATAAGCATTTCGCCCGTCTGGCTGCCCAGCCATTCCAACCCGCCCAACAGTGCAACACAAGCACCCGCCAGCAACACAAAGCCCTTTGCATCAAACTTGCGCACGCTCGCTTCGCGGCCTTCCGGCACCAGCCACAGTGCAGCGACGAGCGCTAATGCGCCCAGCGGCAGGTTTACGTAAAAGATCCAGGGCCACGACGCATGGGTGACGATCAACCCACCGGCCAATGGCCCGAGAATCGGCGCAACCAGGCCGGGCCAGGTAATGATCGCGATCATTTTCACCAAGTCTTTCTTGTCCGTATTGCGCAGCACGGCCAAGCGCCCCACGGGCACCATCAGCGCGCCGCCGATGCCCTGCAGGACGCGGGCGAACACGAACATTTCAATACTTTGGCTCAACCCGCAAAGCAGCGATGCGAGGGTGAACACGATGATTGCACCGGCGAAAACGCGGCGCGCACCAAAGCGATCAGCGACCCAGCTCGACAACGGTATGAAGATCGCCACGGCGAGGATGTAGGCGGTAATGCCGATGTTCATGTCGACGGGCGTGACCCCGAAGGCCGTCGCCATGGTCGGCAGTGCGGTGGCGATGACGGTGGCGTCGAGGTTCTCCATAAAGAAAGTCACCGCGACCACCAGGGCGATCAGGCGAGTTTGCAGGCTGAGGCCGGTATCGGCGCTGGGTGTGGTGGGAGAGGTCACCGGTGCTGCCCCTTATTAAGTAAAGGTCGCTGAGGCTTTGACGATACCCGGTAGGGCTGGAACCTACACTCGTTGAGGCGGATTTTTTTCGCCATACTCAGCCACGTTTAACTCAGTACGGGGAGAGAAAATGGAACTGGAAGTGTCGTTCAACGTGTCCGAACAAGAGCGCGAGGCAATCCTCAAGCCGTTGAGGGCCTACAACCTCAGCCATACCGGCGAAATGCCGTTTGAAACCGTCGGGATTTTATTGCGCGACCCCGCCACCCAAGCGGTTGTCGGCGGTCTCTACGGGAAGATTTCCTACGGGTGGATGTTCATTGAGTTGCTGAGCATCCCGGACTCACTGCGCACTCAAGGCGCGGGCACCCGCTTGATGCATACCGCCGAAGAGTTGGCCCGGCAACGGGCGTGTGTGGGGATCTGGCTGGACACGTTCAGCTTCCAGGCGCCCGGGTTTTATCGAAAACTGGGCTTCAGTGAGTTCGGGCATATAACCGATTACCCACCAGGCCATCAGCGACACTTCTTCGAAAAACGCCTGGGATAACACGCTGGGCGCCACCACCGCACTGAGTAAACGGTGGGGCGCCACGCTGTGCAAATTGTCGACGGCCTTTTGCATCCGGTTGACTGCGCTCCTCAAAACGCCCACAAACTTTATTGATTTGCAGCAACAATTTTTCTTGTTGGACACCTCCCGCCCCAGGCAGCAAAGTTGCCGCCACTGACGCTCGACCTTCCGGGTCAACAATAAAAAACCGAGCCGATTGCACGCCACTTCCTGCTGTGAACCCTTTGTTCACATCCTGCTGTAATGGCGCCGCAGCGCGCACTTAAGGACCTCACCGTCATGCAAACTGTTGTGAACTTATGGCCGTTGATCGGCGTACTTGTGATCGTGGTTGGCTTTGTCTTGCGCTTCAATCCGCTGTTGGTGGTTACCGCCGCCGCAATCGCCACCGGGCTCGCTGCCCATTTTCCGCTGGAAAAAATCCTCGCCACCATGGGTGATGGCTTCCTGCAGACCCGCGCCCTGCAATTGATTCTGTTGCTGCCCCTGGCGGTCATCGGCCTGCTGGAGCGCCATGGGTTGCGGCTGCATGCGCAGAACTGGATTGCGCGATTCGAGCGTGCCACGGTTGGGCGCTTGTTGATCATGTATCTGTTTGTCCGCGAATCCACCGCCGCCATGGGCTTGACCAGCCTTGGCGGGCACCCGCAGATGGTGCGCCCGCTGCTGGCACCCATGGCCGAAGGTGCGGCGGAAAAACGCTACGGCAAATTGCCGGACAAAGTGCGCCACAAGGTGCTGGCCATGTGCGCCGCGACGGACAACGTCGGTCTGTTTTTTGGTGAGGACATTTTTGTCGCCTTTGGTGCGATTGCGCTGATGCACACCTTCCTGCTGGGCTCGGGGATTGATGTCGAGCCGCTGCACATCGCGGTGTGGGGCATTCCTACGGCGATCTGCGCGTTCATCATCCATGCCATTCGCCTGAATCGGTTTGACCGAAGGCTGACCCGCGAAATGACGCCTGTCGCCACCCCCGTGGAGGCTGCGCAATGATCATTTCCATTCAATATCTGTATTGGTTGGCCGGGGTGCTGCTGTTGATCACCGCGGGCATGATTCTGCTGGATCGAACCCACCCCAAGCGCTGGTCGAGCGCTTTGTTCTGGTTGCTGTTCGC
Source organism: Pseudomonas viridiflava (assembly GCF_900580675.1). Lineage (GTDB taxonomy): Bacteria > Pseudomonadota > Gammaproteobacteria > Pseudomonadales > Pseudomonadaceae > Aquipseudomonas. The sequence continues at coordinate 36,339 of NZ_UTBG01000039.1, forward strand.
GATCCCATTCCTGGTGGGGGAGCGGCTGCCCTCTGTGGCCATTGGTGCCGGCGTGGTCGTGATGGCATTGATCGCAGGTCTGGGCGGCGTCGGCCGTGGCACGCATGCCGAACTGCATGACAAGGCTTCCCGCGCGAGCGCCGGCCGTTTAGGGCACAAACTGTTTATCCCGGCGCTGGCCATTCCCCTGACCACGGTGATTGGCTCGGTACTGCTCAAGCACACCGAGATCGGCGGCGTACCGCTGCTGGACCCGAAAAATACCACCTTCGTTTCCCTCGGTATCGGCTGCCTGATCGCCCTGGGCCTGGCGTGCTGGCTGACCCGTGACACCCCGGTGCAGGCCCTGCGCGAATCGCGACGCCTGACCGAAGCCCTGGGATGGGCGATGGTGCTGCCGCAGATGCTGGCAATGCTTGGCCTGTTGTTCAATGAAGCCGGGGTCGGCACGGCCGTCGCGCATGTCACCACTACCTACATCAACATGGATTTCAAACTGGTAGCGGTCATGGTTTATGTGTTGGGCATGGCGCTGTTCACGGTAATCATGGGTAACGGTTTCGCGGCATTCCCGGTGATGACCGGTGGAGTCGGCGTGCCGGTGCTGGTGGGGATCTATGGCGGCAACCCGGCCGTGATGGCCGCGATCGGCATGTTCTCCGGTTACTGCGGTACGCTGATGACACCGATGGCGGCCAACTTCAACATCGTGCCTGCGGCGTTGCTGGAGTTACCCGACAAAAACGCGGTGATAAAGGCCCAGCTGCCGACGGCGTTGATGATGCTTGTGGTGAATATTGTCCTGCTATACCTACTGATGTGAGGCCAAGATGCGAACCGTATTGCTGACGGGTTTCGAGCCCTTTGATCAAGACCCGATAAATCCATCCTGGGAGGCGGTGCGTCGGTTGGACGGCCTCCAGCTGGGCTCCGATGTGCAGATTGTTGCGCGCCTATTGCCCTGTGCATTTTCTACGGCGGGGCAGTGCCTGACCCGACTGATCGATGAACTGCAGCCAGCGATGGTGATCGCCACTGGCCTGGGCCCGGGGCGCAGCGATATTTCCATGGAGCGCGTGGCGATCAACGTGAATGATGCGCGAATCCCCGACAACCTCGGCGAGCAGCCTATCGATACGGCTGTTGTGGTCGATGGCCCGGCGGCTTACTTCACGACGTTGCCGATCAAAGCGATGGTCAAGGCCGTACGCGAGGCCGGGGTTGCGGCGTCGGTCTCGCAGACGGCGGGCACTTTTGTGTGTAATCAGGTGTTTTACCTGTTGCAGCATGCGCTCACCGAGACGGCCGTGCGCAGTGGGTTTATCCATGTGCCATTCCTGCCGGAACAGGTGGTGGTTTCGGGGCGGCCATCAATGGCGTTGGAGAAAATGGTTGAAGGGTTAGAGGTGGCTGTACGGACAGCGTGGCAAACCTCAGCGGATTTAGCCGAAACCGGCGGGCAGGTCAGTTGACCCGCCCGTTCAGCCTCAGGTCGCGAACAAGCGGGTGAGCCCGAAGGTGATGGCGCAGGCCAGGCCGGTCATTGCGAACGCGGTTGCCACGTACCATTTGATGAGGTTCAGTTCAGTTGTGGCAAGGTCCGCTCTGGACGCAAAATGCCTTTCCATGGAGTCTGCCTTGTTCGATACGGTGATCAGTTTCTCTTTCATCTCCGCCAGCCCCTTTTCCAGTACACCCAATCGTATTTCCATACCCGAATCTCCATGATGACTGCCGCCGTCTCTGCCTTGAGCCGGTGTATTCAGCGTGTTCGCCTCGCCAAAGCGCGGCCTCTGTTTCAAGCACTTTGAAGCAGCGCCTGGGAGTGGAGAATAGTGCGAGTTGATCCCATTGGTGAGAGCCAAATTTTTGCAAAATAACACCAGGCGATTCGTGCTCAGCCTTCGCGTCGCGGAAAGAACAACTCGAAACGCGTTATCCCCGCGTCACTGCTCACGCCGTAGCGCCCGTTATGCAACTGCATGATGGTCGCCACAATCGACAGGCCCAGCCCATTGGAATGGGCCGACCGTTCGCGTGACTCGTCCACCCTGTAAAAACGTTCGAACAGGCGCGGCAAATGCTCCGGCGCGATGGTTTCGCCCTGGTTGCTGACCCTCAGGTGGATACCCTCCGCACTCGGGACCGCCTGGATCACCAGTTCGCTGCGTGGCGCGCCATATTTAATGGCATTGGCGCACAGGTTTGCCAGCGCCCGACGCAGCAACATCGGTTCAGCCCAGATAACGCCTTCACCCTCGGCGTGAATACTGATCTCCACGTCACTGGCCAAGCCTTCGAAGTAGTCGGCGATGCGTGCCACTTCATCCGCAGCATTCAGCTCCTGGCGTTGGCGCAGGGCGCTGGCCGGGTCGGTACGGGCGAGGAACAGCATGTTGTCGAGCATCCGCGCCAGGCGTTCAAGCTCTTCGACATTGGACGCCAGCAACTGTTGATAGCTCTCGATGCTGCGGTTCTGTTGCAGGGCGACCTGGGTTTCCCCCAGCAGGTTGTTGATCGGCGTGCGCAGTTCGTGAGCCATGTCGGTTGATACCTGGCCCAGCTGCACAAAACCCTTGGCCAGGCGCTCAAGCATCGTGTTGAAAGAATCGATCATTGGCAGCAGTTCCTTGGGCGCGCCACGGCTGTCGAGGCGTTCAGCCAGGTTGCCGACGCCGATGCCCCTTGCATGCCGGGCCAGTCGCCGCAGCGGCAGCAGGCCACGATGCACCAGCAGGTATCCGACCAGTGCAAGGATGATGGCGGCAATGCTCGCCAGGATATAAACGCTCAGGCGGTAACTGGCGAGAACGGCGGTACGTTCGGTCATCAGGCGCCCGGTGGTGACTTGCAGGCTGCCCAGGTCGCCGGTGTCGATGGAGGCGGCCACGATGGCGAACGGTACGCCGTTGATACCGGGAAAGTGCTGTACGTCGGCAAACCCTAGGGCGTGGTTTTTCGGTACCGGCGGTACGTCTGGCAAGTCGATATTGCCCGGGTTGACCACCAGCAATGGCTTCTGCCCCGGCGCGGCGATGCTCAAGACCGACTCGCGGTTGCCCAGCATGTTCTGGAACAGCTCCGGCTTGGTCTTGATCAGGTCCAGGGTATTGCTGTCGTTGAGCAGGTTGCGCAGTTGATCGACGCGGTAGATCAGCGCCGCGTCGTCACGCATGATCAATTCACGCTCCAGCTCGCGGTACAGGGCCACGCCCAGGGTGGCCAGCAGCGCAAAGGCGAGCATGGCGAAGATCAGCGCCAGGCGCAGGGTCAGTGAATAATGGCGGCGGTTGGTCATGGCTGGGTATCGAAGCGGTAGCCAATGCCCCGCACGCTGTGGATCAACTTGAGCTGGAACGGATCGTCGATTTTCAGGCGCAGGCGCCGCACGGCCACGTCCACCACGTTGGTATCGCTGTCGAAGTTCATGTCCCACACCCGCGAGGCGATCAGCGAGCGGGACAACACCTGGTCCTGGTGAGTGGCGAACAGGTGCAGCAGGGCGAACTCCTTGTTGGTCAGGGTGATGCGGGTGCCGGCGCGGGTCACGCGGCGCTTCAGCACGTCGATTTGCAAGTCGGCGATCTGCAGCTGTTCTTCCTCACGGCTCGGGCCGCGACGTGTCAGGGTCCGCAGGCGTGCTACCAGTTCGGCGAAGGAAAAGGGCTTGATCAAGTAATCATCTGCGCCCAGTTCCAGGCCCTTTATGCGGTCGGCAATGTCATTGCGGGCGGTCAGAAAAAGCACCGGTGTGTCGGCCTCCTTGAGCAGGCGGCGCAACACTTCCCAGCCGTCCATTTTCGGCATCATTACGTCCAGCACGATCACGTCGAACGGCGTTTCCAGTGCCTGGTGCAAGCCGTCCACGCCATCGCGGGCAAGGCTGACCGAATAACCCAGTTCCTGCAGGCCGTTAAGCAGGTAATTGCCGGCCTTGGGTTCGTCTTCGACTACGAGGATGTTCATGGGAAGTGCCCTGTCTCAATGCGTGGCGCAAGTGTAGTCCGATCAATTGTCACTCGGGCAACCGGTGCCCTGAACTTGATAGTCCAGCACGTGTTCACGGCCCTGGTGGTCCAGATAGTCGAGGCGTGCGGGGACGATGCCGCACTGGCCGTAGGTGTCGGTGCTGGACAGTACTTTGTCCACGTCCAAGTGTAGGAAAAAGCCGGTTTTATCATGGATAACAGGCTCGGCGGCGAAGACAGAACCGGTGGCCAGCAAAGCGGCAAAGCCGAGGATTAACAGTTTCATGGCGGTATCTCTCTTGAAGGGTTGGCTGCCAGCTCGCGGCAGTGGGCTCACACTAACCGGGCGCCCCGAACAGCCAACCAACAGGGGCATGACAAGTTTGTAATGCAGGGTTCAGGGCTGGCGGCCGGATGCTTCGAGGATCAGGTCGCTGATTTCCCTGGCGTGGGAGACGAGCGACAAGTGGCTCGATGGCAGCTCGATCGTGGTGGCATTCATGCGTTTGGCGAGGAAACGTTCCAGGTCCGGGTTGATGGTCTGGTCCTCTGCCGACACGGCGTACCAGGATGGCTTGGTGTGCCAGGCGGCATTCACGGTGCGGCCGCTGAACAACGTTTTGGTGATGGGTTGCTGCACGGCGTACAGCTGCATGGCCTTGGCGTGCGGCACATCGGCGGCAAAGTATTTGAGGAACGCGTCCTGGCTCAGGGTGAGGTAGCCGTCGTGATCTTCCACGCCAGCCCGCACCGGCATGCTCGGGTACTTGGCGGAGAGCGCGACGAAGTCTTCATTGGCGTCCGGCGCGCGGGCGGCTACGTACACCAGGGCGCTCACTTTTGGGTTGACCCCGGCGTCGCTGACCACGGTGCCGGCGTAGGAATGGCCGACCAGCACGGTAGGGCCGTCCTGTTGGTCCAGCACACGGTGAGTGGCGGCGACATCGTCGGCCACTGAGGTCAGTGGGTTTTGTACGGCGGTCACGTGCAGGCCGGCAGCCTGGAGACGGGTGATCACTTCGGACCAGCTCGAGCCATCAGCCCAGGAGCCGTGGACCAACACCACGTTGTTGGCTTTGACCGGCGCGACGGTGCCGGCCATGGCGCTACCGGCGCCCAGCATCAGCAGGCTGGCGGCGATCAGGCAGAGTTTGCTGGCAGGTTTGAGTGTGCTTGCAGGTTTCATGGGGGGACCCTTTTCATCAGTAGGCAGTGGCGTCAACCGGTGTGGGTGACTGACGACGCCACTGTATGAAGTGAGGGTGCCAACAAGACTTACAGCTTGATTACAAACCTGTAATGCAACCGATTTGACAGTGGCGTTTACAAGCACCGAGGTGATCCGTAGATTGCATCGGGCCAATTATTTGTTACAGCTCACGAGGAAGCCACGCAGTGTCCATCCGAGGTTCAGCCGTATTTGCCCGCCCCTACCGCGCCTTTCTGTTCGATATGGATGGCACCCTGCTCAACTCCATTGCCGCCGCCGAGCGGGTATGGAGCATTTGGGCCGAACGCCACGGCCTGGATGTTGCGGCGTTTCTGACCACCATTCACGGTGCGCGCGCGATTGATACCATCACGCGCCAGGCATTGCCGGGCGTTGATCCTGAGGTCGAGGCGCAGTGGATTACCGAGGCCGAGCTCAACGATGTCGAGGGCGTGGTGGCAATTCCCGGTGCCGTGGCGTTTTTGAACAGCCTGCCGGGCGATCAATGGGCGCTGGTCACGTCTGCCCCCAAGGCGCTGGCGTTGCGTCGCCTGCAAGCGGCCGGCTTTGCGCCGCCGGCGGTGCTGGTCACGGCCGAGGACGTTGCCGTCGGCAAGCCCGACCCGGCCTGTTATGTACTGGGCGCGCAGCGCCTGGGCGTGGCGGTACAGGATTGCCTGGTATTTGAAGATGCGACGGTGGGCATTCGTGCAGGCGAAGCGGCTGGTGCGGATGTGATGGTCGTGACGTCGACCCACCTTGAGCCTATGGCTACCGAGCATCCTTCGATTCATGGATATGAACAGTTGCAGGTGCAGCGCACCGCCGACGGTTTGTTAGCCTTGCAGAACGCCTGATACGAAAAGGCCGAGCCCGTTACCGGTCTCGGCCTTGTTCGCAATGGGTCGCAGCGGGCGGCGGCTGCATCCGATCATTGCGCATTGCCTGGCGTGACAGCACCATCTCCCTGAGGATTTGATTGGCCAGCGCAGCAATTGCGTCGGCGCCGCGATAATGCGCGCGGACTATTCCGGTGATTGCGAAATGATCGGTTTCCGGGCCGCTGAGCGCTGCTGAAAGGGTGCCGTCAGCGTGCAGTGTGCAAGTGACTTTGTAGCTGGGCAGACGTGCTGCCAGTGCGGATTCGATCTGGAGTTTGGTCAGTGTGTCCATTTGTTTGCGCGCCTTTGAATGACCGTGCAGACCAAAGCATAGGCGGTGTTGCGAGCCTGTAAATACCGGCGATCTGATCGCGGATAGATGGCCATCAGCGAGCGGTTTTGTGCGTGGTTTGTTGGCACATCTTGCGCTGCACGGCCTTCTGGATGGGCTTGAGGCAGAACATGAACAAGTAGCCGCACAGTAGCAGTACGAGGTCCAGCCAGGAGTGGGGATCGGCGGAATCAGCGCCAGCGATTTCATACCTCAGGCCAAATTCCAGGCCCACGAACACCAGTCCGATCAGCAAGGCGATCATCCAGGACAAGGAGAAATAGGGCTGCGCGTTGGTAGGCCTCATCGACGTGCTCCCGAGTGCACACGGATGGCAAGGTGTCAGTCAGAGGATTCGGCTGTGAATGGCGCGACAAGTTCCGATCGCGAGCATAGTTTCATCTTGCTGCGCAGATGAATGCATTGGCGACGTCGGCCGCATACCAGGGACGGGGTAGTTCGAAAGGGTCTTCGCCAGCCGTTACAGTGAACGAAAGGGCTGGCTACTGAGGTGCTTCAAGGTGTCTGGTTTTTGTCCGGGGCAGACAGGCCAGCCTGGATGCGCTGGTAGATCTCCTCGCGATGCACGGCAACGTCCTTGGGTGCGTTGATGCCGATTCGTACTTGCTGGCCGCTGACGCCCAGGATGGTGATCGTGATGTCATCACCGATGTTTATGCTTTCACCGACTTTGCGGGTGAGTATAAGCATGGACTTCTCCTTGATTACTTTTAAGGACACATGTTTCAGACAGGGCAGATGTCGGATGTGTGTAGCTTACTGCTAAGCGCTTCCCTGTGACTGCCTCTTTTAGGACGCATAGAGGCGACATTAATTCCCATGGCGGCATCATACAGGTCTGCGATACATCATTCGCATTGTTTAAGCCAAGGTTTATGACGGCCAGAATAGACAGTGAATGATAAAGTCGCCTCTTTATCCTTAAAGGAGCAGGGCAGTGCGTAAAGTAGCGATGGCAATTGCGGTGTTGGCATTGGCGGGTTGCGGTGAAGGCAAAAGCGTCGATGCCCCCAAGGCCAAGCCTGCCGTGACCGAAAGCCAGCCACAGACCGGTGCAATTGCAGCTCAGGAATGGGATGTGCGGGTGGGGCCGCCGGACCATAAGTTACAAGCGATTACCGATCTCACGGCGTGGTTGCTCGAACATGGTTTCAATTTTTATATCGTGAAGGTAGACGGCAAGGACGACGTGCTGTTGGGGCCGTTTGCAACCAAGGCTGAAGCCGAGGCCAAACAGGCGCAACTTACCGAAAAATTGGCGCGCGCCAAGAAAACCGATACCGAGTCGCAAGTCATCGAGCACACGGCTGCGCAATAAAGGGCCGGGTGGGCGGGGTGGCCGCCCACTTTCAACCACAGGCCTTCAGGTTCACCGGGCCGACAAACTCGTTACCCCGCCCCATCACGCACGCGACGCTCTGGTTGCGCTGGCGCTCCCAGCGTTGCACCGGGTAGGTCTTGTTCCAGGCTTCGTAGAGCTGGCGGTCCTGTTTCGACAGTCGCAAGCCATACTGCTTGCTCATGTAGAAATAGGTACGGGCGATCATTCCGCGAATCGACGGGCGTGGCATGACCTTCTTCGCCTTGAAGTCGACCTGGGTCAGGCATGAACCGTACTGCCCCCTCTGTACCGGCAGCCAGCCGAAACTGAAGTTGTTACGGTCACCATTGACCTCGCCGATGCTCGGTACCAGGTTGTGCAGGTCGGCTTCGGCGCGTTTGAACACGTCATCATGGCGCGTACAGTTTTTGCGCCCGCCGTTCTGCCAGCACCGGCGCTGATGCCCGATCTGCCAGGCCGGCACAATATGCTCCCACTCGATGCGCGCCGCGCGGTTGGCGTTTTTGCGCGGAATGTAACCACAGGCTTTCAAGTCGACACGGTTGCCGGTGTATTTGCAGCCGCAATAGAACTCGGTGGATTGTGGGGCGTAGAGCTTCCATGCGACTTTCTTGGCTTCGCTGAACGTGCGAGGCGCCTGGGCGTGAGCGGTGACGGCAAAAAGCAGGCAACACACAGCGATAAAACGGACACTCATTGAATCAGTCTTCCTTCGGTACAACCCAGAAAATCTGCACGCCGCCATCATCCCGATAGGCGAGGGTGACGTTGTCGTTTTCTGCGATTTCTTCCAGCAAGCGCGCCCATTCATCCTCTGGCTCGTCCGGCAAACGGAAGATCAAGGCTGCCTTGGCTTTCTGGGCGTTGGTCGAATTGATGATCTTTTGCACACGAACGGCCAGGCGTGCGTAGGCATCAGGTGGGGTTGGCGCTGCGGAGGAGGACTTTGCCACGGAATATTCCTTAGTGTGCTGTACGCACATACAGTATTTAACTGTAAGTGATTCCGCAACTGCTTAAATTTCAAGAAGTTCGTCTGACAGCGTTTGAGGAGGTTTGGTGTAAGGCGCAGGCGTTGTGACGGCGGGTTTTGCGGGGAGGGCAGGGGCGGATAAAACCGCCCCTGCCGAGGTGTTGCCAGGAATCAGTATTCCCAGAACATCCGTTGCAGCTCTTTGCTGTCCTGGGTCTTGGTCAAGGCGACCATGGCCAGGATGCGGGCTTTTTGCGGGTTCAGGTCATGTGCGGCGACCCAGTCGTACTTGTCGTCCGGTTGTTCGGCATTACGCAGAACAAAGCCGCCGGCATTCACGTGGGAAGAACGGATGATCTGCACGCCTTGTTTACGCAACTCCTGCAGGGCAGGCACCACCTTGGAAGACACCGAACCATTGCCGGTGCCGGCATGGATGATGGCTTTGGCGCCAGCCTGGGCCAGAGCCTTCACGGCTGTGTCGCTCACGTTGCCGTAACCGTAGGCGATTTCCACGTCCGGCAGGCTCTTGATGGTCTTGATATCGAACTCGGAATCCATGGTGTGGCGCTTGGCTGGCAGGCGGAACCAGTAGGATTTGCCTTCAACCACCATACCCAGCGGACCCCATGGGCTCTTGAACGCTTCGGTCTTGATGTTGATCATCTTGCTGACGTCGCGACCCGACTGGATCTCGTCGTTCATCGTCACCAGCACGCCTTTACCGCGCGCATCCTTGCTGCCGGCCACGGCCACAGCGTTGTACAGGTTGAGCATGCCATCTGCCGACATCGCGGTGCCTGGGCGCATGGAGCCGACCACGACGATTGGCTTATCGGTTTTTTCCACCAGGTTCAGGAAATACGCGGTTTCTTCCAGGGTGTCGGTGCCGTGGGTGATCACGATGCCATCCACGTCCTTGCTGTCGGCCAGTTCCGCGACGCGGCGGCCCAGTTGCAGCAGGTTCTCGTTGTTGATGCTTTCGGACGCAATTTGCATCACTTGCTCGCCGCGTACATTGGCAATCTGGCTAAGCTCAGGAACACCGGCAATCAGTTGCTCGATGCCAACTTTTGCCGCCTGGTAAGTGGCGCTGTTGGCCGCGCTGGCGCCAGCGCCGGCGATGGTGCCGCCAGTGGCAAGGATCACCACGTTGGAGAGTTTGGTCTTGGTTTCAACTTCCTTGGCCTGGGCGGCCACGGGGAACAGCAGCAGGAGGGCCAACACGCCCGGAACAAAAGTCTTCAGTGCAGATTTCATTATTTTTCTCTCTGGTTTTTGATGAGTGCTGTAGCCGGTTCATCTAGAACGCCCGGGCATTCTGAACGCCTGGAGGCGCTGAGAAAGAGCAGGATTTGTACCAAACTGATGGTGTTCGCGCTTATAAAATAAGTCATTGATTTAAAACAATTTATATTGGGTTTTTCGATTGTTGACAGGGGTCGCTGTCCGGCTTTCCGAACGGCGGGGTGTGTCGCGTTCGGTTGTCCGAAAGCTATCGCCGGATATCAATAGCGTCAGTACGACATTGCTTGAAGGCCTGTCGTTTTAGAGGACGACCGAGCGAGGTGGATGTTTAATCTCATTGGTGGCGAAGGGCAGGAGCGGCGGCATAATCGGACTTGGATGAAAGGCTGTTTTCTACCGTTGACAAATCTCGACAAGGTTCTCATAGTTTGTGTAACGCAAACGTTTGCGAGATGTTTCATCAAGCGAGCGTTGCTTACAATAATCATAAGATCGGAGTACACCATGAAGCTGCCATTTGCAGGACGTCTTCTTGCTGTCGCTGTGCTTGCTGCCGCATCCGCCGCTTTACCTTTCTCCTCTGCATTCGCAGATGACGCTGCCGCCAAACCCAAGGTCGGCCTAGTCATGAAGTCCCTCGCCAATGAATTTTTCGTCACCATGCAAGACGGTGCCAAGGCCTATCAAAAAGATCACTCCGCCGACTTCGACATGATCACCAACGGGATCAAAAACGAAACCGATACCAGCGCGCAGATCGATATCGTCAATCAGATGATCCTGGCCAAGGTCAACGCCATCGTCATCGCGCCGGCCGATTCCAAGGCACTGGTCACCGTATTGAAGAAGGCCTCGGACGCCGGTATCAAGGTCGTCAACATCGACAACCGCCTTGACCCGGACGTACTCAAAAGCAAAAACCTGAATATTCCTTTCGTAGGCCCCGACAACCGCAAAGGCTCCAAACTGGTGGGCGACTACCTGGCCAAGAAGCTGACCGCGGGTGACAAAGTCGGCATCATCGAAGGCGTACCGACCACCACCAACGCCCAGCAACGCACCGCAGGCTACAAGGATGCGATGGATGCGGCCGGCATGAAGATCGTCTCGACCCAATCCGGTAACTGGGAAATCGACCAGGGCCAGAAAGTTGCTTCCGCGATGCTCAGCGAGTACCCGGACCTCAAGGCCCTGTTGGCCGGTAACGACAACATGGCCCTGGGCGCCGTCTCCGCCGTGCGCGCGGCAGGCAAGGCCGGCAAAGTGATCGTGGTGGGCTACGACAACATCGAAGCCATCAAGCCGATGCTGCAAGACGGCCGCGTGCTGGCGACCGCCGACCAGGCCGCTGCGCAGCAAGCCGTGTTCGGTATCCAGAACGCGCTCAAGCTGGTCAAGGGTGAGAAAGTCGATGCC
>NZ_UTBG01000114.1 GCF_900580675.1 Pseudomonas viridiflava
CCATCGACTTCAGATGCTCGTCAGTGCCCTGAGCCTCGTCGAGCAATTGCGCGATCGGCGTGATGTTCTGCAGCAGTTCGTTGGCCCAGTCTTTCAGTTTGATCGGGTCGTTGTTACGCAGCAGTTCCAGATCAGGGCGACGTCCTTCCTTGACCACGGTCAGGAAGTTGGAGCCTGCGTTCGAGCACTCGTGGTTGGCCAGTTGCGGGCTTTCTTCAAGGGCGCAATACAGCACGAAGGCGTCGATGAAGCGCGACTGCTCCAGGCTGATGCCGGTCG
>NZ_UTBG01000079.1 GCF_900580675.1 Pseudomonas viridiflava
AAACGATGCATCGCCGATGGTAGTGTGGGGTTTCCCCATGTGAGAGTAGGTCATCGTCAAGATTAAATTCCGAAACCCCTGTTTGCTAACGCAAACAGGGGTTTTGTTTATGTAGAAGTACACGATTTTCATCGGCACGTTACTAACGCAACGGTCCGGTATACAGAATTTCTTGACGACCATAGAGCATTGGAACCACCTGATCCCATCCCGAACTCAGCAGTGAAACGATGCATCGCCGATGGTAGTGTGGGGTTTCCCCATGTGAGAGTAGGTCATCGTCAAGATTGAATTCCGAAACCCCTGTTTGCTAACGCAGACAGGGGTTTTGTCGTTCAGGGGTATTGGTTATTTGGCCATCAGCGCAGTTTAAGGCAGTGTCCGGCATAAAAAAGCCAGCGCTTGATGCAAGACGCTGGCTTGTTTGAACAGTATCGGATCAGAACTGATAGCTCAGCGTCGCGCTGACGTTACGTTCCTCTCCCAAGTAGCAAAAATTAAGACTGGCACAGGACGCTACATACATTTCATTAGTCAGGTTATTGGCATTCAGCCGCACGTCTACGCCCTTCAACCCAACCTTGCCCAAGTCATAGCCCACCGAGGCGTCAAACAAGGTGTAAGACGGTACCTTCATGGTGTTCTCCGCATCTGCCCAGCTATAACCGACATATCGCACACCGCCGCCAAGCCTCAAGCCGTCCAGTGTACCGCTATCAAACGTGTAGTCGGCCCACACCGACGCCATATGACGAGGTGCCTGCGTCGGTGAGTTGCCCCTGTTCTCAATCAGATTGTCAGCCGTACTCAAGGTGCTGACCATTGACTTGGAATACTCGATGTCAGTAAAGGTATAGCTGCCCAAGACCTTCAGGTTAGCGGTCAGCTGCATGTGTGCTTCCAGCTCCAGGCCCTGGGAGCGCACAGCGCCTACAGCACGATAGAAATTCTCCTGCGGCAACTTGGTCGCGAGGTTCTCCTGATCAATGCGAAACCATGACGCCGTAAACAGATTGTCAGTGCCTGGCGGCTGATACTTCATCCCTACCTCCCACTGAGTTCCATCCGTAGGGGCAAGCGGGTTACCCGCGCTATCTGAATAGGAGTTCGGGTTGAACGACTCGGAATAGCTGACGTAGGGTGCCAAGCCGTTATCGAACAGGTACAGCGCACCTGCGCGGCCGGTGAGCTTGGTCCGTTTGTCACTGATGTCAGTGCCTACCGGTCGACTTGCTTCAGCGACGCGATTTTCATCAGACGTTTCTACCCAATCCTGACGCAGCCCCAGGGAAAATCGCCACTGATCCATTTCGATCAGGTCCTGCAAATAAACACCTGTCTGTTCAAGGCGCCGCAAGTAGCTGGTCGGGCTGTCGTAGGTAATCGCCGAATTACCGTAGACGGGGTTGAACGCATTGATCGGTTGCAGCGATCCGCTCGTCCAATCCACCACGGTTTTACGCCGTTGGTAATCTGCGCCCATCAACACGGTGTGTTTGGTCGCTCCAGTAAAAAAATCGGCCTGCAGCATGTTGTCCAGGATGAACGCGTGCAGCTTCTCATCACCTCCCGAGTAGTAGCGGTTCAATTCACTGCTGGTGGATGTGGTCCAACCATAGGCATACACCTGATCGAGCTTTACCGTGGAGTCCAGGTAGCGAAAGTTCTGACGCGCGGTGAAGACATCATTAAAGCGATGTTCGAATTGGTAGCCAAATGACTGTTGATCTCGCTTGTAGCCATCAACCCCCGGCTCACCTTCAAAGAAGTGGTTGGAAATCCGCTGCCCATTTCGCTGATGCAGGGCGCCATCGGCCGGCATGCCGCCGTGATAGCCGCCTTCCGGATCGTGCTGCAGATAAGCTTGCAACGTCAGTGAAGTGTCTTCGGTAAAGTCGATGCTCAGCGTTGGCGCCAGTGCGTAGCGCTTTTCTTTCGCGTGGTCGAATTGCGTGTCGGACTTATCCGCTAACCCTGTGAGCCGGTAGGCAATGCGCTTGTCGTCATCCACCGGCCCGCTGAAGTCAAAACCCATGCCTCGCTGTCCGTTATTTCCCAGCGTTGCTTGAACCTGGTGATAGGGCTCAAACAAAGGCTTCTTGCTGGTCAATGCCACCAGGCCTCCGGGCGAACTGCGCCCATACAGCACAGAAGAGGGCCCTTTGAGAATATCCACTCGCTCGAGGAAGTACGGGTCAACCTGCATCGTGCTGTAGGTGCCGCTGTCTCCCATGGACTTGAGTCCATCGAGGTAAATGTTATCCACCGAACCGTCATTGAAGCCGCGCATCGCCACATAGTCATAGCGATGTGTTGCGCCGTAAGGGTTGGTCAACACGCCCGGTGTGTAACGCATGGCTTGGGCCACGGTTTGCGAGCCCTGGTCGTCCATCTGCTCACGCGTAACGACAGACACGGTTTGCGAGGTCTCGAGCAAGGCGGTGCTGGTCTTGGTGGCGATCTGGCTGTGAGTCGCGTTGTAGCCTTCCATGCTGCCCAGCGCATTGCCGAGGGCGAAGCCCTTGATGTCGGTGGATGGCAGGGTGAGGGCATTGGTTTGCGGTGGCACTTGCAGTACGTAACTAACACCGTCTTCGGAAACTGCCTGTAAGCCGGAACCGCTGAGCAAATGATTCAAGCCCTGCTCGGTGGAATACTCGCCCTGCAGCCCTGCCGATTGCAGGCCCTGGGTTTGGGCCGGCGTGCTGGAGAGTGTGATGCCTGCCTGCCGAGCAAACTGATTGAGTACCTCGCTCAGCGAGCCTGCGGGGATCTCATAGTGTTGATTGACTTGCGCGGTGTCTGCATCTGCGGCCACGCCGGCGATGGGCAGCACGCTGATACCCATCACTGTCGATAGCAATGCCGCACGTATGGCTTTGCTCAAAAGGGGGTAGGACGGGTCGGAGGAGTTGCGAAGAAAACGGACAGTCATGGGCAAGATCCGTGAAGGCCGGTGAGGGCACGTTGAAGGGGCTTATTGTCTAAGCCGGACTCACGGAAAAAAGCCGCCAAAAAAATGTGATCAGGCCGCGCGCTCCAGGCTTACCCACCAACGTGTGCGATAGCGCAGCTGAACCGGCAGTGTCTGCGGCAATATCGCCAACAGCTTGTCGGTATCCTCCAGACGAAAAACCCCTGAAAGTCGCAAGTCGGCGATATTTGCAGAGCAACCCAGGTAGCCATGGCGGTAGCGCCCGACCTCTGAAAGGAAGTCAGCCAGGCGCATATCTCGCGTCACGATAAGCCCATCGGCCCAAGCGCCAATGTACATATCCAGCGGCCGGGCGAGGCTGGCCTCGGTCTGCCGCACAAGGTAGTTTTCGCCCGCGTGAACCTGGGTCGACAGCCCATCCGCCTGGTGCGGTGAATGAATGGCCACGTTGCCGCTGACCACGCTTAACCGTGTGCATTCGCTGACCTGACGCACGGCGAAACGTCCATCGATGCCTTCGAGCAAACCATGGCGTGTTTTCACTAACAGAGGTACCAACGAGGCGGGGCCACAGGTCACCAGAACCTCCCCGCGCACCAGTGTGATCAGGCGCTGCTGCGGGTTGAAATCCAGGTCCACCGCACTGTCGGTATTGAGTTGCAGGCGAGTGCCATCCGGTAATTGGATGTTATGGCGCTCACCGGTGGCGGTTGCAAGGTCGGAAGTCCAGCGTTGCCAGCCGGTCAGGTCGCGACTTACCCATGCCGCCGAGCCTGCCAACAGCACGCCGGACAGCAGCTTCATCGCCTGGCGACGTCCCAGACCCTGCGTGCTGCTCTCCAGGGCCACATGTGCTCCTGGAATGGCCGCCAACTGGCTGCTCAGCTCTTGTTGCAGCGCTTGCACCCGTTGCCACGCCAGTTCGTGGTCGGGATGAGCTTCGCGCCAAACCTCACACTGCTCCAGCAGGCGCACATTGGCGCGGTTGTTACGCAGGCGCAGCGCCCAACTGATGGCTTGTTTGACCACTTGCGGATCCGGTCCGGAGCGCGCGGCGTTATCCATGGGCGTCATGTTTCATAACGCAGCACGTAGCAGTGATAAAGCGCCTCGGCCACGTAGCGCTCCACCGACCGCAGCGATACGCCCATTTGTTGCGCGATCTGGGTGTGCGTCATCCCATCGCACTGGGCCAGCAGAAAGGCCTTACGCACTTTGGGCTTCAGCGCTTCCAGCGTCCGAGAAATCTCTTCCAGTAACTCCAGAACCAGGGCGCGCGCCTCAGCGCTTGGCGCCAAGGCTTCGGGCAGGTGGGATATGGACTCGAGGTACGCACGTTCGATCTCTTCGCGGCGCCAGTGATCAATCACCAGGCCTCGAGCGATGGTGCGCAGAAAGGCGCGCGGTGCCTTGATTTCAAAGCGCTCGGTTTTCTGCAGCAGGCGCACAAAGGTGTCCTGGGCCAGGTCTGCAGCATCCGCGGCATTTCCCAGGCGGCTGCGCAGCCAAGTGCTCAGCCAGGTGTGATGGGAGCTGTACAGCGTATGCACAACACTCTCACACGCGATGTACTCAGAAGATGGCATTCAAACAGGCTCGGCCAAGCGTCACAAATGATAATTAGTCGCATTGTTTGGGAGCCAGGAAAATTTTGCAACTCTGTTCCTTGTACGACAACCACCGGTCGGTTTCCTACGTGAAATCAGGATGCATCTCACAATTTCCTAAGTTTTGCCTCGGCTTGGCCGAAAGCCTGATGCGCCATGCGTGCACCGAAATAGAGCGGTCAGAGAAGCTGCCTATACGTACATGGAATGTTCCCCTCGGCACGCTCACCCCCCTTTGGCAAAAAGAAGTCGATGAAATGAATCTCAAGTTCAGTCATAAAATTTTGTTGGCCGCGTCAGGCGTTGTTGTTTTGGCTTTCGCGTTATTCACCCTCTACAACGACTACCTGCAGCGCAGCACCATCAAGCAGAACCTGGAGTCGTCCATCCAGCAATCCGGTGAACTCACCGCCAGCAGTGTGCAGAACTGGCTCAGTGGTCGAATTCTGGTGCTCGAAAGCCTCACGCAAAACGTGGCCCATCAGGGCAGTGGTGCCGACCTGCCAGGGTTGGTCGACCAAACGGCATTCACTTCGAATTTCCAGTTCACCTATGTCGGGCAAACCAACGGCGTATTTACCCAGCGCCCGGACGCGAAAATGCCCGACGGCTACGACCCCCGCCAGCGCCCCTGGTACAAGCAAGCGGTGGCCGCCGACAAACCGATGCTCACACCACCCTATATGGCCGCAGTGGGTGGGCAAATCGTAACCATCGCCATGCCGGTGAAAAAGAACGGTGAATTGCTCGGCGTGGTCGGCGGAGACCTTAGCCTGCAGACCTTGGTGAAGATCATCAACTCAGTGGATTTCGGTGGCATCGGTCACGCGTTCCTGGTCAGCGGCGACGGCCAGGTCATCGTCAGCCCGGATCAAGACCAGGTGATGAAAAACCTTAAGGATATCTATCCAGGTACCAGCCTTCGGATCGAAAAAGTTAGCCAGGATGTCGTCCTGAACGGCCAGGATCGCATTCTGTCCTTCACCCCTATCAGCGGCTTGCCAGGTGCAGATTGGTACATCGGCCTGTCGATCGACAAGGACAAGGCCTACGCGGCGCTGGGCAAATTCCGCACGTCGGCGCTGATTGCCATGCTGATCGCCGTGGTCGCAATCGCTGTACTGTTGAGCTTGCTGATCCAGGTATTGCTGCGGCCCCTGACCACCATGGGCGTGGCCATGAAGGATATCGCCCAGGGCGAGGGCGACTTGACCCGCCGCCTGGCTGTCACCAGCAAGGATGAATTCGGCGAAGTCGGCAGTGCGTTCAATCAGTTCGTGGAGCGTATCCACGCGTCGATTTCCGAAGTGTCTTCGGCCACACGCCAGGTGCACGACCTGTCCCAGCGCGTTATGGCTTCTTCGAATGCCTCGATCATCGGTTCCGACGAGCAAAGCGCGCGCACCAACAGCGTGGCCGCGGCGATCAATGAGCTGGGGGCCGCCACCCAGGAAATCGCGCGTAACGCAGCCGATGCTTCGCAGCATGCCAGCGGCGCCAGTGAGCAGGCCGATGATGGGCGCAAGGTCGTCGAGCAAACCATCCTGGCGATGTCGGCGCTGTCGCAGAAGATCAGCCTGTCCTGCACCCAGATCGAAACCCTGAACGCCAGCACCGACAACATCGGCCACATTCTTGATGTGATCAAAGGCATCTCCCAGCAAACCAACCTGTTGGCACTTAACGCAGCGATCGAAGCCGCGCGTGCCGGCGAAGCGGGACGTGGTTTCGCGGTAGTCGCCGATGAGGTGCGCAACCTGGCGCACCGCACGCAGGAGTCTGCCGAAGAAATCCACAAGATGATTACTTCGCTGCAAGTAGGCTCGCGTGAAGCGGTGACCACCATGAATGCCAGCCAGGCCTCCAGCGAAGAAAGCGTAGAGGTTGCCAACCAGGCCGGTGAGCGCCTGGTCAGCGTGACACAGCGGATCGTCGAGATCGACGGCATGAACCAGTCCGTGGCCGCCGCCACTGAGGAGCAGACCGCCGTGGTGGAAACGCTCAACGTGGACATCAACCAGATCAACCTGTTGAACCAGCAGGGCGTGACCAACCTCAACGAAACCCTGAAAGATTGCGATGCACTGTCGCAACAGGCCAACCGGTTGAAGCAACTGGTCGACAGCTTCAAGATCTGACCCTCTGGCTGATCTGGCAGGAGCGAGTCGATTCGTTCCTGCCGCCTAGCCAAGCAGGCGGCGTACGTTCTCCAGGGCGCTGTCGGCGAAATCCTGCACGAACGCTTCAAACCCTGGCTGCGCCGAGTCCACGGGCTCGGCAATGATGGTCCAGGTTACCCTGGAACTCTGTGCTCCCAGTGCCTGCACACGGATTGCTGCCCATAGTCTGGCTACGCCAAGTGTGTTGTAAAGCGTGGTCCAGGTCATGTGCATGGCGCGCTCGTCCCGGCTATTGAGCTGCTCCACCACACAGTTGCCATCATGGAAGAATTTTGTGCGCAAGGCGCCGACGCCGTTGCCGATCATTTCGATGTGCGACAGCGCCGGAATGAACGCAGCAAAGCCTGCGAACTGCCCGACCATGTTCCACAGTTTGGCGGCATCGCAGTCGACCACCACAGAAGCCATTATCGGCAGGCCGGTTGGGTTGCGGATCAACGTATCGGGTTGCAGCGGTTTCATGAAGTTATCCTGAGGCGTTTCAAAGAAAGCCGGTCGTTTTGAGGTAGGTGCAGCCTTTGCTCAACAGCGCCGGGTCTTTTTCGGGGTAGTGCTCGCCCATCTGCTGAACACCTCTTCGCGCGTTGCCATGGCGAATCATCGAGGTATCTCCGATGTCTTCATCCAGGCGGTCGAGGTAAAACCCGAGCACGCCAAACAAGGCGTTGTCCTGGCTCACCGTTCGCAACGCCCGTTGCCATTGCGCAACACTCACTCGCTCGAACCGGTGGCCCGCCTGGCTGAACGCATCCAGGTAATGGTCCCAGCCCAACGGCTGCGGGTTATGCAGGTTGAACACGCGGCTGTCGGCTTGAAAACGGGCGCAGTGGAATGCAATGAAGCGCGCGAGGAAGTCCACCGGCATCAGGTCGAAATTCAAGTCCAGCCGCGGCACCAGCCCCAACTGCAGAGAGCCCTTGAGCATCAGCATCAGGCGATTCTTCTGCGGCTGGCACACGCCGTTACGGCTGTTGAAACTGACATTGCCAGGGCGATGGATATTCACCCAGGCACCTTGCTCCACCGCACGCCCCAGCAGCGTTTCAGCGACCCATTTGCTGAGGTTGTAGCCATTCTTGATATACAACGGCAAGGTCGCCGCAGCAGGCGCTTCAAGGACATAACCCAGGGAATCGATGCTGCTGCAGGCCGACAGTGTCGAGACAAAATTCAAGACTTTCTTGCAGCGGGTTTCGCACAAACGCAGGCATTCGAACAGGGGAGCGACGTTATCCCTGGCCAGTGTGGCGTACTCCATGACATGGTTGACCCGCGCCGCACTGTGCACCAGCACACCGAAGTCCTCGGCGAGAGCGTTATACTCGCCAACGGTCAAACCCAATCGCGGCTGACTGATATCGGCAGCCATTATCCGTACGCGGCTGAGGTCCAGGTGTTCCAGACGGTACTCGCGCAATGCCTGGGTGAACCGCGTCATCGCCGGTTGCCCGGGTTCCTGACGTACCAGGCACGCCACCTCGGTTGCGCCGCCGGCCAGCAGCGCTTCGACGATATGCACACCGACAAAGCTGTTCGCGCCCGTCACGATCACTTTGCGTGGGTCGCCCGCGCGCTCCTCCGGCAGCGTGTGCATCACCCACTCCCGCTGGGCATCCCGAACGGCCTGGCAAGAGGGTGCTTCGGGGGGCGCGCCATCTTCCAACAACATCGCGAGCGTACGAATGGTCGGTGCTTCAATGAAGTGGCTCAAGGCGAAACCACGACCGAATTGCTCGCGAACCCGCAGCAGCAGGGTCGACAGTAAAATCGAATGGCCTCCCAGGTCGAAGAAGCCTTCATCAATGGACAGCGCATCCACAGGCTCCGCCAACAGTTCGCCCCACAGGTGGGCGAGGCGTGCCTGAAGCGGCGTGAGTGCGGCGTTGTGCGGGGGCTTCACCGCAGGCCCCGACGGCAGCGCCAGCAACGCCTCGCGGTCGACTTTGCCATTGCTGGAATGCGGCATGCCAGGTAACTCGCTCCAGGAGCCGGGGCGCATATAGTCCGGCAGCCACCGCCGGGCGTGTTCCTGCAGGGCCGCCAACGTGCCCGCCGGTTCGGGCTGGGCGACAAAGCCTCGAATGCTGCGGTCACGGTCGATCACCACTGCTACCTGGCGATACAGCCGACTGTCGCGCAAGCATTGCTCGATTTCCCGGGGCTCGACCCGAAAGCCGCGAATCTTCACCTGATCATCGCGCCGCCCGCCCAGCACAATGCCCTCGACCGTCCACTTGGCCATGTCACCGGTGCGGTAGGCCTTCAGGCTCCGGCCGCCAGGCACCACCAGTTCGACAAAAGGGCTGGCGCCGGGTTGGGCCGCATTCACATAGCCCAGGCTGACCCCGGGGCCGACCACATACAACTCCCCCATTACCTGTTCATCCACAGGTTGCAGGTTGTCATCGAGGATCAGCACCTGGCAGTTGGCGATGGGCTGGCCAAGGTTGCGATTACTGTCGCCGGGCTGCAGCGTACGGTGGGTGACCAGCACCGTGGCCTCCGTGGGGCCGTAGAGGTTGTGGAACTGACACTGCCCGGCCAGCTTCTCGATCACATGGGGCTCGCAGACATCGCCCCCCGTCAGCACGTGCGTCAGGCCCAGCGGTTGGTCAAGTGGCAGGATGCTGAGCAGGGCCGGCGGCAAAAAAGCGTGGGTGACGCATTGCCGGCGCAGCAGTTGGAGCAGTTGCTGGGGATCGCGCCGTTGCTGCTCGCTGGGCACGATCAACTCGGCACCCGCGATCAACGCCGGGAAAATGTCGATCAGCGAGGAGTCGAAGCCCAATGGCGAGAATTGCAGGACCCGGCTGTGGTCACCCAGGCCCATACAGGACCTGTACCAGGCAGCAAAATGCGCCAGGTTGCCTTGACTCAGTCGCACGCCCTTCGGTTGGCCGGTGGTGCCCGACGTGTAGAGCGTCAAGCAGGGCGAATCGGTACGTGGGCGCTGACGCATCAGGGGGCGCGTGATATCGGCATCAAGAGGGTCGAGGTTGCTGACATCCAGTGCAACGAATTGACCACGCAATGGATGCTGGCCGTCGTCCAGCAATACTCGTGCGCCTGCGCTCTCGAGCATGACCCGATGGCGTTGCGTGGGCTGCTCCGATCCCAGCGGCAGGTACACCGCCCCACAGCCCAGCACTGCAAGAATACTGGCGTATAACGCGAGGGATTTTTCCAGGTACACACCGACCACCGGTTGCGCGTCCAGATCCTCCAGCAGAGGGCGCAATCGTTGCTGGATTGCCAGGGCCTGGACCTGCAACTGACGATAAGTCACCCGGCTCCCGGCGATGTTCAACGCCGGCCGTTCGGCGAAGGTATGAAGGCTGGCTTGCAAGTGTTCTATCACGGGTACCTGGGCTTCGAGCATCAAGGCAGGGGCTGCGGTGCGATTGAACCGATGCTCGAATGCCAGTGCCTCCAGCGCTTGCAAGCCTTGCTCGGGCCAGTCATTGGCTACCGCACGTATAGAGAAATACCCGGTGGCTCGCGAGAAGCCGCTCACATGCAGCGCAACCCATTCGGCCAGTGCATTCGTCACCTGCTGGCGCAGACGCTGACCGTTACCACTGGGCTCATCGGTGACGTCCAGCACGGCCAATAACTGCCGCTCACGGTCGTAGGCGCGCAACTGCAGCACGGGCAGCCCGTGATCGGTGATCGGGCCGATGCCCATGCGCAGGCTCAGCCACGCGGCCTGGTCCGCGTCGGTCGGCAATGGCTGGCTGCCATCCTCGACCAACAGGTCGATGGCCTCGTCACTCGTGAGGTGCCCGTACTGTTCCAGTAACTGCCGGATGGCGCCGAGAGCACTGCTGGCGCCGCTCCAGCCGACCCTCAGGCGCCTCATGCCGGCCTCCCGGGCACAGGCAAGTAATGATTCAAGGCTTGCGCCACACTGGGTGTTTGCAGCAAGCCGCTGTGTTGCAGGAAGCCCATGATGTTGCCCATCAACGGATGCTGGCGGGTGATGGGAAATGCCAGCGCCGCGACTTCGTCGCGCAATGCGTTACGCACACTATGGGTAACGTCGAGGTGTTCGACCAACAGCAGGTCGAAGTTCTTCTGCAAATCGTTGGTCAGGTAGTGCGCCAGGAAAATCGGCAACACCTGGGCGATGCTGTCGCGGTCATTCGGGCTCGCGGTTTGCCAATACAGGCGTACCAGCCTTGTCCAGAATTGCGCGTGGCGGCCTTCGTCAAACAGGTGGTCGGCCATCAAGCCGCGCACGGAGGCTTTGACACTGCTGTCTTTGGAGAACGCAGCCACATCGTGGGTCACGGTGTTTTCGGCGATGGCTACGCCGATCAGTTCCACTGCGTCGCGCAGGTGCGCGGGTGCCTGTGCCTGCGCCGCGGGCAGTGCACGGCTCAACTCGATCTGCGCGGGCAGTGCCAGCGGTTGTACGCCGGTCATGGCGATGGTTTGCTGAAGGAAGTCCAGCGCGACCAGGGCGTGGTAGTCCTCGTCCACCACGACAGTCATCGCATCAACGCGGCAGGCAAGCGGGAAGGGCAGCGAGAAGCGATTCTTGGCAATGCTGCGTGCCGTACTGTCGACGATTTCGGTTTCGAAAATCACCACGTCGTTGATGAATTTGTAGAAGCTTTGCAGCAGCGCGAAGTCGCGGCACTGCGGGCAGTGTTCAACAAAGGTCGCACTGAGCACCAGGGGTTGGCTGCACAGCGGGTAGATCAACTTGTCATCGTTTTCCAGCAGGCGCCGCGGGCGGGTGCGGATAGTCGCGCGGCGCTCCCAGTCGTCGGCAATGGGCACGTAGTCGGCGAGGTTCATGGGTGCACCTCTTGCAGAGAAGCCCGCACCTCATCCCAGAGCGTGATACGACTTTCAACGGCGGCAAGGGCAGTATCGTGGGCTTGTTGCGGGAACGTCGGATCTGCGCCGACCAGGCGCTCGAGCAACTGCTGCGCTGCCGGCCCATGGTCCAGAGTGTCCAGTTCAATATGGCGCTCGAGGTAGCCGCACAAGGTCGGGGCTTGATGGTGGATGGCTTGATCGGCCAGCAGGATGTGCTCGAACATCGTCGGGATGACGTGCTCGCGGCCATGTACGAACGCCGCCGCCACGCAGTGCGTAGGTGCATTCAGCGCAATCTGCAAGGTGGTGCTGACGAAGCGCGCGACGCCGCGCGGGGTGGCGACCTCGTGCAGGGCGGTGCTTACCTCGTGACCTCGGCGCAAAAGGGCGATGAAGCGGTCGATCGCCGAGGTGCTGGCGCCGACTTCGCGCATGGCTTCCAGGTACAGCTCGAAGTGGCTGCAATGGCCTTGCCGCGGATGCCTGTCTGATTCCTCATCCAGCACGATCTCATTGATCAGGCGCGCTGCTTGCGGGTTGGCCGGTGGCAGCCAGGGCAGTTGCATGCCGGTCAAGTCCTGTTGCAGGCGCTTGGTGAGGCTCATGAAATCCCAAACAGCAAATACATGGCTTTCCATAAAAAGTTGTAACTTGCGGAGGGAAGTTATTTCTGCAAATAACGGATGACCGCATAGCTGCAGTTTTGTTTGCTCAAGTAACGATTGGTGCATGGTTGATGCCTATAAATTGTTGCGTCTGCTGTAAACGCAGCGATGGGCTTTTGTGATCGGCAAAAGAGGTAATTGGGTATAAATCAAAACCGACGCGCAAGGCCGCCCACATGCGTGAGAGCGCCATTGAGTAAGGTGTCTGGTTTAGTAATAAAAGATAATAAGCTGGTTAAACAGTGTGGCGAGCATATAAAAGTGTTAGATGTTTTTCTAAATAATAGTAGCTGTCAGTAAGTTGCTTATTAGAAGTGGGAAGTTTCTTGGGGGCGGGACCCGACATGCGGCGCAGGGGCCCCGCAGCACTTGAAGGGCAAGGCGCGGGACGAGCACTCTTTTGCGTGGCTACTTGCCGGCGACCTCCAGACCGTTGAGGTAGGTCGTAATGACTTCCATCCCGCGCATCAGGTGATTGCGCAAGGTCAGGATGCTTTCACTGGTTTTCCTCTGCGCCACCAGCTGCAGCAATTCGCGGTGGTCTTCCTGGGAGGTTTCCCCCAGCCCCATCGCCTCAAGGTTGAACCGCAGGAAGCGCTCCTCCTCATTCAACCCGTGCTCCACTAACTTGAGCAGCCGCTGGTTGGGAGCCTTGCCATACAACGCCATGTGAAACAGGCGGTTGAGACGACCAATTTCGGCGTAGTCTTTCTCCTGTTCCAGCGCACAGATGAAGGCCTCTGCTTCGGCTATATCAGCCTCGGTCAGCAAAGGGATCGACAAGCGCAGCGCTTCAGACTCCAGCAACATCCTCAGCGCATAGGTTTCGGCCGAGTTATCCTCGATCAACGGCGCCACCACGGCGCCCTTGTGCGTCACCACATGCAACAGCGACTGGGCCTCCAGCTGGCGCAAGGCTTCACGCACCGGCATGCGGCTGACCCCAAACAAACTGGCGAGCTCTTGTTGGCGCATGGCAGTACCGCAGGGCAATCGACCATCCAGGATGGCATTGCGCAGGGTTTCTTCAATTACGGAGCGAGCGAGATGAGCCGGGATAGGACCGCTGATCTGGATGCTATTCAAAGGGTTCGGCTTCTGCGTCACGGTTTCGCTATCCTCCTTGTAGGATAGGGTGGCTAATTGGATCCAATGAACACTAGAGACTGCTTATAAGCTTGTCAAACAGGCACGGTTTCGGCTTGTAAGCGTTTCAACAAAGCGCTCCTGGCGCCCACGACTGTCACTTGGGGCGTCTTACGCAGCCCGTACATTCCTGTCTATCGATATTCACTAACGGTATTTAAATTGCCGTTCTTATATCTATAAAGTCACTCTCCTGTCTGACCGGGAGTGACCTCATGTCCGCCACCTCTACTGTTCCAACAGCGACCCCCAGCGCCCAAGCGTTCGAGATTCGCCCATTTTCCGGCAGCGTTGGCGCCGAGATCATCGGCCTGGACTTGTCGCAGCCGGTCACCGACCAGGATTTCGCGCGCATACACCGTGCGCACCTGGACCATCACGTCGTGGTGTTCCGTGACCAACGTATCACTCCCGAACAACAGATCGCGTTCAGCCGCCGCTTTGGCGTGCTGCAGATCCATGTGCTCAAGCAGTTCCTGCTGGCCAGCCACCCGGAAATCCTCATCGTCTCAAACATCATCGAAAACGGCCAATCCATCGGCCTGGGTGATGCGGGCAAGTTCTGGCATTCTGACCTGTCCTATAAAGCGCTGCCGAGCCTGGGCTCAATGCTCCACGCCCAGGAACTGCCCTCCGAAGGCGGCGACACGCTGTTTGCCGACATGCACAAGGCCTGGGACCAACTGCCCGAGCACCTGCGCAAAGCCGTCGAAGGCCGCAGCGCCGCGCATTCCTATACCGCGCGCTACAGCGAAACCAAATTCGAAGGCAACTGGCGCCCGACCCTGACGCCAGAGCAACTGGCCCAGGTGGCCGAAGTGGTGCACCCCATCGTGCGCACTCACCCGGAAAACGGCCGCCAGGCGCTGTTCGTCAGTGAAGGCTTCACCACCCGCATCGTCGGCCTGCCGGAAGACGAAAGCCGTGACCTGCTGGCGCAACTCTACGCCCACAGCGTGCTGCCGCAAAACATCTATCGCCATCAATGGCAGCCCCACGACCTGGTGTTCTGGGATAACCGTTCGCTGATCCACTTGGCCGCCGGTTGCCCGAGCCATCTGCGCCGCAAGCTGTTTCGCACCACCATCCAGGGCGACGCGCCTTTCTGATTCGGAGCATGACCATGTCCAGGAAAATTCCATTCGCACGGCTGGCCGCGACCGTCGGCCTGGGTGTCAGCCTGTTGGCCGCCAGCCTGGTCGCCCCGGCGGCCGCGCAGGCCGAGGGCGAGATCCGGATTGCCGAGCAGTTCGGCATCGTCTACCTGTTGCTCAACGTGGTGCGCGACCAGAACCTGATCGAAAAATACGGCAAGCAGGAAGGCATCGACATCAAGGTCGACTGGACCCAACTGTCTGGTGGCGCGGCGGTCAACGACGCGCTGCTCTCCGGCTCGATCGACATCGCCGGTGCCGGCGTCGGCCCGTTGCTGACCATCTGGGACCGGACCCACGGCAAGCAGAACGTCAAGGCCGTGGCCTCCCTGGGCAACTTCCCGTACTACCTGGTGAGCAACAACCCCAAGGTCAAGACCATCGCCGACTTCACCGAAAAAGACCGTATCGCCGTGCCGGCGGTAGGCGTATCGGTGCAGTCGCGCTTCCTGCAATACGCCGCCGCCAAGCAGTGGGGCGACAAGGAATTCAATCGCCTCGACAAGTACACCGTCGCCGTCCCGCACCCTGATGCCACCGCTGCCTTGATTGCGGGCGGCACCGAACTGACCGGGCACTTTTCCAACCCGCCGTTCCAGGACCAGGCCCTGGCCAACCCGAACGTGCATGTGGTGCTGAACACCTACGACCTGCTGGGGCCGAACTCGCCGACCGTGCTGTTCGCCACCGAAAAATTCCGCAACGACAACCCGAAAACCTACAAGGCGTTCGTCGAGGCATTGACCGAAGCCGCGCAGTTTGCGCAGAACGACAAGGGCGCCGCAGCCGACACCTACATCCGCGTCACCAAGGCCAGGATCGACCGTGCCGAACTGCTGAAAATCATCGACAACCCGCAATTCGAATTCAGTGTTACCCCGAAAAATACCTACCCGCTGGCGGAATTCCTCTACCGCGTCGGCGCCATCAAAAACAAGCCTGAATCGTGGAAGGACTACTTCTTCCAGGACGCCAAGCCCCTGCAAGGAAGTTGAGATGAACGCGCCCTTGCAAGGCCACACGGCCAGCAACCTGCACACCACCGCCCCATTGCTGGCGGTGGATAACGTCAGCCTGGAATACCGCACCCCCGAGCGCGTGGTGCGGGCCACTCACCAGGTCAGTTTTGAGATCGACCCGGCGGACCGCTATGTGTTGCTCGGCCCCTCGGGCTGCGGTAAATCCACGTTGCTCAAGTCCATCGCCGGGTTTATCAAACCCTGCGAGGGTGAGATTCGCCTGTTGGGCCAAAAGGTCGAACAACCAGGCCCGGACCGTATCGTGGTGTTCCAGGAATTCGACCAACTGCCGCCCTGGAAAACCGTCAAACAGAACGTGATGTTCCCGCTGCTGGCGTCGAAAACCCTGAAGCGCGCTGAAGCCGAAGAACGCGCGCTGCACTACCTCGAAAAAGTAGGCCTCACGGCCTTTGCCGATGCGTATCCGCACACGCTTTCCGGCGGCATGAAAGCCCGCGTGGCGATTGCCCGCGCCCTGGCCATGCAGCCGAAAATCCTGCTGATGGACGAACCCTTTGCCGCCCTCGACGCCCTGACCCGGCGCAAGATGCAGGAAGAACTGCTACTGCTCTGGGAAGAGGTGCGCTTCACCTTGCTGTTCGTCACGCACTCCATCGAAGAAGCGCTGGTGGTGGGCAATCGCATCCTGTTGCTGTCGCCGCACCCCGGGCGCGTGCGTGCCGAAATCCACAGCCATCAATACGACCTGCACAGCCTGGGCGGTGTGGAGTTCCAGGCGTCGGCGCGGCGGATTCATCGCCTGTTGTTCGATGAAGCGCCCGAGGCCGAACGTGAGTTGGGTTTTGCCGATATCCGCATCGCTTATTAAGGGGGCAACCCATGCGCCAGGAATTTGAAGTGACCCTCGAACCGCTGCTCAGCGTCCCCGTGGAACGCGAGCTGCCCCTGCGCCAACGCCTGTGGCAACAAGGCTGGCTGCGCAAGGGGTTAATCCTGATCGTGCTCGCGATCCTCTGGGAAGCCGTCGCGCGCTATCAGGACAACGACCTGTTGCTGCCGAGCTTTTTGCAAACGTCGGCCGCGCTCTACGACGGCCTGCTCAGTGGTGAATTGCTGAGCAAGGTGAGCATCTCGCTGGTGGTGCTGATCAAGGGTTACCTGATCGGCATCGTGCTGGCATTCGCGCTCACCACCCTGGCCGTGTCGACGCAATTGGGTCGCGATTTGCTGAGCACCCTGACCTCGATGTTCAACCCGTTGCCGGCGATTGCGTTGTTGCCGCTGGCGCTGTTGTGGTTTGGCCTGGGGCAGAACAGCCTGATCTTTGTGCTGGTGCATTCGGTGCTGTGGGCGCTGGCGCTGAACACCTATTCGGGGTTTCTCGGCGTGTCCGAAACCCTGCGCATGGCCGGTCGCAACTATGGCCTCAAAGGCATGCGTTTTGTGCTGTTCATCCTGATCCCGGCGGCGTTGCCGTCGATTCTCGCGGGCCTGAAAATCGGCTGGGCATTTGCCTGGCGCACCCTGATCGCCGCCGAACTGGTGTTCGGTGCCACCAGCGGCAAAGGCGGGTTGGGCTGGTACATCTTCCAGAACCGCAATGAGCTGTACACCGACAAGGTGTTTGCCGGCTTGGCCGTGGTGATCCTGATCGGCCTGTTGGTGGAGAACCTGGTGTTTGACACCTTCGAGCGGCTGACGGTGAAGCGTTGGGGCATGCAGCGATAAGGCGTTACCGGTGAAGGCTGCTACGATTGCATCCAACTCACTCCCCATTGATCACGAGTGCTTGGCATGCAACTACCGGACATGAACCTGTTGGTCGCCCTCGACGTGCTGCTCGACGAGGGCAGTGTGGTCGGCGCGGCGCGGCGGATGAACCTCAGCCCCGCCGCCATGAGCCGCACCCTCACGCGTATTCGCGAGGCCGTCGGCGACCCGATCCTGGTGCGCGCCGGTCGCGGCCTGGTGCCGACACCCAAGGCCCTGCAGTTGCAGGGCCAGGTGCGCAATGTGGTGGAGCAGGCCGCGTTGCTGTTTCGCTCGGCCGACCAGGTCGACCTGAGCACCTTGCGTCGGCGCTTCAGCGTGCGTGCCAATGACTTTTTTATCGGCGTCTATGGCGGTCGCTTGTTCGACACGATGGAGCGCATGGCGCCGCTGTGCGAGCTGTGTTTTGTGCCGGAGGGCGACACCGACGATGAGGCCTTGCGCGAAGGGCGGCTGGACCTGCGGGTGAGCAACACCCTGCCCGCCAGCCCGGAAGTGAAGGTGCAAAACCTGTTCTCCACGACCTTTGTCGGCCTGGCGCGTCAGGACCACCCGTTGTTCGACGAAGAAATCACCGCCGCACGGTTTGCCAGTTATTCGCACATCAGCATTTCGCGGCGCGGCATCGCCCGTGGGCCGATCGACACTGCACTGAATGCCCAGGGCCTGGAGCGTCGCGTGGCGATGATCGCCCCGGGTTTTCATGGTGCGATGTTCATGCTGCCCGACTCCGACCTGATTTTGCCGGTGCCCAAGGAAGCGCTGCTGAGCGCCAATCGGCTGAAGTTGCCGCTGCGTTCGTTCGCACTGCCGATCTCGCTGCCGACCCTGGTGTTGGCGCAATCCTGGCACCCGCGCTTCGACAAAGACCCGGCCCACAAATGGCTGCGCGAAACCATGCGTGAAAGCTGCCACGCCACCTGGCTTGAAGCGCAGCCGGTTTAAGGTAATCCCGCGACCATTGTGGGAGCGGGCTTGCCCGCGAATACGGTGTGTCAGTCAACAGAACCATTGGCTGATCCACCGCCTTCGCGAGCAAGCCCGCTCCCACAGAAGCGCTTTCAGTGCACACAGTTGCGTCCGGCGCACTTATAAGCTGCCAACAAGTAACTTTTTTGTCATGTATGAGCCTGATTAAACTACTCGGGTATTTATCATCCCGAGCTACCTCTTCATGACTTCCCTCGCTGCCCCAACCCTTGAGGCCGCCGCCAGACCCGTTGCCATAACCCCGCCCGTGTTCGGCCCGCGCATCATCATCGGCCTGGTCGGCGTGTTGCTGGCCGTTCTGGTTTCCGGTCTCAACGAGATGGTCACCAAGGTGGCCCTCGCCGATATCCGTGGCGCGCTGTACATCGGCTTTGACGAGGGCACCTGGCTGGTCGCGGCCTACACGGCCACCTCCGTGTCGGCCATGGCCTTTGCGCCCTGGTGCTCGGTGACCTTTTCCCTGCGCCGCTTCACCCTGTGCGCCATCGGTCTGTTCACCGTGCTGGGCACCCTGGCCCCCTTTGCGCCGAACTACGAAAGCCTGCTGTTGCTGCGCACCGTGCAAGGCCTGGCCGGTGGTGCGTTGCCGCCGATGCTGATGACCGTGGCGCTGCGTTTCCTCCCAGCCAACGTCAAGCTGTATGGCCTGGCCGGCTATGCGCTCACCGCCACTTTCGGCCCGAGCCTGGGCACGCCGTTGGCGGCGCTGTGGACCGAATACGTCGGCTGGCAGTGGGCGTTCTGGCAGATCGTCGGGCCGTGCCTGCTGGCCATGGCCGCCGTGGCCTACGGCTTGCCGCAAGACCCCGTGCGCCTGGAGCGTTTAAAGCAATTCAACTGGCGCGGCCTGATGTTGGGGTTCCCGGCGATCTGCATGCTGGTGATCGGCATTCTGCAAGGCAACCGCCTGGACTGGTTCGAGTCGGGCCTGATCACCGTTTTGCTGAGCGGCGGCACGCTGTTGCTGGTACTGTTCATGCTCAATGAGTGGTCGCACCCGATGCCGTTTTTCAAGCTGCAGATGCTCGGCCTGCGCAACTTGTCATTTGCGCTGATCGTGCTGGCGGGCGTGCTGATGGTGCTGACCTCGGTGATCATCATCCCGTCGAGCTTTCTTGCCCAGGTCCAGGGTTATCGCCCCCTGCAAACCGCACCGATAATGCTCTTGATGGCGCTGCCGCAGTTGATCGCGCTGCCGCTGGTGGCGGCGCTGTGCAACCTGCGCTGGGTCGATTGCCGCTGGGTGCTGGGGATCGGGCTGGGCATGCTGGTGCTGTGCTGTGTGGGCAGCGCGCACCTGACCTCGGCGTGGATTCGCGACGACTTTTACGGCCTGTACCTGCTGCAGATCTTCGGGCAACCCATGGCCGTGCTGCCGCTGCTGATGCTTTCCACCGGCAGTATCCAACCGGCGGATGGCCCATTCGCCTCGGCCTGGTTCAACACCATCAAAGGCCTGGCCGCCGTGATCGCCACCGGCGTGCTGGACGCGCTGACCACCCGGCGCCTGCATTTCCACTCGACCATGTTGGTGGACAGCCTGGGCAATTCGCCCCTGGCCGACGGCGACGCGCCGGGCCTGGCGCACCGCCTGCACGAGCAGGCCGTGGTGCTCACTTCTTCGGATCTCTATTACGTCATGGCCGCGGTCGCGGTGGCGTTGATCCTGCTGATTTTCTGGATGCCCACGCGGATTTTCCCACCGCGCGCCCCGACTTGATTGCTCACTGAGCCAGAGGACTTTTTGATGAAACGCAAAGACAAAATTGCCATCTCCGTTATCGCCGTGTTTGCCGTCGGCGTGCTGGTGTACCTGGTCGCGCCGGGCCTGTTGGGCAGCAAGCGCCAGGTCACCAACGATGCCTTCGTGGCCGCCGACTTCACCCTGGTCGCGCCGCGCGTGGCCGGTTTTATCAAGGAGGTGCTGGTGGAAGACAACCAACGCGTCAAGGCCGGTCAGCTGCTGGCGCTGATCGATGACCGTGATTTCCGCGCCGCCGCCCAGGCTGCGGATGCCGACACCCTGGTCGCCCGGGCGCAATTGAAAAACGCCACTGCGACTCTCGAGCGCCAAAGCTCGGTGATCGCCCAGGCCCAGGCCACCGTGGCGGCTGACCGCGCCGAAATGGCCTTCGCCGAACACGAATTGAACCGCTACAACCACCTCGCCGGCGTCGGCGCGGGCACCGTGCAGAACGCCCAGCAAGCCAAGACCCGTATCGACCAGGCCACCGCGCGCCTGGCGAAAGCCACGGCAGTGCTGGCGGCAGAGCGCAAGCAGGTGGAAATCCTCAGCGCCCGGCGCGACGCGGCTGAAGGTGGGCTCAAGCGCGCCCAGGCGGCGCTGGAAATGGCCAGTTATCAGCTGTCCTACACACGCATTGTGGCACCGGTGGACGGCATGGTCGGCGAGCGCGCGGTGCGGGTTGGCGCCTATGTGACGCCGGGCAGCAAGATCCTCGCCGTGGTGCCATTGGCCGAGGCCTACGTGGTGGCCAACTTCCAGGAAACCCAGCTCTCGCATATGCACGCGGGCCAAGCCGTGCAGGTGCGGGTCGACAGCCTCGACGGCGAACTGCTCCACGGCCATCTGGAAAGCCTGGCGCCTGCCACTGGGGTGACCTTCGCCTCGGTCAAACCCGACAACGCCACGGGCAACTTCACCAAGGTGGTACAGCGCATTCCGGTGAAAATCGTGCTGGACCCGGGCCAGGCGCACGTTGAGCGCCTGCGGGTCGGCATGTCGGTGGAGGCCAGCGTCGACACCCAACCCGTTGCGCAGCGTGAGGTGGCCCAGCAATGAAGTCATTTGCCTGGCTCACCTTGAGCCTTATCAGCCTGAGCGCCTGCACGGTCGGCCCGGATTTCCAGCGCCCGCAAGGGCCGCAAGTCACCCAGTGGAGCGAGCCGCAGGGCCGCCAGGCCGCCAGCCGTGCGGTCACTGAACCGCTGCAGGAGCGCTGGTGGGATGTGTTTCACGACGAGCAACTCTCGGCCCTCACGCGCCGCGCGCTTACCGACAACCTCGACTTGAAACTCGCCAGCAGCCGCCTGCAACAAAGCCGCGCCGTGCGCCAAGTGACCACCGCCGAGAGCTACCCGAACGTTGACGCCACCGGTGGCTATCAGCGTAAGCGCAACAGCGCCAAGGGCTTGAACGACCCGTCCGGCGAGAATGGCCGTTCGGCGTTCAACCAATGGGACATGGGCTTCTCGGCCTCGTGGGAGCTGGATTTCTGGGGCCGCGTCAAACGCGAAACCGAAGCCGCCGACGCCACCCTGCAAGTCGCCGAAAACGACCGCCGCGCCGTGCTGCTGTCGGTGCTGGCCGAGACTGCCCAGGACTACATCCAGCTGCGCGGCGTGCAAAATACCCGCGCCGTGACCGAGCAAAACCTCGACGTCGCGCGCCACAGCCTCAAGCTTTCGCAATTGCGTTTGGCTGATGGCGTGGCCACCGACCTCGACGTGGCCGAAGCCGCCGCCCAGGTCGCCGCCATCGAAGCGCGGCTGCCGGATTTACAGCAGCGCCAGGACCAACTGATCAACGCCCTGAGCCTGTTGATGGGCGAGCCGCCGCAAGCCCTGCACGCTCAGTTGTCCAAAGACGCGGCCGTACCGCAGACCCAGCGCCAGGTCGCCATCGGCCTGCCTTCGGAATTGGCCGAGCGCCGCCCGGATATCCGCCAGGCCGAGGCGCGCCTGCACGCCGCCACCGCCAGCATCGGCGTGGCCAAAGGTGATTTCTACCCGCGTATCACCTTGTCCGGCAGCCTCGGTTCGCAGGCGATGCAACTCTCGGATTTCGGTTCGTGGGGTTCACGCGCGTTTGCCATCGGCCCGCAGCTCAGCTTGCCGCTGTTCAACGGCGGGCGCCTGCAAGGCATGCTCAACCTGCGCGAAGCCCAGCAACAGGAAGCCGCGCTTGCCTACCAGCAAACCGTGCTGCGCGCCTGGCATGAAATCGATGACCAGTTGACCCGCTACAACGCCAGCCAACTGCGCCGCGACAGCCTCGCCGAAGCCGTACGCCAGAACCAGATCGCCCTGACCACTGCGCAACACCAGTACGTTGAAGGCGTGGTGGATTTCGTCAACGTGCTCACGGTGCAAAGCGCGCTGCTGGCCACGCAAGAGCAGTGGGTTGAAAGCTCTACTGGCGTGTCGTTAGCCATGGTGGGTTTGTACAAAGCGCTGGGCGGCGGTTGGGAGTCGGTGTATCCGCTGCAAACCGCCCTGAAATAATGCGATCCAAATGTGGGAGGGGGATTGTGCTGATCAAGGGTTCCGCAGAAACACCACATACCCCCGGAACCATTCACTTCCTTTCAAATATCCCGGTTCCTGCCATTCCCCACCTTGAATCAAGCCTACTTTGAACGGCAGCCCCAACCGGCTCATGCGCGGCAGATACGCCGCGTAATCCGGGATGCTGTGGCGACCCTGATAGGTCTGCACCACCACTTCATCCACAACACCCTTGAGCTGGGCGATGGCGGCCGGGTCGGCGTTGCTGCCCCAGTCCATCAGGCCGGTGATGCTCAAGCGCAGCTCAAAGGGCAGGCGCTGGCGCAGGTCGTGCAGGAAGTCGGCGTATTCGTGCAGGTATTGGGTGCGGGCGTCGAAGTCGATCTGGATGCCGACCACCGGGTTGCCCGCCGCGCGCCAACGCTGCACCTGGCCGAGCACCTGTGTGTAGACCTGTTCCGGCCAGTGCAGCGTATGGGCGCGGTAGACCACCCAGACTTCGCCTTGGGTGAGGCGCGGCACGCTGATGCCCTGGGCGATCAGTTGCACGCCGCGCTGCGGTGCGCGGCGCGTGGAGTTGATCTGGCCCTGGAGGATGTACAGGGTTTTGGCTTGCTTGAGCACCGGTTGCGGCGCGACGCCGCTCCACAGCCAGAAGGCATTGTAGTCAGCGGCGTCGACGGCGGCGAAGGCCGGGCTTGCCAGCAGCAGCAAGCCGAGCCACAAGTGTTTCACCAGTAGTACTGCAGGGATTTGCCCCACTGGGTGTCGGCAAAACCGCTCTTGAGCTGGCGGAACCAGGCCTTGCGCACAGCCGGTGTCACGTCCTGGCCGCCGCAGCTGTTGTAGCCGGCCGGCGCGTAGCAGTTGATGGCGCGGAACAGTGCGTAGGCTTTGTCGTTCTTCGGCGCCTTGGCATTGGCGATCACCTGCTTGTAACCGTCGAGCCGCGAGAAGGTTTCGCCGCTGAACTGCGACGCGGTGCTGCCCAGGCTGCCGGCGGCGCGCGCCTGGTCCAGCGGCATGCCGTCCAGGCCGTTACGCAGGATGAACTCACCGAAGCAGTTCAGGCCTTGCGGGTTTTTCGCGTCGTTTTGCAGGGTAGCGGCGGTTTGCGCGATGCTCGGGCAGGCGTAGCCGGACTCGGCTTTGTCGCCGTTCCACTGGAACAGTTTCAAGGTCTGGCTGGCGCTGTAGACATAACCCAGGCTGGTGCCCAGTTTGTCTTCCGGGGCCGACGCCGGCAGTTGCTTGAGGTCCTCGGCGAAGGTCGCGAACTGGCCGCGCAGCAGGTCTTTGTAGAGCAGCACGAATTGCGCGGTCTGGCGTTCCAGCGGGTCGCTCGCCTGGGCGATCTGCTGGCGCAGCAGCTCGGGGCCCGCGATGTTGCGCAGCAGGATGTAGCGCACTTGCTTGGCGCTGATCGGCGAGTCGACGGCGAACACTTTGGCCAACTGGCCGCTGCGCTCATAGTTCATGGCCAGGGCCAACTCAAGCTGGTCGCGTTGCAGCGGCAGTTTCGCCAGCGGCAGCAATTGCAGCCAGAGGGCCTCGGCGCCTTTCCAGTCCTGCTTGGCCTCCAGCGCGAGGGCGCGCAGGGTCTGCTGGCTGAAGGCGAAGTAATTGAGGCTCGACGGCACGCTCTGCGGCAGCTGCTTCAAGGCCGCGTCCGGTTGGTGCTCGATGTACAGCGCGCACACGGCCAACAGGTAGTCGTAGAGTTCGGGTTGGCTGGCAAAGGCGCCTTTTTGCTTCTCCAGATCAGCGCGGGAGAGGGCGGGTTGGTCGCCGCCACGCATCACCATCAGGTCGCTGACCAGCTGGATCATCGGCGTGGTGACGGTCTCGCTGTTGACCATCAGCAGCTTGAGGTCGGCCTCTTCCACCAGCTCATCCACCGACACATTGCGCTGCGCGTCCGTCGCCTCGGTCAACTGCCAGGCGAAGGCCTCGGCGAGCTTGTCATGGTTGCCCGCCAGCCAATACACACGGCGCAGCAGGCCACGCGCGGATACCGCGTACTCGCCCTGTGGATAAGTTTTCAGGTAATTCAGCAAGCCCTCTTCAGCATCGCCCAGCGCCGACTTATCCACATGCGCCAGCTGCGGCATGCCGTATTCGTCGAAGGCTTCGGCCTGGGCCTGGTTCAGCGAGGTTCGCGCTGTCATGTACAGCGCAGTTTCCGTGAGCCAAGGCAGCGCACTGCTGCTGGCAGCGGCAAAACCGCGTTCGGCGTCGCTGAAACGGCCGCTGTAAAAGTCGGCGGCGGCTTGCAGGTAGATACGCAGTAACTGGCCGTCAGTCGATTGCAACGGCTGCTCTATCACTTGCCCCTCCCAGGTACAGGCCGTGAGCAATTGCAGGCGCGCTTTGACCAGTAGCTCGCGTTCGGCGGCCGGCATGTCGGCCTTGACCACCTGGCTGATAAACGCGGTGGCGCTGTCGTCGTTGTTGCTGCGGCAGCGGCTGCCTTCACCGCTGAGGAAGGCGTCACCCGCAGGGGTGAGTTCCTTGCGCTCGATGCCCAGAGGTTTGAGCAGGGTTTCGAGCTCTGCGGTGCGCGAGTTGTCCGGCTGGTTGTCGGGTTCGGCGTCCGAGCCGGGCACCGGCGCCAGGCGATATACCGGAAACGGCACCGGGCCAAAGCCCTGGGCCAGGTCGTCTTCGCTCAAGGCGTTGGGTGCCAGGCCCGCGGCCTTTTTGTCGGCCAGCAACAGGCGCAGGTTTACCCGACTGTCATTGCCTGGGCTGAGAAAGGGCTGGTTGCTGCACGCGTCAAGGCTGTCACGCGAGACCCGCCAGTCGGGGTAGCACGAGTCGTCGGAGCTGGCCTGGGCCTGCTGGGAAATACCGGCGAGCAACGCCAGTGCCAGGGGTGACAGAAAACCGATGCGCATGACGTGTCCTTGATCCTGAGTCCTTGGAGGGCGGCAATCATAGCGTGTTCCTACGGGCGCTTCGGTGAAGGCCTACGCAAATTGTTGATTTGTCCGAATCCAGAAGCGAATCCGGGGCTTTTGTCCTAGAGTGGCGGTGTTTGCACTGAGGCAGTCAGGGCAGTGGCAGGGGAATCGAGGTGCGTCGGTCTGTGGTAGAGCAAAACGAAAAGGTCGGGGCGTTGCCCGCACTCAACCGTCTGACGTGGGAGGGCGCCGGTTGGCTCATCCGCCTCTGGTGGGTGCCGATCCTGGCGCTGGCCATGGCCCTGCGTTTTTACCAGCTGACGTCGGCTGCGATCTGGGGCGACGAAGGCTCCAGCCTGCTGCTCAGCGAATATGCGGCCAGCGACCTTTGGTTTCACGCGGCCCACGATG
This sequence comes from Pseudomonas viridiflava, assembly GCF_900580675.1. Classification (GTDB taxonomy): domain Bacteria; phylum Pseudomonadota; class Gammaproteobacteria; order Pseudomonadales; family Pseudomonadaceae; genus Aquipseudomonas. Next base: position 25,817 of record NZ_UTBG01000079.1, read on the forward strand.
TGCACCCGCCGCTGTACTTTTTTATGCTGCGCGGCTGGATCGAACTGTTCGGCGACAGCATCTGGTCGATACGCAGCATGAGTGCGCTGCCGGGTGTGATCGCGGTGGGCCTGGGCACTTGGCTGACGCGGCAGCTGTCCACCCGGCGCGCGGCCGTGCTGGCGGGGATCCTGCTGGCGCTGCTGCCGACGGCGGTGCGCTACAGCCAGGAAGTGCGCATGTATTCACTGCTTGGCGTGTGGCTGCTGGGGGCCACGCTGGCGCTGGTGTATTGGGTGCGTCAACCCGAGCGCACGCGTTACCTGGCCGTCTATGTTGTGCTGATGAGTGCCGGGTTCTACACCCATTACTTCACCGCGCTGTGCGTGCTGGTGCATTGGGCGTATCTGGGCCTGTTGTTCAGGTCGCCTACGCCGGGCTCGCGGTTGCTGACCCGCCCGGCGTGGTGGGTGGCCAATGCCTTGATTGTCGTGTTGTACCTGCCATGGCTGCCGAATCTGCTGGACCTGGTGCAGCACGTCGATCAACTCAAGGTGGGCGGGGATATAGGCTGGGAGGACCCGGTCAGCCTGGTCTCCCTGCCGTCGATGATCTGGCAGTTCGTGCTGCAGGATGAAGGCGCTGGGTTCTGGCCGCCGCTGTTCTGGTTGTTTCCACTGTTGCTGGTTGCGGTGCTCGTGGTGACCGCCTGGCGCGATCGCGAGCCCTATCGACCGGCCAGCCTGCTGGCGCTGTTTTTCCTGCTGCCGCTGTTGCTGGTCTACGCGGTGTCGTTCATTTCCCCGGTGTTTATCGAGCGATATCTCACGGTATACGCCTTGGCCTTGCCGATCCTCCTGGCGTTGGCCATCGACCGTTTGTCATGGTTGGGCGCGGCGTTGTTTGTGCTGTTTGTCGGCGTTGAACTGGTAGGCCTGAAAAACAATTTCACCGTGGATGAGCACGACCAATTCAACGTGCCGGTGGAGTTCGTCAATCGCAATTACCAGGAAGACGACCGCATCGTCCTCAGCGACATGATGTGGTACCTCAGCTACGTGTATTACGACCAGACCGACGCCCAGCTGCAGCTCTACACACCACCCAAGCCCGATGGCACGCCAACTCGGCCGAATGCCTACGGTTTCGGCACCCTGGTCGACCAGGACGGCGGGCGCATTTACCTCGACCACCTGTCGGCACTGCCCGCCGCCACTCGCCGCGTCTGGCTGATCAGCAGCAACGAAGCGCCGGACGACTTCGCACCGCTGCCCGCGGGCTGGCGCGAACTCAGCCGCCAGGACGGCGGCGGCGCACGGGCGCGGCTATTCGTGGTGTGCAACGTTGCCCCGCCGCAACCCGAGGGTTGCCACTAGACTCGGTTAAACCTTTCCCATCAGGAGCCCACCATGCAATCGCCCGTGCACAGCCTGCCGTCACTGTTCAAACAGCTTGGCCTGGACAATGACCCCGTCAGTATTGAGAAATTCGTGACGACCCATTCACCCCTGAAGCCGGACTTGAAACTCGCGGATGCGTTTTTCTGGACGGACAGCCAGAAAGCGTTTTTGCGCGAGGAGATTCTGGAGGACGCGGACTGGGCGGAGGTGGTGGATGAGTTGAATTTGATGTTGCGGGGTGGGAGAGGGGAGTAAATGCCTGAACGGCATTTTCCACTGTCAGTTTTTCTGAGTTGCCGGATCGGCCATAAATAGACCAGAATAAAGTCCTTATTTGAGATCTTTATTATGCAAAGTGTTTTGGCCGATATGGCCGTCAGCGTTTCCGAGCTTAAAAAAAATCCCTCTGCGGTGATGAGTAACGCTCATGGTGCTCCAGTTGCCGTGCTCAATCACAACCGCGTTATGGGCTACATGGTGCCTGCTAACGTGTTCGAAGCGATGGTGGAAAGGCTAGATGATCTGGAGTTGGCTGAGCTAGTCCGTTCGCGCAGTCATGAGACGCCTGTACCGGTGAAACTGGATGACCTATAAGCTCGAGTTTCTCCCCTCTGCTGGCAAGGAGTGGGACAAGCTTGGGCGCTACGTGGAAACCGTTACAAAATCCAATACCCCGTTCAAACCCGCTTTTACTTACCTGCACACCTCCCGCCACCCATCCGCAAAATTGTTTCAAAACTTGACGCATTTGGCTTGATCGACCATATTGATAGTTAGCAAACTAACTGTATGCGAACTATTCAGTGTCCCAAACCCTCGAACAACTCCAGATGAACCTCAGCAGCAGCATGGTGGTGGGCGCCCGTAACTGGCGCAAAATCTGCCAGGCGACGCTGGTGAGCTACGGTATTTCCGAAGCCTGCGCCGTGCCGTTGTTGATGATCGGCCGCTTGGGCGACGGTGTGCATCAAGTCAAAGTGGCCCAGGCGTCAGGGATGGAAAGCCCGTCGCTGGTGCGTTTGCTCGACCGTTTGTGCAACGACGGCTACGTGTGCCGCACCGAAGACGTCCACGACCGCCGCGCCAAGGCCTTGAGCCTCACCGAGCGTGGCCGCGAGCTGGTGCAGGCGGTGGAGTCGCAACTGGTGCGCTTGCGCAAGGAAGTGCTGGCCGACATTGATCGCAGCGACTTGGAAGCTGCATTGCGTGTATTGACCGCTTTCGAAGCGGCCGGGGTTGCAACGTCTTGAACGGATTTTTTACCGGCTTTCCGCCGGCCCGCGACTGGTTCTACGGCGTGCGTACCTTCGCCGCGTCGATGATCGCGTTGTACATCGCCATGCTCATGCAAATGCCGCGTCCTTACTGGGCGATGGCCACGGTGTATATCGTCTCCAGCCCGTTTGTCGGTCCTACCAGTTCCAAAGCGCTGTACCGCGCCGTCGGCACCTTGATGGGCGCGGCGGCGGCGGTGTTTTTTGTGCCGATGTTTGTGCAGTCGCCTTACCTGTTGGTGGTTGTCATCGCCCTGTGGACCGGCACCCTGTTGTTCCTGTCCATGCACCTGCGCACCGCGAACAACTACGCTTTGATGCTGGCCGGCTACACCTTGCCGCTGATCGCCTTGCCGGTGGTGGATAACCCGCTGGCGGTGTGGGATGTGGCGGAGGCGCGTACCGAGGAAATTTTCCTCGGCATCGCCGTGGCCGCTGTGGTGGGCGCGATGTTCTGGCCGCGCCGGCTGATGCCGGTATTCGACGGCTCGGTGGCCAAGTGGTTTGCCGATGCGCAGGTCTACAGCCAGCGTTTTTTGACGCGCAATGTGGACCCGGAAGAAGTCAGCAATTTGCGCGGCGGCATGGTCGCGACCTTCAACACCCTCGAATTGATGATCGGCCAGTTGCCCCACGAAGGCGCGCGGCCGCAGACGGTGCGCAACACCAAGGAACTGCGCGGGCGGATGATCCACCTGCTGCCGCTGGTGGAGGAACTCGACGATGCGCTCTACGCCGTCGAACACCGCGCCCCGCAGTTTCTCGATCAGTTGACGCCACTGCTGGAAGCGGCCAACCAGTGGCTGCAAAGCACCACCGAAGACCCCTCGCTGGAGAGCTGGCGCGCCCTGCGGGACCAGGTCGAAGCCCTGCAACCCCAAGGCGAAGCGCTGGACGACCGGCACACGCTGCTGTTCTCCAACGCGCTGTACCGCTTGGGCGAGTGGATCGACCTCTGGCAAGACTGCCGCAGCCTGCAAGCCGCCATCCAGTGCGAAAGCCAGGACACTTGGCGCGCCGTCTATCGCCATTGGCGCCTGGGCCGGCTCACGCCATTCCTCGATCGTGGCCTGATGTTCTACTCGGCGTTTTCCACCGTCAGCGCGATCACTGTCGCCTCGGTGCTGTGGATTTTGCTGGGCTGGACCGACGGCGGCAGCGCGGTGATCCTGGCGGCCGTGGCCTGCAGCTTTTTCGCGACCATGGACGACCCGGCGCCGCAGATCTACCGGTTCTTTTTCTGGACCGCCATGTCGGTGCTGTTCGCCAGCCTGTATCTGTTTCTGGTGCTGCCCAACCTGCACGATTTCCCGATGCTGGTGCTGGCGTTCGCGGTGCCGTTTATCTGCATCGGCACGCTCACCGTGCAGCCGCGTTTCTATCTCGGCATGCTGCTGACGCTGGTCAACACCTCGTCGTTCATCAGCATCCAGGGCGCCTATGACGCGGACTTCCTGAACTTCGCCAACGTCAACCTGGCCGGGCCGGTGGGCCTGCTGTTCGCCTTTGTATGGACGCTGATCGCGCGGCCCTTCGGCGCCGAGCTCGCGGCCAAGCGCCTGACCCGTTTCAGCTGGCGCGACATTGTCACCCTGACCGAGCCGGCAACCCTGGCCGAGCATCGGCACATGGCCGCGCAAATGCTCGACCGCCTGATGCAGCACCTGCCGCGCCTGGCGCTGATCAATCAGGACACCGGCAGCGCCCTGCGCGATTTGCGCGTGGCGCTCAACCTGCTCGACCTGCTGGCGTATTCGCCGCGCATCCTCGGTGTGCCGCGGGTGCTGCTCAACCAAGTGGTCGAAGGTGTGGGCGCTTACTTCAAGGCTTGCCTCAAAGCGGGTGAACGCTTGCCTGCGCCGAGCGGTCTGCTGATGACCCTCGACCGCACGCGCCGCGCCCTCAACGGCCAGGGCCTGCAAGACGAAGACGACACCCGCCTGCATCTGCTGCACGCCTTGGCCGGTTTGCGCCTGGCGCTGCTGCCCGGCGTGGAATTTATTGGCGGCACGGAAATGGAAGCGCCGCTGCCTGATGGAGCGCCTTTATGATCGGTGATCTGGATATCAGCGGGGTCTTCCTGCCTACGCTGCTGGTGCTGATGGGCATTACGTACGTGTTGTTTCTGGTGGTGCACGGGTTGTTGACCCGCCTCCACTTTTATCGCCTGGTCTGGCACCGGGCATTGTTCAATGTGGGGCTCTACGCGCTGTTGCTGGGCGCGGTGGACTCACTCAGTCGATACCTCATGACATGAAAAAACCTTTTTTGACCATCGGCCGTGTCGTCCTCACGTTGTTGATCGTGACGTTTGCGGTCGTCGTTGTGTGGCGCATGGTCATGTATTACATGTTTGCGCCCTGGACCCGTGACGGGCACATCCGTGCCGACATCGTGCAGATCGCCCCGGACGTGTCCGGGCTGATCCAGCGAGTGGACGTGCGCGACAACCAGTTGGTGACCAAGGGCCAAGTGCTGTTTGCCGTCGACCAGGACCGCTTCAAGCTGGCCCTGCGCCAGGCTCAGGCCGCCGTGGCCGACCGCCAGGAAACCCTGGCCCAGGCCAACCGCGAGTACAAGCGTAACCGTGGCCTGGGCAACCTGGTGCCGAGCGAGCAACTGGAAGAAAGCCAGTCTCGCGTGGCCCGTGCCCAATCGGCATTGGCCGAAGCGCAGGTCACCGTGGACTCCGCCCAGCTCAACCTCGACCGCTCGGTGGTCCGCAGCCCGGTGGACGGCTACGTCAACGACCGCGCGCCGCGCGCCCAGGAGTTCGTCACCGCCGGGCGTCCGGTGCTGTCGGTGGTGGACAGCAATTCGTTCCACATTGACGGCTATTTCGAAGAGACCAAGCTCGATGGCATCCATGTCGGCATGGCCGTGGATATCCGCGTGATCGGCGACAACGCACGCCTGCGCGGCCATGTGCAGAGCATCGTCGCCGGTATCGAAGACCGTGATCGCAGCAGCGGCTCGAACCTGCTGCCCAACGTCAACCCGGCGTTCAGCTGGGTGCGCCTGGCTCAGCGGATTCCGGTGCGCATCGCCTTTGATGATGTGCCGGCGGATTTCCGCATGATCGCCGGGCGTACGGCAACCGTGTCGATCATCGGCGATAAGGTTAAAGACGGAGACAAGCCATGAAGCAGCTTTGGGCAACCGCTGCGCTGGGGTTGTTACTGTCGGCCTGCCAAGTGGTGGGGCCGGATTACAAGCTGCCGGAAAAGTCCGCCGTCAACCGTGGCGACCTGCAAGGGCAGCTGGCGGGCGAGGGCAATAACGTGGTGTCGGCGCCGGTGCCGGCCGACTGGTGGAAACTCTACAAAGACCCGCGCCTGGATGAGCTGGTGCGCCAGGCCATGGCCACCAACACCGACCTGCGTGTGGCCGCCGCCAACCTGCAGCGCGCGCGCTTCCAGACCGAACAGGCTGAATCCGCCGGCGGCTGGAGCCTCGGCGCCAAGGCTGAGGCCCAACGCCTGCAGGAATCGGGCGAAGCCTTTTTGCTGACGGAAAAAGTCCCGGTGGGCAACATCGGCGCCGCCAGTATCACCACCTCGTATCAATTCGATCTGTTCGGCACCTTGCAGCGGGGCATCGAAAGCGCCCAGGCCAGCGCCGACGCCGCCCAGGCTGCCGCCGATATCGCGCGCATCACCCTGGTCGCCGATGTGGTGCGTTCCTACACCCAGGTGTGCGCGGCCAACGAAGAGCTGGCGATTGCCAACGAGTCCCTCGACCTGCAAGCCCAGAGCACCCAGTTGACCCAGCGCCTGCGCGACGCCGGCCGTGGTGATGAAACCCAGGTGACGCGTTCGCAAACCCAATACAAATCCTTGCGCGCCGACATGCCGCGCTACGAAGCGGCGCGCCAGGCCGGTCTGTTCCGCCTGTCGATGCTGCTGGCCAAGCCGCTGGACCAACTGCCAGCCGGCACCGCCACCTGCGCCGAGCTGCCGCACATCGCGCAGTTGCTGCCGGTGGGCGACGGCGCGACCCTGCTCAAGCGTCGCCCCGATGTGCGCCAGGCCGAGCGCCAACTGGCTGCGGCCACCGCTCGTATCGGCGTGGCCACGGGCGCGCTGTACCCGGACATCAGCATCGGCGCCACCGTCGGCACCGTTGGCCTGCTCGAGAACCTCGGCACGCCGGCCACCAACCGCTGGGGCTTCGGCCCGCTGATCAGTTGGACGGTACCGACCAACGGCGCGCGTGCCCGCATCCGCGAAGCCGAAGCCGCGACCCAGGGTGCCCTGGCGCACTTCGACGGCGTGGTGCTCAATGCCATTCGCGAAACCCAGACCGGCCTGGCGCAATACACCGCGCAGCTGCAGCGCCGTGACGCGCTGAACGAAGCCGGTGAATCCGCCAGGGAAGCCGCAGACCAGACGCACCGCTTCTTCCAGGCCGGCCGCGCGTCGTTCCTGGCTGACCTGCAAGCCACCCGCACCTACACCGATGTGCGCGCGCAACTGGCTGCCGCCAACACCCAGGTTGCGATGAGCCAGATCGATCTGTTCCTGGCCCTGGGCGGCGGCTGGGAAAGCGGACGAACGCAAGCGTCACAGCCCGGCAAACCCTGAGCAGGTAGCTATGCTTGAAAGGCGAGTTGCCGTGACGACTCGCCTGACACTGCTCGCGTTTGCTCATGGGGATTCCAATAATGAAAAACCCTTATGCTCCCGCTTTCTGGTGCGTGTGTTTCGCACTGGTGCTGTTATCGGCTGCCTATTTCTACGGCGTCATGCTCGCTCATCAAATCGACAAGGCCATGGTGTTCCTCGACAGCGCGTGCCTGGTGATTGGCACCTTGTCCATCGGCGTTGTGGCGTGGGCCTCCTACCAAAACCAACGGGTGAAGAGAAAGCTCCTTGAACAAGGCAAGACCCGCGTGGCGATCTGGGACACCAAAGTGGCCCTGCGCCGGGTTGAAACCGTGTTTGACCGCTATTTCTGGGGCAGCTACTGGCAACCCGGGCGTACCTTTCAGGAAGTCATGGGCGACCTTACCGGCACCCCCCTGGAGAAGAGCCTGGAAGTGCTGAAAAAACAGTGCGTGGCCCTTGATCAGCAGGTCGCCGATGGTAGGCATTGGCTGAATAACGCGCGGGAATTATCCGACGTGGCAACCCAGATGGCGCGTGAGCGCTACCAGCTGGATTTCTGCGACCCCAAGGCGGACACCCCGGGCAATGCCGTGATCCACCGCGAGTTTGAGGTGCTGGTGTACACCTGGGCCGCACGTCTGAAGAGTTTCGACCACCAGCTCGATGAGTTCGAATTGGAGTACTCCTGAGCCGCCTGGTGAACCAACTGCAGGTCTGACCCCTCTGAAAAGCTGGGCCGTTCGCGGCCGCGAGTGCTAATCTTCCCCCGCTTTCGGCGGGCTTGAGCCAACTCCTTCGGGGTTCAAGGAAGACAGCCCACTTCTCACAGGATTTGATCAGGTCACTTCATGAATAAGCCAGCAGTTGTTCTTTTGGGTTTCGTTGTCGCCGTTGGCGTCGTCAGTGCAGGCGGCGCCTGGTACACCGGTAAGCAACTGGAGCCCGTGCTGCAAACGGCGGTTCAGGATGCCAACAAGGAACTGCAACGCTCCATGGCCGGCGTCGACGGCACTGCGACCCTGGAGCTGGTGTCCCTGGACCGTGGCTTGTTCAGCAGCACCGCGCACTACCGCCTCAAGGGCCAGGGTTCGGTATTCGGCGAGCAGAACACCAACCCCGAATTGCTCTTTGTCGACCATATCGAACACGGCCCGCTGCCGTTCTCGCGCCTGGTGACGCTGAAATGGCTGCCGGTCATGGCCACCAGTCACTTCTCGCTTGAGAAAAACGCCACCACCGAAAAATGGTTCGCTGCCGCCAAGGACGTGTCGCCGCTCAAGGGCGTCGCCAATATCGGCTACAACCGTTCGGTCAACGGCAACGTCGAACTGCTGCCCCTGGAGTTCAAGGACGACACGTCCTCCGTCAGCTTCTCCGGTGCCAACCTGGACTTCGACAGCACGGCCGAAGGCCAGAAGGTCAAGGCTGATGGCTACATGAACAGCCTCAAGGTGGCCGCAGTCGATGCCAACGGCACGCCATTTGAAGGCGAGCTGGGCGGCTTTACCGTCGCCAGCAACCTGGAAAAATCCACCTTCGGCTTCTACACCGGCCAGAACACGGTTGAGCTCAGCGACAGCAAGTTCACCTTTGGCCCGCAGAAGGCCGTGTTGACGCTCAAGGGCTTCGAGCAGAAAGACACCAGCGAAATCAAAGACAACAACATGGAAGGCCGTGTCGATTACAAAATCGATGAGATCGGCTACCAGGGCAAGCCGGTCGGCTCTGCAGCCATGGCCGTTAGCGTGAAAAACATCGATGTGCCTTCGGCGCTGCTGCTGACCAAGCTGTACCAGGACAAGATGCAGCCGGTGCAGGCTGCCGCCGCCGCCGGCCAACCGGTGCCGGAGCTGCAACTGACCGAAGCCGAGCAGACTTTGGCCGAAGCCAACGTCAACCAGCTGCTGGCCGCCAAGCCGCATTTCGCGCTGGAAAACCTGTCGCTGAAAACCACCCACGGCGAAAGCAAGTTCAATCTGGTCGTGGACCTGGCCAAGCCTGCGTCCATGGAGCTGCCGCCGGTTGAGCTGGGCAAGCAAATGGTGTCGCTGCTGGACGCCAACCTGACCCTGTCCAAGCCGATGATCGCCGACGTTGCCGCCCTGCAAGCCCAGGTGGGTGGTGTGACCGACCCTAAAGCCATCGAGCAGCAATCCCAGATGGCCAGCGAGATGGTCAGCGGCATGGCCGTGGGTACGCAGCTGGCGACCCTGGTCGGCAGCGACGTGGTTTCCAAACTGCACTACGCCAACAATGAAGTGACTTTCAACGGCCAGAAGATGACCGTTGAGCAATTCATCGGGTTTGTGATGGGCAAAGTCGGTGCGGTCAGCGGCGCGCAGTAAAGATTTCGTCGCCGCCCTGAAATAAATAATGGGGGAGCGGGATTGCCCGCGATAAGGGTCAAACGACCGGCGCGCACGCCGGTTGGCACACCCTTATCGCAGGCAAGTC
>NZ_UTBG01000074.1 GCF_900580675.1 Pseudomonas viridiflava
CACCGCATTCGCGAGCAAGCCCGCTCCCACATTTTTAATCGCATTCCAGCTCATTTCAGTGGGTACCGATTCAGTGCTATTTCCACCTGGCGCGTGTCGATCCGCCCTTCATCCGCCAGCGCCCTCAACGCGCACACCACAATCCAATACCGACTGGGCGCCGCCGTTTGCACCGAGCCCGCCCCAAGCGGCACAAACCGCGCATCCACATACGCCGCCAACTGATCGACAATCGGCTGCGGATACCCGGTGACGGCAACCACCGGTGCGCTATTCCCGGCCAGGCAGTCGCGCAAGTGGCAGCTGCGCTTGGGCGCACTCGGGTGCAGGCGATTCCAGCGTTCGGCGGCCGCCGCCTCACGCGCCAGCCGCGTGTAGCTGGGGCAACTCCACAGTTGCGCGGTGATGTTCCAGTCCTGCTCCAGCAAGCGCTTGGCTTGTACCACCTCTTCAAGCGCGCGGCCTGCGCCAAGCAATCGTACATCCCCTGCACGCCCAGGCTGGATCAGGTACATGCCCTTGAGCGCATCCTCACGCGCCTGCTCACTCAGTGGCACGGCGCTTTCCTGGTCATGCAGCGCCAGGTAGTAAAAACCCGGCATGCCGTCAACATACAGCGTGCGCAGCCCCGCCAGCACAATCGCCCGGGCTTCCTCGCCCGAGGCCGGGTCATACGGGGTGCAGCGCGGGTTGGTCGCCAGCCACAAGGGCAGGGACGGTTGGGCGCCCTTGGGCCAGGGCGAGGGCTGGTTTTCGATGTCGTTGCACAGGATGCCGCGCTGCGCGGTCTCGTCCGACAGCGCGCTTAACTGCGCCGATGAGAGGGCACTGTGCAGGTACAGCAGGGGTTTTTCGGCCGTATTGCGTGCGAACCAACTGGGCCAGTTGCCCACGCGCCGCGAGCGTGACTGGCCGCGAATCACCCAGGCCTGTCGGCTGAATTCGAGGGTGTTGGCCATGGTCATGACGGTGTACAGCGGCGAGCTGCGCGACGGCTCGGCCGTGTTCAGTGCGTCGATGCACAACTGAGCGGCGTCAGCGGTAGAGGCGGGCATGGGTCGAGGCTCCTGGCAACCGAGGCCCAGTACCCTAATCGAAATATGATTGCATTTGCAATGATTGCAATAGCGCCTCAAAGCCCGGATGTTAAATCGATGCAACGCTGCTACGTTTAATCCTGAAGTGCAGGAACGTCATGGCGCAGACATTTTTTCGTCATCACGGCACTTTAGGCTGGCTGTGCAGGTCATTTATGTGCAGCCGCTTTTAACGTTAAAAAGGAGTCCGACATGGACGATTACCAGGAAGAACTGCTGGAGTACCAGGCCTTTGAATTGGACCCGCTCGATCCGGCCGACGATGCAACCGAGCTGTAACACCGACCTCAGGCGGATTGCCGCTGACTGCGGCGAAATTCCCCTGGGGTCTGGTTGTTCCACCGCCTGAAGGCCCGTTGAAAGGCTTGGGCCGAGGCAAAACCGAGCAAATAGGCGATCTCGCCGAATGCCAGCTCCGTATCGCGAATATAGGTCATGGCCAGGTCGCGGCGGGTGTCGTTGAGAATCGCGCGAAACTGCGTGCCTTCTTCGGCCAGTTTGCGCCGCAGCGTCCAGGTTGGCAGCTTCAAGCGTGCCGCCACTTCCTCCAGGTCGGGTTCCCGGCCGCCATTGAGCATCGGCCCGAGCAACCGGGTAATGCGCTCGCGCAGGCTGCGGGTGCGAGTCAATTGCTCCAATTCCCTTTCACACAGCTGCAGCAACAGGTGCCAGGTGCTTGGGCAGTGCTGTGGGTTGCGCAGGGCCAGGGTGAATTGGCTCAAGCGCAGTTGGTTGGCCTCGGCGCCGAAGTGCACAGGCCCCAGCACGTCGTACTGCTCGCTGTAATCGGGCGCCTCGAACTCGATCTCGACCCGTTGCGCCTGCACCGGTTGCTGGGCCAGGCTCGACAGTTGGTGCAGCCAGCCGGCGATGATCGAGTCCACCACAAAACGGTTGTAGGCGTTGTAGGGGCTGATGGAATAGAAACGCAGCCAGGCGCCTTCGGCGTCCTCGACAAAGCTCGATTGCCCACGGTAGTTGGAACCGTACAACGCCTCGAAACGCGTCAGCGCGCGGGCCGCCTCGCGCACGTTGGGCGCCTGCGCGGCGGTCACGCCGGCCAGCCCGGCCTGGCTCAGGCGGCTGAGCTGGCCCATGCGCAGGCCCAGGCCGGGGTCGCCGGTCAGTTGGATGGCCGCGTGGCCCAGGCGCATATAGCGCGGGATCGACAAGCGTGCACCCGCCTCAGCGAGCCGCGCCGGGTCGAGGCCGTATTGCAGCAGCAGCGGTTGCGGGTCCAGGCCGTGGCTGTGGACGGCGTCCGCCAGGGTGTGCACGAAGCCCACCGACAGATCCCCCAGGCGCACCGGCTTCACGGCATTACAGCCAGATGTTCAGCAAGCGCGCGCCACGCGCCTCGCCGTCGGCGCTGATCTGCCCGTTGCCGCTGAGGAAGCTATGCCCGGCGGTGCCCAGGTCCCAGAACTGCCCGCGCAGGAAGACGCTCATGCCGGCAGTCGCCTGGCTGACCGGTCGCTGGCTGATCAGGGTCAGGCGGCGCCAGGCTTCACCTTCGCTGAGCTCTTCAGGCTTCAGGCTGATTTCCGGCGGCGTGGACACGCTTTTAAAGCCGCGCCATGGCCGGTCCCAGGTATCACGTCCCAACACAAACGCCGGCACCGCCACCAGTTGCGCGCCTTGTTCGTTGAGCTTGCGGTAGTTGTCCGGGTACCAGCTGTCACTGCCCACCAACACGCCCAGGCGGCCGGCCGGCGTGTCGACCACGCTGACGATGGTTTCATCGCCCGGCTCGATAAAGCCGCGCTCGTCGTAAATCGGGTAGAGCTGGCGCTGCGGCTCGCCGATCGGCAAGCCGTCGGCATCAAACACCACGCTGGCGTTGTATAAAGGGCCATGGCCGACCTGCAGTTGGCCCTGGCTGACACTCGGGTTCGGCAGGGTTATGGAGCCGGCCACCAGGGTCACGCCAAACTCCTTGGCCAGCCCGCCGAACAGCAGCTGATAATCGCGTGCCATGGCCGTGGCCTTCATGCGCAGGTAGGCGTCGTCGGTACGGTTGTCGCCGGTGGCGCTGATCCAGGCGCGGGCAAACAGCAAAGGGTTGCTGAGCGACAGCCAGTTCATCGCATCCTTGGCGTGCAGCGCCTGGTACACCTCATTTTTTTCGCCGGTGAGCATCAGCCAGGTGCCGATGTGTTCGGGCAGCACCACGACGGTCTTGTCGTTGATCAGCCCCTGATCCCGGGCCTTTTGCAGATAGGCCGAGAGTTTCAGGTGCAGGCGTTCGACGCTCTGGTAGTCGGCGGGGAACAGCTCCGGCTGGATGCCCAGTAGGTTGCCGCGATCGGCCGGCAGCCCTTCATTCACGGCGAGGGTAATGCGCAGGTCGGACAGGTAATGCGCCACAGGGCGCTCCTGGGTCCAGACCAGATACGCGGCGATAGCGGCAACCAGGGCCATGGTGACGGTAAAAGCTAGAAGTTTACGCATGGGGCAACAGACAACAGACCGTGTGCTGGGTTCGCCGTCTAGGGTAGGGCCCATACACCGGCTTGCCAAGGGGCGCTGTGCATTTGGATCAATAACTTGTCAGTTTCAGTCATTGAGCCGACATCCATCGCCTCTTAGTCTGTGGGACATAACCCGATGGCAGGCCATTCGAGCCTTCCACGTCCCGTGATGATCCGTTGTGGAGCTGTACCATGACCGCTGCTGCCTACCCGCACCTGCTGGCCCCGTTGGACCTGGGTTTTACCACCTTGCGTAACCGCACCCTGATGGGCTCGATGCACACCGGCCTGGAAGAGAAACCCGGTGGTTTCGAGCGCATGGCGGCTTATTTTGCCGAGCGTGCGCGGGGCGGCGTGGGCCTGATGGTCACCGGCGGCATTGGCCCGAATGTTGAGGGCGGCGTGTACGACGGCGCGGCCAAGCTGACCACCGACGAAGAAGCGCAGAAGCACAGGATCGTGACCCAGGCCGTGCACGAGGCGGGCGGCAAGATCTGCATGCAGATCCTCCACGCCGGCCGTTATGCCTACAGCCCCAAGCAGGTCGCGCCGAGCGCAATTCAGGCGCCGATCAACCCGTTCAAGCCTAAAGAGCTGGACGAGGAAGGCATCGAAAAGCAGATCCGCGATTTCGTCACGTGCTCGCTGCTGGCCCAGGTCGCCGAGTACGACGGCGTGGAAATCATGGGCTCCGAAGGTTACTTCATTAACCAGTTCCTGGCCGCGCACACCAACCATCGAACCGACCGCTGGGGTGGCAGTTACGAAAACCGCATGCGCCTGGCGGTGGAAATCGTGCGCCGGGTGCGTGAAGCGGTGGGGCCGAATTTCATTATTATTTTCCGCCTGTCGATGCTCGACCTGGTAGAGGGCGGTAGCACCTGGGAAGAAATCGTACAGCTGGCCAAGGCCATCGAGCAGGCCGGTGCGACGATTATCAACACCGGCATCGGCTGGCACGAAGCACGTATCCCGACCATTGCCACCAAGGTGCCACGTGGCGCGTTCAGCAAAGTCACCGCCAAGCTGCGCGGCGCGGTGCAGATCCCGCTGATCACCACCAACCGCATCAATACCCCGGAAATCGCCGAGCAGATCCTCGCCGAAGGCGATGCCGACATGGTCTCGATGGCGCGGCCGTTCCTCGCGGACCCGGAGTTCGTCAACAAGGCCGCCGAGGGCCGCGCCGATGAAATCAATACCTGCATCGGCTGCAACCAGGCCTGCCTGGATCATACCTTCGGCGGCAAGCTGACCACCTGCCTGGTCAACCCGCGCGCCTGCTACGAAACCGAGCTCAACTACTTGCCGGTCCGGCAGATCAAGAAAATCGCCGTGGTCGGTGCCGGCCCGGCAGGCCTGGCGGCGGCGACGGTGGCGGCCGAGCGTGGCCATCAGGTCACGTTGTTCGATTCGGCCAGCGAAATCGGCGGCCAGTTCAACATCGCCAAGCGCGTGCCGGGCAAGGAAGAGTTCTTCGAAACCCTGCGCTACTTCAAGCGCAAATTGCAGACCACTCACGTCGAGCTGTGCCTGAACACGCGCGTGGGTGTCGCGCAACTGGCGGCGGGCGGCTACGACGAGGTCATCCTGGCCACGGGCATTGCGCCGCGTACCCCGGCGATTCCCGGCGTCGACCACGCCAAGGTGCTGAGCTACCTGGACGTGATCCTCGAGCGCAAACCCGTCGGCAAGCGTGTGGCGGTGATCGGCGCCGGCGGTATCGGCTTCGACGTGTCGGAATTCCTCGTGCACCAGGGCGTGTCCACTAGCCTGGACCGCGACGCGTTCTGGAAAGAGTGGGGCATCGACACCCAGCTGCAAGCCCGTGGCGGCGTGGCCGGGATCAAGCCCGAACCGCATGCGCCTGCGCGCGAAGTGTTCCTGCTGCAACGCAAGGCTTTCAAGGTCGGCGACGGCCTGGGCAAGACCACCGGCTGGATCCACCGCACCGGCCTGAAGAACAAGCGCGTGCAGATGCTCAACAGCGTCGAATACCTGAAGATCGATGACGAAGGCCTGCATATCCGCATCGGCGCCGAGGGTGAGCCGCAGGTGCTGGCGGTGGACAATATTGTCATCTGCGCCGGGCAAGACCCCCTGCGCGAACTGCACGACGGCCTGGTCGCTGCAGGCCAGAACGTGCACCTGATCGGCGGCGCCGACGTGGCGGCCGAGCTGGATGCCAAACGTGCGATCAACCAGGGTTCGCGCCTCGCCGCCGAGCTGTAATGCGCAACAAGGGGCGGTGCTAGACTACCGCCCCCTTTTGCCGGCAGATCCCTTCCGATGGGCCCCTTTGATTGGCTTCCCCACGCGCCGCTTGAACGCTTGAGCCTGGATTGGCTGAACGGCGTCGAGCTGGCCGTGCTGCGCCTGGACCGCATCGATCCGCTGATCAGCGGCAACAAGTGGTTCAAGCTCACCGAGCACCTGGCCGAGGCTCGCCAGGCTGGCGCCAGTGGCATCATCAGCCTGGGCGGTGCCTACTCCAATCACCTGCACGCGCTGGCGGCGGCGGGCAAGCGCTTCGGTTTCCCCACCGTCGGCCTGTTACGCGGCCATCCTCAAGACACGCCTACCGTCCTCGACCTGAAAGCCTTCGGCATGCAACTGCACTGGCTGGGCTACGGCGGTTATCGCGCACGGCATGCGCCGGATTTCTGGTTGCCTTGGCGCGAGCAATATCCCGGCCTGCATCCCGTGCCTGAAGGCGGCGGCGGTTTGGCCGGCGCGCTGGGCTGCGGGGTGTTGGTCGAGCAAGCATGTGCGCAGTTGCACACTCTGGGCTGGGACGATTACCACGGCTGGTGGCTGGCGGCGGGCACCGGTACCACCATGGCGGGTCTGGCACTGGCTGAGGCGGGGGCGCATCCGGTCTACGGCGCCATGGCGGTGCCGGATGATCACGGCATCGCGCAAAACGTACAGGCCATCGTGCAGGGTGGCTATGAACTGCTGGACGCCAGCCTTGGCGGCTTCGCCAAGGTCGATCCGCAGTTGCTCGGGTTTATCGAACACACGCAGCAGCAGTGCGGCCTGCCGCTGGAGCCGCTCTACACGGGCAAGGCACTGCTGGCGCTGCAGCAACAGATCGCGGCCGGGCGCTTCAGCCCCGGCACGCGCCTGATCTTCCTCCACACCGGCGGCTTGCAGGGCCGCCGCGGGTTTACGGGTTAGCCCGCTTGCCCGGCATCATGCGCAGCGCGGTGTTATCGCGCATCACGTAATGGTGGAAAATCCCCGCCAGCGCATGCAGCCCGATCAGCCAGTAACCGATCTTGCCGAACAGCACGTGCCAGCCTTCGATCTGCTTGGCCAGCGCCTTGTTCTCGGCGATCAACGGCGGCAGCTCCATGCCGTAGAACATCACCGAATGCCCCTCGGCGCTGACGATCAGCCAACCCGCAATCGGCATGCCGATCATCAACGCATACAGCGCGAAGTGCATCAGCGTGGCCAGCAAGCTCTGCCATTGCGGCGGCGCGGGTACGATCTTCGGCGCCACCCCCAGGCTGCGCGCAAACAGGCGCAGCCACACCAGTACAAACACGGTGAGGCCGAACATAAAGTGCATTTCGACGATCAACGTCCGCGCACCGCTGCCTTTGGGGAACTGGCCGCGTAACTCAATGCAGGCGTAGACCACCGCCAGCAGCACCACCATCAACCAGTGCAGCGCGATTGACATGGTGCTGTAGCGCGTATCGGAGTTTTTCCACGGCATCGCTTTCTTCCTCACTCATCAGGGCATACCTCCGCTCTTGGTGACGGAGTGCTTTAACTGTATGCCGGTTTTGAGCGGGCTGCTTCGGGTAAGTGCCGTTGTTTTGACCTCAATCAGCTGCTTTGCGGCATTTCCCCCCGCGCCAGGCGCGGGGCGGCAATTGGGGGCCGGGCCGCAGCGTCAGAATCAAGCCGTTGGCGCCTGAAACGGCTGGCCGGTTTTTTGGTGGATTAGAGCGTTTTTGCGCTATAAACTCTGCCCCCAAAGCGCCGGCCAGTAGACGTCTCGGCGCGATGGACAGAAGAGAGTGAGTCATGGGCGCACAGTGGAAAGTCAAACATAAAGAAGCGGCATCGAATGCCAAGGGCAAGATCTTCGGCAAGCTGGTGAAGGAAATCACCATCGCCGCCCGCAACGGCGCCGACACCGCAACCAACGCCCACCTGCGTCTGGTTGTAGAACAGGCCAAAAAGGCCTCGATGCCCAAGGAAACCCTGGAACGCGCGATCAAGAAGGGCGCCGGTCTGCTCGGCGAGACCGTGCAATACCACCGCGTGACCTACGAAGGCTTCGCCCCGCACCAAGTGCCGCTGATCGTCGAATGCGTGACCGACAATATCAACCGCACCGTGGCGGAAATCCGTGTGGCATTCCGCAAGGGCCAACTGGGCGCTTCGGGTTCCGTGGCCTGGGATTTCAACCACGTCGGCCTGATCGAAGCCTCACCGGACAGCCCGGACGCCGACCCGGAAATGGCCGCGATTGAAGCCGGCGCGCAGGATTTCGAAGATGGCGAAGAAGAAGGCACCACGCTGTTCATCACCGAAACCACCGACCTCGACGCCGTGCAAAAAGCACTGCCGGAACAGGGCTTCACTGTGCTGTCGGCCAAGCTGGGTTATATCTCGAAGAACCCGGTGAGCGGTTTGACCGATGAGCAGATGGCTGAAGTCGAGGCTTTCCTGGAAGGCCTGGACAACCATGATGACGTGCAGGATATGTTTGTCGGCCTGGCTGGCTGATTGATAGCTGGATAGAACGCGGTAAAAAATGTGGGAGCGGGCTTGCTCGCGAATGCGCAGTGTCAGTCGACCTATTTGTTGGCTGATTGCGCCGCATTCGTGAGCAAGCCCGCTCCCGCATTGGGTTTGGGTTTGGGTTTCAATTCGGGTTGAGCAGCGCTTCAATCTCTTCGAAGCTGGGCCGCGCCAATACATCAGGCTGGCAGCAGCTGTTCTGCAGCGCTGCCAACCCCTCGTCGTTGAACTCTGTCTCAACCCGCTCCAACAACTCCCCCAGCAACACCCCGAACGCACGCACTTCAATGCGCTGCAACGCCCGCGTCTCGAGGGTGTCCGCCGTGGCATGGAACGACGCCGCGCCAAAATCCCCCAGCAAACAATCCCCCGCTGCATTCCACAGGATGTTGTGGCCATACAGGTCGCCATGGGTGATGCCGTGCCGGTGCAAGTGCGCCGCCACCGAAGCAATGCCGCGCGCCATGCGCAGGGCCACCTCAAGGCTGAAACGTGTGTCGGGCGTATAGACGTCCCGCGTGCACGAGGCCAGGCTCGGCAGGGCGGCGAGGTTGCGGTAGCTTGGGTCGATCAGGTCCATCACCAGCGCGGCCTGATCCTCAGGTGCGCCGACCACGCGGCCCTGCACCTTGATCAGATTCGGGTGCAGCCCGGCGGCAATGCACGCCTGCATTTCGTGCAGCGGCGAGCCGTCGCTGGTGATGGCGCCTTTGTAGAGCTTTACCGCGACGGGTATCGCCTGCGGTTTCCACAGTGCTTTGCGGATGATCCCCGAAGCGCCTTCGCCGAGCACTTCGCCCAGTTCCAGTTCTGCCCAGGGAATGTCCGGCGTGGCGTCATCGGCCGCCATGTCCACGGCCATCTCCACCGGGTTGCCGGCGTAGGCCAGCCAGGTCAGGCTCGGCAGCGCCAGCAGCCATTCCGGCAGGCGGGTAAGGCGGTTGGAGGCGATGCGAATCAGCTCCAGGTGCTTGCAGTTGGCCAGGCTTTGCGGCAGCTCGGCCAGTTGGTTGCCGGCCAGCATCAGCTTTTGCAGCAAGGGTCTCTCGCCCAATTCGCTGGGCAATTGGCTGATGCGGTTATCGGTCAGGATCAGCCAGCGCAACAGCGGCGGCAGCGCGGCGGCGGGCACATGGCTGATCTGGTTGGCCTTGAAGCCGATCATGCTCAGCTTGGCGCACTGGCCCAGGCATGCCGGCAGTTCGGTAAATGCGTTGTCCGAGCAGAACAGCACGCGCAGGTGCGGCAGGCGGTGCAGGTCGTCGGGCAGGCTGCTCAGGGCATTGCCGCTGAGGTTGAGGATTTCCAGGGAGTCGGCCAGCTCGAAGATTTCCTGCGGGAATTCCGTCAGCCCGCAGGACAGGTCCAGGCGTGTGATGCCGGCCAATTGGCCGGTCTTGAGTTGGGCGAGGGTATGCATGAACGGCGCGGTCACTCGGCAAAGGGGCGTAAATGGCGCTCATGATACCGGGTCAGGCGCCTGATGCTGCAACTGGTTCAGGCGGCTGGCGGTGCGCGCCAGGTCGATGGCCTGGCCGGCCAGAGACTCGGCCAGCGGCTGTTCGCCGATCAGGATCAGGTGCTTGTCCTGGTCGTACAGCACGTCCACCAGGTTGATGAAACGCTGCTGCACGGCAATCGGGCATTCCGCGAGGTGCGGCAGGCCGTCGATGGTCCAGTGGTCGAAGTCCTGGCACAGCAGCAGGTAGTCCATGACGGCAGTGAGTTGCTCGCACAGGTCATTGAAGGTAAACGCGATGCGGCGCCCCTGACGGCTGCGGCACTGCAGTTGCCGATTGCCGACCGTCAGCGCCTGTGCCGGGCACCCCGTAGCGGGTAGCCCGAGCGCCGCACGCTGGGCTGCCGTGCCCGGCCACACATACTGTCCGGTGGTGAAACGCTGCGAGCTTTGGGCCTGGGGCAGGCTGCGAAAGTCTTGGGGTGAGCTGACTTCGAGCACGTCCATACGCGCGGCGATCAAGTCGATCACCGGCTTGAAGCGCTCGTGGTACAGCGGGTTGGGCAACAACCCGGCGGGCGGGTAATTGGACGTCACTAGCACCCAGATTCCGCGCCGGAACAGCGCCTTGAACAGCCGGCTGATCAACATCGCATCGCCGATATCGTGCACGTGGAATTCGTCGAAACACAGCACGCGGCAGCCGGCCAGCAGCTCGTCGAGGGTGACTGCCAGGGCGTCGTCATGCTCGCGATGCTTGAACATGCCCCGGTGCAGGCGCGCAAAAAAATCGTGGAAATGCACGCGTTGCTTCTCGGCCACCGGCAACGCCTGGAAAAAGCCATCAAGCAGCCAGCTTTTGCCGCGCCCCACCGGCCCATGCAAATACAGGCTCCGGGTGGCCTGGCCGGCGAGCAGGTGCTGGGTTTCACGGGCCATGGCGGCTATGGCCTGGGCCTGGCCTGCACTGAGGGTATAGCCGTGTTGTTCGGCTTTTTTCTGAAAGAACATCGGGATGGGCGAGTCGTCGAGGGGCGCGGTTTTTTTACCGAGCAGGCGACGGATCAGGGAAAGCGCGGCCAATGCGAGTCACTCTGTCGTGCGGTGGTCGCTTACTTTAGGGCGCCCGGCGCGATTTGACCAATAGAGAAGGCAGCCGTCAGCCATCTCGAAAAAGCATGATACGTGCGCAATCCTGTCCGGACTGGCAGTTTCTCGCTGAGTGTCTAACCTCTTACACAGCAATCACCCCGTACAAGGATTTGGGGCAGTGAAGGGACGAGCAGTATTGGCAGTCATGGGCACGATACTCTGCAGCACGGTTTACGGTGCACAGCTCCAGGTGGAGGTGCGGATCGATGTGCAGCGGGGTTGCCAACTGGTGGGCACCACGCGCAGTGCCGGTATCGAGCAACTTGGCGTCTTGGATTTTGGCAGCGGCCCGCGTCTGAATGACCCGGCCGGGCCCCTGAGTGCGGCGTTGATCAGCCAGCGCCAGCCGCGCCTTGAGTGCAACCCCGACACGCCGTACCAGATGCGCGTGGACGGCGGCCTGCACGGTGGCACCGGTGAAGTCCGCTACCTGAGCGCCGATACCCCTTCAAGCAAACCCATTCCCTACCGCCTCTACGCCGACGCCGCGCGGCGTATTGCGTTGCCGGTCGACGTGCCCCTCAGCGGCCGCGTACCGGACTCCGGAACCGTCGACCTGCCGCTCTATGGGCGGATCGAACCCCTCAAAGACATCCCCGCCGTCGGTCGTTATTCCGACCTGCTCAAGGTCACGGTCACATGGTGAGCCGCTGCCTGGCCCTGGTGGCCGTGGGTGGCCTGTTGCTGCTGGCGGATGACGCGCAGGCGGGCGTGGGCGGGCAAATTCACGCGCGCCTGGTGATTACCGCCAGTTGCGAAGTCAGCAAGAACGATGACAGCGCGCCGGTGACGCCCACCGGTGGCACGGCCATGCTCGACTTCGGCAGCCAGGGCCCGACCTGGAACACCACGTTGGGCGCGGGTGTCACGGATGGCAACAAGGCGCCGCTGTCGGTGTCTTGCAACCCCTCGGTGGTCAGCAGCTTCACGGTGACCATCGACGGCGGCGCCAATGGCGATGGCACCACTCGGCGCCTGAGCAATGGGCGCCTGATGATTCCTTACACGCTGTGGGCCGACCCGCAGGGCCGCAGCGCCTACAGCATCGGGCAGCAACGCAATTTTGTCGTGACCCGGGGTACGCAGATACCGATCCCGGTATTCGGCACCGTAGTGGCAAATACCAGTGCCTTACCGGCAGGGATCTACACCGACACGTTGACGGTGACACTGGACTGGTAACTCAAGAGGATGAAAACCATGCATGCACTTGTATCCAAAGCAGTTTTTCCATTAATAGCGCTGGCGTGGGTGTCGGGATCGCAGGCGGCCACGGTGGCCGGCACGGTCACCGCCACCCTGGTCCTGACCAGCAGTTGCCAAGTGAATGGCGCGGCGGCCACCGGGGGGATGAGCTTTGGTGCGTTGAACTTCGGTACCGCCGATAGCCTGTTCACCGAAGCCGATGGCCAGGTGCTGGGCGGCGGCGGTGGCGCGTTGTCGATCCTGTGTTCGGCGGGCACCTCGCCGACACTGACGGTGTCTGCCGGCGCGAATGACGGCCAGTCCACCGGCGGCGCGCGGGCGCTGTATGACGGGGTTGCCAACTATGTGCCTTACGACCTCTACACCGACAGCGGGCATTCGAATCTGCTGGCGATCGGCGGCGTGATCAACCTGGCGCCGAGTACCGGCGTGGCCCAGGCGGTGAACATCTACGGTAAGGCCTCCGGCAAGGCGGGGCTGCCGGCGGGTACCTACACCGACACGGTCAACGTGACACTGACGTTCTGACCGCGATGAACCGTGCAGGGTGGGCAACGCTGGCGGTGTGCATCGGCTGGGGCATGCCGGTGTCACTGCTGGCGGTGACCAGCCAGACGTTCCAGGTCAGCGCGACGATCACACCGGGCTGCCTGGTGGCGAGCGGCGGCAGCAACTATGGCAGCCTGGCGTTCGGCAGTTACTCGGCGCTGGCGACAGGTGCGCAGTCGGTCGCGCTGAGCAGTTCGGTGACGCTGCAATGCACGCCGGGGGTGGCGCTGAGCATGACGGTCGACGGTGGTTTGTATAACAGCGGGGGGCGCCGCATGCAGCTCAACAGCGGAACGGCCAAGGTGGCTTATCAGCTCTTCAGCAATGCGGCGCTGAGCCAGAGCATTGGCATCAGCCAGAGTGTCAGCGTGGCGTACAGCAACGCGAATAACATCACCCTGCCGATTTACGGCCGGGTGCAGCTGCCAGGTAACACGCCTGGGGGGACATACAGCGACACGCTGCAAGTGCAGCTCACGTGGTAAGGCGATTGGGATAAGGAGTGGGACTTATGTTTGCAGCTTCCCGGCAGTGGTGGGTGGCGTGTGTGTTCGGGTTGCTGGCGGGGCAGGCGCAGGCGGCCAGTTCAGTGCTGATCTGGCCGATCGACCCGGTGTTGGAGGCCGATCAGCAAGCCAGTGCGTTGTGGCTGGAAAACCGCGGCACCGAGACCGCCAACTTGCAGATCCGCGTGTTTGCCTGGAGCCAGAGCGGCTTTGACGAGCAATACCAGAACCAGCGCGATGTGATCGGCAGCCCGCCCGTGGCGAAGATCGAGCCCGGCCAGAAGCAACTGGTGCGCCTGACCCGCACCAAGGACGTGCCGCCGGGCCGGGAGCTGGCCTACCGCATCATCATCGACGAGATTCCCTCAGCCGTGCCAGTAGCCGCCCCGGCGGACGGCAAGACGGCGGCGGCCGTGCGTTTTCAGATGCGTTATTCGGTGCCGCTGTTTGCCTATGGGCCGGGCCTGTGGAGCAAGGTCGACGGCACGCGCGAGCGTGACCCCAAGAGCGCCGGCAAGCCGGACCTGAGCTGGAAAAAAGTCACGGTCGCCGGGCGCAATTATGTGGAAATGCACAACCAGGGCGCCGTGCACGCGCGGCTGACCGACGCCAGCTTCAAGCAGGGCGGGCAGCCACGCCCGCTGGTGGAAGGCCTGATGGGCTATGTGCTGCCGGGCGCAACCATGCGCTGGCAGGTGCCCGACGGCCTGCCAGCGGACCAGCCGCTGCAGGTTCGGGTCAACGGCGCAACGCAAGTGGAGAACCTTGCGCCGGGCCGATAGCGATACGCGACAGGGCAAGGAGTAGCGCCTGGGTTTAACGGATGGAGATGTCCATTGAAGGGCACAAAGTGAGCCGGGATCAGGCTCGAAGTCTTTGGCGGTCGGTGTGGGTGATGGGAGGCTTGTCTGGCCTGGTACTTGCGCCACTGGGTGAGGCTGCGCCGTTGCCGCCGCCGCCCAGCAGTATGGAGGCTGTGGCCGATGCTCAGTTGTTCCTGGACCTGGTGGTCAATCAGCAGGAGACCGGCCGGGTGGTTGCCGTCAGCCAGCGGGCGGGGAGCCTGTTTCTGCCGGCGAGCGTATTGCAGGAGGTCGGCATGAAGCTGCCGGCTGACCTGCCTGCCGAAGTCGACCTGGACAAGGTGCCGGGCCTGCACACCGATTACGACAGCCAGGCCCAGCGACTGTTGTTGAACGTGCCTCCTGCCTGGTTGCCGGAGCAGTTTATCGGCGATCGCAGCAACTACCCGCGCACCCAGGCGCTGACCAGCTTTGGCGCATTGCTCAACTACGACGCCTACCTCAACGACACCGACGACAGCGACACCTACCTGGGCATCTTCAACGAAGTACGCCTGTTTGATACCTGGGGCACCGTGACCAACACCGGTCAGTACCGCGCCACCCTTGGCCGTGAAACCCAAGGCAGCAGTTTGAACAATGGATATCGGCGGTACGACACCACATGGCGCTTCTCCGACGATGAACGCCTGCTGACCTATGAGGCAGGCGACGTGATCAGCGGTGCATTGCCCTGGAGCAGTTCGGTGCGGCTGGGCGGTGTGCAGCTTTCCCGCGACTTTGGCGTGCGTCCGGACCTGGTGACCTATCCCTTGCCGCAGTTCGCCGGGGAGGCGGCGGTGCCGTCGTCGGTCGACCTGTTTATCAACGGCTACAAATCCAGCAGCGCCGATTTGCAGCCCGGCCCCTATACCCTGACCAACGTGCCGTTTATCAACGGTGCGGGCGAAGCGGTGGTGGTCACCACCGATGCCCTCGGCCGCCAGGTCTCGACCACGGTGCCGTTCTACGTCACCAGCACCTTGCTGCAAAAGGGCCTGTCGGATTTCTCGGTGTCTGCCGGTAATTTGCGCCGCGACTACACCGTCCGCGATTTTGGCTACGGCGCCGGCGTGGCCAGCGGCACCTTCCGTTACGGCCTGTCTGACGCGTTCACCCTCGAAGGCCACGCCGAAGCGGCCAGCGACCTGACCCTGGGCGGCGTGGGCGGCAACCTGCGCCTGGGTAACTTCGGCGTGCTCAATACGGCGGTCAGCCAAAGCCAGTTCGACGGCGGCTCGGGCCAGCAGCTGAGCCTCGGTTATCAATACAGCAGCCAGCATTACAGCCTCTCATACCAGCGGGTTGAACGGCGTGATCAATACGCCGACCTGACCCTGATCGACACCCCATACGCCAGCCTCAGCAAACGCAGCGAGCAGGTCACGCTGAGCTTGAACCTGAATGACTTCGGCAGCCTGGGCGTGGGTTATTTCGATGTGCAGGCAGCGGATGACTCGCGCACCCGCCTGCTGAACCTGACGTGGAGCAAATCGCTGTGGCGCAACACCAGCTTTTACCTGTCGGCCAACCGCGAGATCGGCGACAGCAACTGGGCCGTGCAAGGGCAACTGGTGGTTCCCTTCGACGTCTACGGCAGCCTCAGCCTGGGCAGTGAACGCAGTAAAACCGGCGAGGTGCAGCAGCGCGTCAATTACAGCCGTGCAGTGCCGGCGGGCGGCGGCGTCGGCTTCAACCTGGGTTACGCCAGCGGCGACGGCCCGGCCTATCGCCAGGCCGACCTGACTTGGCGCCTGCAGTCGGTGCAGTTGCAGGCCGGCGTGTATGGCACTCGCGAGGCGCAAACCCGTTGGGCCGATGCCAGCGGCTCGCTGGTGTGGATGGACAAGCAGTTCTTTACCGCCAACCAGGTCAACGATGCTTTTGTGGTGGTGAGCACCGATGGATTCGCCGGTGTGCCGGTGCGCTACGAAAACCAGGTGGTTGGTGAAACCGACCGTAACGGCCACCTGCTTGTGCCCTGGAGCAGCGCCTACTACCGCGCCAAGTACGAGATCGACCCGCTGAACCTGCCGTCCAATGTGCAGGTGCCCAACGTCGAGCAACGGGTGGCGGTACGCCGGGGCAGCGGCTACCTGCTGGAGTTTCCGGTGCGCCGGGTGATCGCCGCCAGCATCACACTGGTGGATGCCCGGCATCAGGAACTGCCCCTCGGCAGTCAGGTACGCCACGAACAGAGCGGCGGGCTGGCGGTGGTCGGTTGGGAGGGCCTGGTGTACCTGGAAAACCTGGCGGCGCATAACACCTTGCAAGTCACGGTTGGCAGCGGACAAACCTGCCAGGCCACGTTCGAGCTGGATATTACGCAGGAGCAAGTGCCCATGATCGGGCCGCTGGTTTGCCAATGACATAAGGAGTGTGCGTGTGCGGGTCAAGGATTGGCTGTGGAGGCTGCTGGTGGTGGCGAGCCTGGGGGGCGCGGCGCAGGTGCAGGCCGCGTGCAGCGCGTTGGCAACCACCCCGGCGAGCTTTGGCTCGGTGAGTTCGATGACGGTGCGCACCACGTCCCAGTCCAGCTCCACCACCAACGCCGGCCTGAGCTGCACGCCAACGGTGCTCTCGGTGTTGGCGTCGGGCGATCATTTCTACGCAACCATCACCGGCTCGGCCAAGGGCGGCATGGTAGGGCCTACCGGTGATGTGATCGGCTACAGCATTTACGGCAACAACTCGGCGACTTACCCGATCACGCGTGGCACCCGCTTCGATTTTGGCGGCACGGGCGGCATTGCTCAGGTTTATGGGTTGGTGTTCGGGCCGGGCACCAAGACCTTGCCCCTGTACTTCGGCAGCCTTACCGGCAGCAATGTGGCCGCGGGCCTGTACAGCGAAACCCTGAGCATTCTGTGGAGCTGGGACTATTGCTCGGGCATCAACCTGATCGGCATCTGCCTGGGACGCGACACCAACAGCGGCACCAGCACGCTGACCGTGAGCATGCTGGTGACCAACGACTGCCAGATCACCACGCCGCCCATCGCTTTCGGCAGCGCGCCCGTGGTCAGCGGGTTTTCCAGCGTGACCGGCCAGGCCAGCATCAATTGCACCAAGGGCAGCGCCTACACGGTCGGTCTCAGCGACGGCCAGCACCCGGTCAGTGTGGGCGGGCGTCGACAGATGATTTCCGGTAGCAATTATTTGGCCTACGACATTTTCGTCAGCGCCGGCGCCACGCGCTGGGGCAGCGTCGGCGCGGCGCGGCGGGCCAGCGCCACGGCCGACGTCAACCCTGGCAACGGCTTGGGCAACGGCAGCCAGGTGTTCAACTACAACGCCAGAATCTACACCGATCAGGCCACGCCGCCGGGCGGCACGTACGTCGACAACGTGGTGCTCGACGTGGGTTTCTAGAACGTCATCAGCGGCGGCGCGGGCTGGTCCGTCGGGCTGACCACCGCATAGTTGTAGCCGGCGCCGGACCAGTACTGGGCCTGCAAGCCATCGGCGCTGCGGCTGCCACGGGGCAGGAAGCCGTTGTCCGGGCCCGGTGGGCGAATATAGAAACTGATACGCCGGCCTTGCGCGTCCTGGTACAGCACCATGGCCGCAGCGCCTTGCTCGGTGGTGAGCAGGCGGCCGCTGACCGGCGTGAAGCCCGCCGCACTCAAGTCGGGCAGGCGATGGGCCTGGTTGAAGTAGCGGTCGAGCCAGCCCTGCATGCTGCCGCCGCCCTGGGCGTTGTAGTCGGCGGGCATGATGCCGTCCTGGGCGAACAGCCGGAACGCCTGCATCGCATCGGCCATCGGCAGCATGGGCGGCTGCGTGGCTTCGCGGGCGTGCCAGCCGCCGAGGCCGCCAAGGCTGACGGCAATCAGCAGCAGCGCCGCCGTGGCGAAGTGGCGGCGCGACTGGTGCTTGATGCGCTGGCGAATCAGCGCCGGGTCCAGCTCAGGATTCGCCGGCTGTTGCAGCGCGCCGCCCAACGCGGCACGCAGCAATTGCGCATCTTGCTGCCAGGCGTGGACCTGGGCCGTGACCTCGGGGTGCGCCGCCAGCCAGATTTCGAGGACACGCCGGTCACTCTCCACGAGCTGGTGATCGACGTAGGCATGTAAATCGCGTTCGCTGGGGGGCAGGCTGATCATTTGAGTATCCGCAGGGAAGGGCTGGCGATTTCGCCATCGCTGAGTTGGCGCAGGGCCTGGCGCGCGCGGGACAGGCGCGACATCACGGTGCCGACCGGTACATCGAGAATTTCGGCCACCTCCTTGTAGCTCAGGCCCTCGACCGAGACCCACAGCAGCAGGGCGCGCTGTTCGGTGTTCAGCTGATCAAAGGCTTGCAGGGTCGACTGTGCGATCACTGTGCGTTCGACCGACGGCTGCGCATCATCGCGCCCGGTGAAGAATTCGAGCATGCGCGCATAGCGCCGGGTGCGGCGGTGGGCATCGAGGAATTGCCGGTACAGGATCGAGAACAGCCACGCGCGCAAGTCGCCCTCGAGGCGTTTGTCGGCCCAGCGCGTGATCGCCCGCTCAAGGGTCGATTGCACCAGGTCGTCGGCGCTGCTGGCGTTACGGGTCAGGGACACGGCAAAACGCCGCAGCCTGGGGATGAGTTCACGTAACTGTTCGTCGAGTTCATGCATGGGTTTCTGGCTGGTCACTACGCTGGGACTAGAGAGACGTCCGGCGTTGAAGGTTATTCCCTGCCTGGAAAATAAATAAACGGGCAGGGAATAGAGCGGATCGGCGTTCGTCTTAATGCTCCGACCTTACGTTTCACCCCCTTAGGCCCCTGGCCCTGGAGTCTGTTCATGGTAGATCACTCATCACCGCCCCGTCCTCCGTTGAGCACTGCGAGCCTGATCGCGCGACTCGCGGGGATTGGTGCCGTGGTTGCCGTTGTGGCCGGGGCATTTGCCTACGTCAACGGCACCCTCGACCCACAACGTCTGCGTCCGAAAACCCTGGTCAATGCCCTGGAAACCAACAACGGCGTGCACCCGGGCTTCCGGCGCAACCATGCCAAGGGCGTGTGCGTGGCCGGTTATTTTGAAAGCAGCGCCGAGGCGCGTGCCTACTCCAGTGCCCAGGTGTTCAGCGAGGCCAAGACCCCGATAGTCGGCCGCTTTGCCTTGCCCAGCGGTAACCCCTATGCACCGGACAGCAGCGTGCCGATCCGCAGTTTTGCCGTGCAATTCACTCAGGCCAACGGCCAGCAGTGGCGCACCGGGATGAACAGCATGCCGGTGTTCCCGGTGGGCACGCCTGAGGCTTTCTATCAGATGCTCAAGGCCGGTGCGCCAGATACGGCCACCGGCAAGCCGAACCCGGCGAACATGCCGGCGTTTTTTGCGTCCCATCCCGAGACTGCCGCCTTTCTGGCATGGGTCAAGACCGCCAAGCCTTCAGCCAGCTACGCCACCGAGACCTATAACGGGATCAATGCGTTTTACCTGGTGGGCGCTGATGGCAAGCGCCAGGCTGTGCGCTGGGGCGTGGTGCCGCAGAGCCAGGACGCGCCGGGCGATACCGCGCCGGCCGGCAATGACTTCCTCGAGAAAGACCTGGTGCAACGCCTGGCTGCAGGGCCTTTGCGCTGGCAGTTGAACATGACCCTGGCCAACCCCGGCGACCCGCTGGACGACGCCAGCAAAACCTGGACAGGCGAGCACAAAACGATCAGCGCCGGCACCCTGGTGCTGCAAAGCAGCCAGCCGCAAGCCGACGGCGATTGCCGCGATATCAATTTCGACCCGCTGATTTTGCCGAGTGGCATCCAGGCCTCGAATGACCCGTTGCTGGCCGCACGTTCAGCCGCCTATGCCAGTTCATACGTGCGTCGCGCCGGTGAAGTCAGCCCATTGCACAGCGCCCCTCAGGAGTCGAAGCCATGAATGCTCAACCACGGTTTTTCGCACCCCTGGCGCGCCTGCTGCATTGGCTGATGGCATTGATGGTCATCGCCATGCTGTTTATCGGCGCGGGGATGGCAGCGTCAGTGTCTGAACGGCATGAATGGCTGATCCACCTGCACAAACCGCTGGGGATCGCGATCCTGGCGCTGGTGATCGTGCGGCTGGTGGTACGCTTTTCCACTCGGCAACCGCCATTGCCTGCCGACCTGCCATTGTGGCAAGTGCTGGCCGCCAAGGCGTCGCATGTGGTGCTGTATGCCTTGATGCTGGTGCTGCCATTGTTGGGTTGGGCGATGATTTCGGCAGCGGGTGACCCGGTGATGCTCAGCAGCTCGGTGCAACTGCCGGCGCTGGTGGGGGCCAATGCGCCGTTGTTTGCGCTGCTGCGCAAGGCGCACGGCTATCTCGCCTACCTGTTGTTCCTCACGGTGCTGTTGCACTTGGCCGCGGCGCTGTTCCACGGGTTGATCCGGCGCGATGGCGTGCTGCAAAGCATGACCGGCACCAAGGACTGATGCCGGGGGCAGGGCGTCAGCGCAGGACCGTGACGATATCAGCCACGCTGCTCAAGACGTCCTTGCCCAGCTGTTTCGAGCGTTCGCCTGACCAGCCGGTTTTGGGGTTGGGCGCGTCGTCATTGTCCTTGAACGGCATCTCCAGGGTCAGGGACAGGCAGTCGTATTTCTCGCCCACTGCATTGCAGGCCAGGGTCATATTGGCTTCGCCCGGCAGGTCGCGGGTGTAGCCATGGGTGGTCTGGAAGTCGCGGGTGAGGGCGCTCAAGTGGCTGCGAAAGTGTTTTTCTAGCGCTTCGAGGCGCGGGGTGTAGCCCGGGTTGCCTTCGCAGCCGGCGGTGAACACGTAGGGGATTTCTTCGTCGCCATGGATATCGAGGAACAGGTCGACGCCGTACTTTTCCATTTGCTGCTGCACGAACAGCACTTCCGGACTGATTTCCTGGCTGGCGCTCTGCCAGGCGCGGTTGAGGTCCTGGCCCATGGCGTTGGTGCGCAGGTGACCGTGGAAAGCGCCGTCCGGGTTCATGTTGGGCACGAGGTACAAGTCAGCCACCGCCAGCAGTTTTTTCAGCTCGACGTCGCCATCCTGTTGCAGGCGTTCGATGATGCCTTCCATAAACCATTCGGCCATGTGCTCACCGGGGTGCTGCTGGGCGATGATCCAGACCTTGCGTCGGCCTTCGCCACCTTTGCCGCGGCGCAGTAGCTGGACATCACGGCCTTCGACACTCTTGCCGGTGGCCAGCAACTGGGTACCGGCGCGGCTCAGGGCCTGGTCAATCAGCCAGTCGTGGCGCTCGCGGCTGTAGGGTTCGAAGTAGGCGAACCAGGCATGCTTCTCACGGGTTTCGAGGCTGATGTGCAGAATCTCGCCGTCAAACCGCGACGGTACGCGAAACCAATTGATGTGGTCGTAGGACGCTGCGGCGTTGTAGCCGCTCCACGCATGCTTGTAGGAAGACTTACCCGCATTGCTCAGGCGGAAGGTGTGGGTGTGGCCCACGTGCATGCCTTCGGCCTTGAAGTGAAACCATTGGAAGTGCTGGCTGCGGGTATCGGGTTTGATCGCCAACAACAACTGATAGGCATCGCTGGCGTCGAGCACCTGGATATTGCCGCTGTCGAAGTCGGTGCTGATTTTGATGGAGGTCAAGGCCACGGTCATAGTCTGGTTGCCTGAATATGAGTGTTGTGGCGGCTATCTTACACAGGAGTCTGGTAAAGGCTGGATGCAAAATTGTTGCGGGAAGGAGGGGGGCGTCGTCCGTGACGCCGCGGCAGCTTAGAATCTATGAGATTGATTCTCAAGCGCTATTTCGTAGAGATGTGAGCCAGAGCACTCGACTGGCTTTCTTTTGGCGATGGTCTTTTGCTACCATGCGCGCCATCAAGCAACACACAGTCTTCATTAGCCTGAAGCCATGCCAGGGAAACTGGCAAAAAAAAGACCCGGCCAAAGAGCCGGGTCAAAAACCGTGATTAGCCTGATGAGGAGATATTCCAAGAGTCCGACCTAAGGTCCCTTGGTCTATCGACTGATCTCGCGATCAGCTGGGTCCAATAATAATCATTATCATTTGCAAGTCAAATGTTTTTATCCCTTGGATAGAAATATTTTCCTTCCGCGCCCGTTATGCGTTCGCATGAGCCTCTGGCGCTTGCAACGACCGCTCCACCATCGCCTTCGCCATATCAATCAAATACACCACTGAAAACGCCAGGTCCCGGTGATTACCCTGATGGCTGCTCGCTGATTCATAGGCCGTGGCCGCCGCACTGCGCAACAGGTCCGAGGCATGCACCAGGGCTTCCTCCTGGCTGATGCCTGGCTTGATAGCGAACAGGGCCGCATCCGACGTGGGCGAAGACACGTTTTCTTTCAAGTAGAAGTCCAATGCGCGCTGGGCCGCGCCACTGCTGCGCAGGTCTTGCAAGTCATCGGTGTGAGGGGGTTCGGGCAGGAGATACGGGCTCGTCGTCATCGGGGCGGTACTCTGGGGTGGGTGTCGAAAACCTTATGCCCGATGATAGTACGTATCGTATTTATGTCGTTTTATGGATTACTACAAACTGTTTATTGCCCTGAAAACTACCCAACGTATTGTCAGGCCCCATGGATAACTGGATAGCGTTGGTCAAAGCCAACATGAAAGACCGCAAGGTCACGCAGGATCAATTGGCCGAACGCCTGGGCATGTCCCAGGGCGGTGTCGGCCATTGGCTCAACAAGCGCCGTGTGCCGAGCCTGGAAGACATGAACCGGTTGCTGGAGGCGTTGGGGCTCGGCTACCTGGAAGTGTTACTGGAGATTCGCGAGCGTCGCATTGAGGACGAGCCGCCGCCGGAAAAACACTACAACCCGTATTTCCGGTACCCGGTCAGCGACTGGAAAGGCCTGTGTGAAGTGCGCGAAGAACGCCCGGCATATGGCGCGACCCGCTTCGAATTGACCGATTACCACACGCGGGGGGATGCGTTCTGGCTGCCCGTCGCCGGCGATGCCATGACCGCGCCCAGTGGGCTGAGCATCGGCGCCGGGATGATGATCCTGGTCGACCCGGCCATCGCCGCCGAACCGGGCAAACTGGTCGTCGCCCAATGGGCCGGTCAGCCCCAGGCGACCTTCCGCCAATTGATGGAAGAGAGCGGCCAGTTGTACCTGGTGCCGCTCAACCCCACGTATCCGAAACAGCTGTTCACCGAGGATTGCCGCATCCTCGGCGTGGTCGTACAGGCCACGGCGAAGTTCTAGCTCGCCGCGTCGAGCTCCACCAATGCGCAACCTTCGGCAACCATTTCGCCTTCCTGGCAGAACAGCGCCTTGACCACCCCGGCGTGGGGCGCACGGATGCTGTGTTCCATTTTCATCGCCTCCAGTACCACCAGTTGCGTACCGGCCTCGACGCTTTGGCCAACCTCCACCAGCACGCGGACGATGCTGCCATTCATCGGCGCAGTCAGGCCGCCCTGGTGCGACTGGTTGGCGTCCACCGCCGCAATCGGGTCGAACAGGCTGACCCCCTGCACCTCGCCATCCCAGCGCAAAAACAGCGTGCCCTGGCTGCGGACCGCGAGGTGGCTGCGACTTACGCCCTGGCGTTCGATCAACAACTGCTCGCCGCGCAGCTGTGGCGCATCCTGATTCAGTGTCACCAGGCGGTCCTGCCCATTGCAGCTCAAATGCAGCGAGACCTCGGCAGGCAGCCCTGCACGGAAACCGCGGTTGTCCGCCCAAGGCCCGTCACCCTTTGGCAGGCTCTGCATAAAGGCCGAACCGGCAGCCTGCCAGAACTCATCGCTGAGCTGCCCGGGCGCCGGCAACAACTGTTCCTGATAACGCGGAATAAATCCGGTATCCAGCTCCGCCGCCGCGAACGCCGGATGGCCGATAATCCGCCGCAAGAAGCCCAGGTTGGTCTTGAGCCCGCCGACGGCAAACTCATCGAGCATGCTCAGCAAGCGCAGCCGCGCCTGTTCGCGGTCCTCGCCCCAGGCAATCAGCTTGCCAAGCATCGGGTCGTAGAATGGCGACACGCTGTCGCCTTGCTCGACGCCGCTGTCCACCCGGCGACCGGGGCCAGGCGCGGATTCCCGGTACAGCGCCAGGTGCCCGGTGGCGGGCAGGAAATCATTCGACGGGTCTTCGGCATACAAGCGCACTTCAATCGCATGCCCGATCAGCGGCACCTGTTCCTGGGTGATCGGCAACGCCTCGCCCTGGGCGACGCGAATCTGCCAGGCCACCAGGTCCAGCCCGGTAATCGCTTCGGTGACCGGGTGTTCCACCTGCAGCAGCGTGTTCATCTCCATGAAGAAGAACTCGCCGCGCGCATCCAGCAAAAACTCCACGGTGCCCGCGCCCACGTAGCCGATGGCCTGGGCCGCGCGCACGGCGGCTTCGCCCATGGCTTTGCGTTGTTCGGCACTCAAACCGGGCGCTGGGGCTTCTTCGACGACTTTTTGATGGCGACGCTGAATCGAGCAATCGCGTTCATTGAGATAAAGACAATGCCCATGCTGATCGGCGAACACCTGGATTTCCACGTGGCGTGGCTTGAGCAGGTATTTCTCCACCAGCATCTGCCCATTGCCGAAGGAGGACAGCGCCTCACGCTGGGCCGAGGCCAGGGCTTCGGCCAATTGGCTGACGTCCTCGACCACCTTCATGCCCTTGCCGCCGCCACCGGCCGTGGCCTTGAGCAGCACCGGGTAGCCGATGCGCGCGCAGGCGTCGCGGAAAGTGTCGAGGTCCTGGGCTTCGCCGTGGTAACCCGGCACCAGCGGCACTCCGGCCGTTTCCATCAGCGCCTTGGCCGCCGATTTGCTGCCCATGGCATCAATGGCCGAGGCGGGCGGGCCGAGGAAGATCAAGCCGGCGGCTTCAATCGCACGGGCAAAGCCGGCGTTTTCCGACAGAAACCCATAACCTGGATGAATCGCCTGGGCGCCGCTGGCCTTGGCGGCGGCGATCAGTTTGTCGATTTGCAGGTAACTCTCCGTCGCTTTGCTGCCGCCCAGGTCGACCCGAATGTCGGCCTCGCGGCTGTGCCGTGCATCCCGGTCAATCGCGCTGTGGACGGCCACAGTGGTCAGCCCCATGGCCTTCGCCGTGCGCATCACCCGGCAGGCAATTTCGCCACGGTTGGCCACCAGGAGGGTGGTCAGTGTGTTCATGAACGCGGCTCCTGCGCTTGCCAGCTCGGTGGACGTTTTTGCAGGAAGGCGCGCAAGCCTTCCTGGCCTTCGGCGCTGACACGAATGCGCGCAATCGCATTTTCGCAATAACGGCGCAGGGCCGGGGTGAGGGCGCCGTTGCCGACTTCGCGCAGCAGGTCCTTGCTGGCGCGCATGGCTGCCGGGCTGTTTTGCAGCAGGTTGGCGACCCACTGTTCGACGTGCAGGTCCAGTTCGGCCGCGGGGTAGCTCTCCGCCAACAAACCGATGTCCCGCGCACGCTGACCACCAAAACGCTCGGCCGTCAGCGCGTAACGCCGTGCCGCACGCTCGCCGATGGCCTGCACCACGAACGGGCTGATTACCGCCGGGGCCAGGCCGATGCGCACTTCGGACAGGCAGAATTGCGCATCATCAGCGCCAATCGCCATGTCACAGCAACTGATCAGGCCCAGCGCACCGCCGTAGGCTGCGCCTTGCACCACCGCCAGGGTCGGGATCTTCAGCTTGGCCAGGTTGTACATCAGCTCTGCCAGTTCGCGGGCGTCGTCCAGGTTGGTGTGGTAATCCAGCTCGGCCGATTGCTGCATCCAGGCCAGGTCGGCACCGGCGCTGAAGTGCTTGCCGCGCCCGCGCAGCACCAGGAAACGCAGGGACGCATCGCCCTGGACCTGGTCGAGGGCGATGATCAGCTCGCGGATCATCTCGGCGTTGAATGCGTTGTTCTTGGCTTCACGACTGAGCCACAGCGTGGCAAAACCACGGCTGTCGGTGATCAGTTCGAGGGTGTTGAAGTCGGTCATGGGGTACAGCTCCATTTACATGCGGAACACGCCGAAGCGGCTCGGCTCGATGGGGGCGTTCAGCGCAGCGGACAAGGCCAGGGCCAGCACGTCGCGGGTCTGCAGCGGGTCGATCACGCCGTCATCCCACAAGCGCGCGCTGGAGTAGTAGGGGTGGCCCTGGGTTTCATACTGGTCGAGGATCGGCTGCTTGATCGCCGTTTCCTCTTCGGCACTGAAGGCATTGCCGGCACGCTCGGCCTGCTCACGCTTGACCTGCACCAGCACGCCGGCCGCCTGTTCGGCACCCATCACGCCGATGCGCGCGTTGGGCCACATCCACAAAAAGCGCGGGTCGTAGGCGCGGCCGCACATGCCGTAGTTGCCGGCGCCAAAGCTGCCGCCGATGATCACGGTGAATTTCGGTACCTTGGCGCAGGCCACTGCCGTGACCAGCTTGGCGCCGTGCTTGGCGATGCCGCCGGCTTCGTATTTTTGCCCGACCATAAAGCCGGTGATGTTCTGCAGGAACAGCAGTGGAATCCCGCGCTGGCAGGCCAGTTCGATAAAGTGCGCGCCTTTTTGCGCGGCCTCGGCGAACAGAATCCCGTTGTTGGCGAGGATCGCAATCGGGTAACCATGCAAATGCGCAAAGCCGCACACCAGGGTGGTACCAAACAGTGCCTTGAATTCATCGAATACCGAGCCGTCCACCAGCCGCGCGATCACTTCGCGCACATCGAACGGCTGCTTCGCGTCGGCCGGGATTACCCCGTAAAGCCCTTCGCTGGCGTACAGCGGCGCCACTGGCGTGCGTTGCAGCAGCTCGCCCTGCTTGCGCCAATTGAGGTTGGCCACGCTGCGCCGGGCCAGGGCCAGGGCATGTTCGTCACTGTCGGCATAGTGGTCGGCCACGCCGGAGATCTTGCAGTGCACATCGGCCCCGCCGAGGTCTTCGGCGCTGACCACTTCGCCGGTGGCGGCTTTCACCAGCGGTGGCCCGGCGAGGAAGATCGTCGCTTGCTGGCGCACCATGATTGCCTCGTCGGCCATGGCCGGCACATAGGCGCCACCGGCGGTGCACGAACCCATCACCACCGCAATCTGCGGGATGCCTTGGGCACTCATATTGGCCTGGTTGAAAAAGATCCGCCCGAAGTGCTCGCGGTCCGGAAACACCTCGTCCTGACGCGGCAGGTTGGCGCCGCCGGAGTCCACCAGGTAGATGCACGGCAAGCGGTTCTGCTCGGCGATGGTCTGGGCGCGCAGGTGCTTTTTGACGGTGAGCGGGTAGTAAGAGCCGCCTTTGACCGTCGCGTCGTTGGCGACGATCATGCATTCCACGCCTTCCACACGGCCGATCCCGGCAATCACCCCGGCGGCGGGCACGTCTTCGCCGTACACCTGGTATGCGGCCAATTGGCTGAGTTCAAGAAACGGCGAGCCGGGGTCGAGCAGGCGGTTGATGCGCTCACGCGGCAGCAGTTTGCCGCGCGAG
Source organism: Pseudomonas viridiflava (assembly GCF_900580675.1). Lineage (GTDB taxonomy): Bacteria > Pseudomonadota > Gammaproteobacteria > Pseudomonadales > Pseudomonadaceae > Aquipseudomonas. Next base: position 27,400 of record NZ_UTBG01000074.1, read on the forward strand.
GTATGACGCTCCTGGGCCTTGGCGCCGCCACCTTGCTGCACGTGGGCGAGCAGGGTGTGCAGAGCGTCGACCTGTTGGCGCATCGCCGCGCTGTTGGCGGAAAACTCCGCCGAACGCGGGTTGAGCTGGGTGTGCAGGGTGGCCATGGGCGCGCTCCTTCAGCGGGTTTCGTTGAAGAGTTCGCGACCGATCAGCATCCGCCGGATCTCACTGGTGCCGGCGCCGATTTCATACAGCTTGGCGTCACGCAGCAGGCGCCCGGCGGGGAACTCGTTGATATAGCCGTTGCCGCCGAGAATCTGGATCGCGTCGAGGGCCATTTGCGTGGCGCGCTCGGAGCTGAACAGGATCACTCCGGCCGCATCCTTGCGCGTGGTCTCGCCGCGCTCGCAGGCCTGGGCCACCGCGTACAGGTACGCGCGGCAGGCGTTGAGCTGGGTGTACATGTCGGCGACCTTGCCCTGGATCAGCTGGAATTCGCCGATGCTCTGGCCGAACTGCTTGCGGTCATGGATATACGGCACGATCAGGTCCATGCACGCCTGCATGATGCCGATCGGGCCACCGGCGAGGACCACACGTTCGTAGTCGAGGCCGCTCATCAGCACTTTGACGCCGCCGTTGAGCGCGCCGAGGATGTTTTCTTCGGGCACTTCGACGTCATCGAAAAACAGCTCGCAAGTGTTGGAGCCGCGCATGCCGAGCTTGTCGAACTTGTTGCTGCGGCTGAAGCCTTTCCAGTCGCGCTCGACGATAAACGCAGTGATGCCGTGGGGGCCTTTGTCCAGGTCGGTCTTGGCGTAAATCACGTACGTGTTCGCGTCAGGGCCGTTGGTGATCCAGGTTTTGCTGCCGTTGAGCACGTAGCGGTCGCCGCGTTTCTCGGCGCGCAGTTTCATCGAGACCACGTCGGAGCCGGCATTCGGTTCGCTCATGGCCAGGGCGCCGATGTGCTCGCCGCTGATCAGCGCTGGCAAGTACTTGAGTTTTTGGTCGTGATTGCCGTTGCGGTTGATCTGGTTGACGCAAAGGTTGGAGTGAGCGCCGTAGGACAAACCCACGGAAGCCGACCCGCGGCTGATTTCTTCAAGGGCCACCACGTGAGCCAGGTAACCCAGGCCGGCGCCGCCGTATTCTTCCGGCACCGTGATGCCCAGCAGGCCCATGTCACCGAACTTGCGCCACATATCGGCGGGGAACAGGTTGTCGCTGTCGATTTGCGCGGCGCGCGGGGCGATTTCCTTGGCCACGAAGGACTGCACCTGGTCGCGCAGCATGTCGATGGTTTCGCCGAGGGCGAAGTTCAGGGACGGGTAACTCATGGACAGGCACCTTAATGTGAGCTTTGTTGTTGTGTGGGGAATACGCCAGGGAAGGGCGCTCACCTTTACGTTAACGTAAGCTTGCGTTACGGCGCTGTCAATCGTAGTTTACGTTTACGTCAACCTACAAAAAAGACAACAGGGGTCGTTATGGATCAACCGAATCAAAGCTACAGCCGTGGCGCTCAGGACAAGACCTTGCTGGCCATGACTATTGGCCAGGCCTTCGACCGCACCGTCGCGCAGTACCCGGACGGCGAAGCCCTCGTCGTGCGCCACCAGCAGCGGCGTTACACCTGGCGACAACTGGCCGAGACGGTTGATATGCACGCCCGTGCATTCATGGCCCTGGGCATGCAAACCGGCGATCGCCTGGGCATCTGGGCACCCAATTGCGCCGAGTGGTGCATCAGCCAGATCGCCAGCGCCAAGCTCGGGGTGATTCTGGTGAATATCAACCCGGCGTACCGCAGCAGTGAGTTGGAATACGTGCTCAAGCAATCCGGTTGCCAGTGGCTGGTGTGCGCCGGGTCGTTCAAGACCTCCGATTACCACGCCATGTTGCAGGAACTGCAGCCCGACCTGCGCGGCATCATCAGTCTTGACCCCAGCCCGCCGCCGGGATTCAGGCCCTGGTCGCAGCTGGCAGACCTCGGCGCGGGCATTCCCGCCGAACAGTTTCACAGTCGCCAGGCCAGCCTGCACTTCGATCAAGCCGTCAACATTCAGTACACTTCCGGCACCACCGGCTTTCCCAAGGGCGCCACCCTCAGCCATCACAACATCCTCAATAACGGTTACATGGTCGGCGAGAGCCTGGGCCTGACCGCGCAGGATCGCCTGGTGATCCCGGTGCCGCTGTACCACTGCTTCGGCATGGTGATGGGTAACCTCGGTTGCATTACCCATGGCACCACGATGATTTACCCGAATGACGGCTTCGACCCGTTGCTGAGCCTCAGCGCCGTGGCCGAAGAGCGCGCCACCGGCCTGTACGGCGTGCCGACCATGTTTATCGCCATGCTCGATCACCCACGCCGCGGCGAATTCGACCTGGCGACCCTGCGCACCGGGATCATGGCTGGCGCTACGTGCCCCATCGAAGTGATGCGCCGGGTGATCGGCGAGATGCACATGGGCGAAGTACAGATCGCCTACGGCATGACCGAAACCAGCCCGGTGTCGTTGCAGACCGGCGCGGATGACGACCTGGAACGGCGGGTGACCACCGTCGGCCGTACCCAGCCGCAGTTGGAAAACAAGATCATCGATGAAGCCGGCAATACCGTGCCCCGCGGCCAGATTGGTGAGTTGTGCACCCGTGGCTACAGCGTGATGCTCGGGTATTGGAACAACCCCGAAGGCACCCCTGACGCAATCGATGAGGCCGGCTGGATGCACACCGGCGACCTGGCGACCATGGATGAGCACGGCTATGTGTGCATTGCCGGGCGCAACAAGGACATGATCATTCGCGGCGGCGAAAACGTTTACCCGCGCGAGCTGGAGGAGTTTTTCTTTACTCATCCGGCGGTGGCGGATGTGCAGGTCATCGGTATTCCCGACGAGCGCTATGGCGAAGAGATCGTCGCCTGGGTCAAATTCCATCCCGGGTACGTGGCCAATGAGCTGGAGCTGCAGACGTGGTGCAAGGGCCGGATCGCGCACTTCAAGACGCCCAGGTATTTCAAGTTCGTGGATGCATTTCCGATGACGGTGACGGGCAAGATTCAGAAGTTTCGCATGCGCGAGATCAGCATCGAGGAACTGCGAGCGCGGGAGTGACTGACAGCCTCCGGTCTAATGTGGGAGCTGGCAGCGTGTCAGATAAATTGTCAAAACCCGGAAAGCACAAAGGGGACCCGAGGGTCCCCTTTAATTTGTCGTTGCGTGCTCTTTTTTTATTATTGAGGGGCGGTCTATTGTTGTTTTTGGCAACCGTTACCCTTTACCGCTGTTTTGTGCGACCCCCATCCGGGGTCAAGAGCAAACGTATTTTTTTGAACGCTGATCTGCCTCTTCGTCATTGATCCAACCAGTGGTAGCTACCTGAGGTAGTTTTATTTTTCTCTAACCGGTTGCGGGTTGCGGCACGCCGTACCCTGCGAAGCACATCTTCTTCAAAAAAATCTGTTAGCTGCGTCTCTGCCGTGTTGTTTTTGTTATGTCAGAGTCGTTTCGTCTTATTTTTATTAGGTTTGGCGCTTTTTATTCTTGTTATGCCATAGAGATAGCAGAAGGCGTGCCAACTTTGAAAATACCTTTTAAATCAATATGTTAGTTTTTGCGTAGGAATTACCCTTCAGCAAATACGACAAAATATGTTCCCGTGTTACTCGATGTGTAGCCGTGCGGTAACACATTGTCACGGCCTGGCTACTCAACGGCGTTACGCGCCTTGGCCACGCGCGAGCCTGTCGGCCGGCCCAGCACGTTGCTGATTTGCTGGCCCGCGCGAATCAGCGCCTCCAGGTCGATTCCGGTCTCGATCCCCAGGCCATTGAGCAGGTACACCACATCTTCGGTGGCCACGTTACCGCTGGCGCCTTTGGCATAAGGGCAGCCGCCGAGGCCCGCAATAGAGCTGTCGAACACGTTGATACCTTCCAGCAGGCTGGCGTAGATATTCGCAATCGCCTGACCGTACGTGTCATGGAAGTGGCCCGCCAGCTTGTCCCGAGGCACCTGCGCGCCGACCACGTCGAACAAGCGCCGCGTGGCGCCCGCCGTGCCGGTGCCGATGGTGTCGCCCAGGGACACCTCGTAGCAGCCCATGGCATACAGCTCGCGCGCGACCGCCGCGACTTGTTCGGCGGCGATGTCACCTTCGTAAGGGCAGCCCAACACACAGGACACATAGCCGCGCACGCTGATGCCGTGCTGCCTGGCGGCGGCCATGATCGGCGCAAAGCGCTCCAGGCTTTCGCTGATGGAGCAGTTGATATTGCGCTGAGAAAACGCCTCGGACGCGGCAGCAAACACCGCGACTTCCTTTACGCCGGCCGCGCGTGCATCTTCAAAGCCGCGCAGGTTGGGCGCGAGGGCGCCGTAGGTCACGCCGGACCTGCGCTGGATCTGCGCAAATACCTCGGCAGAACCGGCCATCTGCGGCACCCATTTGGGCGATACAAAGCTGCCGACTTCGATATAGCTCAAGCCCGCCGCGCTGAGCGCATCCACCAACTGGACCTTGTCGGCCACGCTGATGGGCTGGGCTTCGTTCTGCAAACCGTCGCGCGGGCCGACTTCTACCAGGCGTACGTGGGAGGGGAGGGACATGGCAGCTACCTTCTGGTTATTGGTCGGCCTGGCTCATGGTGTGCGCCAGGGCCTGGGTGCAACGCTCTTCGGCGGTGTCCAGTTCGAGCTTCATCTGTTCGATGTCCAGCAATTGCTGCTCAAGCTGCTCGCGGCGCTCGGCGATCTTCGCGAGCATGCTGTTGAGCTGGATGTGATTGCCGCTGGTGGGGTCGTAGAGTTCGATCAGCTCGCGGCATTCGGCGAGGGAAAAGCCGATGCGCTTGCCACGCAGGATCAGCTTCAGGCTGACCTTGTCGCGCGCCGAGTAGATGCGCTCCTGGCCCCGGCGTTCGGGGGCCAGCAGGCCTTGTTCTTCATAGAAGCGAATGGCGCGGGTGGTGATGTCGAGCTCGCGGGCGAGGTCGGAGATGCTGTAGGTCGTGCTCATGGGTGCGCTCAAGGGGTGGCTTGGGCGTTAGGCTAGTGGCTGGTTGACGTTTACGTCAAGGTGATTGGTGGAGGGGGCTGCTTCGCAGCCCGACGCAGGGCAAGCCTGCTCGCCACGAAGAGCTCCTCACACAGAGCTCCTCACACAAGTCAGGCTTGCTTGCCGTCGAGTTTCTTCTCGTGGGCCGTCACTTGCTGGCACAGCTCGATCATCTGCTCGCGCATCCAGCGGTTGGCCGGGTCCTGGTCGGTGCTTTCATGCCAGTACAGGTGGGTTTCCACCGGTGGCACATCGTTCACCGGCAGGTTGAACCAATGCAGTTCGTGGCGGCGGGCGAAGCGCTCGGGCACGGTCATCACCATATCGGTCTGCTGCAACACCTGCGAGGCCATCAGGTAATGCTGGGAGCGCAGGGCGATCTTGCGCTGGATGCCCATCTTGCCCAGGGCCAGGTCGACATGGCCGAGGCCGTTGCGGCGGCTGGAGATATGGATGTGGGTCAGCGACAGGTAGTCATCCAGCGTGAGTTTGTCCTTGCCTGCCATGGGATGGCCCTTGCGCATGGCGCACACGTAGCGGTCTTCCATCAGCTTGACGTGGCGCACTTGCGGGTCGGTGTTGAGCGGCGCATCCACGGCAAAATCCAGGCGCCCGGCGGCGAGTTCCTTGGTGGTCTCGCGGCGCTTGGACAGGAAACTCTCGATCACCACGGTCGGCGCCAGGCGGCGCAGGCGCTGAAACAGCAGCGGCAGGATCACCGCCTCGGTGAGGTCGGTCATGCTGATGCGGTAGGTCTTGGCCGCCTGTTGCGGGTTGAAAATCCGGCTCTCCTGCACCGACACCCGCAGCAACGACAGCGCATTGCGCACCGGGCCGATGATGTTTTGCGCCATCGGCGTAGGCACCATGCCCTGGGCGGTCCGCACGAACAGCGGGTCGTTGAAGGTCTCGCGCAGTCGCGCCAATGCATTGGACACCGCCGGCTGGGTGATGCCGACAATCTGCCCGGCGCGGGTCAGGTTGGCTTCGGTGTAGATCGCGTCAAAGACGATGAAAAGGTTGAGGTCGACCTTGCTCAGATTCATTTCTTTGCTCTTATTGTTAGGTGGCGATTTATTAAGGGCTTATACGCCGATCATATATCGGTGATGAATGTTAATACACGCCGAGAATAGGCTAGGTAAATTATCAACGCTGTTCTAGCATCGATTGCATGACCTAAACAACCTCTCAGAGAAGGGAGCTGCTCATGGATTTCGCCTATTCGCCCAAGGTTCAGGAACTGCGTGAACGCGTGACTGCGTTCATGGATGCTTACGTTTACCCGGCCGAGCCGGTATTTGAACGCCAGGTCAGCGAAGGCGACCGCTGGCAGCCCACCGTCATCATGGAAGAGCTGAAAGCCAAGGCTAAGGCCGAAGGCCTGTGGAACTTGTTCCTGCCGGAGTCCGAGTTGGGCGCCGGCCTGACCAACCTGGAATACGCGCCGCTCGCCGAAATCATGGGCCGTTCGCTGCTGGGCCCGGAGCCGTTCAACTGCTCCGCCCCCGACACCGGCAATATGGAAGTGCTGGTGCGCTACGCCAATGAAGAGCAGAAACAACGCTGGCTCGAGCCCCTGTTGCGCGGCGAGATCCGCTCGGCGTTCGCCATGACCGAACCCGATGTGGCCTCCTCGGATGCCACCAACATGGCTGCCCGCGCCGAGCGCCAGGGCGACGAGTGGGTGATCAACGGCAAGAAATGGTGGACCTCCGGTGCCTGCGACCCGCGCTGCAAAATCCTGATCTTCATGGGCCTGAGCAACCCGGATGCGCCGCGCCACCAGCAGCACTCGATGATCCTGGTACCGGTGGACACCCCTGGGGTGAAAATCGTACGACCGCTGCCGGTGTTCGGCTACGACGACGCGCCCCATGGCCACGCCGAAGTGCTGTTCGATAACGTCCGCGTGCCGTACGAAAACGTGCTGCTCGGTGAAGGCCGGGGCTTCGAGATCGCTCAGGGCCGCCTTGGGCCAGGCCGTATCCACCACTGCATGCGCTCGGTCGGCATGGCCGAGCGCGCGCTGGAACTGATGTGCAAACGCTCGGTCAGCCGAACTGCATTCGGCAAGCCACTGGCACGTCTGGGCGGCAATATTGACAAGATTGCCGATTCACGGATGGAGATCGACATGGCGCGCCTGTTGACCTTGAAGGCGGCGTACATGATGGACACCGTGGGTAACAAAGTCGCGAAAAGCGAAATCGCCCAGATCAAGGTGGTGGCGCCGAACGTGGCGTTGAAGGTGATCGACCGTGCGATCCAGATTCACGGCGGCGCCGGGGTTTCCAACGATTTCCCGCTGGCTTACATGTACGCCATGCAGCGCACCCTGCGCCTGGCCGACGGCCCGGACGAAGTGCACCGCGCGGCGATCGGCAAGTTCGAGATCGGCAAGTATGTGCCCAAAGAGATGCTGCGCAGCGGGCAATAAGACCGCGGCGCCTTCAATCGGGGGCAAGCCCGGCTCCCACATTTGGCCAGGTTCCTTCAGTTGGAATGCGGTTCAATGTGGGAGCCGGGCTTGCCCGCGATGAGGCCAGTGTTACCAATACAAGTCCCCAGGATTCAGTACACCCAAACCTCCACCCGCCGATTCTTGATCCGCCCCTCATCCGCTGTATTCGCCGCCACCGGCATTTGCGCGCCAAAACCGCGAATATCGCGCAGCACCACACCGTTCTTCAGCAACTCACGACGCACCGCCATCGCCCGTAATTTCGACAACAGCGCAGCCCGCTGCGGGTCATTCTTGGCGTCGCCAAACCCCGCCAGCGTCACTTGCTTATCGAGTTTGTCGTGGCTTTTCAGATACGCCACCACGCGCTGCACATCCAGGCGTGCCTTGTTGTCGAGGCTGGCGCTGCCCTCTTCGAAGCGAAAATTCACCGTCAGTCTCTGGGCATCACGCGCGATAGCTTGATAGTCCTCAGGCATCGAAGGGCGCGGCTCCACACCGATCGCCTGCACCTGCTGCGCAATAAAACCGTTGGCCGCGACAATCGCCTGGCCCTTGCTGCTCTGGGTAAAGTCCACCAGCGCCTTGGCCCACGGGTTGCGATTCGAGGGCGGCAGGTAAAAAAACAGTCGGCGAGACAGCGGGTAGTCCTCGGTAGCAATCAGGCTGTTGAGCGGCAACATTGGTTGCGATTCGCCATCCACGATTGCCACGGCCTTGGCTTGGCGCACATAGGGCAAGCCGATAAAACCGATGCCTTGCGGGTCCTGGCTTACCGCGTCGGACAGCGCTTCACTGGATTCAAAACGCTTGGCAGGCGCCAAGGGTTTACCGCGCAGGCGCAGCACCAGCTCTTTAAAGGTGTCGTAGGTGCCGGACTGATCATCCCGGGCATACAGATGAATCGGCCCGCCGATGCCGCCCAGTGCTTCCCATGTGCTGATTTCGCCGTTGAAGATTTGCGCCAGTTGCTCGGTGTTCAGCGTATTCAACGGGTTTTGCGGGTTGAGGATAATTGCCAGGCCGTCGATGGCGATCACCTGTTCAGCCTCGGGGCCTTTAAGGTCGCCGAGGGGTTCAAGGTCCACCAGTTCGCTGTCCTTGATCGGGCGCGACGACGCGGCGAGGTCGGCGCTGAATTTTTTCAACGCGGCAAACCCGGTGCTTGAGCCGTGAGCCGCCACTTCGACGGATACCGTTTTGCCTTGGCGGGTCTTGCCGATCACGCGCTGTTCGTTGGCGCCTTCGGCGGGTTCGCTGTGCACGCCCTGCAAGCCTTGATGCTCCATCAAGCCCTTGACCAACGCGGGGCCCAGCGCGGCGCCGATGGTATTCGAGCCCTGGATGCGCAACGCGGGACCTTGGTCGGGAACGGGTAAGGGAGCAGAGACAGCGAAGAGAGGAAAAAGGGTCAGCACTAACAGAACGCGCAGCATCATGCCGGCACCTTCTCAAGCCAAAGGGAGTGCCGCGAGATTAAGTCAGTAACGTTTCAAAAGCGTGACGGGGTGTTCCATGCACCAAAATGTGGGGGCTTGCTCGCGAAGGCGGTGGATCAGTCAATATCTCCAGCGACTGACACTCCGTCTTCGCGAGCAAGCCCGCTCCCACAGTTGATCGAGTAAGACTGGACGTTAGCTCAATTCAAGCCAGATCGGCGCATGGTCCGACGGCTTTTCCAGGCCGCGCAGGTCGTAATCCACGCCGGCATCCTTGACCCGCGGCAGCAGGCCATTGGACGCCATGATCACGTCAATCCGCAGCCCACGCTTGGGTTGATCTTCAAAACCGCGGCTGCGGTAGTCGAACCAACTGAAACGGTCGGCCACCTCCGGGTTCAAGTGACGGAAGCTGTCTACAAGACCCCAGTTCTTCAGGCGCGCCATCCACTCGCGCTCTTCGGGCAGGAAACTGCACTTGCCGGTCTTCAGCCAGCGCTTGGCGTTATCGGCGCCGATGCCGATGTCGCAGTCTTCCGGGGAAATATTCACGTCGCCCATCACCACCAGCGCCTGGTCATTGCTGAACTGGCTTTCCAGCAGTTGTTGCAAGTCTTCGTAGAAACGTTTCTTTGCAGGGAACTTGGTCGGGTGGTCGCGGCTTTCGCCCTGTGGGAAATAGCCGTTCATGATGGTCACCGGGTTGCCGTTCTCATCGGCAAAGGTGCCCCAGATAAACCGGCGCTGGGCGTCTTCTTCATCGCTGGCAAAACCCTTGTGCACGCTTAAGGCTTCTTTGCGCGAGAGCAGGGCCACGCCGTAGTGGCCTTTTTGGCCGTGGTAATACACGTGATAACCCAGGGCCTGAACTTCGGCGAGCGGGAACTGGTCATCGTGGACCTTGGTTTCCTGCAGGCCGATCACGTCGGGTTGGTGCTTTTCAATCAGCGCCGCCAGCTGATGAGGGCGGGCGCGCAGCCCGTTGATATTGAAGGAGACGATTTTCATGGTCGGCAGTCCAGTCCTGGCAAAAGGCCGATGCTAGCGGACAAGTTGGACGGGGGCCAGCGTGGCGGTAGGGCGGATGCGCTGCTAATGTCTGGGAACGACTGCTGCTGCGTAGGTTCGTACCCATAAGAACGCCATCTTTTGAATGGCGCCCAGGGAGATTGACTGTATGCCTGAAACATCGACTGCCATTGCCGAGGTCCGCCTGCTCAACAGCGGCTATTCCCGCGAGGCGCGCTCTCTGCTGTACCAGGCCTATCGGCATGAGCCAACGTTCGCCTACATCTTCGAGGCGGAACGCGCAGGCTATGAACAGCGCGTGCGCGCCACCGTGCGCGAATTGGTAAAGCAGCATTTCTTCCAGAAACTTCCGGCTATCGGGCTGTTCGTCAACGACCGCCTGATCGGCATCGCGCTGATCGCGCCGCCGCAACGGCGCCTGGGGATTACCGAGAGCTGGGCCTGGCAATTGCGCATGTGGCTGAGCACCGGTGTGCGCGGCACGCGCCGCTACCTGGAATATCATTACGCGGTGCTGGCCTGCCTGCCCAGTGAGTCGGTGCATGTGCTGCCGTTGCTGGGCATCCACCCGCAATTTCAGGGCAAGCATTACGGTGAACAGCTGCTGGAAGCGGTGCACAACTGGTGCGCCGAAGACCCGCATTCATCCGGCGTGGTCCTGGATACGGGGAATTCTCGCTATCTGGAGTTCTATAAGCGTCAGGGCTATGAAGAAATCGGTGAGGTCGCTGTAGGACCAATTCTGGAGCACGTTTTTTTCCATCCCAACCCCCAAGTCCTACGGGCTGCAACGGTTTAAGTCAGAATTTTTCAGAAACGTCTGAGTTCTAAGACCCTCCCCAGCTCGTGTAGCATCCGCGCCTATGAAGTTTCCAGGAAGATTTACCAGCGGCTTGGTTCTGCTGTTCACAAGCTGCGGCGCATTGGCGCAGAGCGAATTGGACGTGCGGATCAAGCCCTCAAACGACGCGTTGAAAGCCAATATAGAAGGCTATATCGGCGGGGTAGGCGATCGTGACGAAGAAGCCTTGCTGCGGTTCAGCCGTGGTGCCGAAGAGCAGGCGCGCAAAGCGGCCCAGGCATTAGGCTTCTATCAGCCACAGATCGACAGTGACGTGAAGGGCGGCAAGAACCCGCGCCTGATTCTCACCATCGACCCCGGCGAACCGGTGCATTTGCGCAACGTGACCATTCGGGTCGACGGCCAGGCCGCCGACCTCAAGGCGTTTCGCGTGCCCGCCAGCGACGACCTCAAATCCGGCGCTGTGCTCAACCACGGCCATTATGAAGACGCCAAGCGTCTGATCCAGAACCAGGCTTCGCGCTATGGCTTTTTCAGTGGGCGTTTCACCCGCCAGAAACTCTCGGTAGACCCACAGGCCGGCGTTGCCGATATCGAACTTGTCTATGAAAGCGGGCCGCGTTATGCCCTGGGCAAGGTCAGCTTCGCCGGCGATACGCCGTTTGACAACGAACTGTTGCAACGCATGGTGCCGTTCAAAAGCGGCGACCCGTACGATTCCGAACTGATCGCCGAACTCAACCAGAACCTGCAAGCCAGCGGCTTTTTCGAGGGTGTGCGCGTGGACGCCGCCCCGGCGGCGTCGACCAACGATGTGGTGCCGGTGGCCGTCAACCTGCAAACCCGCAAGCCGCGCACCACGGGCCTGGGCCTGGGTTTTTCGACCGATGTCGGCCCGCGTGGCAAGGCCAACTGGACGCGTCACTGGGTCAACCCCCAGGGCCATAGCTACGGCTGGGAAGCCGAACTGTCGGCCCCGCGACAAAACGTCGGGCTGTGGTACGACATTCCGCTGGACCCGCCGCTCACCGACAAGCTGCGCTTTGCCGGTGGCTATCAGAATGAAGAAATCGCCAACACCGACACTCTGAGCAAATTGCTCACCCTCGGCCCTGAATGGCACAGCAAGTTGCCCAGTGGCTGGACGCGGGTGATCTCGCTCAAATACCAGCGCGAAGAATATCGCCTCGGCAACGACTCGGGCCTCAGCAACCTGGTCATGCCAGGGGTCAGTTATTCCTACCTGCGCAGCGATAACCGCATCGACCCGCACAACGGCTATCGCCTGCAATTCGATACCAAGGTCGCCAAGGAAGGGCTGGGGTCCGACACCAACTTGCTGTACGGCACGGCCCTGGTCAAAGGCTTGACCACCCTGTGGGACAACCACCGTTTCCTGGCCCGCGCACAGATCGGCGGCAGCGCCACCAATGGCTACAACTCGGTGCCGCCGTCGCTGCGCTTCTTTGCCGGTGGCGACCAGAGCGTGCGTGGCTACGAGTACCAGACGCTGTCGCCGGAGAACGACCGGGGCGACCGCATCGGTGGCCGCTACATGGTCGCCCTGAGCGCCGAGTATCAATATTCCATCGCCGAAAAATGGCGAATCGCGACCTTTATCGACCAGGGCAACTCGTTTAACTCCCTGGAAATGCCCAGCCTGAAAACCGGCGTCGGCGTCGGCGTCCGTTGGGTCTCGCCGGTCGGGCCGATCCGCCTCGATCTGGCACACGCCCTCGAAGATCCGGGCGGCATTCGATTGCACTTTTCCATGGGGCCTGAGCTGTGATGCGTGGTTTGAAAATAGCGGGGCTGGCCATCGTCGCGGTCTTCGCGTTGGTGTTGCTGGCACTGTGGGCCGTGCTCGGCAGCCAGGCCGGCAGCCGTTGGGCCCTGGGCCAGGTGCCGGGGTTGAGCGTGGAAAATTTCCAGGGTCACCTGGGTGGCCAGTGGAGCGCCGACCACCTGCTGTGGCAGCAAGACAGCAGCCGTGTCGAGCTCAATGCACCGAAGTTCGATTGGTCGCCGGCGTGCCTGCTGCGCATGACCTTGTGCATCAATCAGCTGGACGTGGAGCAGGTCAGCCTGCAATTTCCGCCCAGTAGCGAAGAGAGCGGGCCGATCCAACTGCCGGATCTGAAGTTGCCGCTGGCGATCCAACTGGGCGATGTGCGCATCGGCAGCCTGCTGTTCAACGGCAGCGAAGAACTCAAGGGCTTGCAACTGGCGGCGCACTGGACAGCTGCCGGCATGCAGATCGACTCGGTGCACCTGCAACGCGACGGCCTGGTGCTGGACCTGAATGGCCTGCTACAACCCACTGGCGACTGGCCGTTAAGCGCCAGCGGTAACCTGAGCCTGCCTTACGCACCCGGTGGCGCTCCGTGGAAGGTGACCTTGAAAGTCGACGGCGACCTGCTTAACACCCTCAAGCTCGATGCCGACAGCACGGGCTATCTGCCCGCCCAGCTCAGCGGCGAGCTGCAACCCCTGGCCGAAAACCTTCCCGCGCAGTTGCACATCACCGCCGACGGCTTCAAACCCAGCGCCGACTTGCCCGACACCCTGCAACTCAATCAACTCGACCTGACTGCCAAGGGCGACCTTGAAAGCGGTTACCAACTGCTGGGCAAGGCCGTACTGCCGGCAGAAAAAGGCCCGGTGGACGTGTTGCTGCAAGGCAAGGTCGACGCCAAGGGCGCGCAGATCGCCGGCCTCGACCTGAATGCCGGTGACAAGCAGAGCCTGAAACTCAGCGCCAACCTGGACTGGCAGCAAGGCTTCAGCGCAGACGCGAAGATCGACTGGCTGGACTTCCCGTGGCATCGCCTGTATCCGCTGATCGACGCGCCGCAGGTGGTGTTGCGTAGCTTCAATGGTGAAGTTTCCTACAAGGACGGCAACTACCTCGGCAACCTCAAGGCCGACCTCGACGGCCCCGCCGGTAAATTCAATGTGGTCACGCCGTTCAGTGGCGACCTCAAGCAAGTGTTCCTGCCCGAGCTGAAACTGACGGCCGGCCAAGGCAAGGCCGAAGGCCACCTGAACCTGCAATTCGCCGACGGCATCGCCTGGGATACGGCCCTGGATTTGTCGGCGCTGAACCCGGCGTACTGGGTGGCTGAATTGCCGGGGACCCTGGCCGGGCCGCTGCGCAGCAAGGGTGAATTCAAGAACGACACACTCAAGCTGAACGCCGACCTCGACCTCAAGGGGCGCCTGCGCGGCCAGACCGCCGTGCTGGCCGCCAAGGCCGAAGGCGCCGGCGAGCAGTGGACCCTGGCCAACCTGGATATCCGCCTGGGCGACAACCGCATCAACGGCAGCGGCAGCCTGCAACAGCGTTTGGCTGGGCAGATCGACATCAAGCTGACGCGCCTGGCTCAGCTGTGGCCGCAGATGCGCGGGCAGGTCAATGGCCGACTCGACGTGGCCGGCAGCCTCAAGGCTCCTCAGGGCAAGCTCAATCTCAAGGGCCAGCAATTGGCCTTTGTCGACAATCGCCTGCAAAGCCTGACCCTCGACGCCAGCCTCGACAGCGCCCAGCGCGCGAAGATCGACCTCAAGGGCAGCGGCATCCAAAGCGGCGACACCCAGGTCGGCACCCTGACCGCGATTGCCCAGGGCGATATCAAAAGCCAGAAAGTCCAGCTCGATCTGGCCGGCCCGCTGGTCAAGCTGGCCCTGGCCCTCGATGGCAACCTCGACAAAGGCAACTGGCGCGGGCGCCTGGCCAGTGGCGATGTGCAAGCCGGTGGTCAGGACTGGAAACTGCAGGCCCCGGCGAAAATCGAACGCCTGGCTGACGGCAAGCTGACCTTCGCGGCGCATTGCTGGGTGTCCGGCGCAGCCAGCCTGTGCGGTGAAGACCAGCGCCTGATGCCCGAGCCCAAGCTGCGTTACCACCTCAAGCAATTCCCGATCGACAGCCTGGCGGCTTTCCTGCCCAAGGATTTCGCCTGGCAGGGCAAGCTCAACGCCGACCTGCAACTCGACCTGCCTGACAGCGGCCCCAAGGGCGTGGTGTCGGTGGATGCCAGCGGCGGCACCTTGCGCGTCAAGGACAAGGACCAGTGGCTGGATTTCCCCTACGACACCCTCAAGCTGGAAACCACCCTCAACCCGAAACGCATCGATACCCAGCTGAACTTCCGTGGCGGCAAGCTCGGCGAGTTGCTGGTGCAGGCGCAGATCAATCCGTTGCCGAAAAACACGCCGATCACCGGCAATTTCAGCCTCAGCGGCCTCGATCTCGCCGTGGCGCGGCCATTTGTGCCGATGGTGGAAACGCTCAGCGGCAAGCTCAACGGCAGCGGGCGGATTTCCGGTGGGCTGTTGGCGCCGCAGGTCAACGGCAACGTGAACCTGGTGGGCGGCGAAATTTCCGGGCCGGAACTGCCTATCAGCCTCGAAGGCCTGAATGTACAGGCGTTGATTGCCGGTGAAAGCGTGCAGTTGAACGGTGGCTGGCGCAGCGGCAAGGCCGGGCAGGGCAGCCTCGAGGGGCAAATCGACTGGGGCCAGGCGCTGGTGGTGGACCTCAGCCTGCAAGGCTCGCAGCTGCCGGTCACGGTAGAACCTTACGCGGTGCTGGAAGTGGCGCCGGACCTGAAGATCAGCCTGAAAAACGACAAACTGGCAATTGCAGGCAAAGTGCAGATCCCGCGCGGCGACATCACCGTGCGCGAGTTGCCGCCGTCGACGGTCAAGGTCTCGGATGACACGGTGATCGTCGGCAGCCAGACCGAGGAAGGCAAGCCGCCGATGGCCATGGCGATGGATATCGACGTGGCGGTGGGTGAAGACAAACTCAATTTCTCGGGTTTCGGTTTGACGGCCAAGGTCCAGGGTCACGTGCATATCGGCGATAACATGGACACCCGTGGCGAGCTGTGGCTCAACGACGGTCGCTACCGCGCGTATGGCCAGCGGCTCGATGTGCGCCGCGCGCGATTGCTGTTCGCCGGGCCGCTCGACCAGCCGTATCTGGACATCGAAGCGATCCGCAAGACCGACGACGTGGTCGCCGGTATCCGCCTGAGCGGCAGTGCCGAGCAGCCCACCACGCAGATCTTTTCCGAACCGGCGATGAGCCAAGAGCAGGCGCTGTCTTACCTGGTGCTGGGGCGCCCGTTGAGCAGTACCGGTGAAGATAACAACATGCTCGCCCAAGCCGCGCTCGGCCTGGGCCTGATGGGCAGCGCGGGCGTGACCTCGGACCTGGCCAACAAGTTGGGCATCCAGGATTTCGACCTGGATACCCAGGGCAGCGGCAATAACACCGCGGTGGTCGCCAGCGGCAAAATCACCGAGAAGCTCAGCCTGCGTTACGGGGTAGGCGTGTTCGAACCCGCCAGCACCATCGCCTTGCGCTATCTGCTGAGCAAAAAAGTGTACCTGGAAGTGGCCAGCGGTGTGGCCAGCTCCCTCGACATCTTCTACAAGCGCGATTTCTAGAACTTGTGGTGAGCGGGCTTGCCCCGCGCTGGGCTGCGAAGCAGCCCCGAGGTTTCGTGGTGAGACCGTCGGGGGGCAAGTCCCACTCACCACAGCAAGCCCCCTCCCACATTACCAAGCAAGCTAATTATTCCATTTGACATTCGCTGCCTAAGCAGTAACATCTCGTCATACATTCACTGCCTAGGCAGTAATAAGGTGACTTCCGATGAAACACTTCACCCCTGACAACTTCCACAACTGCCACCTCGGGCTGTTGCTGGGCCGCGCAGCCCTGCTCAAAGACCGCATCATCGATACCCACATGGAACCCCACGGCATCACCGCCGCGCAGTTCAAGGTGTTGATCATCATGGCCCAGTACGGCGTCGACACCCCGGCCGAGCTGTGCCGCAACCTGTCCCTGGACAGCGGTTCGATGACCCGCATGCTCGACCGCCTGGAGCAAAAGGGCTTGCTCGACCGCAAGCGTTCCGAGCTTGACCGGCGCCAAGTGCAGCTGGTGCTCACCGCAGACGGCCAGCGCCTGGCGGACATGCTGCCTTACATCGGCGCCGACGCGTTGAACCAGTTGGCCGGCGCCCTGGAGCCCGGCGAGTTGCAGACCCTGGAAAAGATTTTGAAGAAAATTCTGATAGCTGCCGGTGACCCCATCACCCTTCAGCGGGTAGGTAAAGAATGAACACACGTGCCCTCAGCCTGGTGCTGGTCGCCATGAGCCTGGCCGGTTGCGCCAACTTCAGCGGCCTCGACACCCAGGCCCAGCGCCTCGACGTTAATACCCTGCAAACCGGTAAATCCTTGAGCGGCGTGACCCTGTCGAGCGCTGCCTGGCCCAGCGCTGACTGGTGGAAAAGCCTCGGCGACCCACAACTCGACGGCTTGATCCAGGAAGCGCTGCAAAACAGCCCCGACATGCAAGTCGCCAGCGCGCGTGCGCACCAGGCCGAAGCGGCGGCCTATGCCGCCAATGCCGCGCGCATGCCGACCCTGGATGCCAGCGCCGGCGTGAGCCGTTCGCGCCTGGCCAAGGACCAGGACCCGCTGGGGCAGGGCGATGCTTACGCCACCGTGCGTAACATCGGCGCCAGCTTTAACTACAACTTCGACCTCTGGGGCGGCCAGCGTGCCGCCTGGGAAGCCGCGTTGGGCCAGGCGCGTGCCGCCCAGGTCGACCAGCAGGCCGCGCGCCTGACCCTGGCCGCCAACGTGGCCAAGGCCTACAGCGACCTGGGCCAGGCGCATATCGTGCGTGACCTGGCCAATGACGACCTCAAGCGCACTCGCCAGATGCTCGACCTGAGCCAGCGACGCCTGAATTCAGGCATCGACAGCCAGTACCAGTTCCAACAGACCGAAAGCCTGGAAGCCAGCTCTCAGTCGCAGTTGATCGATGCGGAAAAACAACTGCAAAGCGCCAAGATCGCCCTTGCCGTATTGCTCGGCAAAGGCCCGGACCGGGGTGGCGAGCTGGCCCGCCCGAACGTGTTGAAACCCGCCGCAGTGGCCGTGCCTTCGTCACTGCCGGCCGAGCTGTTGGGCCGCCGCCCGGACTTGATCGCCGCGCGTTGGCGTGTCGAAGCGGCGAGCAAGGACATCGCCGCAAGCAAAACCCGCTTCTACCCCAACCTCAACCTGAGCGCGAGCGCCGGGGCCGAGTCGTTGCTGGGCGACGCGATGTTTGGTTCGGCCAGCCGTTTCTTCAGCATTGCGCCGACGATCTCGTTGCCGATCTTCGACGGCGGCCGCCTGCGCGCCGACCTCGATGCCCGCGACGCCGATTACGACCTGGCCTTGGCCCAGTACAACAAAACCCTGGTGCAAGCCTTGGGCGATATCGGCAACACCCTGATGCAGTTGCGCGAAACCGGGCGGCAGATCCAGGCGCAGCAACATGCCGCGGACATTGCCCAGCAGTCCTACGACACCGGGGTGATGCGTTACAGCTCAGGCATCGGTAACTACCTGGATGTACTCAGCATCGAGCAGCAATTGCTGCAGGCCCAGCGCCAGCTGGCGACCCTGAATGCGGCGCAGATCGATCTGTCGATTCAATTGATGCAGGCCCTGGGTGGCGGCTACAACGCCAACAACGTGGCAGCGACCACCCCAGCCACACGCACGGAATAATTTGAGGTATTTGTCATGGCCACTGCCGAAAACACCAACGCAACAGAACAACCCAAAGAGCAGCCTAAAGAACAACCGAAAGACAGCAATCCGCGCAAACGCAAAATCATGCTGATCGGCCTGGCGCTGATCGTGATGCTTGGCGTGGTCGGCGTGTGGGGCTGGTATGAACTTTACGGGCGCTTCAATGAGAGCACGGACGACGCCTATGTGAACGGCAACGTGGTGGAAATCACTCCGCTGGTTACCGGCACGGTGGTCAGCATCGGTGCCGACGATGGCGACCTGGTTCACGAAGGCCAGGTGTTGATCAACTTCGACCCGAACGACGCCGCCGTCGGCCTGCAAAGTGCCCAGGCCAATCTGGCCCGCACCGTGCGCCAGGTGCGCGGGTTGTACAGCAACGTCGACGGCATGAAGGCCCAGGTCAATGCGCAGAAAGCCGACGTGCAAACCGCCCAGGACAACTTCAACCGTCGTAAGACCCTGGCCCAGGGCGGGGCGATTTCCCAGGAAGAGCTGTCCCACGCCCGTGACAGCCTGACCGCGGCCAAGAATGCCCTGACCAACCTTGAGCAGCAGCTCAAGACCAGCAATGCCTTGGTCGATGACACGGTGATCTCGTCCCACCCGGACGTGCAAGCCGCCGCCGCGCAACTGCGCCAGGCCTACCTGGCCAATGCGCGCAGTACCTTGATCGCACCGGTGACGGGCTATGTGGCCAAGCGCACCGTGCAGTTGGGCCAGCGTGTGCAGCCGGGTACTGCGCTGATGGCCGTGATTCCGCTGAACCAGCTGTGGATCGACGCCAACTTCAAGGAAACCCAACTGCGCAATATGCGCATCGGCCAGCCGGTGGACATCGAGTCGGACATCTATGGCAGTGACGTCAAATACAGCGGCACCGTGGATAGCCTCGGCGCGGGTACCGGCAGTGCATTTGCCCTGCTGCCTGCACAAAACGCCACCGGTAACTGGATCAAGATCGTGCAACGGGTACCGGTGCGCATCCACATCAATGCCGATGAACTGGCCAAGCACCCACTGCGGGTAGGCTTGAGCACCGTGGTCAACGTCGACCTGCATGACCAAAGCGGCCCGGTGCTGGCGCAACAGCCACCGCAGAAGGCCACGTTCACCACCAACGTGTATGAACGCCAATTGGCCGAGGCTGACGCCATGATCAACCAGTTGATCCATGACAACAGCGTCGCCGCTCCCAAGGCTGCGCAACGCTGATGAGCAATAACGCCTCCTTCACGCCGCCAAGCCTGGTGCTGGCCACCATTGGCCTGTCGCTGGCGACCTTTATGCAGGTGCTCGACACCACCATCGCCAACGTGGCGTTGCCGACGATTTCCGGCAACCTTGGCGTGAGTTCGGAGCAGGGCACCTGGGTCATCACCTCGTTTGCGGTGAGCAACGCGATTGCCTTGCCGCTCACCGGCTGGTTGAGCCGGCGTTTTGGCGAGGTGAAGTTGTTCCTGTGGGCGACCCTGCTGTTTGTGCTGGCGTCGTTCCTGTGCGGTATTTCCACCTCGATGCCTGAGCTGATCGGGTTTCGGGTGCTGCAAGGCCTGGTCGCCGGGCCGTTGTACCCGATGACCCAGACCTTGCTGATCGCGGTCTACCCCCCGGCCAGGCGCGGCATGGCCCTGGCGTTACTGGCGATGGTCACGGTGGTGGCGCCGATTGCCGGGCCGATCCTCGGCGGCTGGATCACCGACAGCTACAGCTGGCCGTGGATCTTCTTTATCAACGTACCCATCGGCATCTTTGCGGTGATGGTGGTGCGTTCGCAACTGAAGAAACGCCCGGTGGTCACCAGTTACCAGCCGATGGATTACGTCGGCTTGCTCAGCCTGATCGTCGGTGTCGGCGCCTTGCAGATCATCCTCGACAAGGGCAATGACCTCGATTGGTTCGAGTCCAACTTCATCATTATCGGTGCGGCGATTTCGGCGATTGCCCTGGCGGTGTTTGTCATCTGGGAAATGACCGACCAGCACCCGGTGGTCAACCTGCGGCTGTTTGCTTACCGCAACTTCCGCATTGGCACGATTGTGTTGGTGCTGGGCTACGCGGGGTTCTTCGGCATTAACCTGATCCTGCCGCAATGGCTGCAAACCCAGATGGGCTACACCGCCACCTGGGCCGGCCTGGCGGTGGCGCCGATCGGCATCCTGCCGGTGCTGATGTCGCCGTTTGTCGGCAAGTATGCGCACAAGTTCGACCTGCGCCTGCTGGCGGGCCTGGCGTTCCTGGCGATTGGCTTGAGCTGCTTTATGCGCGCGGGCTTCACCAATGAAGTGGACTTCACCCACATCGCCCTGGTGCAGTTGTTCATGGGCATCGGCGTGGCGTTGTTCTTCATGCCGACCTTGAGCATCCTGATGTCCGACCTGCCGCCGCAGCAGATCGCCGACGGCGCGGGCCTCGCGACTTTCCTGCGGACCCTGGGCGGCAGCTTTGCGGCCTCGCTGACCACCTGGATCTGGATTCGTCGCGCGGACCAGCACCATGCCTACATGAGCGAGAACATGACCACCTACGACTCGGCGACCCGCGATGCCCTGCAAGCGCTCGGTGGGGCAGGGCACAAGGCCTACGCGCAACTTGACCAGATTCTCACCAGCCAGGCGTACATGATGTCCACCGTGGATTACTTCACGTTGCTGGGGTGGATGTTCATGGGCTTGATGTTGCTGGTGTGGCTGGCCAAGCCGCCGTTTGGTGCGAAGGCCGGGCCGGAGGCAAGCGGGCACTGATCCGCAAAGGTTGGAATGCAATCAACTGTGGGAGCTGGCTTGCCTGCGATGCAGGCACCTCGGTACATCAGGCATACCCAGGTGATGCGATCGCAGGCAAGCCAGCTCCCACAAAAGCCCGGTTGCACATTTGGTCTTTTGTGCCTGAAGGTCAGGCCCCAGGCAACGCCAGCTGCGGATTGACGAAGTCAAACGCCGCCAGCTGAAAGCCTTGCTCATCCACCTGCAACGCCCAGCCCTGCTTGTCCCAATCCCCCAGCACAATGCGCTTGGCCGCCTGTTCACCAATCTGCAACTTGTGGATCGCCGGGCGGTGCGTATGGCCGTGAACCAGGGTGCGCACACCGAATTGCTGCATCACCCTAGGCACTTCCTCGGGCGTCACGTCCACAATATCGTTGGCCTTCATGCGCGTCTGCGCACGGCTTTCGCTGCGCAGCTTGCGCGCCAGCTTGTGGCGGCTGCTCAACGGCAAGCGTCGCAGGATGAACAACACAATCGGGTTACGCAGGATGCGCCGCAGCTTCATATAGCCAAGGTCGCGGGTACACAGGCTGTCGCCGTGCATCAAGAGCACAGGCTCGCCAAACATCGGCACGACACTCGGGTCCTTGAGCAAGGTGGCGCCTGCAGCTTTGCAGAAGCCCTTGCCGATCAGGAAATCGCGGTTGCCATGCATGATAAAAATCGGGGTGCCGCTGTCGCTCAGCTCGCGCAGAGCCTCGCCAATCGAACGCTGGAAGGGGGTCATCCCATCGTCGCCAATCCAGGCTTCAAAGAAGTCGCCCAGAATGTACAACGCCTGGGCCCCGCGGGCGCGGCCATGGAGCAGATCCAGAAACGCCCGGGTGATGTCCGGGCGCTCCTCTTCCAGATGCAAATCTGAAATCAGCAATATCACCCAACGATCTCGGCTTTCTCGACGATTACGTCTTCTGCTGGAACGTCCTGGTGACCGGCTTTGGACGTGGTCGACACGCCTTTGATCTTGTCGACAACGTCCTGGCCTTCGGTGACTTTACCGAACACCGCGTAGCCCCAGCCCTGCACGTTCTTGCCGCTGTGGTTCAGGAAGGCGTTGTCGGCGACGTTGATGAAGAACTGCGCGGAGGCCGAATGCGGCTCCATGGTACGGGCCATGGCGACGGTGTACTTGTCGTTGGAAAGGCCGTTGTCCGCTTCGTTCTGGATGCTTGGGCGCTTGTCTTTCTTTTCTTTCATGCCAGGCTCGAAACCGCCGCCCTGGATCATGAAGTTACCGATCACACGGTGGAAAACAGTGTTTTCGTAGTGGCCGGCATTCACGTACTCGATGAAGTTGGCGACGGTGATCGGCGCTTTCTCGGCGTTCAGCTCGATGACGATGTCACCGTGGTTGGTGGTCAGTTTGACTTGAGTCATGTTCACTACTCTTTTCAGGGAATTCGTGGGTTTGGACGCCTGGGCGCCACTACCGGTTTGGCTAAACAACAGCCAAGGCTGCGCAGTTTAGCGTGCCCGGCAGGAATTTCGAGGTGGTTTTTACCGCCGGGGCAATTAAACCAGCAGTTTTTGACCGCGCTCTGTCAGGCGGTTGACAGGTTCGGCTATGATAAGCCCTTTGTTTTATCTGGCCTCACCCGGCCACGAACCTGTCTGTTCAAGGATCCTATGAGCAAGCCCACTGTCGACCCTACCTCGAATTCCAAGGCCGGACCTGCCGTCCCGGTCAATTTCCTGCGCCCGATCATCCAGGCGGACCTGGATTCGGGCAAGCACACGCAGATCGTCACCCGCTTCCCGCCAGAGCCCAACGGCTACCTGCACATCGGTCACGCCAAGTCGATCTGTGTGAACTTCGGCCTGGCCCAGGAGTTCGGTGGCGTCACGCACCTGCGTTTCGACGACACCAACCCGGCCAAGGAAGACCAGGAATACATCGACGCCATCGAAAGCGACATCAAGTGGCTGGGCTTCGAATGGTCCGGTGAAGTGCGCTATGCCTCCAAGTATTTCGACCAGTTGTTCGACTGGGCCGTCGAGCTGATCAAGGCCGGCAAGGCCTACGTCGACGACCTGACTCCGGAGCAGGCCAAGGAATACCGTGGCACCCTGACCGAACCGGGCAAGAACAGCCCGTTCCGCGACCGTTCGGTGGAAGAGAACCTGGACTGGTTCAACCGCATGCGCGCCGGCGAGTTCGCGGACGGCGCCCGCGTATTGCGCGCCAAGATCGACATGGCTTCGCCGAACATGAACCTGCGCGACCCGATCATGTACCGCATCCGCCATGCCCATCACCACCAGACCGGTGACAAGTGGTGCATCTACCCGAACTACGACTTCACCCACGGTCAGTCGGACGCCATCGAAGGCATCACCCACTCCATCTGCACCCTGGAGTTCGAAAGCCATCGCCCGCTTTACGAATGGTTCCTCGACAGCCTGCCGGTGCCGGCGCACCCGCGTCAGTACGAATTCAGCCGCCTGAACCTGAACTACACCATCACCAGCAAGCGCAAGCTCAAGCAGTTGGTCGATGAGAAGCACGTGCATGGCTGGGACGACCCGCGCATGTCGACGCTGTCGGGCTTCCGCCGTCGTGGCTACACCCCGGCCTCGATCCGTAACTTCTGCGACATGGTCGGCACCAACCGTTCCGACGGCGTGGTCGACTACGGCATGCTCGAATTCAGCATCCGTCAGGACCTCGACGCCAACGCGCCGCGCGCCATGTGCGTGCTGCGTCCGCTGAAAGTCGTGATCACCAACTACCCGGAAGACCAGGTCGACCACCTCGAACTGCCGCGTCATCCGCAGAAAGAAGAACTCGGCGTGCGCAAGCTGCCGTTCGCGCGTGAAATCTACATCGACCGTGATGACTTCATGGAGGAGCCGCCGAAAGGCTACAAGCGCCTGGAGCCGAACGGCGAAGTGCGCCTGCGCGGCAGCTACGTGATCCGCGCCGACGAAGCGATCAAGGACGCCGATGGCAACATCATCGAACTGCGTTGCTCCTACGATCCTGAAACCCTGGGCAAGAACCCTGAAGGCCGCAAGGTCAAGGGCGTGGTCCACTGGGTGCCGGCGGCTGCCAGCATCGAGTGCGAAGTGCGCCTGTACGATCGTCTGTTCCGTTCGCCGAACCCTGAGAAGGCCGAAGACAGCGCGAGCTTCCTCGACAACATCAACCCGGATTCGCTGCAAGTTCTCACCGGTTGTCGTGCCGAGCCATCGCTTGGCGACGCACAGCCGGAAGACCGTTTCCAGTTCGAGCGCGAAGGTTACTTCTGCGCGGATATCAAGGACTCGAAACCCGGTCAGCCGGTATTCAACCGTACCGTGACCTTGCGTGATTCGTGGGGCCAGTGATTCTCTAAGGAAGCCGTTGTGCTAACGATCTACAACACACTCAGCAAAACCAAAGAAGTCTTCAAGCCGCTGGATGGCAACAAGGTGCGCATGTACGTGTGCGGCATGACCGTGTACGACTACTGCCACATCGGCCACGGCCGCAGCATGGTTGCCTTCGACCTGGTGACCCGCTGGTTGCGTTTCAGCGGCTATGACTTGACGTACGTGCGCAACATCACCGACATCGACGACAAGATCATCAACCGCGCCAACGAAAACGGCGAGTCGTTCGACGCGCTGACCGAGCGCATGATCGCCGCCATGCACGAGGACGAGGCGCGCCTCAATATCCTCAAGCCGGACATGGAACCGCGCGCCACGGACCATATCCCCGGCATGCACGCGATGATCCAGACCCTGATCGACAAGGGTTACGCCTACGCCCCAGGCAACGGCGACGTGTACTACCGCGTCGCCAAGTTCATGGGCTACGGCAAGCTGTCGCGCAAGAAAATCGAAGACCTGCGCATTGGCGCCCGCATCGAAGTCGACGAAGCCAAGCAGGACCCGCTCGACTTCGTGCTGTGGAAAGCCACCAAGCCCGGCGAGCCGAGCTGGGAGTCACCCTGGGGCGCCGGGCGTCCGGGCTGGCACATCGAATGCTCGGTGATGTCCACCTGCTGCCTGGGCGAGACCTTCGACATTCATGGCGGCGGCAGCGACCTTGAGTTCCCGCACCACGAAAACGAAATCGCCCAAAGCGAAGCCGCGACCGGCAAGACCTACGCCAACGCCTGGATGCACTGCGGCATGATCCGCATCAATGGCGAGAAGATGTCCAAGTCCTTGAACAACTTCTTCACCATTCGCGACGTGCTGGAAAAGTACCATCCGGAAGTGGTGCGTTACCTGTTGGTGTCCAGCCACTACCGCAGCGCGATCAACTACTCGGAAGACAACCTCAAGGACGCCAAGGGCGCCCTGGAGCGTTTCTACCACGCGTTGAAGGGCTTGCCATCAGTGGCGCCTGCCGGTGGCGAAGCGTTCGTGGCCCGCTTTACAGAAGTCATGAACGACGACTTCGGCACCCCCGAAGCCTGCGCCGTTCTGTTCGAAATGGTGCGCGAGATCAACCGCCTGCGCGAGAGCGATCTCGACGCAGCGGCTGGCCTGGCGGCGCGCTTGAAAGAACTGGCCAGCGTGCTCGGCGTCCTGCAAATGGAAGCCGATGACTTCCTGCAAGCCGGCGCCGAAGGGCGTGTGGATGCCGCTGAAGTCGATGCGTTGATTCAGGCGCGTCTGGCGGCTCGTGCCAACAAGGACTGGGCGGAATCCGACCGTATCCGCGACCAACTCACCGCGATGGGTGTGGTGTTGGAAGACGGAAAGGGCGGGACGACGTGGCGGTTGGCAGATCAGGCGTGATCGGTAAACGCTGAACGAAAAACGCCCCGACTGGTTCGGGGCGTTTTTTTTGCACACTGTTTTAACGGCTCACTCGATGCACGGTGGGAGCTGGCTTGCCTGCGATGAGGGAGTGTCAGTCACCGAAGATGTTGACTGACCCACCGCAATCGCAGGCAAGCCAGCTCCCACATTTTTACGCTGCCCACGTGAGGGCTCAGCGGCGGCTGCTGACCTCGGCGGGGACGTCATCACCGGCCATGCGCTTGCGGAACAACGCGGTTCTGGCCAATAGCAAGGTGGTCACCGGCACCGTGATCGACAGCAAAATCGGGATCAACCAGCCGTGCAACACCGGCCCGGACTTGAGCACCGAAAAGTAGATGATCGACGCCAACGCCACGCACCACGCGCCCAGGGTCGAAGCCAGTGCCGGTGGGTGCATGCGCTGGAAGAAGTCCTTCATCCGCAGCAGGCCGATCGCGCCAATCAAGGCAAACACACTGCTGAGCACCAGCAGCACTGCAACCACGATTTCCATCCATAACGGCATCATTCGATCACCTCGCCACGCAGCAGGAATTTCGCCAGGGCAAACGAGCCCACGAAGCCAAACAGCGCAATCAGCAGCGCCGCTTCAAAGTAGGTGTCACTGGCATACCGGATGCCCAGCACCAGCATCATCAGCATCGCCAGGATGTACAGGTAATCCAGCGCCAATACCCGGTCCTGGGCCGACGGGCCTTTGAACAGGCGCACGAGGGTCAGCACCATGGCCAGGGAAAACAGGAACAGGCTGAACAGGATTGCATTGGAGAGCAGGGCACTCATTCGAAGATCTCCATCAAGGGCCGCTCGTAGGCGGCTTTGAAGTGCTCGATAAACGGCGCTTCATCCTCCAGGTCAAACACGTGCAGCAGCAGGACGCTGCGGTCCAGCGCCAGTTCCGACCAGATGGTGCCGGGGACTACCGTGGTAATCATCGACAAGGCGGCCAGGCCGTTGGCGTCGCGCAGGTCCAGGGGGACCTTGATAAAGCGCGAACGCGGTGGGCGTGAGCCGCACACCAGCACACCCCAGGCGACTTGCAGGTTGGACACAATGACGTCACGGCCCACCACGAAAAACAGGCGGATGATCGCGCCAGGGCGGCGGATACGGATCGGCAGGGGGCGCAGCGGCGCCATCAGCAATGGCGCAAGAAAGCCCAGCAGCGCGCCCAGTAGCAGGTTGCCAGGGCTGACCGACAGGTTCAGCACCAGCCACAACAGCCACAGCGCCAGGGACAGCCACGGGGCAGGGAACAGACGTTTCATGGTTGTACCTCCAGCGCCGCGGCCTTGGCTTCAGGGCTTGGAATCGGGCGCGTCGCCATCACCGCCATCACGTAGCGTTCCGGATTGTTCAGGCCTTCGGCGGTGGCCTGGGTGTAGCGCATCAGCGGTTCGGCCTTGAAAGTCAGGGCGATGCTCAGGCCCAGCAGGAAGAAAATCGGAATGCATTCGTAGCGACGCAGCAGCGGCGAGGGGCGCTCTTCCGGGGTCCAGAAGCGCTGGATGCCGAGGCGCGCAAAGGCGATCAGCGAGGCCAGGCCGGAGAGGATCAGCAGCGCCACCAGGCCCCAGGCGGCTGGGCGGATCGGCTCATCCAGCGCATTCCCCAGGCCCATTGGATTGACCAGCGCACTCAACAGGCTGAGCTTGCCGATAAAGCCGGACAACGGCGGCATGCCGATAATCAGCAGCGCGCACGCCACAAAGCTCAAGCCCAGGAAGGCCATGGTCCAGGGGATCACCTGGCCGACCACGGCTTTTTGCTCGTCATCCAGGTTCACGCCGGGACGCGGGTGCAGCGACTCCATGGCCTTGGGCAGCGCATCGATTTCCTCATCCAGCGGCAGGTCATTGGCCGAGCGCGAACGCTCGATCAATTCCGCCAGCAGGAACAGCGCACTCAACGCCAGCGTGGAGCTGACCAGATAGAACAACGCCCCGGCCGTGAGGCTTGGCTGGGCAAAGCCCACGGCCGACAGCAGTATCCCGGCCGAGACCAGGATGCTCAAGCTGGCCATGCGCTCAAGGCGCTGCGCTGCCACCATTGCCAGCGCGGCGCAGATGATGGTTGCCATGCCGCCGTACACCAGCCAATCCCCGCCAAACAGCGCCGAGGCGCCGGCCTGGCCGGAGAACAACAGAGTCCACAGGCGCAGCACGGTGTAGACGCCGACCTTGGTCATGATCGCAAACATCGCCGCCACCGGCGCACTGGCCGAGGAGTAGGCGGGCGCGAGCCAGAAGTTCAGTGGCCACATCCCGGCCTTGGCCAGGAACGCCGTGGCGAGGATTGCCGCACCGGCGTGCAGCAGGCCGCGATCAGCTTCCGGCACCAGCGGGATTTTCAGTGCCAGGTCGGCGAAATTCAGCGTGCCGGTGACGCCGTAGATCATCGCTGCGCCAATCAGGAACAGCGACGAGGCCAGTAGGTTGATCGCTATGTAATGCAATCCCGACGACACGCGGGCACGCCCGGAACCGTGCAGCATCAAGCCGTAGGACGCCGCCAGCAGCACCTCGAAGAACACAAACAGGTTGAACAGGTCGGCGGTGAGGAAGGCGCCGTACAAGCCCATCATCTGCACCTGGAACAACGCGTGGAAACTGGTGCCCGCGCGGTCCCAGCGTGCCATGGCGAACAGCAGTGCGCTGACACCGATGATCCCGGTCAGCACCAGCATCAACGCCGAGAGTTGGTCGACCACCAGCACGATGCCGAACGGCACCTGCCAGTTGCCCGGCAGGTACACGCCGATCGAGTCGGGGCCGCCTTTTTGCGTCAAATACAGCAGCAGGATCGCGACGCCCAGGCCGACGATGCTGGAGAACAGATTGATTTTGGCCTTCAGCGGGCGGCGTTTTTCGCCGAGCATCAGCATCAGGGCGGCAGTCAGCAACGGCAGCAGGATCGGCGCGACGATCAGTTGATTCATCCACGTCATTCCTTGGGCTCCCGGCCGTCTACATGGTCAGTGCCGGTCAGGCCCCGGGAGGCGAGCAGCACCACCAGGAACAGCGCGGTCATGGCAAAGCTGATCACGATGGCCGTCAGCACCAGGGCTTGCGGCAGCGGGTCGGTGTAGTTGAGCAGGTCCTGCGGCACGCCGTCCTTGATGATCGGCTCCTTGCCGATAAACAGGCTGCCCATGCTGAAGATGAACAGGTTGACCCCGTACGACAACAGGCACAGGCCCATCACCACCTGGAATGTCCGTGGCCGCAGGATCAACCACACACCCGAGGCCGCGAGGACCCCAATGGCGATTGCGATGACTTCTTCCATCAGGCGGCTCCTTCCGTTGCGGCAACCACTTTGGCCTGGTTGCTCGGTTTGTGGGCCCGCACGGATTGGTGACCGAGGGCGGTGAGCATCAGCAGCGTCGAGCCGACGACCATGGCGTATACGCCGACGTCGAAGAACAGCGCACTGGCGACATGGATGTCGCCCAGCAGCGGCAGGCTGAAATGCCAGGTGTGGGTGGTCAGGAACGGGTAACCGGCAAACAACGCGCCGAGCCCGGTGAGGGTCGCCGAAAACAGCCCGAAGCCCATCCAGCGCATTGGCCGCAGGCTCATTTGCGCCTCGACCCACTGGGTGCCGGCCACCATGTATTGCAGGATAAACGCCACCGACATCACAAGACCTGCGACAAACCCGCCGCCCGGTTGGTTGTGGCCGCGCATGAACAGGTAGAACGACACCACGAGAGCAATCGGCAGCAGCAAGCGCACCAGCACGGCCGGCACCATCATGAAGCCCAGGGCGGTGTCACTGGCCTGGCGCGGGTTGACCAGGTCAGTGGACACGTCCGGCGCCAATTGGCGCTGTTGCGCGGGCAATTGCATGCTTTCCTTGGACGGACGGAAGCGCCGCAGCAGCGCATAAACCGTCAGCGCCACGGCGCCGAGTACGGTGATTTCACCGAGTGTGTCGAAGCCTCGGAAGTCCACCAGCATCACGTTCACCACATTGCTGCCGCCGCCTTCGGGCAGGGCGCGGCTGAGGTAAAACGAGGAGATATCGTTGGGCGTCTGGCGGGTCAGCATCGCGTAAGACAGCAACGCCATGCCGCCGCCGACCACGGTGGACAGCAGGAAGTCACGCAGGCGGCGAATGCGCGCCTTGCGCAGCGAACTCGGGAGTGGCGAGACTTCTTCGATCCGCCGTGGCAGCCAGCGCAGGCCCAGCAGGATCAGCACGGTGGTCACCACCTCGACCACCAATTGCGTGAGCGCCAGGTCTGGCGCCGAAAACCACACAAAGGTGACGCAGGTCATCAGGCCGCACACGCTGACCATCGTAAGGGCTGCCAGCCGGTGGTACTTGGCCTGCCACGCGGCGCCCAGGGCGCAGGCAATCGCCAGCAGCCACAGGGTGACGAACACGATGGAACCCGGGATTTTCGGGCGGTCGCCCCAGCTGAGGCCGCTGTTGAGCATCGGGATCAAGCCGGCAACCACCGCCGCCAGCACCAGCAGGAACAACTGGGTCTGCAGGCGCTTGGTGCTGATGCGCCTTTCGATTTTGCGCACGCCGCGCATCATCACCACCAGGCTGCGCTCGAAGCCGCGCTTGCCGTTGAAGTAGCTGATGATCGGCGGGTACTTGAAGCGGCCGCGCTTGAGTTGCTTGCGCAGCAGCAGGTACAGCACCACGCCGCCGGACATCGCCACCAGGCTCATGATCATCGGCGCGTTCCAGCCGTGCCAGATCGCCAGGCTGTATTCCGGCAGCACGCCACCGACCACCGGCAGGGCCGCCGCGGCGAGGATCGAGCCGACCACCTGGGCCGGGAAGATCCCCACCAGCAGGCAGGTGAACACCAGCAACTCGACCGGCGCGCGCATCCAGCGCGGTGGCTCGTGAGGCGTATGCGGCAGGTTGGTGGCGGGTGGGCCGAAGAATACATCCACGGTAAAGCGCAGGGCATAGGCCACGCTGAAGGTGCCGGCGATGGTCGCGATCAGCGGCAGGGCGAACTCCACCCAGGCGGTCGACGAGATAAACACGGTTTCGGCGAAGAACATTTCTTTGGACAGGAAGCCATTGAGCAACGGCACCCCGGCCATCGAGGCACTGGCCACCATCGCCAGGGTCGCGGTAAACGGGATCAGCTTGACCAGCCCGCTGAGCTTGCGGATATCCCGCGTGCCGCTTTCGTGGTCGATGATGCCCGCCGCCATGAACAGCGAGGCCTTGAAGGTGGCGTGGTTGAGGATATGGAACACCGCCGCGACAGCGGCCAGCGGGCTGTTGAGGCCCAGCAGCAGGGTGATCAGCCCGAGGTGGCTGATGGTGGAGTAGGCCAGCAAGCCCTTGAGGTCATTCTGGAACATGGCGCAGTAAGCGCCGAGGAGGAGGGTGATGGCGCCGGCACCGCCGACGATCCAGAACCATTCTTCGCTGCCGGACAGCGACGGCCACAGGCGGGCCAGCAGGAACACGCCGGCTTTCACCATCGTCGCCGAGTGCAGATAGGCCGATACCGGCGTGGGTGCCGCCATCGCGTGTGGCAGCCAGAAGTGGAAGGGGAACTGCGCGCTTTTGCTCAGGGCGCCGATCAGCACCAGGGCCAGCATTGCCGGGTACAGCGAATGCGCGCGAATCTGATCGCCCGCGGCCAGCACCTGGTCGAGGTCATAGCTGCCGACGATATGCCCGAGCAGCATCACCCCGGCGAGCAGGCACAAACCGCCCGCACCGGTGACCATCAGCGCCATATAGGCGCCGCGCCTGGCGTCGGCGCGGTGGTGCCAATAGCCGATCAGCAGGAACGAGAACAGGCTGGTCAGTTCCCAGAAGAATACAATCTGGATCAGGTTGCCGGAAATCACCAGCCCGAGCATGGCGCCCATAAAGGCCAGGAAAAACGCAAAGAAACGCGGCACCGGGTCGTCCGGTGACATGTAGTAGCGCGCATACAGCGCCACCAGCGTGCCAATGCCGAGCACCAGCATCGAGAACAGCCAGGCGAACCCATCCATGCGCAGCACGAAGTTCAGCCCAAGGCTGGGCAACCACATGAATTCTTCGCGGATCACGCCACCATGGGCGATCTGGGGGTAGAGCAGGGCGACTTGAATGGTGCCGACCAGGGCCACAAGGCCGGCCAGCAGGGATTCGGTGTTACGTGCATTGTGCGGCAACAAGGCCGCTAGACAGCTGCCGATAAAAGGCAGCAGCAGTAGAACTATCAGGGACATAGGCTTCTAATCTGCGGGAGTTTGGGATGCATCATACGTGCCGGTTTCTCGATCACCAAACGGCAACATGTCGCAGGATCCTACAAGGTAGGCTGAAAACGCCCATTTGGCATTGTTTCCGACCTTAGCCCTGGCGCTCCTGTTCCATCGCATCGCGCAACTCGATGGCCTTTTGCCCGCGAGTCTTCAATTCACTCACGATGACCGCCACCACAATCAATGCCGCGCCGAGCATGGCAATCGGCGGAAAGCGTTCCCCGGCGATCCGCCCGATCACGCCGGCCCATACCGGTTCACCGGCGTAGATCAAGGTGGCGCGTGTCGGTGAGACGCTCTGCTGTGCCCAGTTCATCGCGACCTGGATCACCGCACTGGTCAAGCCCAGGCCGATGGCACTGAACACCAGCAACCACGAGAATTCAGGCAGCGCCTCGCCCATCGGTACCACCATCAGGAAGGACAACAGCGACGCCGCGGCCAACTGCACCACGGTCACCCGGCGCACATCCACCTGC
Organism: Pseudomonas viridiflava; assembly: GCF_900580675.1. Classification (GTDB taxonomy): domain Bacteria; phylum Pseudomonadota; class Gammaproteobacteria; order Pseudomonadales; family Pseudomonadaceae; genus Aquipseudomonas. The sequence continues at coordinate 60,047 of NZ_UTBG01000074.1, forward strand.
CCGGCAAATGCGCTGATCAGGATGATCTCCGCCGCCACCGCGATGGCGCAGATGAGCGTGGCGATCTCACCGGGGCTGAAGTTAAACGACGCCCCCGCCGGGCCGGTCAACAGCATCAACCCGGTAAACGCCAGCATGATGCCAAGGCTCGGCATCAAACCCGGGCGCCGTCCCAGCACCACCCACTGCAACAGCGGCACGCAGGGCACATACAACGCGGTGATAAATGCCGACTGGCTGCTCGGAATAGTCTGCAGGCCGATGGTCTGCAAGCCGTAGCCGAACATGATCGAGACGCCGATAAACACCCCGGCCTTTAATTCCAGGAATGTCAGGTCACGCAACGTGTGCAGGGTGAAAAAGCCGACGACGATCGCTGCCGCGGCAAACCGCAGGCCCACGAAAAACATCGGCCCGCTGACGGTCATGGCATGTTGCACGAGCAAGAAAGTGCCGCCCCAAATCATGGTGATCACCACCAGAAGGCATTCGGCTTTACTGAAACGGTTGAAACGAGAAGCGGTGTTCGGGGCGGTCATGGCGGCTCGGTCTTGCAAGGGAAAGGCACGGACCGCACAATGCGCCGCACGCTGGGCAGTATACTGCGCACACCTATCGAATGAGCAATATAGTGCACAAAGAAAATCCACAACGGGCTTCAGTCCTGCAACACGTCAGCCAGAACGTCCGTCGTCTGCGGCATGCTGCCGACTTGAGCCAGACTGCACTATCGGAAAAATCCGGGGTCAGCCGGCGCATGCTGGTGGCCATTGAGGCCGGGGAGAAAAACGTCAGCCTGTCGACCCTCGACCGCGTGGCCGAAGCGCTCGACGTGGCGTTCAGCGACCTGATCCAGGCCCCGGATGCCCCTGATCACAGCCGCATCAACGAGATTGCCTGGGCCGGTGACATCCCCGGCAGCAAAGCCGTGCTGCTGGCCAAGGCCACCGCCCGACGCGAGGTGGAGTTGTGGGAAATGCGCCTGGAACCCGGCGACCGCTACAGCCCCGAGCCCGACCCGGACGGCTGGAGCGTGCAGCTGTTTGTGTTCGAAGGCAGCCTGACGCTGATCCTGGAGGCCGACGAGAAACCCGTCGCCACCGGTGAATTCTATATGTTCGCCAGCGACCAGGCCCATGCCTACCGCAATGACGGCGCGGTGGCGGTGCGCTTCGTGCGCAACGTGGTCATCTAACTGTTTACCAGCCAACAGTGGATAGACACTTTGCTGCTTTGAAACGCTCTCCACAGCCCTGTTTTATCAACAAATCACTGATTTTATTGGCGATTAAAATCAGGCACGACTCCTGCAATCACCCAGGTATCTCATCGGAGCCTGGAGTCGGCCCATGTCAGCCCACCCTCAACACCCTGCCCATATCATCCGCTCGGACGCCGAAGCCATCGAGGTCGCGACCCGGTTGGCCGCACAGTTTGCCGTCGACGCCAGCGTGCGCGACCGCGAGCGCCGCCTGCCGGTGGAGGAACTCGACGCGTTTTCCGCCAGTGGCCTGTGGGGCATCACCATTCCCAAGGCCTACGGCGGCGCCGAGGTGTCCTATGTGACGGTGGCCGAGGTGATCAAGCTGATCTCCGCCGCCGACCCGTCCCTGGGCCAGATCCCGCAGAACCATCTCGGCGTGGTGGACATCCTGCTGCAAACCGCCACTGAAGAACAAAAGCGCCACTACTTCGGCAAAGTGCTCGCCGGCTATCGCTTCGGCAATGCCTTCTCCGAAGCCAAGAGCAAAAACGCCGGCACCTTTGACACGCAGATTCGTTTGCATGGCGACAGCGCTCAAGTCAACGGCGAGAAGTTCTACTGCACCGGCGCGCTGTTCGCGCACATCGTGCCCACGGTCGGCAACAACGAGCATGGCCAGGCGTTTATCGCCTTTGTCGAACGCGACGCGCCGGGCCTGACGGTGGTCGACAGCTGGGACGGCTTCGGCCAACGCACCACCGCCAGCGGCGGCGTAACCCTGGATGGCGTGACGGTGCCGCTGAGCGCGGTGGTCCCGGCCCACTTGGCCTTTGACCAACCCACCGCCAACGGCCCGATCTCGCAGATCATCCAGGCGGCCGTCGACACCGGCATCGCCCTCGGTGCCCTGGAACAGGCGAAGATTTACGCGCGCCAGGCCCGGCCGTGGATCGACAGCCAGCAGGATCACGGCTGGCAGGACCCGTTCACCATTGCCGCCATCGGTGACCTGGCGTGGCGCGTGCACGGCACCGAAGCCATCCTCGCCAAGGCCGGCCTGGCGGTGGACCAGGCACTTGCCGAACCAAGCGAGGACACGGTCGCCCGCGCCTCGCTGGTGGTCGCCCAGGCCAAGGTGCTGTCGGCGGAAACCGCCTTGCTCGCCAGCAGCAAACTCTTCGAACTGGCCGGCACCCGCTCGGTGACCGGCAAGCACAACCTCGACCGCTTCTGGCGCAACGCGCGCACCCACACCCTGCACGACCCGGCCCGCTGGAAATACCACCTGATCGGCAACTTCGTGCTCAACGGCGTGAAGCCTGCGCGCCACGCCTGGAACTGAGGAGCCTTGACCATGACCGCACTGAATCAGGCGCGTCAACTGCTGGAAAGCACGCGCCGCCATGTCGAGAAAAGCGCTGACCCCTACGTGATCAGCCGCTTCGGCGATCTGCAGATACGCGTCGAGGTGGCGGCCGCCTTGTACGAACGCGCCGAAACCCACCCCAGCCCTGTGGCCCTCACCGAGGCGCAGATTGCCGCCGCCGAAGCCCTGATCGCCGCGAGCAACGCCGAGTTCGAACTGACCGGCCAACGCACCGCGCTGCCGTCGACTTTGGACGACCCACTGCGCGTGAAATACCGGATCGTCGGCAACTACCACCTCAACGGAGTGCTTTGATGGCCCGTGAAATTCGCTTGAATGCCTTTGACATGAACTGCGTCGGCCACCAGTCCCCCGGCCTGTGGGCACACCCGCGGGATCGCTCGTGGCAGTACAAGGACCTCGAATACTGGACCGACCTGGCGAAGATCCTCGAACGCGGCAAGTTCGACGGCCTGTTCATCGCCGACGTGCTGGGCATCTATGACGTGTACAACGGCAACGGCGAGGCGGCGATTCGCCAGGCCACGCAAGTGCCGGTCAACGACCCGTTGTCGCTGATCGCGCCCATGGCGCTGGTCACCGAGCACCTGGGTTTCGGCCTGACGGCGTCGTTGTCCTTCGAACACCCCTATCCGTTTGCCCGCCGGCTTTCGACCCTTGATCACCTGACCAAGGGCCGCATCGGCTGGAACATCGTTACCTCCTACCTGGAAAGCGGCGCGAAGAACCTCGGCCAGAAAGCCCAGACCGAGCACGACGCGCGCTACGACTACGCCGAGGAGTACCTGGAGGTTTGCTACAAACTCTGGGAAGGCAGCTGGGAAGAGGGCGCCGTGCTGCGTGATCGCGAGCGCCGGATCTTCAGCGACCCGAGCAAAATCCATGAGATCCGCCACGTCGGCAAGCACTTCCAGGTGCCGGGTATTCACCTCTGCGAGCCGTCGCCGCAACGTACGCCGGTGCTCTACCAGGCCGGTGCATCCAGCCGTGGCAAGCAGTTCGCCGCCGAGCAGGCCGAGTGCGTGTTTGTCGCCGCGCCGTCCAAGGTGCTGCTGAAAAAGACCGTCGCCGACATCCGCCGTCGTGCTGCCGAGGCCGGGCGTGATCCGAAGAAAATCCTGATCTTCAACTTGCAGACGGTGATCGTCGGCGAGACCGACGCGAAGGCCAAAGCCAAGTTCGACGACTACAAATCCTATGTCAGCTATGAGGGCGCAATGGCGCTGATCTCCGGCTGGACCGGCATCGACTTCAGCCAATTCAAGCCGGATGAACCGCTCAAGCACGTGCACACCAACGCGATTCAATCGGCGGTGGAGGCCTTTTCCACGGCGGACCCGAACAAGGTCTGGACGCCGAACGAGCTGGCGGATTGGGTCGGTATTGGCGGCTTTGGCCCACTGTTTGTCGGCAGCGCGGAAACCGTGGCGGACCTGTTGCAGGAGTGGGTCGAAGAGACCGATGTGGACGGCTTCAACCTTGCCTATGCGCTGACCCACGAGACCTTTATCGACGCCGTGGACCTGTTGGTGCCGGAGTTGCAGAAGCGCGGGGTGTACAAGACCGAATACGCCCAAGGCACCTTGCGCGAGAAGTTGTTTGGCGATGGCGCACGGCTGGGGGCCAATCACCCGGGCGCCGGCTACCGCGACCTCTCTAGCCTCCACAACACCAATGTGGGAGGGGGCTTGCTCCCGAAAGCAGTGGGCCAGTCAAAGGTGGTTTAACTGAACCACCGCCATCGGGAGCAAGCCCCCTCCCACATTCTTTGTTTGATAGATCCCGGCCAGCGGACCACCGCACGCTTAACCACCCAATAGGAGCACTACCCCTATGAGCGTGCACGAACTCAAACGTCCGCTGGCCCTGGAATGGCCCGCCGAATTACTCGGCAACCTGCCCAAGGCCCTGGACCAACTGCGCCACTGGGCGCAGATGACCCCGCTGCACACCGCGCTGCGCCACAAGCGCCAGGGCCAGTGGTATGCCTGGCGCTGGATCGACGTTTTGCGCGATGTCGAGCGCCTCGCCGACGGTCTGCGTCAGCGGGGTTTTGCAGAAACGTCGCGGCTGGCCCTGAGTGGCGCTTTCGAGCCCAACCTGTTGCTGCTTGCCCTGGCCGCCCAATCGGTCGGCGGGCAGGTGCTGACGCTCGCCGATGGCCTGGAAACCGAGGCACTGCAACACCAGTTGTGGCGCATCCGCCCCACCCATTCCTATGTGCAAGGCCGGCAGGCGGCACGGCATTGGCAGTCCGCCAATCCGCTGGATTTCACCCAACTGCTCGGCCCTGCGGAACCCGCGCAGCAGCTGCAGCGCTGGTGGCAGGCGAGCGGCGAAACCCTGTTGTGGAGCGAGGAGGGCACCCAGTGGCAGGGCGGCCTGGCGGTAGTGTTGGAGCAATGGCTGAACAGCGGCCACGGCCTGGCGTTTCCGGAAAGCCTGGCGTCGTCGCAGCGCGATCGCAGTGAAGTGGCGCCCACCGGTTTGCTGCTGTCGCCCGAGCGTTTGCAGCAGTTGGCCGACGCTATCGAAAGCCGCCTGGCGCCCCACGGCAGCTGGCGCCGACGCCTGTGCGACTGGGCCATCGCCCACCCGCAAAGCGGCCTGCGCCGGTTGCTGAAAAACCGCGTGCGCACCCTGCTGGGCTTTCAACGCCTGACCTTTATCTGGCAGCCACCGAGCACGCGCAAAACCGGCAACGGTCCGGTGTGGCTGGCTGAATTCAAACGGGACATCGCATGAGCCAGGCCATTCTCCAGGTGCGGGATATCTCGCTCTCATTCAAAGGGGTCAAGGCGATCAATGCCTTGTCCTTCGAAGTGCAGCGCGGCGAAATCTGCGCGCTGATCGGCCCCAACGGCGCCGGCAAAAGTTCGTTGCTCAATGTGCTCAACGGGGTGTACCGCTTCGATGCCGGCGAGATCGTCTTCGAGGAGCAGCACTTTCACCGCATCGACCCGTTAGGCGCGGCGCGCCGGGGCATCGGGCGTACGTTCCAGAACAACGCGCTGTTCAAAAAGATGAGCGTGCTCGACAACATCCTTACCGGCTTGTCGCGGCACATGCGCACCCGCTTCATCGAGCAGGCGTTGGGCTTGCCGCGTGCGCGGCGTGAGGCCGAGGCGTTCCGCCTGCGCGCCCAGGCCATCCTCGAATTTCTCGAGCTGCAGGCTCACCGTGACGTGCTGGTGGGCAACCTGTCCTACGGCCTGCAAAAACGCGTGGAACTCGGCCGCGCACTGATCGCCGGGCCCACCCTGCTGCTGCTCGACGAACCGATGGCCGGGATGAATGCCGAGGAAAAACACGACATGGCGCGCTTCGTCGCCGATGTGAACCGCGACCTCGGCACCACGGTGGTGTTGATCGAACACGACATGGGCGTGGTCATGGGCCTGTCCGACCATGTGGTGGTGCTCGACTACGGGCGCAAGGTCGGCGACGGCACACCTGCCGAGGTCCAGGCCAACCCCGAGGTGATCGCGGCTTATTTGGGAGTCGCACACTGATGACCTTCTTCTTTGAAACCCTGCTCGGCGGCCTGCTCGCCGGCACCATGTACTCGCTGGTCGCCATCGGCTTCGTGCTGATCTACAAGGCCAGCGGCGTATTCAATTTCGCCCAGGGCTCGATGCTGCTGTTCGCCGCGCTGACCTTTGTGAGCCTGCACGATCAGGGCGTGCCGTTTGCCCTGGCGCTGCTGCTGACGGTGCTCGTGATGATCGTCGGCGCCTTGCTCATCGAGCGCCTGGTGCTGCGGCCCCTGGTGAACCGTTCGCAGATCACCCTGTTCATGGCCACCCTCGGCCTGTCATTCATCATCGAAGGCCTGGCCCAGGGCTTGATGGGCTCGCAGGTGCGCGCGCTGGACCTGGGCATTGACGACGTGCCGCTGTTTGTCGGGCCGCTGATGCTCAGCCAGTTCGACCTGATCGCCGCCGCCGTTGCGGTGGTGCTGGTGACCGTGCTGGCGCTGCTGTTCAACAAGACGCGCATCGGCGTATCGCTGCGCGCGGTGGCGGATGACACCACGGCGGCGCTGTCAATCGGCATCAACCTCAACCGTATCTGGCAGATCGTCTGGGCGGTGGCCGGCATCGTCGGGCTGGTGGCGGGCCTGCTGTGGGGCGCGCGCCAAGGGGTGCAGTTTTCGCTGTCGCTGGTGGTGCTCAAGGCCTTGCCGGTGTTGATCATCGGCGGCTTTACCTCGATTGGCGGGGCGATTGTCGGCGGGCTGATTGTCGGCGCGGCGGAGAACCTGGCCGAGGTGTATATCGGCCCGCTGATCGGCGGCGGCATCACCCCGTGGTTCGCCTATGTATTGGCGTTGGCCTTCCTGTATATCCGCCCCGCCGGCCTGTTCGGCGAGCGCGCCATCGAGCGAGTCTGAAACCATGTCGATACCCGTTGCTCAACAAACCGCGCCGTTGTTGCTGATTCAGCGGCGCGTGCCCTGGGGCCTGATCGGCCTGCTGGCGCTGGCCTTTGTCGTCGTGCCGCTGTGGGGCAATGACTATTGGCTGAATGCGATCCTGATTCCGTTCCTGGTGCTGTCGCTGGCCGGGCTGGGCTTGAACCTGTTGACCGGCTACACCGGGCAAACCTCGGTCGGCGCCGCCGGCTTCATGGCCGTGGGCGCGTTCGCCACCTATGGTTTTCTGCTGCGCCTGCCGGAGCTGGGCTTGCCGGTGGCGCTGCTCGGCGGCGGGGTTATCAGCGCGCTGGTGGGGCTGCTGTTCGGCTTGCCCAGCTCGCGGATCAAGGGTTTCTACCTGATGGTCACCACGCTGGCGGCGCAGTTTTTCCTGGAGTGGGTGTTCGTCAAATTCCCCTGGTTTTACAACTACGGTTCGTCCGGCACGATTTCGGCGCCAAAGCTGGCGCTGTTCGGGCATGACCTCAACACCCCGCTGGGCCGCTACCTGCTGACCCTGATCACTGTGCTGCTGTTGACCTGGACTGCCGTCAACCTGGTGCGCAGCCAGGTCGGCCGCAACTGGATGGCGATCCGCGACATGGACACCGCCGCCGCCGTGGTCGGCATCCCGGTGGTGCGCTACAAGCGCCTGGCCTTTGCGGTCAGCTCGTTCTACTTAGGCGTTGCCGGCGCGCTGTGGGCCTTTGCCTACCTGGGCACGGCCAGCGCCAGCAGCTTCGATATCAACCGCTCGTTCCAGATCCTGTTCATCATCATTATCGGCGGCATGGGCAGCATCGCCGGCAACTTCGTCGGCGCGGCGTTTATCAGTTTGCTGCCGATCTTCCTCAGTCACGCCGGGCAGGCGCTGTTCGGCGGTTCAGTGGATGCGGGGCAGTTGCAGAATCTGCAGAAAATCATTTTTGGCGTGTTGATCATCGTGTTCCTGATCAAGGAACCCGAAGGCTTGATTCGCCTGTTGCACAACCTGCGTGACCGACTGCGGCAGTGGCCGCTGCGTTTCTAACCCATGATGAGAACTCCCATGCGTGCATCCGTAAAACGTTCCCTGGTCGGCGCCGCCTTCGCGCTGGCCGCCCTGGCCGGTGCTGTGCCCCAGGCGATGGCCTCGCCCGACCAGCAATTCATCCCGCTGGCCACCTACCGCGTCGGTGCCTACGCCTCCAGTGGCGTGCAGGTGTGGGCCGGGATGATCGATTACTTGCGCTATATCAACGAGGTCGAAGGCGGCATCAATGGGGTTAAATTGGTCTGGCAGGAATGCGAGACCGAATGGACCGCGGAGAAGGGCATCGAGTGCTACGAGCGTTTCAAGAATGGCCTGGATGGCGCGCCGGTCGCGGTCTACCAGCCCAACGGTGCACCCGCCGCGTATGCCCTGAGCGAGCGCGCGGAGGTCGACAAGATCCCGCTGATCACCCTTGGTTACGGCCGCACCGAGGCCACTGACGGCACCGTGTTCCCGTACAACTTCCCGGTGATGCTGACCTTCTACAGCGAGGCTTCAACCCTGGTGAACTACATCGCCCAGCGCGAGGGCGGGTTCGACAAACTCAAGGGCAAGAAGATCGCCACGGTCTATCACGACTCGGCCTACGGGCGCGAAACCCTCGGCCCGTTGAAACTGCTGGCCGAGAAATACGGCTTTGAGAATATCCAGATTCCGGTCGCCGACCCCGGCAACGAGCAATCGGCGCAATGGCGTCAGATCCGCCAGGCCAATCCGGACTGGGTATTCCTGCGCACCTGGGGCGTTTCAACCCCGGTGGCGGTCAAGACCGCCGCGCGCTTCGGCTTCCCGGTGGACCATATCATCGGCGATATCTGGGCCAGTTCCAGCGAAGACGTGCTGCCCGCCGGCGCTGCCGCCAAAGGTTACCTGGCGCTCACGCCATACCCGGCCGGTGCGGGTTTCGAGATCCACAAGCGCCTCAAGCAATACGTCCTCGACAAGGGCCACAGCGACCTCAAGGACTTGAAAAACTTCGGCAGCGTCTACTACAACTCCGGCCTGGTGAACGCCGCCGTGGCGGTGGAAGCGATCCGCACCGGCCAGGCCAGGTTCGGCAAGCGCCCGCTGAATGGCGAAGAAGGTCGCTGGGGCCTGGAGCATTTGAATATCGATGACGCGCGCTTGAAAGACATGGGCTACCTCGGCCTGATGCAGAACCTCAAGCTGTCGTGCCGCGACCACGAAGGCGGTGGCTCGGCGCGGGTGCAGCAATGGGACGGCGCCAACTGGGCGCTGATCAGCGACTGGATCGCCGCCGACCGTGCCTTGCTGCGCCCGTTGATCGATGAAAAATCCGCGGCATTCGCCAAGGAAAAAGGCCTGACGCCGCGCACCTGCACCGGGGACGAATAAGCCATGAGCCAGCCCGCCACCAAGTCCGCCAGCCCGTCACTGCTGACGGTCGACGATATTGAGGTGATCTACGACGGCGCGATCCTCGCGGTGGCCGGGGTCTCGCTGAGCGTGCCCAAGGGCGCCATCGTGGCCTTGCTCGGCGCGAATGGCGCCGGCAAGAGCACCACGCTCAAGGCGATCTCCGGGTTGGTGCGGGCCGAGCGCGCCGAGGTCAGCCGCGGCGTGATCGAGTACGCCGGCGTCGACCTGGCCGGCGTCGATCCCAGCCAGCGTGTGCGCCAGGGCATGGTCCACGTGCTGGAGGGGCGCCATGTGTTCGGCCAGCTCACGGTCGAAGACAACCTGCGCAGCGGCGGCTTCGTGCGGCGCTTGAGCCGCAAGGACATGGAGCGTGACCTGGAGCGCATCTACGCCTGGTTCCCCAGGCTCAAGACCAAGCGCCATACGCGCGCCGGGCTCACCTCCGGCGGCGAGCAGCAGATGGTCGCGATCGGCCGCGCACTGATGACGCGTCCAACATTGGTACTGCTCGACGAGCCTTCCATGGGGTTGGCGCCTATGATCGTGCAGGAGATTTTCGAGATCATCGCGCAGCTCAACCGCGAGCAACAGGTAAGCTTCCTGATCGCCGAGCAGAACATCAACGTCGCGCTCAACTATGCGTCCCACGGCTACGTGCTGGATACTGGGCGCGTGGCCCTGAGTGGCAGCGCCGCTGAGCTGTTGGCGCGGGGCGAATTGCATGACATTTATCTGGGTAAACAGTAAGGGCGAATTTGCATGACAGAATCCATCCGCAACGCTGATGTCCTGATCATCGGCGGCGGCCTGAGCGGCACGATGCTGGCCGTGCAACTGCTGCGCTTGCCTGGCCAGCGGCAGATCCTGGTGATCGAACCACGCGCCGAGCTCGGACGGGGCGAGGCCTACAGCGCGGTGGAGCTGGGCCACACCTTGAACGGCAATGCGGCGCGCATGAGCGTCGACCCGGACAATGCCGACGACCTGACCGAGTGGCTCACCGACTACATCGGCGCCGGCGGTTGGCCTGAGTCCGACCAGCAACACGTGCCGATCAGCGAGCTGTTCCCGCCGCGCGGGATTTTTGGGCGGTATGCGCAGCAGCGCCTGGCCGAGGCCAAGGCGGCGTCCGCGTCCACGGTGGAGCATGTGCGCGGTGAAGTGATCGACCTGCAAGTGCAGGCGGATTCGACCCTGCTGACCCTGGACAACGGCCAGCAACTGCGCGGCGCCCAGGCGGTATTGGCGACCGGCATGTTCCCCGCGGCACGCACGCCACAAACCGAATCGAGCGGCTTGAACGCCGCCGCCGTGGACCCATGGGACGTGCGCGCCATGACCCGGATCGATCCGCAATCGACGGTGTTGATCATCGGCTCCGGGCTGACCATGGTCGACGCCGTGGTGTCCCTGGAGCAGGCCGGGCATCGTGGGCCGATCGAGATTTTTTCGCGCCATGGCCTGCTGCCGCATGTGCGCCGGCAGCCGCCGAGCTGGGAGGATTTCCTGGCCGCCGACCAGGCCCTGCGCAGCCCGCGGCAATTGTTGCGCGAGGTGCGTCGTCAATGCCGTATCGCGCAGGCGCAGGGCATCGACTGGCAGGCGCCGCTGGACACCGTGCGCGCGCATATCGGCCGGTTGTGGAGCCAGGCCAGCGAGGGCGAGAAACGCCAGTTTGTGCGCCATGTACGGCCGTGGTGGGAGAGCCATCACCACCGCTCGCCGCCCCTGAGCGCGCAGTTGGTCGCGCGGTTGCACGAGGCCGGGCGCCTGCGGATTCGGGCGGCGTCGTTCAAGTGGCTTGAGCCTTCTGCCGACGGCGTGACGATCCGCTTGCGTTACCGTGGCCAACAGGCGATCACCCGCGTGTCGGGCGCAGCGTTGATCAACTCCAGCGGCATCGAATACGACTGGCGCCGCGTGGCCCGGCCGTTGCCGCAGCAGTTGCTCAAGCGTGGGCTGATCCAGCCTGGGCCATTGGCATTGGGGATTGCAGCGGATGTGTCCGGGGCAGTGCTGGATGCGCAGGGGCAGGTGAGCGAGCGGTTGTTTGCCATGGGCCCGCCATTGCGCGGGATGTGGTGGGAGAGCACGGCGGTGACGGATGTGGCGCTGCAGGCCAAGGCGTTAGCTTTGAGACTGACAAAAATCTAAATGTGGGAGCGGGCTTGCTCGCGAATGCGTTGGATCAGTCAACGATTGATTGACTGACACTCTGCCTTCGCGAGCAAGCCCGCTCCCACATTTGATCTGGATTTATTTTGAGATTTTCACCAAGCCAGGCTTGAGCCCAAACACCTCAACCCCCTGGGCCGTCGATTGCCCGGTCGTGACCTTCACCCGCTCCACCGGCTTGTCCATCGCCGCGCGATACTCCACCGTCATGTCCGGCCCGATTGCCTGGCTCGGCACGACAATCGCCTGTTCGTTGCTGTAAGTGTCGATGGTCAAGCGTGCACTCATCCCCAGCCGCACCCGCTGCAACTGCTGCGGCGTCAGCTTGGGGATCGACAGGGTCACCGGAAATTGCGCGCTGCCCTGGCTGTCGCTGGGGATCGCCAGGCCGCTGACCACGCTCACCGAGCCGGTCAGCCGCTCGCCGTCAAAACCATCGCCCATCACTTCCACTGCCTGGCCCTGATGCAGCTGGTTGATGTCCAGCTCTGAAACTTTGGTGACGATTTTCAGCCGTTCGATATTGGCCAGGCCGAACAGCACCTGGCCCTGGCTGACCTTGCTGCCGGCCTGCACCGGGGCGGTATTGTTGCCGCCGCCCTGGGATGAAGTATTACCCGGCGCAGGCACCACAATGCCCGAAAACGGCGCCTTGACTTCCTGGCCTTCGAGCAGTGTGTGCAGGCTGTCGTATTTCACCGTGGCGTTGGTCAGTTCCATATCGGCGATTTGCCGGTATTCGCCTTTGCCTTGGTCCAGCGCCTGCTGCAACTCGCTGCGCGCCGAGGCGAGGTCCAGTTGCTGTTGCTGGGTCTGTTGCTTGAGGTCGTCCAGTTCGTTGCGCGGGATGATGCCGCGCTGGAACAGGTTTTCACTTTCGGTCAGCTTGCGCCGGGTATTGCCGGCGCTCATCTCGGCGGTGCGCAGGCTGCGGCGGGCGCGGCTGACGGTCGGGCCGTTGTCCCAGTCCTGCAGCTCCTGCACGTTGCGCCGGGCCTTGAGCTGCGCGGAGAGGGCGTCGCGCAGTTGCACTTGCAGGGTGGACGGGTCCATGCGCAGCAGCACCTGGCCGGCCTCGACCCGCTGGCCTTGCTCCACCAGGTTGGCCTGTACATTGCCGTCGAACGGCGCAGTGAGCGTGATGGTGGTGTCGGGCTCGATTTTGCCCACCAGGCCGATCTGGTGCACCAGCGGGTCGGGTTTCACCGCCAGCCATTGCTCCGAAGCGCCGGCGGGTGCTTCGCCCGGACTGCGCAGGACCAGCCCTGCGCCGGCCAACAGCACGATCAATACGGCGGCCAAAAGACGTTTTCGATTAGTAGTCATTGAGGGCGATTTCCCAACTTTCCAGCGTCATGCCCAGGGTCAAGTCAAGCTGGGTCTGGGCGTTCAAATAAGCGATCAGTGCATTGAGCTGCGCGTTTTCGGCGTTGCGCAGGTCGGTCTCGAAGCTCAGCACCTGGAAGTTGGTGGAGCGCCCGGCACTGAGTTTTTCGCGCTCGATCTCGATCTTGCGCCGTGACAATTCCACGGCGCGCTGCGAGATTTCATATTGGCGCCAGCGTGTGCCGAGGTCGCGCACCACATCATTCACACTGCGCTCCAATGCCTGGCGCGCGTCGGTGATACGAATTTCCTGGTCTTCCACATTGACCCGCGCGCGCACTTCGGCCTGGCGGGTGCTGATGTCGCCGATGGGGATTTGCACCTGCACCCCGGCGTAGCTGTCCCAGGTGCGGTTGTTGCTGTTGCCGGCGTCGTTATTGTAGTTGTCGCGTACCTGGTTCGCGCCGGCGACCAGGTCCACCTGCCAGCGCCCGGAGTCCTTGGCGATCACCAGGTTTAGGTCAGCCTGTTGGCTGCCGAGCAGGGCGGCGAGGTATTCCGGCTGCTGGTTTTGCGCCAGGTTAAAGGCCTGGCGCTTGTCGATCTGCATGGGCCTGGCCTCCAGGGCTTCGGTGGCACGAATCGGCGTGGACAGGTCCAGCGCCAGCAGGCGCAGCAGGGCCAGGCGGTTGGTGTCCAGCTGGTTTTGCGCCTCTTCGACGCCCAGTTGTTGCGTGGCGATATCGGCTTCGGTCTGCACGATTTCGAACTCGGCCATGCGCCCGGCGCTGATCAGGGCCTTGTTCACTTCCAGCAAGGTGTCGGAACGCTTGAGGGCGTCCTGCACGATGCTCAGCTGCTCCTGGGCGCGCAGCAGCTCGCGGTAAGTGGCAATGATCTGGCTGATTGTCTGCGCCACGGTGGCCTTGAGGTTCAGGCGGTTGGCCTGCTCCGACAGGCGTGACAGGCGCAGCGGCGCGGTGGTGGCGTCCCAGCCTGCACCGCGCAGCAGCGGCTGGATGATCGCCAGGTCGAGGCCGTCGCTGCGGTAGCGGCCGGCGCGGTCGGCGTTGCTCAGTTGCTGGGTCCAGGCCATGCTCAGGCGGGTGCCGTACTCGCCGAGCAGGCTGGTGGCCGGCGCGACGTTGGCATTGCGTGTGTTGTCGGCGGAGCCGCGGTTGCTGCGGTAGTAGCTGTTGAGGGTGAGCTTGGGGTTGAACACGTCTTCGGCCACGCGCAGGTCGAATTTCTGCGCGACCCGTTGCAGATAGGCGCTGCGGATCGCCGGGTTGTTGCGCAGGCCCAGGTACACGGCGTCGCCCAGGGTCATGCTGGTGGCCTGGGCATTCAACGACACGCCACGCTCGTAACCGCTGCGGGTGGTGCTCGGCGCCGACGGCTTGATGACGATGTCGGCGGCTGCGCCCGGCAAGCTGAGCAGCGCCAGCAACCAGAGCCATTTACTCATCGCGCAAGGCCTCCACCGGCTGCAACCGGGAGGCCGAGACTGCCGGGTAGAGGCCGAAGAACAAGCCCACCAATAACGTACTGCCCACGCCCAGGGGCAGGGCGGCGACCGCCAGTGAAAACGCCCAGCCCGACAGCCACGCATACAGCCACGCGGCGGTCATGCCCAGCACCGCACCGCACAGCGCGCCCACCGCCGTCAGCGTCACGGCTTCGAGCAGGAACAGGTTGCGGATATCGCGCTGGCGCGCCCCCAGGGCCATGCGGATGCCAATCTCACGACGGCGCTCCGAAACGTTCATCAACATCACGTTCATCACGCCCACGCCGCCGCCTACCAGGGAGATCGCGCCCAGGGCCAGCAGCAAATAGGCGAAGGTGCGGCTTTGGCGGGTCATGCCGTCGATCATTTGCTGGGGCACCTGAATGTCGACATCGTGATCAGTCAGCTGGGGCCGCAACGCGGCGGCGGCCGCTTTCGCGATCAGCTCCATGTCCTGGCCGGCTGCGGCGCGGATGATCACATTGCCGATTTGCGGCGTGGCATAGATGCGGCGCATGCCTTCGGCGGGAATGAACAGCGATTCATTGGCCTGCACCGGCATCAACATGGCCCGTGGCTGGCCCTTCAGGATGCCCACCACCAGGAACAGGTAATCGTTGATGCGCACGCGGTCGCCCAATTGCAGCGGGTCGCCCGGCGCGCCCAGGGCCTGGGCCAGTTGTTCACCGATCACGGCATAGGTCTGACTGGCGTCGAAGCTCGAGAGGAAGCGCCCCGATTGCATCACCAGGCGCATCGCGGCCTGGATGTCCGGGGTGCTGCCGACGAAATTGGCATTCGCGCTGCGCCCGTGGAACAGCACCGGCCCGCTGAACAGCGTGAGCGCGCCGATATGCGCGATGCCCGGCACCGCCTGGCGCACGGCGTCCAGGTCGAGTTGAGCGCGCATCGGCGTGTTGGCATTGCCCTTGGGCGGGAATTGGGCGACCAGGGTGTCGGTGCCCATGTCCTTGAAAATCATCGCGGCATCGACTGCCGCGTTGTGGCCGATATTGATCAAGGCCACCACTGACGAACTGCCGATCACGATGCCCAGCAGGGCCAGGATCGAGCGCTTGCCCAGGGTGCGCAGGCTGACGAAAGCCTCATGCAGCAGTTGGCTCAGGCTCTGTTCCACCCGCAAGGTCATAGGCGCCCGGCCTCTTGGACCACGCCATTGCGCACCAGGATCTTGCGCGCCAGGCGCTCGGCAATATGCGCGTCGTGGGTGACGATGATCAGCGTGACCTGTTGCTCGCGGTTGAGCGCCAGGAGCAGGTCCATGATCTCCTGGGCGGTGCTGCTGTCGAGGTTGCCGGTGGGCTCGTCGGCGAGGATCACCGAGGGTTTGCCCACCAACGCACGGGCAATCGCCACGCGTTGGCGCTGGCCGCCGGAGAGGTCGGCGGGGCGATGGTGGGCGCGATCGGCCAGGCCCACTTGTTCGAGCATGCGCAAAGCCTGCTCCAGCGACTCATGCCGCGACACACCGCGATAACTCAGTGGCAGGGCGACATTGTCCAGGGCACTGAGGCGCGGCAGCAGGTTGAAGCTCTGGAACACAAAACCGATCTGCCGGTTGCGGATCGCCGCCAGTTCATCCGGGCTGGCGCTGAAAATATCGTGGCCGGCAAAGTGGTAGCGGCCGCAGTTGGGTAAATCGAGCAGGCCGAGGATATTGAGCAGGGTGCTTTTGCCGGAGCCGGACGCGCCGAGAATGCCGCAGCTGTCACCCGAGGCGATGGACAGGCACACATCATTGAGAATGGACAAGTGCTGCCCGGCCAGCTGATAGCTTTTGCCGATGCCTTGCAAGGAGATCAAGCCTGGGTGCGCGGGGTTGTCTGTCATCATGACTACGCCTTCAGTCTCGACGCTGCCGTGCTGTCCCGGTAAATCCTTGTAACAAGTTCGGGAGCTGCCTGGTGCGCGTCACGGACTGGTTTTATTTCTTGTTTTTAAAATATTGTTTGAATACTAACCGTGTTCAGCTCGGTTCGCCAGCCGTGGATGTAGAGCGGTTTTACCCTTTGAAACGATTCTCTAAACGGGCCTGTGAGGCGCTCGAAAACCCTTCCGCTCGTCTTGACGAGCCCGTCTGCAAAGGCTTTCGTTCATATGGCGG
>NZ_UTBG01000060.1 GCF_900580675.1 Pseudomonas viridiflava
GTTCAGTGCTCGTCGTTATACACAGGTCTGTCTCTACACCGATCGTGCCCACGCTCTACGCTCTGCGTTATACACAAGTCGCGATAAGCGTTTGGAGCGGGTACGGTTACGACCGTGGGAGCGGGCCGGGCGGCGTTCCGTTTGTCCGCGAAAAGGCCGGTACATCCGACGCATATGCGGTGGCTGAAATACTGCATTCGCGGACAAGTCCGCTCCCACCTGGTTTGCTGCGCGACAGCGCTACGTCGAAGACGTGGTGGCGCCTCCCACAGGTTTTTCAGATCGCTGATCGTTCCCATGCCCCAGCGTGGGAATGCCGCTCAGGACGCTCTGCGTCCGCTTCGGCAGCCACTCAGAAGTTGACTGAAGCCGAGAGTCTGGCGGTTCTGGGGGCGCCCATGAACAGGTAGTCGTCGCCCAGGTA
>NZ_UTBG01000059.1 GCF_900580675.1 Pseudomonas viridiflava
ACATCCAGCCACCATTCGCCGGTCGCGCCCTCCTCGATTGCCAACTGTTGCCGCTAGCGTGACACGAAGTTTTTGCACCGCTGATGGGTGATGTGCAGGTATTCCTGGAAATTGTCACGGCCCTTCTCGGTGTTTTCGCCAAACACGGTGAGGGTGCGTTTGTACTCACCGGCGGTCAGCACTTCGAAATCGATATCGTGCTTTTTCAGCAGGCGATTGACGTTGGGCAACTGCGCGACCACGCCAATGGAGCCGAGGATGGCGAACGGTGCGCTGATGATCTTCTCGCCGATGCACGCCATCATGTAGCCGCCACTGGCCGCTACCTTGTCGATGCACACGGTCAACGGCACGCCCGCCTGGCGGATACGCGCCAGCTGCGATGACGCCAGACCATAGCTGTGCACCATGCCGCCGCCGCTTTCCAGGCGCAGTACCACTTCGTCTTTCGGCGTGGCCAGGCTCAGCAGCGCGGTGATTTCATGGCGCAGGCTCTCGGTGGCCGAGGCCTTGATGTCACCGTCGAAATCCAGCACGAACACCCGCGGCTTGGCCTCGGGCTTCTTCTTGCTGTTTTTCTTTTCGGTTTTGCTTTCGGATTTGCGCAGGGCCTTGAGTTGGTCCTTGTCGAGCAGGCTCGACTCAAGGCGCTCACGCAGGCCTTTGTAGAAGTCATTGAGCTTGCTGACCTGCAGCTGCCCGGCGGATTTGCGACGGCCTTTGCTGCGCAACGCCGCGAAGCTGATCAACACCACCAGAATAGCGACCACCAGGGTGACGGTCTTCGCCAGAAAGCTCGCGTATTCAGCCAGAAAATCCATGTTGCTCCTTACAAGTACAGTGCGCCAGGCGCGGATTGGCCCAGCATACCGACGGCACAGCGTTCGGGCCAGTGCTCAAACCGCCAGCAGCCGGCCTCCAACGCACTTTTAAAACAAGCGTATGTTTTTTCATTGACAGCTCGCAGGCATCCTCATAACCTCGCCAGACTTTCAACGTACCGGGAAAACGGACGTGGGCAGCATTTATCTGATTCGACATGGCCAGGCCTCCTTCGGTGCAGACGACTATGACGTCCTGTCGCCCGTCGGCGTGGAGCAAGCGCAAGTGCTCGGTCGTCACCTGGCTGACTTGGGCCTGACGTTCGACCGCTGCCTGTCGGGCGATTTGCGTCGCCAGCAGCACACGGCCACCGCCACGTTCGATCAATACCGCGCCCTCGGGCTGCCGGTTCCGGCTCTGGAAATTGACGCTGCCTTCAACGAATTCGATGGCGAAGCGATCATCCGCGCCCTGCTCCCCGACCTGCTGCACAGCGAGCCGCATGCCCTGGATATTTTGCGCAACGCCGCGCAGAACCGCGCCGAATTCCAGCGCATCTTCGCCCTGATCATCGAGCGTTGGCTGGCCGGCACTTACGACCCGCCAGGCCTGGAGAGCTGGCTGGGGTTTGTCGAGCGCGTCCAGGGTGGCCTGCAACGCATTCTTGAAGCGGCGGACAACACGCAGAAGATCGCGGTGTTCACCTCTGGCGGCACCATCACCGCCCTGCTCCACCTGATTACCCGGATGCCTGCGGCCCAGGCCTTCGAACTGAACTGGCAAATTGTTAACACCTCGCTCAACCAGCTGAAATTCCGCGGTCGCGAGGTGGCACTGGCTTCCTTCAACAGCCATACCCACTTGCAACTGTTGAAGGCGCCGCAGCTCATCACCTTTCGATGAATTGCGGCCAACCGTGACCCCAAGGTCACTGGACTCTACCCTAAAGGATCGAAACCATGACTGACGTAGCCAAAGCTGTAGAAGCAATGAAAGCCAAATTCAACCCAGCCGCTGCCGACGGCCTGGACCTGGTGTTCGGTTTCCGTATCGACGACACCCAGAATTTCTCGCTGGTGGTCAAAAACAACACCTGCGAACTGCTGGAAGGCGAAAACCCTGACGCCCAGGTCACCCTGGTCATGGACGCTGAAACCATGAAAGGCATCGTCAGCGGCGAGACCGATGGCATGCAGGCCTTCATGGGCGGCAAGCTGCGCACCGAAGGCGACATGATGCTGGCCATGAAGCTGAGCGAGCTGTTCCCTTCTTGATTCGCGGGTAGCCCCGAATCGCAGTGGGAGGGGATTGCCCCTCCCACATTAGTTTTTGGGCTGCAGTAATAACGCCACCAACGCACTCCACCCCGTCTGATGCGACGCCCCCAACCCCCGCCCGGTTTCCCCATGGAAATACTCATGGAACAACACCAGGTCGCGG
This sequence comes from Pseudomonas viridiflava, assembly GCF_900580675.1. Taxonomy (GTDB): domain Bacteria; phylum Pseudomonadota; class Gammaproteobacteria; order Pseudomonadales; family Pseudomonadaceae; genus Aquipseudomonas. The sequence continues at coordinate 2,263 of NZ_UTBG01000059.1, forward strand.
CTGGCCGGGTCCGCCTCCAGCTGCGCATACCCCGCCATCGACGGCCGCAGGCCGTTTTCATCCCTTAGAAACAAGCGCGTCAGGCGCTGGCTCAGGCTGTCGGCCACTTCCTCCAGGGATGACAGATACCCACTGCCGGACGGGTACTCCACCGAGAAGTTATCCGCGTAATAGCGGTGAAACTCGCGCAGCGATTCGATCAACATATAGTTAACCGGCATCCACAGCGGCCCGCGCCAATTGGAGTTGCCGCCGTACAAGCGCGAGTCGGATTCGCCCGGCTGGTAGCGCGCGCACAGTGTGTCGCCATTCATTTTCAGCGCCAGGGGCTGTTCGGCGAAGGCCTTGGACAGGGAGCGCACGCCAAACGGTGATAGAAACTCATCGTCATCCAACATGCGCCGCAGCAAGTCCTTGGTGCGCTCGCCACGCAGCAGCGCCAGCAACAGGCGGTTGCCCTGCCCCGGTTCGTTCCAGCGTGACACCAGCTTGGCCAGGTCTGGCCGGTGATGCATGAAGCCCAACAGGCGCTCGCGCAGCCCCTCAAGGCCTTCATGCTCGCGCTGTTCCAGCACCAGCACGGCAAACAGCGGCATCAGGCCGACGATCGAGCGCAGGCGCACCGGTTCGCTGTGGCCGTCGGGGTGGTGCAACACGTCGTAAAAAAACAGGTCCTGCTCGTCCCACAAGCCTTCGGCGCTGTCGTCGACGCGGTTGATCGCACCGGCGATGTACAGGAAGTGCTCGAAGAATTTCACCGAGATATCGACGTACACCGCATTGCGTTTGGCCAACTCCAGGCCAATGCGCATCAAGTCCAGCGCATACGCCGCTACCCACGCGGTGCCGTCGGCCTGGTCGAGCTGATAACCCGGCGGCAACGTGGCCGAGCGGTCGAACAAGGCAATGTTGTCCAGGCCAAGAAAACCGCCCTGAAACAGGTTGCGGCCCTCGGCGTCCTTGCGGTTGACCCACCAGGAAAAATTCAGCAGCAGTTTGTGGAAGATTCGCTCAAGGAAATCCAGATCGCCTACGCCGGTCAGCGCCTTGTCCTGCTGATACACCCGCCAGCTGGCCCAGGCATGCACCGGCGGGTTGGCATCGTCAAAGCGCCATTCATAAGCAGGCAGCTGGCCATTGGGGTGCATGAACCGGTCCTTCACCAGCAACAGCAACTGTTGCTTGGCATAGCCCGGATCAATCAGCGCGAAGGCCACGGCCTGGAAGCCCTGGTCCCAGGAGGCGTACCACGGGTATTCCCAGGTATCGGGCATGGACAGGATGTCGAAATTCGACAGATGGCGCCAATGGGTATTGCGAAAATGCAGGCGTTCGGGTGGCGGTACGGGCTGGGCCGGGTCGCCGTCGAGCCACTGGTTCACGTCGAAATAATAGAGCTGCTTGGACCACAGCAACCCGGCCAGCGCCTGGCGCTGCACATTGCGCGCATCGTCGTCCTTCAAGCCGTGTTGCAAGGCGGCGTAGAAGTCATCGGCCTCCTGACGGCGCAGTTCGAACAGCTTGCGCGCATTGACCTCAGGCGCATCCACCGGCGCAAACCGCAGGTACAGGGTTTTGCTTTCCTGGCCCGCCAGCTCAAGGATGAAACGCGCGGCGACCTTGGTGCCGGCGTCGCGGCGAATGGCCGATTGGACGGCGTCAACCACGTAATCGTTGATCCCGTCCTTGAACGGCCCCGGCGTCGGTTGCCCGTCGAGCATGGGGTAGTTGGTCTCGTTTTCACAAAACACCCATTCAACGCCGTCCTGGCCCCAGGCGCTGAGGTATCGATCGTCCAGCTCATGGTGACGGGCCAGCACCCGCTCGCCGTCCTTTGTCAGCTTTGGCTTGGGCGCGTCAAAGGTCCAGCTCCAGTCATTGCGCGCCCACAGCTGCGGCAACACCTGCAGGCGCGTCGGCTGGTCTGCGCGGTTGTGCACGGTGACACGCATGAAGATATCGTCGGGCTGGTGCTTGGCGTATTCGACGCTGACGTCGCAATAGCGGTTGTCTTCAAACACGCCGGTATCGAGGATTTCGTACTCGGCATCGGCCAAGCCGCGTCGCGCGTTTTCGGCGATCAGGTCAGCGTAGGGAAATGCTGCATGGGGGTATTTGTAGAGCATGCGCATGTAGGCATGGCTCGGCACACCGTCGACGAAAAAGTACAGTTCCTTGACGTCTTCTCCGTGGTTACCCTCGGCGTTGTTCAGGCCGAACAGGCGTTCCTTGAGGATTGTGTCGCGCTCGTTCCACAGGGCCAGGCCCAGGCACCAGCGTTGCGCCTTGTCACTGAAACCGGCCAGGCCGTCCTCGCCCCAGCGGTAAGCGCGGCTGCGTGCGTGTTCATGGGGGAAGTAGGCCCAGGCATCGCCGTCCGCGCTGTAGTCCTCGCGTACGGTGCCCCATTGGCGTTCGCTCAAGTACGGGCCCCACTCGCGCCAGCGTTCGGCGTCTTGTTTCGCCAGGCGTTGGCCTTCAATCGTTGCAAGCATTCGGCTGTCGGGTGTGGCCGTCATTGGTTCCTCCATCGCCTGTCAGGTGAGCGGCAGTGTAGAACCCAATGACGCCCGAGTGCACATGAAGACTTAGAAGATCGCGTACGTGTAGTTGAAGATCAGGCGGGTCTGATCCTGGTCGGCGGTGCCGGTGTTTTTGCCGTGATAGGTGCCGGTACGCAAGGTCGTCCCGAAGCCTTTCAGTGGGCCTGCCTGCACCACGTAGTCCAGGCGGAAGTCGGTCTCGTTTTCTTTCTGGTCAGGGCCGCCACCGACTGCCGCCGACTTGATGTCCTTGCCGTCCAGGTAGGCAACCGAGGCCTTCAGGCCCGGCACGTAAGCCTTGAAGTCATAAGTGTACTGGCCAAAGTTGACCTGCTCGCCGGCACGCGAGAACTGGCCGACCACGGCATCGGTGAACAGGTAGAAGTCGCTGCCGCCGGCGCCTTGGGCGTGTGGGTCGGCCAGGCTGCCCTGGTTGACCCAGACGAAGCCGCCGTCATCACTGATACCGATATGGCCAAGCATCAGGCTGCTGCCGCCCAACTGGTAAGTGAAGGCCGCACTGTAGGTCTGGTTGTCCACCTCTCCTTTGTGCCGGGCATAGCCGCCGTTGTTGTTGAACTGGTAGCCCGCCTCGCCATTCTTGCCGTCACCGGTGCTGTCGAAGTAACGCAGGTCGGTCTTGAACGACTGGTCATTGCCCAGCGGCAGCACGTGGACCAGGCCGAAGTAGTTCTGTTTGTAGAAATCCTGCAGGTTGGCGTAGTAGTACTGCAACGTCAGGTTTTTCGCGATGGCGTTGTCGGAAGAGCCAAACGGCTTGTAGTCCACCCCGCCGAACTTGAAGCTGTCGCTGTCACGCAGGCCTCCCGCCACGCTCAAGCCCGTGGAGTTGCTGGACGCACGGCCTTCGGCGCGGTTCAGCTCACCGCCGGTGAAGGTCACGTTGGGAATATCGCTGGAGGTGAGGATGCCGCCGTCAAAGGTCTGCGGCGCCACGCGGCTGTCGTTGGAGACCAGGATCGGCAACACCGGTGCCAGGGCGCCGCCGAGGTGCAACTCGGTCTGGGAGATGCGGAACTTCACGTTGCCCGCCGCGCGGCCGAAGGAGTCGGCCGGTTCGGTGCCGTTGTTCCTGGTCGGGAAGAAGCTGTTGCCGTTACCCGCCAGGCCCGGGCCCGCCGTGTGGCCGTCGCCACCGTCCAGGCGCAGGGCGCCGAAGGCCATGACGTCGAAGCCGACGCCCAGGGTGCCCTGGGTGTAACCGGATTTGTAGTCAAACCGCAGCGCGGTGGCGGCTTCGCGCAGATCGTTGTTGGTCCCCGAGCGGTTATCCGCGCTGTAGTACATGGTCCGCGAACTGAACGCCGCATGGCTGTCTTCGAGAAAGCCGCTGTGGCCGTTGCCCGTGCCCAGAGAGCCGAGCCCGAAATCATCAGCGAAAGCCTGTTGTGCAAGAACGGCGGCGGTGATCGACAACGCCAGTGTAGAAATTTTCATTAACGACGGCCCCTAAACATATTTTTATGTGTGCGATGTGCGAAACGACGTTTTCATCCTTGCAAACGTGACGATTCTCTCATGCCGACCGGGGCGGACTCCGTGAAGAATTAGTTAGTAAAACCGGGGCAAAAATGAAATTTCTCGCCGGCTGTTTTTTGTCATTTTCACGTCATCTCATTCATTTGCAGAATGAAGTCCTGAAGATTCTTCGTTTGCCAGCACACCTGCAGCCCAACAAAATCCAGGCACGGGCCACCTCTATCGCCACAGCCATCAGGAATTTTTCTATGCACAGCACCGCACATGTCAGCCCAGATGAGATCCGCAAGGGCTTTTCCAAGGCCATGTCCGACATGTACCGCGATGAAGTTCCGCTGTATGGCGCGCTGATGGAGCTGGTGGCCGAGATCAATACCCACGTGCTCGACACCCAGCCAGCGCTGGCGCAACAGCTGCAACGCACCGGCGAAATCCAGCGCCTGGACATGGAACGCCACGGCGCCATCCGCCTGGGCACTGCCGCAGAACTGGCGACCATCAGCCGTTTGTTCGCGGTGATGGGCATGCAGCCGGTGGGCTACTACGACCTGACACCGGCCGGTGTGCCGGTGCATTCCACGGCGTTTCGCGCGGTGCACGAACAGTCGCTGCAAACCAGTCCGTTTCGCGTGTTCACCTCGTTGCTGCGCCTGGAGCTGATCGACAACCCCGAGCTGCGCGCCTTCGCCGAAACTGCGCTGGCCACGCGCTCGATCTTCACCCCCGGCGCCCTTGCGCTGATCGAACGAGCGGAACAGGCTGGCGGCCTCGGCGCTACGGATGCCGAGGCGTTTATCCGCGAGGCCCTGGAGACCTTTCGCTGGCATCACACCGCCACTGTCACCGGCGCGCAGTACCAGCAACTCAGTGACCAGCACCGCCTGATCGCTGACGTGGTTGCTTTCAAGGGCCCGCATATCAACCACCTGACCCCGCGTACGCTGGACATCGACCAGGTCCAGGCCGCCATGCCGGGCAAGGGCATCACGCCCAAGGCCGTGATCGAAGGTCCGCCGCGCCGCCAGTGCCCGATCCTGCTGCGCCAGACCAGCTTCAAGGCGCTCGACGAGCCCATCGCTTTCACTGACGCTCTCCTCACCCGAACTGCAGGCAGCCACAGCGCGCGCTTTGGTGAAATCGAACAGCGCGGCGTGGCCCTCACCCCCAAAGGCCGCGCCCTGTACGACCAATTGCTGAATGCTGCGCGCGACGAACTGGGCGCTTTCCCCAATGAGGGCAACGCGGACCGTTATGTGCAATTGATGGAGCAGCACTTCCAGGCCTTCCCGGACAACTACGCGCAGATGCGTGAACAGCAACTGGCCTACTTCCGCTACTTTGCCACCGAAAAAGGCGTGGCGGCACGCGGCCGGGCCGATCAACCGCGCACGCTGGAAGCGCTCATCGCTGCCGGGCACGTGGCCGTGGAGCCTTTGGTGTATGAGGATTTTCTGCCGGTGAGTGCGGCGGGGATCTTTCAATCAAACTTGGGGGATGCTGCGCAGAGTCACTACGCGGCCAATTCGAACCAGGCGCAGTTCGAGAAAGCGCTAGGGCGCAAGACGATTGATGAATTGAAGCTGTATGGCGAGACGCAGCAGCGTTTTATCGATGAGTGCAGCAAAACGCTGCTGCCGTAATACGCTGACGTAAACAGAGAGTGCCCACCCGGCTCACCGACGCAATCCTTGCGCCGCAACAGTCCCCAGAGCCGGGTGGGCGGGCGGCATCATAGACAGTGAACCCAAGGCTGTCTTTCAGACAATTCTGAACAAATGTTACCGCTTACTTCCGAGCGGGCCGGTTCAGCCCAGCCGCCCGACAATCTCGTCTTTGACCAACAAGCGCTTCTTCTTCAGTTCTTCCACATCCTTATCGCTGGCCTTGGCCGACTCGGCTTTCAGCACCTCCGCGTCGGCCGCGTCGTATTGAGTGAGCAGCGAGTCCAGGCGTTTGTCGCCCGCCCTGCGTTCGTGAACGACTTCCTTGCTCAACCCCAAATCCTGATACAGGTCGTGTTTCACTGGCATGGCGTACCTCCGCAAGTTGATCAATGGCTACGCCCTTGAAGCTAGCCCATTCCAAGGGGTCTTGTCATGTCCGAGGTCAAACCATCCCCGTTCGTCGCACGCGAGTCGATGCGATCAAACCTTTGCGGCCCCCTGCCCTCCACTGTAGATCGCCACTCGAGGGAGACCGGTTTCATGACTAACGCTGCCACCACTGTCGACACCCAATGCATCAACACCATTCGCACCCTGGCCATGGACGCCGTGCAGAAGGCCAATTCCGGCCACCCGGGCACGCCCATGGGCCTGGCGCCGGTGGGGTATACGCTGTGGAGCCGCTTCCTGCGTTACCACCCGGAACATCCGGATTGGCCGAATCGTGACCGCTTTGTGTTGTCGGTGGGGCACGCGTCGATGCTGCTGTATTCGCTGTTGCACCTGGCCGGTGTGGTCGAGATCGATGCCCACGGCAAACGCTCAGGGCAACCGGCGATCAGCCTGGACGACATCAAGCAGTTCCGCCAGATGAGTTCCAAAACCCCGGGCCATCCCGAGTACCGCATGACCACCGGCGTCGAAACCACCACCGGCCCGCTGGGCCAGGGCTGCGCCAACAGCGTGGGCATGGCCATGGCCGAGCGCTGGCTGGGCAAGCGTTTCAACCGCGACGACAAGGTGCTGTTCGATTACAACGTCTACACCCTGTGCGGCGACGGCGACATGATGGAAGGCATCAGCAGCGAAGCGGCGTCGATGGCCGGGCACCTCAAGCTGGATAACCTGTGCTGGATTTACGACAACAACACCATCAGCATCGAAGGCCACACCGAGCTGGCGTTCAGCGAGGACGTGATCAAGCGCTTCCAGGCCTACGGCTGGCACACCTTGCACGTCACCGACGCAAATGACCTGCAGGCCTTGAGCAACGCCCTGGAAACCTTCAAGGCCAACACCGGCGCGCCGACCCTGATCGTGGTCGACAGCGTGATCGGCTACGGCTCGCCGCACAAACACAACACCGCCGCCGCGCATGGCGAGCCGTTGGGCGAGGATGAAATCCGCCTGACCAAGGCCGCGTATGGCTGGCCGCAGGACTCAAGCTTCCTGGTGCCCGACGAGGCCCGCACGGTACTGCGCGATGCGCTGCTGGAGCGCAGCCGCCCGCTGTACGAAGAATGGCAGCAACACTTGTCGCAGCTGGAACAGTACGAGCCGGAGCTGGCTGACGAACTTCGGCGCATGCGCGCCGGCGAAATGCCCGAGCATTGGCAGGACGAGTTGCCCAGCTTCGACACCGACGCCAAGGGCGTGGCCAGCCGCGCCGCCGGTGGCGAAGTGCTGAATGCGTTTGCCCAGCAAATTCCCTGGCTGCTCGGCGGTTCGGCGGACTTGTCGCCTTCGACCAAGACCAACCTCACCTTCGACGGCGCCGGGCGTTTCAGCGCCGACGACTACAGCGGGCGCAACCTGCACTTCGGCATTCGTGAACATGCCATGGGCGCGATTGCCAATGGCATGGCGCTGTCTTACCTGCGGCCGTACACCTCGACCTTCCTGGTGTTCAGCGACTACATGAAACCGCCGATCCGCCTGGCGGCCATCATGGAATTGCCGGTGATATTCGTGTTTACCCACGACTCGATTGGCGTGGGTGAAGATGGCCCGACGCACCAGCCGATCGAACATTTGACCCAACTGCGCGCCACGCCGGGGTTGCTGACCCTGCGTCCGGGCGACGCCAACGAAACGCTGGAACTGTGGAAAGTTGCCCTGGCGCAAACCCATCGGCCGAGCTGTGTGGTGTTGTCGCGTCAGCCGTTACCGACCCTGGACCGGACCCAGTATGCGGCCGCCTCCGGTGCATCCAAGGGTGCCTACGTGTTGGCGGGGGCTGAGGCGCCTGACGTGATCCTGATCGGGACCGGCAGTGAAGTCGGCGTGGCCGTGTCGGCCTATGAACAGCTCACGGCTGAAGGGATTGCCGCGCGGGTGGTCTCGATGCCGAGCTGGGAGCTGTTTGAAGACCAGGACCAGGCCTACCGCGACAGCGTATTGCCGCCGGCGGTGAAGGCGCGTGTGGTGGTGGAACAGGCGGGCCCGCTGGGTTGGGACCGTTACGTAGGCCAGACCGGCGCCAAGGTAGTGATGAACAGCTTCGGCGCGTCGGCGCCGCTGGCCAAGCTGCAAGAGAAGTTTGGGTTTACCGCGCAGAACGTGGTGAAGCAGGCCAAGGCGCAAATCCAACTGGCCAAACACTGAGCAAAAAATATGGGAGGGGGCTTGCCCTAATGCCGACCCGTTAAGGGTAAACACTGTACGTGTGGCGAGGGAGCTTGCTCCCGCTGGGCCGCGAAGCGGCCCCCAAAATGGGACTGCTGCGCAGTCCAACGGGAGCAAGCTCCCTCGCCACAGGTTACCGGTTGCCCGCCGTATCGCTTAACTGGCTGGCATTAGGGCTTACTCCCCCACATTTGACCTTATTGCAGTTAGGTCAGCTCACGGGAGAGGAATGGCGCAGTCCGGCTGGTTTTGCTTTTTGCGACTTTTTGCGGCGTGCCATGGGCAACCACTTTACCCCCCAGGTCCCCTGCCCCGGGCCCGATATCAATCACCCAATCACTCTGCGCGACCACGCGCATTTCATGCTCCACCACAACCACCGTATGCCCCGCCTCCACCAAGTGATTGAGCTGACTGAGCAGGCGGTCGACATCGCGCGGATGTAACCCGGTCGTCGGCTCGTCCAGCACATACAAGGTCGCGCCCCGCGCATTGCGCTGCAACTCGGTCGCCAACTTGATACGCTGCGCCTCCCCGCCGGACAACTCCGTCGCTGGCTGCCCAAGCCGTAGATAACCCAAGCCGATATCGCGCAGCACTTGCAGCGAACGCAACACGCCCGGCTGCTCGGCAAACACGTCCACCGCTTGTTCCACGGTAAGCCCCAACACCTCGGCGATGCTCAGGCCCTGCCATTTGATCGCCAGGGTCTCGGGGTTGTACCGCGCGCCGTGGCAGGTCGGGCATGGCGCGTACACGCTGGGCATAAACAGCAATTCAACGCTGACAAAACCCTCGCCTTCGCAATTCGGGCAGCGACCCTTGGCGACGTTGAAGGAAAACTGCCCCGCGTCGTAATGACGCTTTTTGGCCGCGGGTGTCGCGGCAAACAATTTACGCACGTTGTCGAACAACCCGGTGTAGGTCGCCAGGTTGGAACGCGGGGTGCGGCCGATGGGTTTCTGGTCGACCTGCACCAGCCGGCGGATCTGTTCCAGCCCGGCGCTGATCCGCCCGCCGCTGGCTTGCGGCGCGTCGTCTTCAAGGCTGGGCTCTTCGTCGTTTTCCAGCACGCGCCCGAGGCCGGTGCCCACCAGTTCCAACAATGCCTGGCTGACCAGGCTGGATTTGCCCGAGCCGGAAATACCGGTCACCGCCGTAAAGCAGCCCAGCGGGAAATCCACGTTCAAGCCCTTGAGGTTATTGCGCGTCACGCCTTCGAGTTTCAACCAGCCGCTGGCTTGACGCGGCGCCGCGCTCGACGGGCGCGCTTCGGCGAACAGATACGCACGCGTCTGTGACGCCTCGATGTCCGCCAAACCGGCAGGCGGCCCGCTATACAGCACGTGCCCGCCATGCTCGCCGGCGGCCGGGCCGACGTCGATCAGCCAGTCGGCGCGGCGCATGGTTTCCAGGTCATGCTCCACCACAAACAGTGAATTGCCGGCGGCCTTCAGGCGCTCAAGCGCGGTGAACAGCGCTTCGCCATCCGCCGGGTGCAAACCCGCCGACGGCTCATCCAGCACATAGATCACCCCGAATAGCTGCGAGCCCAATTGGGTCGCCAGGCGCAGGCGCTGCAACTCGCCGGATGACAAGGTCGGCGTGCTGCGTTCCAGCGACAGATAACCCAAGCCCAACTCGGTCAAGGTGCTCACCCGTTCAAGCAAATCCTGGGCAATGCGCTGGGCCGCCAGGCGCTTTTCCACCGACAGTTTCATCTTGTCCTGCCCCGCCGCCACCGGGCGCAGCACCTCGGCCAATTGGGTCAACGACAACTGCGCCAGCTCGCCGATATCCAGCCCGGCAAACTTCACCGACAGCGCGGCCTTGGTCAGTCGCTTGCCGTCACAGAGCGGGCAGGCGCTGCCTTGCATGAACTGCGAGACGCGCTTTTTCATCAGCGCGCTTTGGGTGTGGGTGAAGGTGTGCAGGATATAGCGCCGCGCACCGCTGAACGTGCCCTGGTAACTCGGCTCCAGCTTGCGTTTCAGCGCATCGCGGGTCTGCGCCGGGGTGAAGCCTGCGTAAACCGGGACGGTCGGGGTTTCTTCGGTGAACAGGATCCAGTCGCGCTGCTTTTTCGGCAGCTCACGCCAGGGGATATCCACGTCGTAGCCCAGCGTCACCAGAATGTCGCGCAGGTTCTGGCCCTGCCACGCCAACGGCCAGGACGCCACGGCGCGTTGGCGGATGGTCAGCGAAGGGTCCGGCACCATCAGCGCCTCGGTCACTTCATACACCCGGCCCAGGCCATGGCATTGCGGGCACGCGCCCTGGGGCAGGTTCGGTGAAAAGTCCTCGGCATACAGCATCGCCTGCCCCGGCGGGTAGCTGCCGGCACGCGAATAGAGCATGCGGATCAGGCTCGACAAGGTCGTCACGCTGCCCACCGAAGACCGCGCACTCGGCGTGCCGCGCTGCTGTTGCAGGGCCACGGCCGGTGGCAGGCCTTCGATGGAGTCCACATCCGGCACGCCGACCTGATCGATCAGGCGCCGCGCGTAGGGCGCCACGGATTCGAAATAACGCCGCTGGGCCTCGGCATACACCGTGGAAAACGCCAGGGACGACTTGCCCGAGCCGGACACGCCGGTAAACACCACCAGGGCATCCCGGGGAATATCCACATCGACATTACGCAGGTTATGTTCGCGGGCGCCGCGCACGCGGACAAAACCGGGACGCTGGGCAGTGATCGGGGGGATGTTGCGCTGTGAAGTCATGGGCAACCTTGGGGGACGGTGAGCACGCTGCGCACCCGTTGCGTGAGGGCTTCGGGGCTGTAGGGTTTGCTCAGCAGATGAATGTCGGCGCTCAGCAGATGGTTGCTGGAAAGAATGTCGCGGGTGTGACCGGAGGTGAACAGCACCGGTACGGGCGGCACTTGAGCGCGGGCCCAGTCGGCCAGGTCGGTGCTTTTGATTTTGCCGGGCATCACCACGTCGGTGAAAATCAGGTCCGGCTGCAGGCCACCCTGCAAGGCCTGCATCGCGCGGTCGCCGTCTTCGGCGGTGAGCACGGTGTAGCCGGCCTGCTCGAGCAGGTCCACCACCGTCACGCGGACGTCGTCGTTGTCCTCGACCACCAGGATGGTCTCCTGGCCACCGGCCTGAGGCGCTGGGTCGGCGTGGGTGTCCGGGCTTTCTTCACCCAGGCTGCGCGGGAAATACAGTTGCACCACCGTGCCCCTGCCTTCTTCGCTCCACACCTCGACATGCCCACCGCTTTGCCGAACAAAACCAAACACCATGCTCAGCCCCAGGCCCGTGCCATGCCCTTCGCGCTTGGTGGTGAAAAACGGTTCGAACACCCGCGCCAACACCGCTGCCGGCATGCCGGCGCCGATATCCGTGACGGCCAGGCGCACATACTCGCCCGGCTTGATGCTTTTGCCGACGCACTCCCTGGGGTTGAGGATGATGTTTTCGCCGGTAATCCGGATCACGCCTTCGCCGTTCATGGCATCGCGGGCATTGATCGCCAGGTTCAGCAGCGCGTTTTCCAGCTGGTTGCGGTCGACGTTGATGCACCAGGAGTCCTGGGGCAATTGCACATCGATATGAATGGTCTCCCCCAGCGCGCGCTGCAGCAATTCGCCGAGGCCGGCGTAGATGCGCTGCGGGTTGTACACCGCGGGCGACAGCGGCTGGCGACGGGCAAAGGCCAACAGTTGCGATGACAGCTTGGCGCCACGCTCTACCGCCGCGATGGCCGCCGTGACCCGCCGTTGTACCTGCTCGTTGTCCGGCTCATGCCGCGCCAGCAGGTACAGGTTGCCGCCGATCACTTGCAGCAGGTTATTGAAGTCATGGGCCACGCCACCGGTCAGCCCGCCAATGGCTTCCAGCTTTTGCGATTGGCGCAGTTGCTCTTCGGCGGCGGAACGCGCCTGCACTTCGTCGGCGACCCGTTGCTCAAGGTTATGCGTGAGCTCCTGGCGCACACGTTCGGACTTCACGTACTCGGTGGTCTCGATCACCATGACCATCACCCCGGCAGGCCGCTGATCATCATCCGGTACGGGGCTGTAATACAGGTCCATCCAGACTTCTTCAGGCTGACCGTTTCGCAGCAACTCCAATGGAAAGTTGCGGTACGACAAGGTGCCTCCCGCCAGGCAGGTATCCAGCACATTGCGATTGAAATCGGCCACCTCCGGCCAGCCCAGCTCAACCGGGGTGCCCAACAGATAAGGATGGCGACCACCGGCGAACACCGAGTAGCTGTCGTTGTAAATCATATGGCCCGCCGGCCCCCAGAGCATCACCATGGGCATCGGCGAGGCCAGCAGCATTTGCACGGCGCTGCTCAGGCTGTAAGGCCACTGGTCAATCGGCCCCAACGGGGTCGACGACCAATCGAAGGCGCGGATTCGCTGGGCCATTTCACCGCCCCAGCCTTGGCAACCGTGGGTATTGGATAAAAACTGCATGGCTGGCTCTTGGCAAACGGATACGTGGAATGGGTCGCTATAGCCCTGATAAATGCTTGGAGCCCGGCTGGCGTGAAACGTTTCATTGCATATTGCTGATCCGCCGAGCGTTGGGCAACTCCCCCTCAGTGAAAATCCCGGCTGCGCACGGTGATCCCTTCCAGCAGTGGTGTCAGGTCGGTCAACCGCCCGGCAATCAAGTGCCGCACCTCGCCGACCGCCTCCCAGCGGCCGTCCACCTTGAGCAGCCGCGAACCCACCAACGCCTGGCGCTGGCGCTCGGCCAAGTCACGCCAGACCACCACATTGAGGTTGCCGAACTCGTCTTCCAGGGTGACAAACGTGACCCCGCTGGCGGTGCCGGGGCGCTGGCGACCGGTGACCAGCCCGGCGACGCTGACATTGCGCCCATGCTCCACCGCCAGCAGTTCGTTCGAACTGCGACAGCGCCGCCTGCGCAGTTCATCGCGCAGCAAAGACAAAGGATGCGGGCCGAGGGTGGTGCCGAGCATGGCGTAATCGGCGTGCAAATCCTCGCCCACTGAAGGCGCGGGCAACTCCACCAGCGCCTCGTCAGGGCTGGGCAAACCGGCAAACAATCCGAGCTGCTTGTGTACGCCCGCCGCTTCCCAACGCGCCTGGTGCCGGTTGCCGGCCAGCGCGCGCAAAGCCCCGGCATCCGCCAGCAAGGCTTGGGCACGCGCATCCAGGCCGGCGCGTTCGTCGAGGTCGGCAATATCATCGAACGCCCGACGCTGGCGCGCCGCCTCGATGCGTCGCCCATCCTCTTCGCGAAACCCCGAGATCATGCGCAAGCCCAGGCGAATCGCCGGTTGCTCGCCGTCGATCGGCTCCAGGCTGCAATCCCAGTCGCTGGCCTGCACATCCACCGGGCGAATCTGCAAACGATGGCGGCGCGCATCCTGCAGGATCTGGTCCGGGCTGTAGAACCCCATCGGCCAACTGTTGATCAGCGCACAGGCAAAGGCCGCCGGCTCATGGCATTTGAGCCAGCAACTGGCATAGGTCAGCAAGGCGAAACTGGCCGCGTGGGACTCGGGAAAACCATAGCTGCCAAAGCCCTTGATCTGCTCGAAAATCTGCGCGGCAAATTCCTCGCTGTAGCCGTTTTTCAGCATGCCGGCACGCAGGCGCTGCTGATGCGGTTCCAGGCCGCCATGGCGTTTCCAGGCGGCCATCGAGCGGCGCAACTGGTCGGCCTCGCCGGGGCCGTAGTCGGCGGCGACCATGGCGATCTGCATCACCTGCTCCTGAAACAGCGGGATGCCCAGGGTGCGTTTGAGCACGGCTTCAAGCTGTGGCGACGGGTAGGTTTCCGGCTCTTCCTTGTTACGCCGACGCAGATACGGATGGACCATGCCACCCTGAATCGGCCCCGGCCGCACAATCGCGACTTCGATCACCAGGTCGTAAAACGTCTTTGGCTTGAGCCTCGGCAACATCGACATCTGCGCCCGCGATTCGATCTGGAACACGCCGATGGTATCGGCCTTGCTGATCATCGCGTAGGTGGCCGGGTCTTCCTTGGGGATCGTCGCCAGGGCCAAGTCCTGGTTGCGATGACGGCGCAGCAAGTCAAAACAACGGCGGATCGCGGTGAGCATGCCCAGGGCCAGAATGTCGACCTTGAGCAGGCCTACCGCGTCGAGGTCGTCCTTGTCCCACTGGATGATGGTGCGCTCGGCCATCGCGGCGTTTTCCACCGGCACCAGGGTGTCCAGCGGGTATTCGGAAATCACGAAACCGCCGGGGTGCTGCGACAGGTGCCGGGGGAAGCCGATCAATTGCTGGGTCAGCGTGAGCACGCGGCGCAGGATCGGGCTTTGCGGGTCGAAGCCGCCTTCGCGCAGGCGTTCCAGCGGCGGCGCATCGTCACTCCAGCGCCCGCAGCATTCGGCCAGGGCGTTGATCTGGTCCGGCGGCAAGCCGAGGGCCTTGGCCACGTCGCGCACCGCGCCGGCCGCGTGGTAACTGCTGACCACCGCCGTCAGCGCCGCGCGGGTACGGCCGTAGCGCTGGAACACGTATTGCAACACTTCTTCGCGGCGCTCGTGTTCGAAATCCACGTCGATGTCCGGCGGCTCGTTACGCTCCTTGGACAGGAAACGCTCGAACAGCATGTCCGTCAGGCTCGGGTTGATCTCGGTAATGCCCAGGGCAAAACACACCGCCGAGTTGGCCGCCGAGCCGCGCCCCTGGCACAGGATGTCGCGGCTGCGGGCGAAGCGCACGATGTCGTGCACCGTGAGGAAATAACTTTCGTAACCGAGGTCGCTGATCAGCTCCAATTCTTTATTGATTTGCTGCAAGGTCTTGGCGTCGATACCGTGCGGCCAGCGTTGGGCGATGCCTTCTTCGGTGACGTTGCGCAACCAGGACTGCGCGTCATGCCCCTCGGGCACCAGCTCGCGCGGGTAGTGGTAACGCAATTGGCTGAGGTCGAACGTGCAGCGCTGCGCAATCGCCAGGCTTTCGTCGCGCAAGGCTTGCGGGTACAGCGCGGCCAGGGCGTCGAGACTGCGCAGGTGGCGCTCGCCATTGGGGTGCAGGCGCGTGCCGGCTTCGGCCACCGGCACGTGATGGCGGATGGCGGTCATGGTGTCTTGCAGGGCGCGACGACCGCGCGCATGCATATGCACATCGCCACAGGCCACCGCCGGGATCTGCAGGCTGGCGGCCAGGTTCAGGCGTTGCTCCAGATGGCGCGCGTCATCCTGGCCGCAGTGCAGGTGCACCGCCAGCCACAAGTGGCCGGCGAAAGTGCGGCGCAGCCATTGGATCGAGGCTTGCGTGTCGCTGTCTTCGGCCACCCACAGCGCCAGCAGACCGGGCAGCGGTTGCTCGAAATCCTCGTGCAGCAGGCGATAGCGGCCCTTTTCGGCACGGCGTCGGGCCAGGGTGATCAAGCGGCACAGGTGCTGGTAGCCGCTGAGGTCTTGCACCAGCAACACCAGTTTCGGGCCGTTTTCGATGCGCATCTCGCTGCCGATAATCAGCGGCAACTCCACCGCCTTGGCCGCCTGCCAGGCGCGCACAATGCCCGACAACGTGCATTCATCGGTAATCGCCAAGGCGCTGTAGCCCTGGCGCTTGGCCCGCTCGAACAACTCCAGCGCACTGGAGGCTCCGCGCTGGAAACTGAAATTGGACAGGCAATGCAGCTCGGCGTAACTCATGCGAACCAGCCTTGCAGCCACAGCCCGTCGTCTTGCCCCACGCTGCGGTAGGCCCAGCCTTGCTGGCCGGCGCGGGTCTGGATCAGGTAATAGTCGCGGCGGATATCGGCGCCATCCCACCAGCCGGATTCGATGCGTTCCGGGCCCATGAGGATTTGCACGCCATGCTCGGCCAGCAGGGTCGGTTTGTGCAGCAGCCAGCCGGGGCGCTGCACTTTGCTCAAGGTTGGGCACGCGCGACTGTCGGCCGCTGCTTGCCAGGCGCATTCGGGGCGATGGTCGGCGTGAAAGCGCAAGCCTTGGACCGCTTCATCACCCAGGCGCGCGCGCAGGCGTTCGCGCAGTTGCTCCCAGGGCAAGGTCTGTTGCGGGCGGTCGTCGAACAGGTCCTGGCGCTGCGGCACGAACACCGGCAGGTCCTGGGCCACCAGGCGAAAACCGCGCACCGGCGAGGTCACTTGCACTTGCTCCAGGCGCCCGCGCGCCAGTTCGAAGAGCATCGCCGGCTCGCGCTCGGCACTCAGCAGGCCAACCTTGATCACGCTGTCGGGCGCCTGGGCATGCTCCAGGTGCAGGTCGAAACGTTGCACGCCACTGTCGCGGCCGCAGAGGAAGGCGGACAGGTCGCCGGTCAAGCGGCGCAAAGGGAATAACAGGGCCTGATGGGACTGCACGTCGAAATTCAATTCGATGCGCACATCGAACTGGTCCGGCGGCTGATAAAAGTCCAGCGCCAGCGGCCGCTGCCCGGTCAGCGCATCCAGGTGCTTGAGCACACTCGCCTCAAACCGTCGCGCCAGGGTATGCCGCGGCAGCGCCTGCACCTGGGCCAGGCTGCGCAGGCCCATGCGCGACAAGGCCGTCGCGGCCTGCGGGTCAAGGCCGGCGCGGTCGATGGGCAGCGGTGCCAGGGCCTGTATCAAGCCCTCATCGGCCACGGCCAGGCCATCGTAGATATTCGCCAGCACCCTCGCCGCTGCCGGGTTGGGCGCGGCGACAATACGGTGGCGAAAGCCCAGCTCGGTCAGTTCCTTGCGCAAACGCGCCTCGAACTGCGGCCAGGGCCCGAACAGGCCCAGGCTCGATTCGATCTCGAACAGCAACGCACGCGGGTAATACACGCTGACCTGAGAGCTGAAACGGTAGGCCCACGCGGCGAGAAACTGCTGCCAGCGCTCGATGTCGACGGGGTCGTATTCGGCGCAGGCGAAGGTCTTGGCCAAGGCATGCGCGGCCGTCAGGGATTGGCCAGGGCGCAGGCCCAATGCGCGGGCGGCCGCATTGACGGTTTGCAGCACACGGCGCTGCGGCGTGCCGGCCAGCAACGCCAGCGGTTGATCCGGCTCGGGATGCACACGCTGCACCCCGTCCAGCGCCAATTGCGGGAACACAATACACACCCAGCGCATGGCAACCTCAATGCCCCGCCAGTGCAATCGGCGCCGGATGGGCCAAGCCGCCCCGGCACTTGAGCACGCGCACCTGGGCCGGCTTTGCCTCAACGGCCAGGCGCAGCGCAGCGGGCGATGCGTTGACCGCCTCGCTCAAGGCGCGCCAGGCAAACGCCAGGGTCTGCCCGGTTTCCGCCGCCACCTGCAGACGCCGCAGCGCCCGGTCATCGGCCTTGCGCGGCCAGCACAGCACCGCCCCGCAACTGCCGGAACGCAAGCATTGTTCCACTGCCCACAACGCATCGCGCTCTTCAGCCTGGATCACCGAGAGCTGACGCAAATCCACCCCGGCGTTCTGCCAGGCGTGGGGGTATGGGGTGTAGGGCGGCGCCACCAGCACAATCCGCTCGCCCGCCGCCGACAGCCGCGCCAGGGTCGGCAGCACCAGTTGCAGCTCGCCGACGCCCTCCTTGGCCATGAGGATTTCACTCAAGGCCGACTCCGGCCAACCGCCCGTGGGCAACACCGCATCCAGCGCCGCCAGCCCCGTAGGATGCACGCTGGCCGGGGGCGCGGCAGGCCGGCCTTTCCAGACGCGGCCGCCATTGAACAGCGAGTCCAGCGCAACGACGGCGCCCATCACCCTTGCCTCACCAGGCCGCAGAACACCCCTTCGATGGCCAGGTCCTGGTCGGGGCCTACCACAATGGGTTGATACGCGGGGTTGCGTGGCAGCAGGCGCACATGCTCGCCATGACGCTCGAAGCGTTTGATGGTGACTTCGCCGTCCAGGCGCGCCACTACAATTTGCCCGTTAAGTGCCTCGGCACTGCGGCGTACGCCTACCAGGTCACCGTCGAGGATGCCGTCCTCGATCATTGAATCGCCCTGGACCCGCAGCAGGTAATCCGGGGTTTTGGCGAAGGTGGCGGGGTCGAGTTGCAAACGGCTGTGCACGTCGGCATCGGCGCCAATGGGCAAACCGGCGGCGACGCGGCCGAGCACGGGGATGTCCAGCCATTCAGGGCGTGCGGGTTGGTTGAGCAGGCGAATACCGCGGGCCTGGTTGGGGTTGACTTCGATGAAGCCGGCTTCGGTCAGGGCCACCACGTGCTTGCGCGCGACGCTGCGGGAGGCGAAGCCGAACGCCTCGGCGATCTCGGCGAGGCTGGGGGGTTGGCCTTGTTGCGCGATACGGTCGCGGATAAAGGTCAGGATTTGGGTGCGGCGGGGGGTCAGGGTTGTCATGGAGTACATTTGTACTCCTGTGGGAAATTTCTGAC
>NZ_UTBG01000033.1 GCF_900580675.1 Pseudomonas viridiflava
GTGTTTGCCTGAGCGTTAACCCGGCCCGTCCGGGCGGTGCTTACGGTTACGTCGATATGGGCGACTGGACCGGCGGCCAGGCTGAATACGCGATGGTGCCATACGCCGACTTTAACCTGCTCAAACTCCCTGATCGCGATAAGGCTATGGAAAAAATCCGTGATCTGACCTGCCTCTCCGACATCCTGCCGACCGGTTACCACGGCGCCGTAACGGCCGGCGTTGGCCCGGGCAGCACCGTGTACATCGCAGGGGCCGGCCCGGTGGGTCTGGCCGCCGCCGCTTCCGCTCGCCTGCTGGGTGCGGCAGTGGTAATCATCGGCGACGTCAACACCGTCCGCCTGGCACACGCCAAGGCTCAGGGTTTCGAGATCGCCGACCTGTCCCTCGACACTCCGCTACACGAACAAATCGCCGCACTGCTGGGCGAACCGGAAGTGGATTGCGCCGTCGACGCCGTAGGCTTCGAAGCGCGCGGTCACGGCCATGACGGCGTGAAACACGAAGCACCGGCCACCGTGCTCAACTCCCTGATGGGCGTGGTTCGCGTGGCGGGCAAAATCGGTATTCCGGGCCTGTACGTCACCGAAGATCCGGGTGCTGTGGATGCTGCCGCGAAAATGGGCAGCCTGAGCATTCGCTTCGGTCTGGGCTGGGCCAAATCTCACAGCTTCCACACCGGCCAGACCCCGGTGATGAAGTACAACCGCCAACTGATGCAGGCGATCATGTGGGATCGTATTCATATTGCTGACATCGTGGGGGTTGAGGTTATCAGCCTGGATGACGCGCCTAAGGGCTACGGCGAATTTGACGCCGGTGTACCGAAGAAGTTTGTGATTGATCCGCACAAGATGTTCAGCGCGCCACAATGAACACCACGTTAGTTTATTAGGACTTTTCGACACGCCGGCCGTATTTATCTTTGCAGGTCGGCAGTTCGCCAAATGATGCAAGTCAAAACAACTTGCGAGTCGCCGCATGCGCCACTCTGCTCCAGCGCCGGTTTGCCGGAGGGCAGGCGGGTGTCCCGGTTCTCTACCCTATATGCGGCTCAACCAGGGCGACGGAAGCCACTCCATGGCATGACCTGCTCCATCTCGGCGAGGCAATGCTCGCGACAGACCGATTACTTTTGGCGGAGTGCTCGAAATCGGAAAAGTTCAGTTTGGTTTATGGACTGATAGCTTATAGCGGCTGGACGGTGGCTAATTCGGAATAGGTATGGCGAGTTGTGCTGACTTGTTTGGAGTTCTTAAGCTTCGCGATATGGGCATTATCATTACAACTAGGTGAAGCTGAAAGCCGGTTTGCCATCTGGCAGCGTGACCCCCTAAACAAGTATGTTTTGATCGAGTTGCGTCGCGCTTCACAGCGAGAAATTATAAGTACATAATCAAGGCCATCACCGAAGCGCTATACTTTGGAAATCTAGTGCTTTCAAACACTTGGAGGATGAGTTATGATCCCGTCCGCTGCGCCATATTCAATAACCTGGATGCTGAAAGCCAGGTAATCATAAAGAACCTACTTATTGAGTGAACGTTTTCTTTTTTAGGGTTCCATTATCCCCATATCCTCGAATTTCGTTGCATCGTCAATTTGTCCTCAATCGCGCCGCGTTTTGCCGCAAATGGTCTAGGTAGTTCGCCCATTGCTGTGCCGCCTCTCGGCGTTGTGTTAGCAGTTGTGCACGCGCATACACAGCCCCCAATGCACCTGGCATTCGGTGAGATAACGACAGTTCTAGCACGATTGGATCGATACCTAAGTGCTCATGGGCAATGGTGCGGTAGGTGGCGCGAAAGCCGTGGGCAGTGATGTCGTACTCCGGCCAGATGCGCTGAAAGGATTTGAGCATAGAGGTCGGGTTTATGGGACGTCCCGGATAGACCGGCGAGACGAACACCCAGCCTTTGCCTTCTTCATTCACCACGCGAGTTTTATGTAGTTCGCGTAACAGAACCAAGGCTTGGTCAGGCAACGGCACGATGTGTTTGCTCTTGTCCAGATGCTTGGTTTTGCTCACCACATAACGCCAATCGGCGCCCACCAAGTCGACATCTTCCCAGCGCATCTGCACCAGTTCACCGGGGCGGACGGGCAACATGACCAGCAGGCGCATTGCGGCGGCAACGCTGCCATCGTTGCAGTCATCAAGGCGCACAAGAAACCTGCCCAGGTCGGCTGGCCTTTCGATCGCCGGGTTGCTGGTCACGACATGGCGGATCTTCAACTCCTCAATGTTGCTAAGCGCCACATTACGTTCCACCCATCCGCGCCCCTCGGCAAAGCCCAGGACGGCACGGATGATGGTACGCACCCGCCGGGCCATGGCCATGGTGCGCTTGCGGCGCAACTCAGTGATGATCGTAGTGATGTGCTCCAACTTGATCTCGCTGATCGGTTTTTTGCCAATGGCAGGCAAGATGTGGTTGTTCAGCGCTCCGGTAAAGCCCGAGATGGATTTGGTCACTAGTTCGGCAGACTTGAATGCCAACCATTGCTCGGCCACGTAAGCGAAGGTGCGCTCTTCATTGAGCAACTGTGCCTCGATCTTGGCGGTCTTGGCCTTGAGCGGAGCGGTGTGGTTAGCCACGTCGCGGCGTGCGCCGCGGGCAATGTCGCGCGCCTCCTTGAGGCTAATCTCGGGGTAAGCGCCGATGGAGAAGCGGTTTTCCTTCCCATGCAGCCGATACTTCAATCGCCAAACCTTGGAAGGGGATTTGCCGGCCTTACTCGACGCCCTCACCTCCAAGTAGAGGCCAGGAATTTCGCCATCGGCGTGTTTGCCAGGTTCGGTCAGTGAGCGGATCAAGGCATCGCTGAGTTTTCGTTTGAAAACAACCGCATTATCTGGGGGCATCGGTGGGGGCATCCTTTTTAAGGAACCGAAATTTGCCCCCAATTATGCCCCCATGAGTCGTGGAATCCATTGGATTTAGACAGACGGCTATGGACTTAACCAAACAATAACTTGTTGTTATTAAACGGTTTTATGGAATTTAGTGGAATTCCATTACAGGCTATCGGGGTCCCCAAAAAACATCTGAATCCGCGACCGCAGCCACCTTTCCCCCGGATCATTGTCCTGCGACCCGCGCCATGCCATGTGCAACTCAAAGCTGCGCACGGTCAATGGCGGCTCCTCTGCGCGCAAGCCGCCGGCGGCGGTCAGTGCTTCGGCGGCGTAGTCGGGCACGATGGCGACAATGTCGGTGCCCGCCAGCAAGGTGCCCAGGCCGTTGAACTGCGGCACGGCGAGTACCACGTGGCGTTTGCGGTCGAGCTTTTCCAATTCTTCGTCAATAAAACCGCTCAGGTCGCCTGCGAAGGACACCAGGGCGTGAGGGCGCGCGCAGAAGTCGTCCAGGCTCAGGGAGCCCGGCACGCTGTCGGCGCGCAGCAGTTTGGGCAGGCTGCGGCGCAACACTTTGCGCTTGGCGTTGGCCGGCAGGTCGGCGGTGTAGCTGACGCCGATGGAGATTTCGCCGGAGGCGAGCAGGCCAGGCATCAGGATGTAATTCACGCGGCGCACCACCAGCACAATGCCGGGGGCTTCGGCGCGCAGGCGTTTGAGCAGTTGCGGCAGCAGGGCGAATTCGACGTCATCGGACAGGCCGATGCGAAATACCGCAGTACTGGTCGCCGGGTCGAACTCGGCGGCGCGGCTGACGGCGGTGGAAATAGAGTCAAGGGCCGGGGAGAGCAGGGCGAAAATTTCTACCGCACGGGCCGATGGCTCCATGCTGCGCCCGGTGCGCACAAACAGTGGGTCATCGAACAGCCCACGCAGGCGTGACAACGCCGCGCTGATAGCCGGCTGGCCCAGGAACAATTTCTCGGCGGCGCGGGTCACACTGCGCTCATGCATCAAGGTTTCGAATACGATCAAGAGGTTAAGGTCGACACGACGCAGGTCGTTACGGTTCATCTTGTGTCCTGGAAGAGTCAGCAAACTTGACGAGAGCGGCCACAAGCAATCAATGACCGGCGTGAATCTTACGGGGAAAGGCTGGTACTCTGCACCGGATAATTGAGTTTTCCTACGATACTTGGGGTCTACGCCTCAGTAGCGGAATCAATGACAGACATGTCGACTATTAATGGCGACCGGTGGTCTTACCCGGAAAGCCCAGATAGAGTTCATGGCATTAGAGGTTAATTTGACGAGGTTTGCGATGTCCCGCACGATCCGTTTTCACAAGTTTGGTCCGGCCGAGGTGCTCAAATGCGAAGAGCATGCAGCCGCGCAGCCCGCACCGGGCGAAGTGCAGGTGCGTGTCGAAGCGATTGGCATCAGCTGGTATGACATTTTGTGGCGCCAGAACCTGGCGTCTTCCCATGCACGCTTGCCGTCCGGCCTGGGCCATGAGATGGCCGGGGTTGTAGTCGCCGTGGGCGAGGGCGTGGACGATTTGGCAGTGGGCGATAAAGTGGCCAGTTTTCCGGCCGAGAGCCCCAATGATTACCCGGTGTATGGCGAGCAGATCGTTCTGCCTCGGTCGGCGCTGACGCGTTACCCGGATGTGTTGAGCCCGATCGAAGCCAGCGTGCATTACACGCCGCTGCTGATCGCCTACTTTGCGTATGTGGACCTTGCACGCGTCAAGCCTGGGCAGTTTGCCCTGGTCACCGACGCCAGCCACTGCGCGGGCCCTTCGTTTGTGCAACTGGGCAAAGCCCTGGGTGTGCGGGTGATTGCCGCCACCAAGGACAGTTCCGAGCGTGAGTACCTGCTGTCCCTGGGTGCAGAAAAGGTCATCGTCACCGAAGAGCAGGACTTGCTGATGCAAGTCAACAAGTTCACCGACGGCCGCGGTGTCGATGTGGTCTTCGATGGCTTGGGCGGCCCGCAGATGTCGTTGCTCGGTGATGTACTGGCGCCCCGTGGCAGCCTGGTGCTGTACGGCTTGCAGGGTGGCAACCAGACACCGTTCCCGGCATGCGCGGCGTTCCAGAAGAACATCCAGTTCTTTGTGCACTGCATTGGCAACTTCACGGGCAAGCCGGAACTGGGCATCGTCCAGGACCAAGTGGCGTTGCAGCGTGCCTTGCGTGATATCAGCCAACTCACCGCTGACCGCGTGTTGGTCCCGCTGAAAACCACGGTGTTTCCGTTCAGTCAATTCGTGGAAGCACACCGCTACATGGACGAATGCCCGTGCCGCGAGCGCGTGGCGTTGCAGGTTGAAGCTGTCTAGAACGTAGGAATATTCTCAAACGAACGTTTCTGGCTGCTGGCGCATGGGGCAAATGCGCCAATTGACAGGGCTTAACCTGCTAAGCCCACTTGCCCTGGGCACGGGCCTATAGCCCACGATTCCTGCCCTTATTCCCAAACGCCGCCCTGAATCCCAGTGCGGCGTTGTCGTGTGTGCTCCCTTCATATTCTACTCGTGGTTCATCTGCACTGGTTTCCAGTCGGGTTCTGTATCTATTAATCATTATTCCAGTACCGATAATTGCGCCTTCGCTTTCATCTCAAGGACTGAGCAATGAATGAACATCAAATGGAGCGGTGGCGAGTTCCTCTAACTAAAACCGCAGCACCTGCAACGCGTGGTGCGGATAGGGACTTTCAGGGAAAACCTCAATTCAATAAATTGGAAAGTTGTTTGAGAGTATTTGTCAGGCGCTTCTTTAAATTGTCGGTTAACGATCTGTAAGGGGTTGTCGGAAAGGTCCTAAGGTTGCCGTCTCGCAGCAAGCCAGCCCCCTGAAACCGGGGGTGCTATGCGTTTGCCAGGCATGGCCCGCACTCAGGGCTGTTCGTGTCGTTTTGTTGCGCGGTGCTAGTGTCTATTCATTGGCGCACGCGACGAGACGCACCAACTTGTTATCCGCTTAATAAGTCGAGCAAACACTGTCAGCAGTTGCTTGAAATTTATATTTCAACTTAGGTAGTAGAACGATGAGCACTATTCACGAACAGGCTATGAATTATGTTTACCTGCAAGTTCTGCAACGTTTGGTTGGGCACTTTAATCGTGCGGAACGCACGGCACTTCAACTGTTGATTCAGCGCATCGTCGTGGCGGCGGGCGGCATGGAGCAGGTAGGGGAC
>NZ_UTBG01000148.1 GCF_900580675.1 Pseudomonas viridiflava
GGAAGGAAAGTATTAATATCGCGCATAAGAACGCTGGTTTGTTAGATGTGTTTGCTCGCACGAACATCATCAATCAAATCGGCGTTCTTGTTTCTGTCTTTCCCGGGATTCCGTGAAGAACCTTTTTATGGCGCATGCTATGGTGCTCTCCCCTCACTGTGCCTGTTCATCACCGATGATCGTGATCCCTCGCCCCCTGCGCCTGACCTTCTACTCGTTGCTGATCATCGCCGGTGCGGTGCTGGCCGCGGCGTTGGCCACGCGCCATGCCGAGCGCCAGGCCCTGGTGGACGACGCCGCCCGCGCCAACCAGCAGCTCGCGCTTTACGCCAACTCGCTGCACACCCTGATCGAACGCTACCGCGCCCTGCCCGCTGTGCTGGCGCTGGACTCGGAAATGATCAGCGCCTTGAAGAGCCCGCTGGATGCCACGACCCAGGACTTGCTCAACCGCAAGCTGGAACGCATCAACGGTGCCGCGCAGTCGTCCACCCTGGAACTGATGGACCGCAGCGGTCTGGCCGTGGCGGCCAGTAACTGGAACCTGCCGAGCAGTTACGTCGGGCACAACTACGCCTTCCGTCCTTATTTCAGCCAGACCCTCAGCCAGGGCACCGGGCGTTTTTATGCAGTGGGGGTGACCACCGGCATTCCGGGTTACTTCCTCTCCAGCGCGGTGGTCGATGAACACGAGCAGTTCCTCGGTGCGATGGTGGTGAAGCTGGAATTCCCCGAGCTGGAACGCGAGTGGGCCCAGGGCAATGACCTGCTGCTGGTCAGCGACGCGCGCGGCATTGTGTTTATCGCCAATCAGCCGGGCTGGCGTTATCGCAACCTGCGCCCGCTGTCGGCCAGTGACCTCGCCGAACTCAAGGCCACGCGCCAATACGACAAAAAGCAATTGCAGCCGTTGGATGTCCAATCGTTGCAGCGCTTCGACGAAAACAGCCACCTGATGCGCGTCAACGGCCCCGACGGCAACGCCAATTACATCTGGGAATCCCTACCGCTGAAAGCCGAGGGCTGGACCCTGCACCTGCTGCGCAAACCCCAGTTCGCCTTTGAAGACCAACGTAACGCCGGCCTGGCCGCCGCGGGTTCGTGGCTGGCGCTGGTGTTCCTGGTGCTGTTCCTGACGCAACGCTGGCGCCTGGCCCGTCTGCGCCAGCGCAGCCGCGAGGAGCTTGAACAGCTGGTGGAGGAACGCACCCAGGCCCTGCGCACTGCCCAGGATGGCTTGGTGCAATCGGCCAAGCTCGCGGCGCTGGGGCAGATGTCGGCCGCCCTCGCCCATGAAATCAACCAGCCGCTGACCGCCCAACGCATGCAGTTGGCGACCCTGCGCCTGCTGCTGGACCACGGCCGCGTGGACGACGCCTACCAGGCGCTGACTCCGCTGGACGACATGCTCACGCGCATGGCCGCGCTCACCGGCCACCTCAAGACCTTCGCGCGCAAAAGCCCCAGCGGCCTGCGCGAACGCCTGGACCTGGCCACCGTGATCGACCAATCCTTGCAGTTGCTCGACGCACGCCTGCGCGATGAAGCCATTGGCGTGGTGCTGGACGTGACCCGCCCGGCCTGGGTGCGCGGTGATGCGATCCGCCTTGAGCAAGTGCTGATCAACCTGTTGCGTAACGCGCTCGATGCCATGGCCGATAAACCGCGCAAACGCCTGGAAATCCGCCTGCACGCGGATGAACAGCTGTGGCAACTGACCGTCGGCGACAGCGGCGGCGGAATTGCCGAAGAGCACTTGAACAACGTGTTCGACCCGTTCTTTACCACCAAACCGGTGGGTGACGGGCTCGGCCTGGGGCTGGCGGTGTCGTACGCCATCGTGCATGAACTGGGCGGTCGCTTGACCGCCGGCAACCGTGGCGACGGCGCGGTGTTTACCCTGACTTTGCCTATCGCGCTGGAGACGCCCGACCTATGTTGAACGCAGTGATTGTGGTCGATGACGAAGCCAGCATTCGCACGGCCGTCGAGCAATGGTTGAGCCTGTCGGGGTTTGACGTGCAGCTGTTCAGCCGCGCCGAGGAATGCCTAGCGAAACTGCCCAAGGACTTCCCCGGCGTGATCCTCAGCGACGTGCGCATGCCCGGCCTTAGTGGCTTGGAGCTGCTGGCCGAAGTGCAACGCCGTGACGCCGGTTTGCCGGTGATCCTGCTGACCGGCCACGGCGACGTGCCAATGGCCGTCGAGGCGATGCGCGACGGCGCCTACGACTTTCTGGAAAAGCCCTTCAGCCCCGACGCGCTGCTCAACGGCCTGCGCCGCGCCCTCGACAAACGTGGGCTGATCCTTGAAAACCGTCGCCTGCATCAACAGGCCGATCATCGGGCGCAATTGGAATCCAGCCTGCTCGGCGTGTCCCGTGGCTTGCAGAACCTGCGGCGCCAAGTGCTGGACCTGGCGAGCTTGCCGGTCAATGTGCTGATCCGTGGCGAGACCGGCAGCGGCAAAGAGCTGGTTGCCCGCTGCCTGCATGATTTCGGCCCACGCGCCAAAAAGCCGTTCGTGGCGCTCAATTGCGCAGCCATTCCCGAGCAGCTGTTCGAGGCCGAGCTGTTCGGCCACGAAAGCGGCGCGTTCACCGGCGCCCAGGGCAAACGCATCGGCAAGCTGGAATACGCCCATGGCGGCACCCTGTTCCTCGACGAAATCGAAAGCATGCCGCTGGCCCAGCAGGTGAAACTGCTGCGCGTGCTGCAGGAGCAAAAACTCGAACGCCTGGGCTCCAACCAAAGCATTCATGTGGACCTGCGCATCATTGCCGCGACCAAACCGGACTTGCTGGAAGAGGCTCGCGCCGGGCGTTTTCGTGAAGACCTGGCCTATCGGCTGAACGTCGCGCAACTGCGATTGCCGCCGCTGCGCGAACGTCGCGAGGACATTCCGTTGCTGTACGAGCACTTTGCCCAAAGCGCCGCCGAGCGCTTGGGGCGAAGCCTCGAACCGTTGAGTGGCGCGCAATTGGGGCGTTTGCTCAGCCATGACTGGCCGGGCAATGTGCGTGAACTGGCCAACGTCGCCGAACGCCAAGTGCTCGGCCTGGGCGAGCCGGAGCCGGAAGGCATCGAGCCTGGACAATCGCTGGCCGCGCAGCAGGAAGCCTTCGAGGCTCATTGCCTGAAAGCCGCACTGACCCGGCACAAGGGCGATATCAAGGCGGTGCTCGCCGAACTGCAACTGCCGCGGCGCACTTTGAATGAGAAGATGCAGCGGCATGGGTTGGCGCGGGAGACGTTTCTGTAGGCCATATTCTGTGGTGTGTTCACCGACGCCATCGCAGGCAAGCCAGCTCCCACAGTTGAATGCGTTTAGCGGGCTTGCTCGCGAAGAGGCCGGCAGCCATAAGCGGATTTCCGCTCACCGCCTTCAATTCATCAGCGGCTTTCCGCTCAGAAAAATCCCACAACCCCTCTGCGCCGGGCCTACATCCACTTGGCACAGCTCCTGCTATAGCCCCAGCCAGGCTGCGCTCGCGCACGCTTCATAAAAACAACTAGATGAAGGATCCTTCAATGGATAACTCCAACGCCCTGCCTCTGGGGTCGGCCGCTGCGCCGGCAAAAGAACGCACGACTTCCAGCCGGATCAAATCGATCTTCAGCGGATCGGTCGGCAACATGGTCGAGTGGTACGACTGGTACGTCTACGCCGCCTTCTCGCTGTACTTCGCCAAAACCTTCTTTCCCGCCGGCTCCTCCACCGCCCAGCTGATGAACACCGCCGCGATTTTCGCCGTGGGCTTTATCATGCGCCCGATCGGTGGCTGGCTGATGGGCCTCTACGCAGACTACAAAGGCCGCAAGGCCGCGCTGATGGCCTCGGTCCTGCTGATGTGCTTCGGCTCCCTGCTGATCGCCCTGACCCCCGGCTACGACAGCATTGGCATCGGCGCCCCGATCCTGCTGGTGTTTGCGCGCTTGCTGCAAGGCCTGTCGGTCGGTGGCGAGTACGGTACTTCGGCCACCTACCTGAGCGAAATGGCGACCAAGGAACGTCGCGGTTTCTTCTCGAGCTTCCAGTACGTGACCCTGATCTCCGGCCAGCTCATTGCCCTGGCGGTGCTGATCGTGCTGCAACAAACCCTGACCACCGAGCAGCTGTACGCGTGGGGCTGGCGTATCCCGTTTGCCATCGGTGCACTGTGCGCCGTCGTCGCGCTTTACCTGCGTCGTGGCATGGAAGAAACCGAGTCGTTCACCAAGAAGGAAAAAGCCAAGGAAAGCGCCATGCGCACCTTGATGCGCCACCCCAAGGAAGTGTTGACCGTGGTCGGCTTGACCATGGGCGGCACCCTGGCCTTCTACACCTACACCACCTACATGCAGAAATACCTGGTGAACACCGTCGGCATGAGCATTTCCGACTCCACCACCATCTCGGCGGCCACGCTGTTTCTGTTCATGTGCATTCAACCCCTGGTCGGCGGGCTGTCGGATAAAGTCGGCCGTCGACCGATCCTGATCGCCTTCGGCGTCCTCGGCACGCTGTTCACCGTGCCGATCCTCACCACCCTGCACACCATTCAAAGCTGGTGGGGCGCGTTCTTCCTGATCATGGCGGCGCTGATCATCGTCAGCGGCTACACCTCGATCAATGCGGTGGTGAAGGCCGAGCTGTTCCCGACTGAAATCCGTGCACTGGGCGTAGGCCTGCCGTATGCGTTGACCGTGTCGATCTTCGGCGGTACCGCTGAATACATCGCGCTGTGGTTCAAGAGCATCGGCATGGAAACCGGTTACTACTGGTACGTCACCGCGTGCATCGCGGTGTCGCTGGTGGTTTACGTGACCATGAAGGACACCCGCAAGCATTCGCGGATCACCACGGACTAACAGCCTGATGCAGTAAACCTGTGGGAGCGGGCTTGCTCGCGAATGCGGTCTATCAGTCACTGATGTATTGACTGACACGGCGCATTCGCGAGCAAGCCCGCTCCCACATTGGATATGATGTGCTCCCCCTAATCGAGAGCAGAACAGGCCATGTCTGACGATATCCATTTCTACGAACCCGCCAACGGCCACGGCCTGCCCCATGACCCTTTCAATGCCATCGTCGGGCCACGGCCGATCGGTTGGATCTCGTCACACGACAACGCGGGCCGCCTGAACCTGGCGCCCTACAGTTTTTTCAATGCGTTCAACTACATTCCGCCGATCATTGGGTTTTCCAGTGTCGGGCGCAAAGACAGCCTGAACAATATCGAACAGACCGGCGAGTTCGTATGGAACCTGGCCACCCGCCCGTTGGCCGAGCAGATGAACCAGAGTTGCGCCGCGGTATCGCCCGAGGTGAATGAATTCGAGTTGTCCGGCCTGACGCCGGTGGCCTCTAAAATCGTCGGCGTACCACGAGTGGGCGAGAGCCCGGTGTCGTTCGAGTGCAAGGTCACGCAGATCATCCAACTGCAACGTGCCGACAAGCAGTTGGTGCCAAGCTGGCTGGTGCTCGGCGAGGTGGTTGCGGTGCACATTGCAAGTGGTTGCTCAAGGACGGCATCTACGACACCGCCGCCGCCGAGCCGATCCTGCGTGGCGGCGGCCCGGCGGATTACTTCCAGTTGGGGCCGGAGGCCCTGTTCAAGATGTACCGCCCAGGTGCCACTAAACCCTGACAGGAATGCACTCCACACTGTGGGAGCGGGCTTGCTCGCGAATGCGCAGTGTCAGTCACCTAAAATATTGACTGATCCAGCGCTTTCGCGAGCAAGCCCGCTCCCACATTTGGATCAACGTTGCTCTTTAGTTCGCGGCGGTTGCCCACGACAGTTGACCGTCTTCGTCCACGTCCACCAGGCACTCAAGGTGCAACGTCGCGGCATCGTCGGCGTCGGAGGCGGTCTTGAACGTCTGGCCATCAAGGATCTTGTGAAACCGCGGTGCGCCCATGCCATCCAGTGCCTTGACGGCGACGGCGGCGCTGTAGCCCCCTTCGCCCGGTACTACGGCGGAAACGGCTTCGTGGTGGGCAAATTGTTTACGTGCCATGTTGCAGGTCCTGGCCAATGGAAAGTCGGCCATTCTAAACCCTAACCGGCGAGTTGCAGGTATTCGCCGTACGCATGGGCGGCGGATGCATCGGTGAAGGTCTGGAAATCCATGCTGCGGACCACCATGTCGTTCAACAGCTCGGTAAAGATCATCAGGGCCGGCGAGTTGAAGTAGGCGCTCATCGCCTGCTCGCTGCTCCAGAAGCCCGAGACCAGCCACACATCAGGATCAACCTGGGAATGCTGCAACGAGAATTGCAGGCAACCCTGAGCCTGGCGGCCCGGTTCGATCAAACTGCTCAAACGTGCACCGAGTTCGGTGCTGTACCCGGTACGGGCACGGATAAAGGCCATATGGCTCGCGGGAATGGGGGTGGACATGTTCGACTCTCCCGTTGAGAAGTGATGCTCGGCAAGCACTGTGAGGGCGTGTTGCCACAGGATCAAAGATAACGGTGCGCGTATAGCCGCGGTTAGTCGATTCCTGCAGGCTTATTGCACAATCCTGCGATAAGCGTAGACAGGACGTCTGACGCACCGGTTTTATCCTACGGGCAAACGCCTTGTTTCACTGAGATGACAGGCGCGTTGCTTGCCTGATTCACGATGTGCCGCAGGATCAGGCAAGGATTGTGCAGAATCGACATAACACATTTCGAAAAGCCGCCGCTAAGCTGAGCCCATCGTAAAAGCACTCAGAGGACGCTCCATGTCGTCGCCCGAACATCACGCCATGCCCCTTGATGCTGATATGGAAAGACAGCGCGAAGAGCTCGCTTGCATTGTCTGCCGGCACACGTGTGAAGACGGTTCCTACGGCACAGCGATCACCTCACTGTTCCTGAATCGCCACAACGCGCCCCGCGACTTCATGCCGGTACTGGTGGAACCCGCGCTGTGCATCCTGGCCCATGGCCGCAAGGAAGTGCGCCTGGCGGATGAAGTCTTTGCCTACGACCCACTCAATTACCTGGTGTTTTCGGTGGCGATGCCGGTGGCGGGCCGGATCATCGAAGCCACCCCGGATGACCCCAACCTGTCGGTGCGCATCAATATTGACCCGGCGCAGCTCACCGCACTGATCGCAGAAGCCGGCCCGATGGGCGTGCCGTCGCGGCCGACATCCCGCGGCATGTACGTCGACCGTATCGACACGCAACTGCTCGACGCCGTGTTGCGCCTGGCGCGCCTGCTGGATTCACCCAAAGATATCGCGATGCTCGCGCCGTTGATCAATCGCGAGATTCTCTATCGCTTGCTGCGTGGTCCACAGGGTTATCGCCTGTATGAAATCGCCGTGGCCAACAGTCAGAGCCATCGCGTCAGCCAGGCGATCAAGTGGTTGAACGGCAACTACGAACAACCGCTGCGCATCGATGACCTGGCCAAGGAAGTCAACCTCAGCGTTTCGACCTTGCACCACCGCTTCAAGGCGATCACCGCCATGAGCCCGCTGCAATACCAGAAGCAACTGCGGTTGCAGGAGGCTCGGCGGTTGATGATCGCTGAAGGGCTGGAGGCGTCGGCGGCGGGGTATCGGGTGGGGTATGAAAGCCCGTCGCAGTTCAGCCGGGAGTACAGCCGGTTGTTTGGTGCGCCGCCCTTGAGGGATTTGGCTCGCCTGCGCCAAAGTATCTGACCTGACGCAGCTCCCACATTGGGGCCGAGTGTATTCAGTCTAATCCGCGGGGTAGCTGCAACGTCACCCGCAAACCTCCCTCGCGCAAATTCTGCAAACTCACCTCACCGCCATGGCTATGGGCAATATTGCGCGCGATGCCCAGCCCCAGGCCGTAGCCCTGCTGCTGGCCGGCCAGGCGAAAATGCGGCTCGAAGACCTGCTCCAGGCGCTGCTCCGGCACGCCGGGGCCTTCGTCGTCGACGTGCAGGATAAATTCCGCGCCGTCATCCTCGATGTGCAAATGCGCGTTCTGCCCGTACTTCAATGCATTGTCGATCAGGTTGCCGATGCAGCGTTTGAGCGCCAGCGGCTTGCCTGGATAAGTCGTCAGCGCGCGGCCGTGCTGGGTCACGCGGCCGTTGCCGTTGGGCGCCAGGTAAGGTTCCACCAGGCAATCGAGGACGTGGTTGAGGTCCACCGGCTCGATGTTCTCGTGGATATCGGTGTCTTTCACGCACTGCAGCGCGCCCTTCACCAGCAACTCCAACTCATCCAGGTCGCGGCCGAATTTGTTTTGCAGGTTCTCGTCTTCAAGCAGTTCCACGCGCAGGCGCAGGCGGGTAATCGGTGTGCGCAGGTCGTGGGAAATGGCGCTGAATAACTGGCTGCGCTCAGTCAGGTAACGGCTGATTCGCTCGCGCATGGCGTTGAACGCGCGGCCCACTTCCACCACTTCGCTGCCGCCGCCTTCGGCCACCGGCTCCACGTCCGCGCCCAGCGACATATCCCGCGCCGCCCGCGCCAGGCGCTTGAGCGGTCGGCTCTGCCAGTGCACCAACAGGCCGATAAACAGCAGCAGAAAGCCGCTGGTCAGTACGATAAACCACACCTGCTGGGACGGCAGGCCCTGTTCTTCAAGGCTGGTGTAGGGCTCGGGCAGCAGCGAGGCGATGTACAGCCATTCGCCGGGGGCGAGCTGGATCTGCGTGACCAGTACCGGCGGGTTCACCGGCTCCAGGGTCAGCGCGTAATGCGCCCAGGAGCGCGGCAGTTCATCGAGTTTCAGGCCGGCATTGAAGATGCGCAGGTCTTCGGCGCTGACGAATTCCACCGAAATGTGCACGTCGGCGCCCAGGGTCTGGCGCAACACTTCATCCACCGCCACCAGGACCGCTTGCTTGCGCGGGGTTTCGGGCAATACCTCCATGTCCAGGGGGCGGTCATTGAGGGTCACCACAAACCGCGTGCCGCCCATGCTGCGTAGCTGGTCGAGAACCAATGGCCGATAAGCCACCGGCAACGAACGGAAATAACTCACGCTGGCAGTCATCGAATGCGCCAGGCTGCGGGCGCTGGTGACCAGGCCTTCGAGCTGGGTGGCGCGCAATTGCGAAACCCAGATCACGCTGGACAGCGCCTGGGCGACCAGCACGGCGAGCAAGGTCAGCAGCAGCATGCGCCCCAGCAGCGAGCGCGGCACGGGGAAGCGGCGGCGCTCGGTCAGGTGTTCAGTGGGCATTGCCGGCAACCACGCTGGCTGCCAGTTGGTAACCGCTGCCGCGCACGGTGCGGATCAGCCTCGGAGGTTTTTCGGTGTCGCGCAGGCGTTGGCGCAGGCGGCTGACGGCCATGTCGACAATCCGGTCGAGCGGCATCAGGTCGCGGCCACGGGTGGCGTTTCCGATAGTGTCGCGGTCGAGGATTTGTTGTGGATGGTCGAGAAACAGCTTGAGCAAAGCGAAGTCGGCACCGGAGAGGATCACCTCTTCACCGTCAACGTGGAACAGCCGATGGCTGATCATGTCCAGGCGCCATTCATCGAACACCAGCACGTCACTGTTGCCGCTGCGCTCCTGGCCGAACTGGCAGCGGCGCAACAGGGCCTTGATGCGTGCCTGCAACTCGCGCGGGCTGAAAGGCTTGCCGATATAGTCATCGGCGCCCAGCTCCAGGCCGATCACGCGGTCGGCCTCGTCAGAACTGGCGGTGAGCATAATGATCGGCACCTGCGCCTGGCGCGGGTGCTGGCGGATCCAGCGGCAAAGGCTGAAACCGTCTTCGTCCGGCAACATCACATCAAGGATGACCAGGTCGCACGGCGCCTCGTTCATCGCCTGGCGGAACCCCGCGCCGTCCGGCACGCCACGCACCTGGAAACCGGCACGACTGAGGTAGGTCTGCAGCAATTCGCGGATTTCCTGGTCGTCGTCGACGAGGAGAATCGATTTACTGATTACGCTCACGGGGTCCTCCTTGTTGTTATGGCCAAGCTTAAGTCATTTGTTGCTCTCAAGGGCCCCTTCGCAGGCAAGCCAGCTCCCACCTTTTGAAACGCATTCCAAGTGTGGGAGCTGGCTTGCCTGCGATGGGGCCATTATGGCCTAAGCAAAAGCCTGCTCAAGCGCCACACCCGCCCCGGTCAAGCCGGAATACGGCGCGGTCACCAACCACACCGGAATGCCTTTGAAGTAGTCGCTCATGCAGCCTTTGTCACTGAAGCTTTCGGCAAAGCCGCTGTTGATAAAGAAGTCGGCAAACCTCGGTATCACCCCGCCCACGATATACACACCACCGCGCCCACCGGTGGTCAGCACATTATTGCCGGCAACCCGACCCAGCCAGATGCTGAACTGGTTCAAGACTTCCATGGCGATCGGGTCACCGGCCAAGCCCGCTGCCGTAATGGCTTCGGGGGTGTCCAGCACCGGGGTATGCCCGTCCACCGCGCAAATCGCCCGGTACACGCGCGGCAAGCCGCCACCGCTCAAGGCCGTCTCGGCACTGACGTGGCCGATCTCAGTGTAGATGTGCTGCCACAGCTGGGTTTCACGCGGGCTGCTCAGGGGCAGGTCGACATGCCCGCCCTCCCCCGGCAATGCGGAAAAACGCCCCGCGCCGAGGTCCAGCAGTGTGCCGACACCCAGGCCGGTGCCCGGACCGATCACCACCGCCGGGCGCAATGGTTCCGGGGTGCCTTCGCAGACTACGCGGAATTCATCCGGCTGCAGGCGGGTCATGCCCAGGGCCATGGCCGTGAAGTCATTGACCAGCAACAGCTCGTCTACCTGCAACGTCTTGCAAAACTCGGTCTTGCTCAGGCGCCAGTGATTGTTGGTGAACTTGAATTCATCCCCACTCACCGGCCCGGCGACCGACAGGCACACCGCACCGATGTCACCGATTTCCAGGCCTTCTTCCTTGAGGTAAGCCTTGATCGCGTCCTCAGGGCATTGGTGATCCGCCGTGGCGTGCACCCGGATCGAATGCAGCGCCTGATCCCGCCACAACGCAAAACGGGCGTTGGTTCCCCCGATATCACCGACCAGCGCTAACTTCACTTAAGCGTCTCCAAGGCAGAGGTAAAGGCGCTGGCGCCCTGCTCTGCGGAGCTTGCGGCCAAGCGCATAAATGCAAACAGCTCGCGACCGGCCCCCACGTTATTGCCCAACAGGCCCATGGCAGGCGCGCGCGCTGCAAATTCTTCGGCGTCCACCTTAAGCTCCAAGGTGCCTTTGACGCCATCTACGCGAATGATATCGCCATCTTTGACCCGCGCCAGCGGCCCGCCGCTCTGGGCTTCGGGGTTGACGTGGATCGCGGCGGGGATCTTACCCGAGGCGCCGGACATCCGCCCGTCTGTCACCAATGCCACTTTGAAGCCACGGTCCTGCAACACGCCGAGGAACGGGGTCATCTTGTGCAGTTCCGGCATGCCGTTGGAACGCGGGCCTTGGAAGCGCATCACTGCGACGAAGTCTTTTTCCAGCTGGCCGGCCTTGAATGCATCGGCCAGGTCCTGCTGGTCCTGGAACACTACCGCCGGTGCTTCGACGATCTGATGCTCCGGCGCCACGGCCGAGACCTTCATCACGCCACGGCCCAGGTTGCCTTCCATCACGCGCAAGCCGCCCTCCGGCGAGAACGCACGGGCCACGGGGCGCAGGATGGTTTCGTCGAGGCTTTCGATAGGGCCATCGCGCCAGATCAGCTCGCCGTCGACCAGGAACGGCTCCTGGGTATAGCGGCTCAGGCCCTTGCCGGCCACGGTGTTGACGTCTTCATGCAGCAGGCCGGCTTCGAGCAGCTCGCGGATCAGGAACGACATGCCGCCCGCCGCCTGGAAGTGGTTAATGTCGGCCTTGCCGTTCGGGTAGACGTGGGACAGGGTCGGCACCACCTCGGAGAGGTCGGCCATGTCGTCCCAGGTGAGGATGATGCCGGCGGACATGGCGATGGCCGGCATGTGCAGGGTGTGGTTGGTGGAACCGCCGGTGGCGTTGAGGGCGATGATGGAGTTGACGATGGATTTCTCGTCGACGATTTCGCCGATCGGCGTGAAGTTGCCGTTGGCCTTGGTCAGGCGCGTGACCTGGTGCGCGGCCTCGCGGGTCAGCGCGTCACGCAGCGGCGTGTACGGGTTGACGAACGAGGCGCCCGGCAGGTGCAGGCCCATCACTTCCATCAGCAGTTGGTTGGTATTGGCGGTGCCGTAGAAGGTGCAGGTGCCGGGGCTGTGGTAGGACTTCATCTCCGATTCCAGCAGCTCTTCGCGGGTGGCCTTGCCTTCGGCGTAGCGCTGGCGCACGTCGGCTTTCTGCTTGTTGGAGATGCCCGACGGCATCGGGCCGCCCGGGACGAAAATCATCGGCAGGTGGCCGTAGCGCAGCGCGCCCATCATCAGGCCCGGGACGATTTTGTCGCAGATTCCGAGCATCAACGCCGCGTCGAACATGTTGTGGGACAGCGCTACCGCCGTGGACATGGCGATGACTTCGCGGCTGAGCAGGCTCAGCTCCATGCCGGGCTCGCCCTGGGTCACGCCGTCGCACATGGCGGGGGTGCCGCCGGCGAACTGGCCGACCGAGCCGACTTCGCGCAGGGCTTCCTTGATCTGTTCGGGGAAATATTGATACGGCTGGTGCGCCGAGAGCATGTCGTTATATGACGAAACAATTGCCACGTTGGCGGCATTCATCATTCGCAGACTATTTTTATCTTCAGTGCCGCAACCGGCCACGCCGTGGGCGAAGTTGGCGCATTGCAGCTTACCGCGCATCGGGCCGTCGCTGGCGGCGCCGCGAATGAGCGCAAGGTAAGCCTCGCGGGTTGCACGACTGCGGGCGATAAGCCGTTCGGTGACCTCAATTACGCGGGGATGCATGTATAGAACTCCAGGCTAACGGATGTGGCGACCTGAGTGTCTATGCTGATCAAACGCCCGCAGCTCATGGGATGGCAGGGAGTCGTTTGGATCATCGGACCAGTTGATTCAGGTCACTCGTTGTAGATTGAACAAAATATTGCCACTAAAAAGGCTTGTTTTCTATTTTTATGCGAATAATCTTGTAATTCTTACAACAAATCGACGACAGGCACTTTCCAATGACTCTTCGTATCGCAATCAATGGTTTTGGCCGTATCGGCCGTAATGTCCTGCGCGCACTGTATACCCAAGGCTACCGCCAGGATTTGCAGATCGTCGCCATCAATGATCTGGGCGACAGTTCGATCAATGCCCACCTGCTCAAATACGACACCGTACATGGCACTTTCGAAGCAGAGGTCGCCCACGATCAGGAAAGCCTGACCGTCAATGGTGACCGGATTGCCGTCAGCGCTATTCGCAACCCGGCGGACCTGCCGTGGGCTGCGCACAAGATCGACGTGGTGTTCGAATGCACCGGCCTGTTCACCGACCGTGACAAGGCTGCCGCCCATATTACTGCCGGCGCGCGCAAGGTGATCATCTCGGCCCCGGCCAAAGGCGCGGATGCCACGGTGGTTTACGGGGTAAACCATGACATTTTGCGTCAATCCCACCAGATCATCTCCAACGCATCGTGCACCACCAACTGCCTGGCGCCGATCGCCCAGGTGCTGCACCGCGAGCTGGGCATTGAAAGCGGCTTGATGACCACCATTCACGCCTACACCAACGACCAGAACCTGACCGACGTCTACCACACCGACCCGTACCGCGCGCGTTCGGCCACCCAGAACATGATCCC
Source organism: Pseudomonas viridiflava (assembly GCF_900580675.1). Classification (GTDB taxonomy): domain Bacteria; phylum Pseudomonadota; class Gammaproteobacteria; order Pseudomonadales; family Pseudomonadaceae; genus Aquipseudomonas. The sequence goes on from NZ_UTBG01000148.1 coordinate 13,637, forward strand.
GAGCAAGACCGGCGCCGCCGAAGCGGTAGGCCTGGTGCTGCCGGAACTGGCGGGCAAGCTGACCGGCATGGCCGTGCGTGTGCCGGTGATCAACGTGTCGCTGGTCGACCTCACCGTTCAGTTGAAGAAAGAAGCCACGGCCGATGAGGTCAACGCGCTGCTGAAAGAAGCCAGCCAGCACTCGAAAATCCTCGGCTACAACACCTTGCCGCTGGTTTCGAGTGACTTCAACCATAACCCGCTGTCGTCGATTTTCGACGCCAACCACACCAAGGCCAGCGGCAAGCTGCTGAAAGTGCTGGCCTGGTACGACAACGAGTGGGGCTTCTCCAACCGCATGCTGGATAACTGCCTGGCGCTCTGCAACGCCGAGTAAGCCCAGTGCATGGCTCACAGAAATAGCCACTTGCCATTTCAGTTGATGATAAGCATTATCATTAACTGCAAATCGGTCTGGTATCACTGTGAGCCAATCTCGCTTCAACCAAGTCTTTCTCACCCAACGGGTGATTCTGCTACGCACCTTGCAGCGGATGGTGAATAACCACAGCACCGCCGAGGACCTGTTGCAGGAAACCTACCTGCGCGTCACCCGGGCCCTCAGCGAGCGGCCGATCGATCACCTCGAACCTTTCGTCTACCAGACCGCGCGCAACCTTGCGCTGGACCACCTGCGCTCGCGTCGGATTCAAGCCCGCACGCTGCAGGAAGATGTCCCGCTGGACGTCCTGCAAAGCGTCGCCGCCCCCATCAGCACACCCGAAGATGCGACCCAGGCCGAACAATTGCTTGAGCACTTGAGTGTCAGCCTCGGCCAGTTGAGCGCCCGCCAACAACAGATCTTCATCCTCAGCCGCCTCCACGGTTGCAGCTACCAGGAGATTGCCGATCAGTTGCAAGTGTCCTTGAGCACCGTGCAAAAGGAACTGAAGTTGATCATGGCCATCTGTGTAGGTGTGGCCGAAAGGCTGGATCGGCCTTAAGCTTCAGCCGACAGATATGCCGAACCAAGCTGTAGGAAAGAAGAACAGAACGTGGCGAAGACCCGAGGAACACCGTGACGGACCCGAATAAACTGCGCCCCCATGAGCTGGCTCATGAGGTGCTGCAAGACGTGGCTATGGATCAGGCCCTCGATTGGCTGATCGCCTTGCAGTGCCCGCAGCCTGGGCAGCAGGCCGAATTCGAAGCCTGGCTGGCCCAGGACCCCGCTCACGTTCACGCCTTCGCCAAGGCCCAGGCCGCCTGGGGCGGCGCGCCGGTGCACAGCGCCGCTGTCGCCCTCGCCGCGCCGCGCAAACCCAGCCTTATGCGCCGCCTCCGGCCGCATTGGAAACCGCTGGCTACCGCCGCCGTGCTGTTGATCGGCCTGTTCAGCTTCAGCAACCTGCCGGTGCGCCTGCAAGCCGACCACCTCACCGTGGTGGGTGAACGCCAGCGCCTGCAACTGGACGACGGCTCCAACGTGTTGCTGAACACCAACTCGGCGTTTTCCAGCAGCATCAAGGACCACCAGCGCATCGCCCGCCTGTACCAGGGCGAAGCGTTTTTCGACATCGTGCCCGACCATGGCCTGCCCCTGGAAATCGACGCCGGCCCGGTGCGCGCCAGCGTGCGCGATACCGCCTTTGCCGTGCGCTACCTCAATGGCGAAGCCCAGGTGCAAGTGCAGCGCGGGGATGTGGACCTGAGCAACACCTTCGACGATGCACGCGTGCGCCTGAGTGCCGGTGAAAGTATCCGCATCGGGCCCAAGGGTTTTGGCCAACCGGCCAAGCTCGATGCCACCAAGGACCTGGCCTGGGTACAGGGCCGGCTGATTTTCGAAAACTGCCCGATGAGCGAAGTGCTCGCCGAGCTGCGCCGCTATTACCCCGGCTGGATCGTCAACACCAACGACACGCTCGCCAGCGTGGCGGTCACCGGCAATTACCGCCTCGACCAACCGTTGGACGTGGTGCGCTCGCTGGCGCACATCACTTCGGCCAAGTTGTCGGAATACCCCGCGCTGGTCATCCTGAACTAAATGAGAATTATTTTTACTCGATAGCGATCGACGGTACGTCTCGTCTTAGCCAATGCAACTGATTCCTATTTGATTCGGTTCGCAACTATAAGATTCGTACCTTCCGGAGCGCTCTCGATGTCCTCTTGTTCCAACCGCCGGCCCTCTTCGCCCGTTCTGTCCCTGCTGACAGCCGCCATCCTGCCGGCTGGCGTGCCGGTAATGACTGCCACCGCCGCCGAACCTGCCCCACGCAGCCATGGCAACTACAATTTCAGCATCGAGCAGCAGCCGCTGGTCTCGGCCTTGAACGCCTTCACTGCCGTGACCGGCTGGCAAGTCGGCCTGCCGGCGGAACTCGGCCAAGGCGTGTCGTCCCCCGGGGTTCGCGGCCCGCTGTCGCCGGAAAAAGCCCTGGACCGGCTGTTGGTGGGGACCAACCTGAGCTACCGCAAACTGAGCAACAACAACATCGTCCTGGAAAAACGCACGGCGGGCGGCACCCTCAACCTGCAACAGGTGACCATCAGCGCCACGCGCAACGAGCAGGATGTCAACAGCGTACCGAGCACCGTCAGCGTGCATGAGCGCGAAGAGCTCGACCGCCAGAACGTCAACACCATCCGCGAACTGGTGCGCTACGAGCCCGGCGTTTCGGTGGGCGGCGCCGGCACTCGCGCCGGTAATGCCGGTTTCAACATTCGTGGCATCGACGGCGACCGCATCCTCACCCAGGTGGACGGCGTGGAAGTGCCGGACAACTTCTTCAACGGCCCCTACGCCAAGACCCGTCGCAACTACGTCGACCCGGAAATCGTCAAGCGCGTGGAGATCCTGCGCGGCCCGGCCTCGGCCTTGTACGGCAGCAGCGCGATCGGCGGCGCGGTGAGTTACTTCACCCTCGACCCGGATGACATCATCAAGCCTGGCCAGGACGTCGGTGCACGCCTGAAGACCGGCTACAGCTCAGCCGACGAAAGCTGGCTGACCTCCGGCACCGTTGCCGGCCGCGTGCAGGACTTCGACGGCTTGCTGCACCTGAGCCAGCGCAACGGCCACGAGACCGAATCCTACGATGGCAACAACGCCACCGGCCTGGCCCGTACCGGCGCCAACCCGGAAGAAGCGCGCACCACCAATATCCTCGCCAAGTTGGGCTGGAATTACGGCGATGACAACCGCCTGGGCCTGACCTATGAGAAGTACAAGGATGATCGCGACGTCAACCTGAAGAACGCGGTCGGTGGCCCGTTCGTTGGCGGCCGAGGCTTCAACCTCTACCGCGACCGCCGTGGCAACGACACCATCACCCGTGAGCGCTTCGGCCTGGAAAACAGCTTCGCGCTCGAATCGCCGATTGCCGACCGCATCAAGACCAGCCTCAATTACCAGATCGCCAAAACCGACCAGACCACGGCCGAAATCTATCAGTCGGGCCGCCGGGTATTGCGTACCCGCGACACGCTTTACCAGGAAAAACAGTGGGTGTTCGATGCACAGCTGGACAAAGCGTTCAGCCTCGGTGAGACCGACCACCAAGTGACCTACGGCACCACCCTCAAGCAGCAGAAAGTCACCGGCTCGCGCGAGGGCAACGCCACTTGCGTCGCGGTCGGCAGTGGTTGCACCGCCATCGGCGCGCCGAGCCCGGTTGCCACCGACAGTGTGAAGAAGTCCAGCGACTTCCCGGACCCGACCATCAACACCTACTCGCTGTTCGCGCAGGACCAGATCGCCTGGGGCAAATGGACCTTCCTGCCCGCCGTACGCTACGACTACACCCAGCTCAAGCCCAAGCTGACCCAGGAGTTCCTCAATACCGTGAACCCGTCGGGTACGGACCCGGTGAGCGACAAGGAGAAAACCTGGCACCGCGTCACGCCCAAGTTTGGCCTGACCTACGCCCTGACCGATCAATACACCCTGTTCGGCCAGTACGCAGAAGGTTTCCGCACGCCGTCCGCCAAGGCGCTGTACGGCCGTTTCGAGAACCTCAACATCGGCTATACCGTCGAGCCGAACCCGGACCTGAAGCCGGAAACCAGCAAAGGCATTGAAACCGGTATCCGTGGCAACTTCGACGCAGGCTCCTTCGAAATCGCGGCGTTCTATAACAAATACCGCGACTTTATCGACGAGGACAACGCGGTGGTCGGTGGCACTGTCGAGCAGTTCCAGGCGATCAATATCAAGCGGGCCACCATCAAGGGCGCGGAAGCCAAGGGCCGCCTGAACCTGGATGCATTCGGTGCGCCGCAAGGTCTTTACACCCAGGGTGCGATTTCCTACGCCCACGGCCGCAACGACGATAGCGGCGAACCACTCAACAGCGTCAACCCGCTCAAGGGCGTGTTTGGCCTGGGTTATGAGCAAGAGAAATACGGTGCGCTGGTCAGCTGGACCCTGGTGAAAAAGCAGGATCGCGTAGACAGCGCCACCTTCCACGCGCCCGACGGCAGCACCGATGGCCCGTTCAAGACCCCGGGCTTCGGCGTCGTCGACCTCACCGCGTTCTACAAGGTCACCCACGACGTGACCATCAACGGCGGTCTCTACAACCTCACCGACAAAAAGTACTGGAACTGGGATGACGTGCGCAGCTACGACAGCGTCGGCGAAGCCGCTGTTACCGGCCCGGCCAACCTCGACCGCCTGACCCAGCCCGGTCGCAACTTTGCGATCAACGTGATCTGGGACATTTAACTGCGCCGCCTCACCCCGTCGAAACTTCAGCGACGAGGTGAGGATTTTTTACTGTGCCGCGTCTTCTTGTTCGTCTAGTTGATAACAGCTCGCTTTCGGGCACCCAGGCGCTTCCCTTCTCAAGGACTTTTTCATGACCGCTTCCCCTACCGCAGAACGCGCAAGCCTGCGCTCCCAGCGCCTGAACCAGATCACCAACGCGCCGCACACCAAACTGGATGCGCTGGTCAAGGCGCACGCGCCGTTTGAAACCCAGGCCAACTTCGCGCGTTTTGTGGTCGCGCAGTACCTGTTCCAATCGGAACTGGTGGCCCTGTACAACGATGCCGAACTGATCAAGATTGTGCCTGACCTGGCCGAGCGCTGCCGCGCCGACGCTGCCAGGCTGGACCTCGGCGACCTCGACACCGACGTACCGGCACCGGTCGCCGGCGCGGTGAAAAACCCGAGCAAGGCCGAAGCCCTGGGCTGGTTGTTCGTGTCCGAAGGCTCCAAGCTCGGCGCGGCATTCCTGATCAAGCGCGCCGTGGGCCTGGGCCTGAGCGAGAGCTTCGGCGCCCGCCACCTGGGTGAGCCGGCCGGTGGTCGTGCCGAAGGCTGGAAAAGCTTCACCCGCACCCTCGATGCGCTGGAATTCAGCGCCGAAGAAGAAGCCGCCGTGGAAAAAGGTGCGATCGACGCGTTTGTGCGCTTCACCGTCCTGCTCGAACAGGCGTACGCTAGCGCCCCTGAACTGGCGTAATTTTGCCGGTAGACACCGATTCAATGTGGGAGCTGGCTTGCCTGCGATGCAGCCATCTCGGTCTGTCTGTCGGACCGAGTCGATGCAATCGCAGGCAAGCCTGCTCCCACATTCGAGCGCATTCCAACGCGGGCAATGTGTAAAACTCCCCATTAGAAAGCTCCACCATGACCGGCAAAACCCAATCCACCTCGAAAATCGCGCAGATCCTCTTCGGCCTGCTGGCCTACGTCAGCCTGGGCATCGGGTTGGTGGCGATTGTCGTGCCGGGCTTGCCGACCACCGAGTTCATTCTGCTGGCCGCCTGGGCCGCGACCAAAAGTTCGCCACGCCTCAGCGCCTGGCTGGAAAACCACCGGCTGTTCGGGCCGATCCTGTTCAACTGGCGCAACGGCAAGATCATCGCGCGGCGCGCCAAGGTCAGCGCCACCGTGAGCATGGTGTTGTGCGCGATCCTGATGCTGGTGATGCTCGACCACGGCTGGCCGATTTACCTGGCGATTGCCGGGATGAGCCTGGGTAACCTGTGGATCTGGTCCCGCCCGGAACGGCTTGCAGAGCCCGCCTAGCAATGGCTGTAGGTGTTTTCCTACCGCTCATCGCCTGTTTCTCATGAAATGAATTGTTACGCCGATGTTTCAGACATAGCGCTGAATGGACTTGGCCTGCACTGCGTGCCATCCAACAAGTCCCCTCGCGAGTAAGCCTATGTTCAACTCCCTCTCCATCCGCTTGAAAATCGTGCTGCTGTCCGGCCTTTGCCTGCTGGGAGTGATTGCGCTGGTTGTCAGCATCAATATCTACAACACCAACCAGAACGATGAGCTGGTCAGCGATTCAAGCTCGCGCATGCTCACCGCCAGCGTCGAACAACTGCTGCAGGCCAAGGCCGCCGAGCAAGCCGTGCAGTTGCAGAAAACCTTCGGCGACACGCTGACGGCCGCGAACGCCCTGGCCGACCAGGTCAAAGACCTGCGCAGCCTGGCCACCCAGCGCAACCTGAAGCCTGGCGCCCTGCGCGAAGAACTCAACCGGAGCCTCAAGACCGCGTTCGACCGCAACAGCAAAGTGCTGGGTATCTGGCTGTCGTTCGAACCCAATGGGCTGGATGGCAAGGACAGCGATTTCCTCGACGACAAGGCGCGCGTTTCCAACGCAAAAGGCCGTTTCTCCAGCTACTGGAGCCGTGCCGGCGGCGAAGGCCTGAACACCATCATGGTCGAAGAAGACCTGACCAAAACCACGCTCAACCTCAGCGGTACGCCCTACAACATCTGGTACACCTGCCCACGCGACACCCGCGCCACTTGCCTGCTCGACCCCTATGAAGACACCGTGGCCGGCAAACCTGTGCTGATGACCACCATTTCCCTGCCGCTGATCGTGGACGGCAAAGTGATCGGCGTGGTGGGTGTCGACATTGCCCTCAACGCCCTGCAAGCCAGCACCGATGCGGCGCAGAAAGACCTGTTCAACGGTGCGGCACACCTGGAGATTCTCTCGAGCACCGGCCTGATCGCCGCCTACAGTGGCGAGCCGGCCCGTGTCGGCAAGAACCTGATCGACACCCTCGGCGCCGAGGGCAAGGAAATAGTGCAACTGCTGGCCAGTGACAACCGCATGATCCGCGAACAGGACGACACCATTCGCGCCGTGTACCCGGTCAAGCCGATTGCCGATGCCAAGTCCTGGGGCGTGGTGATCAAACTGCCGAAAGACGTGATGCTCGCCGATAACGTCAAGCTGCAAGCCGTGCTCGACAAGGCCCAGGCCGCCGGCACGCTCAAGGCTTTGCTGGTGGCTGCCGCCGCCGGCCTGCTGGGCCTGTTGCTGATCTGGCTGACCGCCACCGGCGTGACCCGCCCGATCAACAGCGTGGCCGCGATGCTCAAGGACATCGCCAGCGGTGACGGCGACCTCACCCAGCGCCTGACCTACGCCAAGAAGGATGAGCTGGGCGAACTGGTGAACTGGTTCAACCGCTTCCTCGACAAGCTGCAACCGACCATCGCGCAGATCAAGCAAAGCATCACCGAGGCGCGCGGCACGGCCGATCAGTCTTCGGCCATCGCGCGCCAGACCAGCGAAGGCATGCAGGTGCAGTTCCGCGAAATCGACCAGGTGGCCACCGCTTCCAACGAAATGAGCGCCACCGCCCACGACGTCGCCAACAGCGCCTCGAATGCCGCCAGTGCGGCACGCGGAGCCGATCAGTCGGCGCGTGAAGGCATGTCGATCATTGAGCAGAGCACCCGCGACATCACTACCCTGGCCGAAGAAGTCAGCAAGGCGGTAGGCGAAGTCGAAGCCCTGGCGGTCAATAGCGAGCAAATCGGCTCAGTGCTGGAGGTGATCCGCAGCATTGCCGAGCAGACCAACCTGCTGGCACTCAACGCCGCCATCGAAGCCGCGCGAGCCGGCGAAAGCGGCCGCGGTTTCGCGGTGGTCGCCGACGAAGTGCGCAACCTGGCCAAGCGCACCCAGGATTCGGTGGAGGAAATCCGCCTGGTGATCGAGCGCATCCAGAGCGGCACGCGTGGCGTAGTGGCTACGATGCACTCCAGCCAGAGCCAGGCCCAAAGCAATGCCGGGCAGATCCATCAGGCCGTGCAGGCCCTGGGCAAGATCAGTGATGCGGTGACGGTGATCAGCGACATGAACCTGCAAATCGCCAGCGCCGCCGAGCAGCAAAGCGCCGTGGCCGAAGAGGTCAACCGCAATGTCTCGGCGATTCGCACCGTGACCGAAACCCTCACCGGCCAAGCCACCGAGTCGGCGGCCATCAGCAGCCAACTCAATGCATTGGCCAGCCAGCAGATGAAGTTGATGGATCAGTTCAAGGTGTAAGCCCACTCCTGAACCAATGAAGATCCCTGTGGGAGCCGGGCTTGCCCGCGATGGCGGTGGGCCAGGTCCTATATCCATGGCTGACCCACCGCTATTGCAGGCAAGCCAGCTCCCACAAAAAGCAGAACGGTGGCGGCTTAAAGACCAGGCCAGGCTTGAACAAACGCCGCCACATCTTCCTTCGGCGCGGTGCGCGGCGGGTTCTGCGGGGTGCCGAGGTAGAGGAAGCCAATCACTTCCTCGTCCGGCGTGAGCCCCAGGCCTTTGGCGACGTGGGCCGAGTAGGACAATTCGCCGGTGCGCCACACCGCACCAATCCCCTGGGCGTAGGCCGCCAGCAGAATGCCGTGGGCTGCGCAGGCGGCGGCCAGCAGTTGCTCGGACTTGGGCACCTTGAAGTGCTCTTGCAGACGCGCAATCACCACCACCACCAATGGGGCACGCAGCGGGCCGTTCTGGGCCTTGTCGATGGCGGCTTGCGGCGCATCGGCGTCCTGCAGGCGCGCCGCTTCAGCCAACAGCGTGCCCATCTGCTCGCGGGCGGCGCCTTCCACCGTCAGGAAACGCCAAGGGCGCAGCTGGCCGTGGTCGGGCGCACGCATGGCCGCGGCGAACAGCACATCACGCTGCTCCTGGGTCGGCGCCGGTTCCAGTAGACGCGGCACGGAAACACGGTTGAGCAAAGCGTCGAGAGCCTGCATTGGCCACCTCCAGAAAAAAATGTGCGGTCATTCTAACGGGAATGAATCGGGAAGCCAGCAAACGATAATTGCTCTTATTCATTGCGCCCTGCCCCTGTTAGACTTTGCGGCCTAATTTTCCCCATCGCTTCAGGAAACTCGATGCTTCGTTCGCTTTTTCGCCTGTCCGCAGCGGTGCTGGCTTTAAGCCTGACTGCTTGCGATGACGCCCCCCGCTTTACCAAGGCCGAGCCTGGTGAATCGCGGGCCGGCGGCGCGACGACGGTGAACAAGCGTGACCAGAACGCGTTTTCCCTGCCCTCGGCCAACCTGTCGCCGACCCGTCGCCTGGATTTCAGCGTCGGCAACAGTTTCTTTCGCAGCCCGTGGGTGATCGCGCCGTCGACCACCACCGCGCGTGATGGCCTGGGCCCATTGTTCAACACCAATGCCTGCCAGAACTGCCATATAAAGGATGGCCGTGGGCATCCACCGTTGCCCGATGCGCCGAATGCGGTGTCCATGCTGGTGCGCCTTTCCATCCCCCTGTCTATCCAGGAGCAGCCGGCCTACGCCAAGCTCATCGAACAGCTCGGTGTAGTGCCCGAGCCCGTCTACGGCGGGCAGTTGCAGGACATGGCTGTGCCCGGCGTCGTGCCCGAAGGCAAGGTGCGCGTCGACTACACACCGGTCAACGTGACCTTCAACGACGGCACCGTGGTCGAGTTGCGCAAGCCCGACCTGCAGATCACCCAGCTCGGCTACGGCCCGATGCACCCCGATACACGTTTTTCCGCGCGCATCGCCCCGCCGATGATCGGCCTGGGCTTGCTTGAAGCCGTCAACGACGCTGACGTCCTGCGCAACACCGACCCGAAGACCGCCGACAAGGACGCCATCGTCGGCCGCGCCAATTGGGTCTGGGATGACGCTCAGCAGAAAACCGTGCTCGGGCGCTTCGGCTGGAAAGCCGGGCAGCCCAACCTCAATCAACAAAATGTTCACGCGTTTTCCGGTGATATGGGCCTCACCACGTCCCTGAGACCTTTTGATGACTGCACCGATGCCCAAGTCGCCTGCAAACAGGCGCCCAACGGCAATGGGCCTGACGGCGAACCGGAAGTCAGCGACAACATACTGCGCCTGGTGCTGTTCTATACGCGCAACCTGGCTGTGCCCGCCCGTCGTGGCGCCAACACGCCGCAAGTGCTGGCCGGCAAAAACCTGTTCTACCAGGCCGGCTGCCAGGGTTGCCATAAACCGACGTTCACCACCGCAACCGATGCCGCCGAACCCGAGCTGGCCAACCAGGTGATCCGCCCCTACAGCGACCTGCTGCTGCATGACATGGGCCCCGGCCTGGCCGACAATCGCAGCGAATTCAAGGCCGGTGGCCGCGACTGGCGCACCGCGCCGTTGTGGGGCATCGGCCTGACGCAGACCGTCAGTGGCCACACCCAGTTTTTGCATGATGGCCGCGCCCGCAACCTGCTCGAAGCCGTGCTGTGGCACGGCGGCGAAGCACAGGCGGCGCAGCAGCATGTGTTGTCCTTTAATGCCGAACAGCGCGCAGCGTTGCTGGCGTTCCTGAATTCTTTATAAGCTTCGCCCCAATTACAGAAGGGAGCTCGACATGTTCCGTCCCAAGTTGTTGTTCACCAGCCTGGCCGCCCTCGCCCTTGGCGCCTGCTCGCCCCAGGACCCGCAAGCCGTGACCTCGGCGGCGATCGCCAAACAGGTGATCCTGCCGACCTACAGCCGCTGGGTTGAAGCCGACCGCCAGTTGGCCGTCAGCGCCCTCGCCTACTGCCAGGGCAAGGAAAGCCTGGAGACCGCTCGCGCCGACTTCCTGCACGCACAAAAGGCCTGGGCCGAGCTGCAACCGTTGCTGATCGGCCCGCTGGCCGAGGGCAACCGCGCGTGGCAGGTGCAGTTCTGGCCGGACAAGAAAAACCTCGTGGGCCGCCAAGTCGAACAACTGGTCACCGCCCAACCGCAGATCGACGGCGCCGCCCTCGCCAAATCCAGCGTCGTGGTGCAAGGCCTGTCCGCCTACGAATACATCCTCTACGACGCCAAGACCGACATCGCCGACGAAGCCCAGAAAGCGCGGTATTGCCCGCTGCTGGTGGCCATCGGCGAGCGCCAGAAAGCCCTGGCCGAAGAGATCCTGACAGGCTGGAACAGCACCGACGGCATGCTCGCGCAGATGACCAAGTTTCCGAACCAGCGTTACGCCGATTCCCACGAAGCAATCGCCGATCTGCTGCGCGTGCAAGTGACCGCACTGGATACCTTGAAGAAGAAACTCGGCACGCCGATGGGCCGCCAGACCAAAGGCATCCCGCAACCATTCCAGGCCGATGCGTGGCGCAGCCAGTCGTCCCTGCAAAGCCTCGAGGCCAGCCTCGCGGCAGCTCAGACGGTGTGGGTCGGCGTCGACAACAAAGGCTTGCGCGGCCTGCTGCCGTCGGAGCAGAAGCCGTTGGCCGACAAGATCGACGCCGCGTATGCCGCGTCGCTGAAACTGTTCGCCAGCAACCAGCGCACGCTCAACGAACTGTTGAACGATGACGCCGGGCGCCAGCAACTCAACGACATCTACGACAGCCTCAACGTCGTCCACCGCCTGCACGAAGGCGAGCTGGCCAAGGCGCTGGGCATCCAACTGGGCTTTAACGCCAACGACGGTGACTGATGATGCTCAGGCGACAGGCTTTGGCGGTTGGCAGTGTGTTGCTCAGCGCGCTCACCTTGGGTGGCTGGACGCTGTTCAAAGGGAAAGACAAGGGCCCGCTGCTGCTGTCGGCGCGCGATGATGCGGACGGCAAGCACTACGCCGTGGGTTATCGCCTGGACGGCAAGCCAGTGTTTGCCACTCAGGTCGGCCAGCGCTGCCACGACATCATCAACCATCCGACACTGCCGATTGCACTGTTCGTCGCACGTCGCCCGGGCACCGAGAATTACCTGATCGACCTGCGTGATGGCGCGCTGCTGCAAACCATCACTTCGAATGCCAACCGGCATTTCTACGGGCATGCGGTGATTCACAAAGGCGGTGAATGGCTGTACGCCACTGAGAACGACACGTCCGACCCCGGCCGTGGGTTGCTGGGCGTGTACCGGTTTGAAGGTGAGCGGCTGGTGCACACAGGGGAGATTTCCACCCACGGTATCGGGCCGCATCAGGTGTCGTGGATGCCTGACGGTGAGACCCTGGTGGTGGCCAACGGCGGGATTCGCACCGAGGCTGAAAGCCGGGTGGAGATGAACCTCAACGCCATGGAGCCGAGCCTGGTGTTGATGCGTCGCGACGGTAGCCTGATCAGCAAGGAAACCCTCGGGCAGCAGATGAACAGCGTGCGGCACATGGGGATCGGCAGTGATGGCACGATCCTCACGGGGCAGCAGTTTATGGGGCCCTCCCAGGAGCGCTCGGAATTGCTGGCGATCAAGCGGCCGGGGCAGCCGTTTGTGGCGTTTCCGGTGGCGGATGAGCAGTTGCAGGCCATGGGGCATTACACCGCCAGTGTTGCGGTGCACAGTGAACTGCGGCTGGTGGCGTTGACTGCGCCACGGGGGAATCGGTTTTTTATCTGGGATATGGACAGCGGGGAGTTGCGCCTGGATGGGCCGCTGCCGGATTGCGCCGGTGTGGGCGCGGTGGCGGATGGGTTTGTGGTGACTTCGGGTCAGGGGCGTTGCCGCTTTTATGATTGCCGTCAGAGCCCTTTGGTGGCGAAGCCGTTGGAGTTGCCGGCGGGGTTTTGGGATAACCATTTGCATATGGTTTGATGGAGGTTGGGGGCATATCCGTTATTTGGGTGATGGCTGCTTATGGTTTCGCCCTTACGGCGAGTCACTTTTGGAAAAGAGCCCCAAAAGTAACCAAAAGGGCTCTTGCCCCACCACTCGGCACCTCGCCTCCGGCTCGGTGTGCCCGAAAACAGGCATTACTCCGCGGGCCGCCGCGACGGGCCGTCCCTGCCCCGTCGCGGCTAAACCGGCGTCCTGCCGGTTTACCCGCTCCGTACTACCTGTTTTCGGCCAGCGTGGTTGACGGGGCGCCTAAGATCAAAATCAAGATCAAGATCTACAGCACGGCGGCCTAGTAGCCGACCTGAGTGGTTGGATCAAAGGCAGTTACGTGTAGGAGCTGGCTTGCCGGCGATGCGGGCGCCTCGGTTCTTCAGGGGCAAACAGTCGATGCCATCGCAGGCAAGCCAGCTCCCACAGAAAAGCAGATCTGCTTGTGCTGTGGATTTGCTTTCGCTCTGCGCTCTTGATCTGCTTCAACCACTCAAGTCGGCTTTCAGGCCGCTGTGCTCTGCTTTTGATCTTGATCTGAGGCGCCCCGTCAAACACGCTGGCCGAACGCAGGCTTGAATCCGTGGGCGGCCGTAACCGCAGCAACGGATATGCCCCCCACCAAAAGCACATCCCAATTGACTCCCCTCCCACCCCCATGCTCTCCTAGACACCTTGTTTCGGGTGCCCTTCACAGGGTGAAACGGGAAACCGGTAAATCATGCCTGCATGACCAGTCCGGTGCTGCCCCCGCAACGGTAAGCGAGCGAAGCGTCAAATCCACTGTGCCAACAGGCATGGGAAGGTGATGCTTTCAGACTGACTCTTTCCAGAGCCATCCCTCGCAAGCCCGGAGACCGGCCCGAAAAAATCAGATAACAAACCCGCGGTGGGCGGGCGCTGTTCGAAACCCTGCGTGCCCGGCTCGCGGGGTTTTCATGCGCTCGTTTCACCCTGACACCCAGAAGGGACGCGCCATGTCGATCATCAGCAGCACCTCGCACACCGCCAGCAGCTCCGCCACCCTGAGCCAACGCCTGACCGCCGCCATCGGCGCGTCGATCCTCGGCGCGTGCCTGGTGTATTTCGCCGGTTTCTCGCACATCGAAGCGGTGCACAACGCGGCCCACGATACCCGCCACAGCGCCGCGTTCCCGTGCCACTGAGACCTGCCGACATGATCAAGCGTATTGCCCAAACCGCAGGTTTCACCGGCCTGCTGGCCGCCCTACTGCTGACCCTGCTGCAAAGCTTCTGGGTCGCCCCGCTGATTCTGCAGGCGGAAACCTATGAAAACGCCCCGGCAGCCACCGAACCAGCCCATGAACATGCCGCTGGCGCCGCCGCCCACACCCATGACGCCGAAGCCTGGGAACCGGAAAACGGCTGGCAGCGCGTGCTGTCCACGACCGGTGGCAACCTGGTGGTTGCCGTCGGGTTCGCCCTGATGCTGGCCGGCCTCTACACGCTGCGCGCACCGACCCGCACGGCCCAAGGCCTGCTGTGGGGCCTGGCCGGTTACGCGACCTTTGTGCTGGCGCCGACTCTGGGCCTGCCGCCAGAGCTGCCGGGCACCGCTGCCGCTGACCTGGCCCAACGCCAGATCTGGTGGATCGGTACTGCCGCCTCGACCGCCGCCGGTATTGCGCTGATCGTGTTCGGCCGCAACTGGCTGCTCAAAGTGCTGGGCGTGGCGATCCTGGCCGTGCCGCATGTGGTCGGTGCGCCGCAACCGGAAGTGCATTCGATGCTCGCGCCAGAAGCCCTGGAGGCCCAGTTCAAGATCGCGTCGCAGCTGACCAACGTGGCGTTCTGGCTGGCCCTGGGCCTGATCAGCGCCTGGCTGTTCCGCCGCAACCGCGACGATCAATACTCGGCATGACCCTGGTGGTCGGCCTGGGCTGCCAGCGCGGTTGTGATCTTCACACCCTGCTGGGCCTGTTTGACACCGCCCTCGCCGAGGGCGGGGTTGAGCGCCAAAGCATTACCGCACTGGCAAGTATCGACCTCAAGCGCGATGAACCGGGGCTGCTCGCGCTGTCCCGACTACTGGGCTTGCCGTTGCAGTGTTTCAGCGCTGAACAACTGGCCGTTTATGAAAATCGGCTGAGCCATAAATCTGCTGCTGCCTTTACGCATACCGGCTGCCATGGGGTCGCCGAAAGCGCTGCCCTGGCCCTCGCCGAACACCTCGCCAACGCCCCCGCACGCCTGCTGATCACCCGCAGAAAAAACGCCCAGGCCACCTTTGCATTGGCCTGCACCGGCTAAAACCTCGATAATCGCCCCTTCCGATCATGAGCAATCTTCATGCTCGCCCGTTTTTCGACAGGACTACCCCATGACCGTCTACTTCATCGGCGCCGGCCCAGGCGATCCGGAACTGATTACCGTCAAAGGCCAGCGGCTGATTCGCAGTTGCCCGGTGATCATCTACGCGGGCTCGCTGGTGCCAACGGCGTTGCTGGAAGGTCATAACGCTGAACACGTGGTCAACAGCGCAGAACTGCACCTGGAGCAGATTATCGATGTGATCAAGGTCGCCCATGCAAATGGCCAGGATGTGGCACGCGTGCACTCCGGCGACCCGAGCCTGTACGGCGCGATTGGCGAGCAGATTCGTTACTTGCGCGAGCTGGGCATACCGTTCCAGATCATTCCTGGCGTCACCGCAGTGGCGGCGTGTGCAGCGCTGCTTGAGACCGAGCTGACCCTGCCGGACATCGCCCAAAGCGTGATCCTGACGCGCTACGCCGATAAAACCAGCATGCCGCCCGGCGAAGACTTCGACAGCCTGGCGCGGCACGGCACGACCATGGCGATTCACTTGGGGGTCAACCACCTGGAGAAGATCGTCGCCGAACTGTTGCCGCATTACGGCGCGGACTGCCCGATTGCCGTGGTGCATCGGGCGACGTGGCCGGATCAGGATTGGGCAGTTGGAACGCTCAGTGATATTGCCGAGAAAGTAGCGGCCAAGGGCTTTCGGCGCACGGCGCTGATTGTGGTTGGGCGAGTGTTGGCGAGTGACAGTTTCAGCGAGTCTTCACTGTACAGAGCCGGCCACGCGCACCTCTATCGGCCCTGAAGAGAGGCGGTCGAAAATGTGGCAGCGGGCTTGCTCGCGAATGCGGTGGGTCAGTTACCAATGCGCTGCCTGACACTCCGCTTTCGCGAGCAAGCCCGCTCCCACAGTTAATCTTCTTTGTTAGATAAATATCGCAACTATCTGAATTTAAAGCATAAAAAAACGGCGCTCACGGGGCGCCGTTTTTTTGTTCGCAGTGAACACCTTACTCAGTAGTAGGCGTTTTCTTTCTGCGTGTGGTCAGTCACGTCGCGTACGCCCTTGAGCTCCGGAATACGCTCCAGCAGGGTGCGCTCGATGCCTTCGCGCAGGGTCACGTCCGCCTGGCCGCAACCCTGGCAGCCGCCGCCGAATTTCAACACGGCGATGCCGTCTTCAACCACATCGATCAAGCTGACCTGACCGCCGTGGCTGGCCAGCCCCGGGTTGATTTCGGTCTGCAGATAGTAGTTGATGCGCTCGTTGACCGGGCTGTCGGCGTTGACGTTCGGCACCTTGGCGTTCGGCGCCTTGATGGTCAACTGGCCGCCCATACGGTCGGTGGCGTAGTCGACGACGGCGTCGTCGAGGAAGGCTTCGCTGAAGTTGTCGATATACGCGGTGAAGCTTTTCAGCCCCAGGGCGGTGTCTTCAGGCTTCTCTTCCCCAGGCTTGCAGTAGGCAATGCACGTCTCGGCATACTGGGTGCCGGGCTGGGTGATAAAGACGCGGATGCCGATACCCGGGGTGTTCTGCTTGGACAGCAGGTCAGCCAGGTAATCGTGGGCGGCGTCGGTAATGGTTATGGCAGTCATGGAAACTCCTCACAGGCTTGCCGGCAGTTTACGCCAAATCATTACAGAGGTACAAAGTCCTAGTATTTTTGTCGGGATAAAGTTATCCGTTGGTCGCCATCGAACCAGCCTTTGAGCAGGCGATAACTGCCCTTTTCCAGCCATTGGTAACTGCCGAGGGCGCCAAGCCCGATGATGACCACGCACACAGCGAGCACGGCATAGGGGTTCAGGCCATAGCGCTGGGCAGCATAACCGCCGGCCGACAGCACCAGCACGTGCAGCAAATACACGGAATAGGAGCAATCGCCTAGGACCTTGAGCAGGCGGTTGCCTTCGAAAAACCGCTCCAGCGCCATGCACCCCATCACCAGCACCGCACTCGGCAGGCCCCAGGTCAGGGCGCGTGGTGAGGCTGGCCAATGGTAGATCGCCAACAGCGCACCGGCGATTCCCAGCAGCGGCAGCCACAAGCCGGGACGAATCCAGCCCTTGCGGTACAGCATGCCGATGCCGATCCCCATCAGGAATTCGATGACGATATCCGAACGATAGAACGCGCTGATCCAGCCAAATGAGGTCCACGTCTCGCACACCGCGAACAGCAACGCCGCCACCACCAGCAGCCGCCATTGCCGACGAAACAGCAGCGCCCAGGCGAACAGCAGGTAGAACAGCATCTCGTAGTTGAGCGTCCAGCCGACGTTCAGGGTCGGGTACACCCCATAGCCACCAGGGTTCTCGGACGGGATAAACAGCAGTGACATCAATAGATGGGCGGCATCCACACTCTGGTCCGGCAACATCGGCCGAGCGACCACCACCAGCAGCGCCATCAACAACGTGTAGAACCAGTACGCCGGTACGATCCGCAACAGGCGATACAGCAGGAATCGCCACGGTGGCAGGTCCTTATCCTGGGTAGACAGGAAGATCACCAGGCCGCTGATCACGAAAAACACATCCACGCCCGCCGCGCCTTTTTCGACAAACAGCCGGCCCACGGCGGTGTCCGCCTTGAAGCCGAAAAAAATCTGCATAAAGTGGTGTCCCACCACCGTCCAGGCCGCCAGGGCGCGCAACGCCTGTACCGAAATCAACATCGCCCGCCACCCCTCCCAGTACATTCACATAAAGCTGGGACCCTCGTGGACGGTCAAAGGTCGATCAAAGATTCTCGCAGCGGTTCAGCTCGGTCAGCGTGCGTAGGCACATTAAAAGAAAGCGCCAGCACATGGACCGCCTTCGACGCGCCATCAACATGAGCGATATTCATGCAAAACCCGGACATGCTCCAAAAGCGCACAGGTTTGCTATGATCTACGCCCTCCGTAATGCCTGACTTAGAGTAGTCCCATGCCCGATCGTAGCGCTCGTCTGCAAGCCCTCCACCAAGCCCTCAAGGAACGCATCCTGATCCTTGACGGCGGTATGGGCACGATGATCCAGAGCTATAAGCTTGAGGAACAGGACTACCGTGGCAAACGCTTCGCCGACTGGCCAAGTGACGTCAAGGGCAACAACGACCTGCTGGTGATCACCCGTCCGGACGTGATCGGCGGCATCGAAAAAGCCTACCTGGACGCCGGCGCCGACATCCTCGAAACCAACACCTTCAATGCCACGCGCATTTCCATGGCCGACTACGGCATGGAAGAACTGGCCTACGAACTGAACGTAGAAGGCGCACGCCTGGCACGCAAGGTCGCCGACGCCAAGACTCTGGAAAACCCGGCCAAGCCGCGCTTCGTCGCCGGCGTGCTTGGCCCGACCAGCCGCACCTGCTCGCTGTCGCCGGACGTGAACAACCCCGGCTACCGCAACGTGACCTTTGATGAACTGGTGGAAAACTACACCGAAGCCACCAAAGGCCTGATCGAAGGCGGCGCCGACCTGATTCTGATCGAGACCATTTTCGACACCCTCAACGCCAAGGCCGCGATCTTCGCCGTGCAAGGCGTGTTCGAGGAATTGAACGTCGAACTGCCGATCATGATTTCCGGCACCATCACCGACGCCTCCGGCCGCACCCTGTCAGGCCAGACCACCGAAGCGTTCTGGAACTCGGTCAGCCACGCCAAGCCGCTGTCCGTGGGCCTGAACTGCGCCCTGGGCGCCAGCGAGTTGCGTCCTTACCTGGAAGAGCTGTCGAACAAGGCCAACACCCACGTTTCCGCGCACCCGAACGCCGGCCTGCCGAATGAATTCGGCGAGTACGACGAGCTGCCGTCGGAAACCGCCAAGGTCATCGAAGAATTCGCCCAGAGCGGCTTCCTCAATATCGTCGGCGGCTGCTGCGGCACCACGCCGGGCCATATCGAAGCCATCGCCAAGGCCGTGGCCGGTTACGCACCGCGCCCGATCCCGGACATTCCCAAGGCCTGCCGCCTGTCGGGCCTGGAGCCCTTCACGATTGATCGCAGCTCGTTGTTCGTCAACGTCGGCGAGCGCACCAACATCACCGGCTCCGCACGCTTCGCCCGCCTGATCCGTGAAGACAACTACACCGAAGCCCTGGAAGTCGCCCTGCAGCAGGTGGAAGCCGGCGCCCAGGTGATCGACATCAACATGGACGAAGGCATGCTGGACTCGAAGAAGGCCATGGTGACCTTCCTCAACCTGATTGCCGGCGAGCCGGACATCTCTCGCGTACCGATCATGATCGACTCCTCCAAGTGGGAAGTGATCGAAGCCGGCCTCAAGTGCATCCAGGGCAAGGGCATCGTCAACTCCATCAGCATGAAAGAAGGCGTCGAGCAGTTCATTCACCACGCCAAGCTGTGCAAACGCTACGGCGCCGCCGTGGTGGTGATGGCGTTTGACGAAGCCGGCCAGGCCGACACCGAAGCGCGCAAGAAAGAAATCTGCAAACGCTCCTATGACATTCTGGTGAATGAAGTCGGCTTCCCGCCGGAAGACATCATCTTCGACCCGAACATCTTCGCGGTCGCCACTGGTATCGAAGAACACAACAACTACGCCGTCGACTTCATCAACGCCTGTGCCTATATTCGCGACGAGCTGCCGTACGCGCTGACGTCGGGCGGCGTGTCCAACGTGTCGTTCTCGTTCCGTGGCAACAACCCGGTGCGTGAGGCGATCCACTCGGTGTTCCTGCTGTATGCGATCCGCAACGGCCTGAGCATGGGTATCGTCAACGCCGGCCAGCTGGAGATCTACGACCAGATCCCGGCCGAGCTGCGCGACGCGGTGGAAGACGTGGTGCTCAACCGCACCCCGGAAGGCACCGACGCCCTCCTCGCCATCGCCGACAAGTACAAGGGCGACGGCAGCGTCAAGGAAGCCGAGACCGAGGAATGGCGTGGCTGGCCGGTCAACAAGCGTCTGGAACATGCGCTGGTCAAGGGCATCACCACGCACATCGTCGAAGACACCGAGGAGTCCCGCCAGTCGTTCGCGCGCCCGATCGAGGTGATCGAGGGCCCGCTGATGTCCGGCATGAACATCGTCGGCGACCTGTTCGGCGCCGGTAAGATGTTCCTGCCTCAAGTGGTCAAATCCGCCCGGGTGATGAAGCAGGCCGTGGCCCACTTGATCCCGTTCATCGAGCTGGAAAAAGGCGACAAGCCGGAAGCCAAGGGCAAGATCCTGATGGCCACGGTGAAAGGCGACGTGCATGACATCGGCAAGAACATCGTCGGCGTGGTGCTCGGTTGCAACGGCTACGACATTGTCGATCTGGGCGTGATGGTGCCGGCGGAGAAGATCCTGCAGGTCGCCAAGGAACAGAAGTGCGACATCATCGGGTTGTCCGGGCTGATCACACCGTCGCTGGACGAAATGGTGCACGTGGCCCGCGAGATGCAGCGCCAGGACTTCCACTTGCCACTGATGATCGGTGGCGCGACCACCTCCAAGGCGCACACGGCGGTGAAGATCGAACCCAAGTACAGCAATGACGCGGTGATCTACGTCACCGACGCCTCGCGCGCGGTGGGCGTGGCCACGCAGTTGCTGTCGAAGGAATTGAAGCCGGCGTTCGTTGAAAAAACCCGCTTGGAATACATCGACGTGCGTGAGCGCACCTCGAACCGCAGCGCCCGTACTGAACGCCTGAGCTACCCGGCGGCCATCGCCAAGAAGCCGCAGTTCGACTGGAGCAGCTACACCCCGGTGGTCCCCACTTTCACCGGCGCCAAGGTGCTGGACAATATCGACCTCAACGTCCTGGCCGAATACATCGACTGGACGCCGTTCTTTATCTCCTGGGACCTGGCCGGCAAATTCCCGCGCATCCTTACCGATGAAGTCGTCGGCGAAGCCGCCACTGCGCTCTACGCCGACGCCCGGGAAATGCTCAAGAAGCTGATCGACGAAAAACTCATCAGCGCCCGCGCCGTGTTCGGTTTCTGGCCGACCAACCAGGTGCAGGACGATGACCTGGAGGTCTATGGCGACGACGGCCAGCCGATTGCCAAGCTGCACCATCTGCGCCAGCAGATCATCAAGACCGACGGCAAACCGAACTTTTCCCTGGCCGACTTCGTGGCGCCCAAGGACAGCGGCGTGACCGACTACATCGGTGGCTTCATCACTACCGCCGGCATCGGCGCCGAAGAAGTGGCCAAGGCCTATCAGGACGCCGGCGACGACTACAACTCGATCATGGTCAAGGCCCTGGCCGACCGCCTGGCCGAAGCCTGCGCCGAGTGGCTGCACCAGCAGGTGCGCAAAGAGCACTGGGGTTACGCCAAGGACGAGCAACTGGACAACGAAGCGCTGATCAAGGAGCAGTACAGCGGCATCCGCCCTGCCCCCGGCTACCCGGCCTGCCCTGATCACACCGAGAAGGCCCAGCTGTTCCAGCTGCTCGACCCTGAAGCGCGCGAAATGCACGCTGGCCGCAGCGGCGTGTTCCTCACCGAGCATTACGCGATGTTCCCGGCGGCGGCCGTCAGCGGCTGGTACTTCGCCCACCCGCAGGCGCAGTACTTTGCCGTGGGCAAGGTCGACAAGGACCAGGTGGCGAGCTATACCGCGCGCAAAGGGCAGGACCTGGCCGTGACCGAGCGCTGGCTGGCGCCAAACCTGGGTTACGACAACTGAGGCCTGGTGGATTGTCTATGCTGTTCCTCACACACCTTGTGTCGAGGGATGTATGGACGATCCAGCCAACAAGCCGCCAACCTTCTGGCAGATGCTCCACAGCGTTATGGCCGCCGCCTTTGGCGTGCAAAGCGGCAAGAACCGCGCGCGCGACTTCACCCACGGCAAGCCCAGCCACTTTGTGATCCTGGGCATCGTGTTCACCGCAGTATTCGCGCTGGCCTTGTTTGGCATCGTGCAGCTGGTATTGCACTTGGCCGGGGCGTAAACCCAATCAAACTGTGGGAGCGGGCTTGCTCGCGAAAGCGGTCTATCAGTTGAAAAACTTCCGACTGACACAATGCTTTCGCGAGCAAGCCCGCTCCCACAGTTGTTTCTCTTCAGGCTTCAGGTCGCCCGCATCCTACTGATGGCTGACCCAGAACACGGCGGTGCCAACCACCAGAATTATCAGGAACAGAATGGCCCAGGCATCCACGGTGCTGTCGGGTTTACGGACTTTTATCGGATTGCTCATCGCATCGCCTCTTGTCGGTTTTATAGGTGATTGCATTAAGACTCGACCACAGTAAAGTCCAGACTTGCCCCTATGACAAATGTGGATATCGAGATAATCACTCTCATTAGTCGATTTGGTTCTTTGCATATACTCAAACATCACTTTTGCGCATAAACGCAAACTGGTATCTTGCCCCGGCTCCGTTGGGAGTGCGCGGCCGTGCGCGCAGATTTGCCGAGAACAGGACCTATATGTACGTATACGACGAATACGATCAGCGCATCATTGAGGACCGCGTCAAGCAGTTCCGTGATCAGACCCGACGCTACCTAGCAGGTGAACTGAGCGAAGAAGAGTTCCGCCCTCTGCGCCTGCAAAATGGCCTTTATGTTCAGCGCTTTGCGCCGATGCTGCGGGTGGCCGTGCCCTATGGCCAACTCACCTCGCGCCAGACGCGCATGATGGCCAAGATTGCCCGCGACTTCGACAAAGGCTATGCCCACATCAGTACCCGCCAGAACGTGCAGTTCAACTGGCCGGCGCTGGAAGATGTGCCGGACATCCTGGAAGAACTGGCAACCGTGCAGATGCACGCCATTCAGACCAGCGGTAACTGCCTGCGCAACGTGACCACCGACCAGTTCGCCGGTGTTGCCGCCGATGAGTTGATCGACCCACGCCCCTGGTGTGAAATCATCCGTCAGTGGACCACTTTCCACCCTGAATTCGCCTACCTGCCGCGCAAGTTCAAGATCGCCGTCAACGGCTCGACCTCGGACCGTGCGGCCATCGAAGTGCACGATATCGGCCTGGAGCCGGTGCACAACGCAGCCGGCGAGTTGGGCTTCCGTGTACTGGTAGGTGGCGGCCTGGGCCGTACGCCGGTGGTTGGCGCGTTCATCAACGAGTTCCTGCCGTGGCAGGACCTGCTGAGCTACCTCGACGCGATCCTGCGGGTCTACAACCGCTATGGCCGTCGTGACAACAAATACAAGGCCCGGATCAAGATCCTGGTAAAAGCGCTGACGCCTGAAGTGTTCGCACAGAAAGTCAACGATGAGATGGAACACCTGCGCGGCGGCCAGACCACCCTGACCGAAGCCGAAGTGCACCGTGTGGCCAAGCACTTCGTCGACCCTGAGTACAAGGCACTGAGCAATCAGGACGCCGAGTTCGCAGCCCTCGACCAGGAGCATCCGGGTTTCGCCCGCTGGCGCAGCCGCAACACCCTGGCGCACAAAAAGCCGGGCTATGTGGCGGTGACCCTGTCGCTGAAGCCCACCGGCGTTGCGCCGGGCGATATCACCGACAAGCAACTGGACGCCGTCGCCGACCTGGCCGACCGTTACAGCTTCGGCCAGCTGCGCACCTCCCACGAGCAGAACATCATCCTCGCGGACGTTGAGCAGAGCCAACTGTTCGCCCTGTGGGGCGAGCTGCGTGAAGGTGGTTTTGCCACGCCGAACATTGGCCTGCTGACCGACATCATCTGCTGCCCGGGCGGCGATTTCTGCTCCCTGGCCAACGCCAAGTCGATCCCGATCGCCGAATCGATCCAGCGCCGTTTCGACGACCTGGACTACCTGTTCGACATCGGCGAGCTGGACCTGAACATCTCCGGTTGCATGAACGCCTGTGGTCACCACCACGTCGGCCACATCGGCATCCTGGGCGTGGACAAGAAAGGCGAAGAATTCTACCAAGTGTCCCTGGGTGGCAGCGCCAGCCGCGATGCGAGCCTGGGCAAGATCCTCGGCCCGTCCTTCGCCCAGGAAGCCATGCCCGAGGTGATCGGCAAGCTGATCGACGTGTACATCGAACAGCGCACCGAAGATGAGCGTTTCATCGACACCTACCAGCGCATCGGCATTGACCTGTTCAAGGAGCGCGTCTATGCAGCGAATCATTAAGAACAACGAAGTCCTCGACGAAACCTGGCACCTGCTGCCCAAGGACGCGAGCTTCGACGGCATTTCCAACTGCGACGACCTGATCGTGCCGTTGGCCCTGTGGCGCGAGCACGGCCACGCCCTCAAGGCCCGCGACGGCGGCCTGGGTGTGTGGCTGGACGCCGATGAAGAAGCCGAAGAGATCGGTGATGACGTGGAGCATTTCCAGGTCATCGCGCTGAACTTCCCGGCCTTCACTGACGGCCGCAACTACTCCAACGCCCGCCTGCTGCGTGACCGTTATGGTTACAAGGGCGAGTTGCGGGCGATTGGCGATGTGTTGCGCGACCAGCTGTTCTACCTGCGTCGCTGCGGGTTTGACGCCTTCGCCTTGCGCGCCGACAAAGACCCGTACGAAGCGCTGGAAAGCCTCAAGGACTTTTCGGTGACCTACCAGGCCGCCACTGACGAACCGCTGCCGCTGTTCCGTCGCCGGTAAGTCTGCGCATAAAAAAACCCTGGCATGCCAGGGTTTATTATGGGTTGAGTTTGATCGACGCCAGCACCTGCTTCTGTCCCATGGAGCACGGCACGCCGTCGGGCTGCGCGCGCACCGCCTCGATCACGCCCAGCAGCTGCGCCTTGCTGTGCGCCAGTTGCGCCTGCATCCTTTCGATCTGCGCCACTTTGCGCTCCAGCGCCTCGATCAACGCCTCGCGCTTGTGCTCGCCAGGTGCCGGCATCAAGGCCTTGAGTTCCTGCAAAGTAAACCCGGCCTGTTGCGCGCTCTGAATCAAACGCAGGGTCTGCAACGCCTCCGGCGCGTAACGTCGATAACCGTTGGCCTGACGCCCTACCTGGCTGATCAGCCCTTCGGCCTCGTAAAAGCGGATACGCGACGCCGCCAGCCCGCTCTCTTTAGCCAATTCGCCAATATTCATCGTCACGCCCTGCTTGACATTAAAGTTAACTTTAAGCTTAGCCTGAGGCCTCCCCCGCTCAGGAGTCAATCCATGCCCGCCGTCTTGTCACCCTTTGAACCCTTGCAACTGCCCAATGGCCAGGTGCTCTCCAACCGTATCGCCAAGGCCGCGATGGAAGAAAACATGGCCGATGCGCAACAGGCCCCGTCCCGCGAATTGAAGCAGTTGTACCAGGCCTGGGCCGAGGGCGAGCCCGGCTTGCTGCTGACCGGCAACGTGATGATCGACCGCCAAGCGATGACCGGCCCCGGCGGCGTGGCCCTGGAAGACGAACAGCATTTGGACAGCTTTCGCGAATGGGCCGAGGTGGCCCGGGCCAAGGGCGTGCACTTCTGGGTTCAACTCAGCCATCCAGGCCGCCAGACCATGGCCAACCTGGGCCAGCAAGCGTTGGCGCCGTCCGCCGTGGCACTCGACCTCGGCGGTTTTTCGAAGATGTTTGCCAAACCCAGGGCCATGACCGAAGAGCAGATCCAGGATGTGATCCAGCGCTTCGCCACCAGCGCGCGCCTGGCCGAGAAAGCCGGGTTTACCGGCGTGCAAATCCACGGCGCGCATGGCTACTTGCTCAGCCAGTTTCTCTCGCCGCTGAGCAACCAGCGCACCGACCGCTGGGGTGGCTCGCTGGAAAACCGTGCGCGCTTGCTGCTGGAAGTGATCAAAGCGGTTCGCGCCAGTGTCAGCCCGGCTTTTTGCGTGGCGGTAAAGCTCAACTCGGCGGACTTCCAGCGCGGTGGCTTTGAACAGGCCGATGCACGCGCGGTGGTCGAGATGCTCAACCCGCTGCCCATCGACTTGCTGGAGTTGTCCGGCGGCAGCTACGAGTCCCCCGCGATGCAGGGCGACGTGCGCGACGGCCGCACCCTGGCCCGTGAAGCGTACTTCCTGGAGTTCGCCAGCGAAGTGGCGGCCATCGCCAACATGCCGGTGATGGTCACCGGCGGCATCCGCCGCCTGCCGATCGTGCAGCAGATACTCGACAGTGGCGTCGCCATGGCGGGCATCGCCACCGCACTGACCCTGGAACCGCAACTGATCAAACACTGGCGTGCGGGCCTCGACCTCAACCCGCAACTCAAGCCCATCAACTGGCAGCGCAAACCCCTGGCCGCCCTCGCCACCCTGGCCGTGGTGCGCTACCAGATGCGCCGCCTGAGCCGTGGCGATCTGCCAAAACACAAGATTGCGCCCTGGGTGGCGCTGGTCCGTGACCAGTGGTTTATCGCCCGACGCACCCGGCAATACCGCGCGTCCATGACGCAATCTTCACGTTAAAGGCGGAGCATTCGCCGTGATCGAACTGTCCCCTATTGATCAGCAATTTTTAACCTCACTGACGATTGGAGTTCTTCATGGCGAAAATCAACCTGGCCCAGCAATTGGCGACCACCCTTGAACAGGCGGGCATCAAGCGCATCTGGGGCCTGACCGGCGACAGCCTCAACGGCCTGACCGACGCCCTGCGCACCATGGACAGCATCGAATGGATGCACGTGCGTCACGAAGAAGTGGCTGCCTTCGCCGCCGGGGCTGAGGCCGCCGCCACCGGTGAGTTGACGGTCTGCGCCGGCAGCTGCGGGCCGGGCAACCTGCACTTGATCAACGGCCTGTTCGACTGCCACCGCAACCATGTGCCGGTGCTGGCGATTGCTGCGCAGATTCCATCGTCCGAGATTGGCCTGAACTACTTCCAGGAAACCCATCCTCAGGAGCTGTTCAAGGAGTGCAGCCACTTTATCGAACTGGTGACCAACCCCGAGCAAATGCCCCAGGTGCTGCACCGCGCCATGCGCTCGGCGATCCTCAATCGCGGCGTGGCGGTGGTGGTGATTCCAGGCGATGTGTCGCTGCTCGAAGTCGAAGACAAGCTTAAGCCGTGGCCGGCCCTGCACGCACCGCGCACGTTGCCGGCGGAACAGGACCTGCAGCGCCTGACCGAGATTCTGCAAAACAGTCAGAAAACCACCCTGCTGTGCGGCAGCGGTTGCGCCGGCGCGCATGACCAGGTCGTCGCCCTGGCCGACGCCCTCGGTGCGCCCGTGGTGCATGCCCTGCGCGGCAAGGAGCATGTGGAATGGGACAACCCGTTCGACGTGGGCATGACCGGCCTGATCGGTTTCAGCTCCGGTTACCACGCGATGCTCGACTGCGATACGCTGATCATGCTCGGCACCGACTTCCCGTATCGCCAGTTCTACCCGACTGACGCCACCATCATCCAGGTCGACCGCGACCCGCAGGCGCTGGGGCGTCGAGCCACCCTGGACCTGGGCATCGCCGCCGATGTCAGCGAAACCATCGCCGCCTTGCTGCCACGCCTGACTCGCAAGACTGATCGCAGCTTTCTCGAAACGTCCCTGAAGCACTACGAAAAAGCCCGCCAGGGCCTGGACGACCTGGCGCAGCCTTCCAAGGCCGACCGCCCGATTCACCCGCAATACGTCGCACGTTTGCTCAGTGAACTGGCGGATGACGATGCGATCTTTACCGCCGACGTCGGTTCGCCAACCGTGTGGGCTGCGCGCTACTTGAAGATGAACAGCAAGCGTCGCCTGATCGGCTCGTTCAACCACGGCTCGATGGCCAATGCCATGCCTCAGGCCATCGGCGCGCAGGCAGCGTTCCCGGGGCGGCAGGTTATCTCGATGTCCGGCGACGGCGGTTTCGCGATGCTGATGGGCGATTTTATCTCGTTGGCGCAGTTGAACCTGCCGGTGAAAGTCATCGTGTTCGATAACTCGTCCCTGGGTTTTGTCGCCATGGAAATGAAGGCCGCGGGTTATCTGGACGCCGGTACCGAGCTGAAAAACCCGGACTTCGCCGCGATGTCCAACGCCATGGGCATCCTGGGCATTCGTGTGGAGCAATCCGAGGACCTGGAGCCGGCCCTGCGCCGCGCGCTGGCGCATGACGGCCCGGTACTGGTCGACGTGGTGACTGCCACCCAGGAGCTGGTGATGCCGCCGACCATCAAGCTGGAACAGGCCAAGGGTTTCAGCCTGTATATGCTCAAGGC
>NZ_UTBG01000151.1 GCF_900580675.1 Pseudomonas viridiflava
GCGGCTTGGACGTATGAGCGTAATGATCAGGGCGATGTCATTCGCAAAACCGATCCTGATGGGCATGTCACGGACTACAGCTATGACCAATATGGGCAGCTGACAGAAGTTTGGTTCCCGGATCGTAGTTGTCAGCGGTGGGTGTGGAATGAGCGCGGGCAGCTGGTTGAGGAACAGCTGGCGAGTGGCGGGATCAAGCGGTACCGCTATGACGATGTTGGCCGGCAGGTAGCGCGAGAGGATGAGCGTGGGGCGCTGACGCAGTATCAGTGGGACAGTGTTGGGCGCTTAATTCGCGTAGTGCTGCCGGGTGGTGGCGTGCGGGAATACAGCTACAACCCGTACGGAAAAATTACCACTGAGCGGGATGAGTTGGGGCATGTCACGCGCTATGAGTATGGCGACGGGTTGCACCTGATCAGTCGGCGCATCAATGCAGATGGCAGCGAGGTCAAGTATCGCTACGACAACGTGCGGTTACTGCTGACCGCAATCGAGAACGAAGTCGGCGAGACCTACAAACTCGACTATCACCTTAACGGATTGATCCAGCAGGAAACCGGCTTTGATGGTCAGCGTACGGCTTATGCCTACGACCTAAACGGCAAGCTGCTGGAGAAAACTGAGCACGGCGATGACGGCAGTCAGCTGGTTACCCGCTACGCGCGCGACCATGCTGGAAGGCTCGTACGAAAAACCCTGCCCGATGGCAATGCTGTTGAATATGCCTACGACCGCCAAGGCAATCTCCTCAGCGTCGATGACGGTCACTGGGCGTTAGCCTACGAGTATGACGTCCAAAACCGCCTCATCGCCGAACACCAGGGCTGGGGCACCTTGCGCTACGGCTACGACGCCTGCGGCCAGCTTCAACACCTGCGTTTGCCGGACGATAACCGTCTGGTTTTCAACCATGCTAAAGGCGGCAACCTCGCGACCGTCGAACTGAATGGCAAACCTCTAACCTCACACCTGTTCAACGCAGGCCAGGAACACCAACGCCAACAAGGCCAACTCCTCAGCCACTACCACTACGACGACCAGAACCGCCTGCACGCCCACGCCGTCACCCAGCAAGAACACACCCTCTACCAACGCCAATACGACTACGACAAAACCGGCAACCTCACCCGCCTGCTCGACACCCGCAAAGGCGAACACCACTACCACTACGACCCCCTCGCCCGCCTGACCCGCGCCGACCATTCGCAAGACGTGCAGGAACGCTTCGACCACGACCCGGCCGGCAACCTGCTCATGCAAGACCGCCCCGGCCCCGACATCGTCGCCGGCAACCGCCTGCTGATCCAGGGCGACCGCCATTACGACTATGACGCCTTCGGCAACCTCATCCGCGAACGGCGCGGCAAAGGCCATCAACTCGTCACCGAATACCGCTATGACTGCCAGCACCGCCTGATAGGTCTCACCCAACCCAACGGCCAAACCGCCAGCTATCGCTATGACCCGTTTGGACGACGCATCAGTAAAACCGTGGACGGCATCACCACCGAGTTCTTCTGGCAAGGCGACAAACTGATCGCCGAACACCACGCGAGTCGGCATCGCAGCTATCTCTACGAACCGGACAGCTTCCGCCCGCTGGCCCTACTTGAAGGCTTCGGCCCGAAAACCACCAAGCCTTACCACTACCAACTCGACCATCTCGGCACACCCCAGGAACTCACCGCCCCCGACGGCGAAATCGTTTGGTCCGCGCACTACCGCGCCTACGGCGAAATCGCCCGGCTAAACGTGGGAAAAATCGACAACCCGCTGCGCTTCCAAGGCCAATACTTCGATCAGGAAAGCGGGCTGCACTACAACCGCCATCGCTACTACAATCCGGATATTGGTCGCTACCTGGCACCTGATCCGGTGAAGCTGGCGGGCGGGATCAATGGCTACCAGTACGTGCCAAATCCTACGGGATGGGTAGATCCGTTGGGGCTCAGCGCAAATTGCCCTGGATCGATAAGGAAAAACACCGCTTGCGGTACTTCTAGTGAACCAGATACCCCAGACGTTTCTCGTAAGGGGGCTTTCAGGCAAGCTAAAAGAGACGCGCATATACCGATGAATCAGAGGCCGGATGTGATGGTCCACCCCAAAACGGGGCGAACGACTCAATACAAAATAGAAAACATGACCGATTTGAGTGATAGAAAAATACTGAATGCCAGCGGCCAGCCCATCGAGACGAGGGTATATCAATTCACAAGAGAAAATGGCTCACAGGTACTTATTCAAGATCATTCTGCAGGGCATAAATTCGGTAGAGCGGATGGGATCGGAGATCAAACAACACATTTCAATTTACGACCTATTGAACAACCCCGCAATGGTAAAGTCACCGGCGCAGAATCACATTATTTTTTCAGGAAAAAAAATGAAATACTGGAATGAGTTATATAAAAACATTTTTTTTGAAAGAATTTTTAGCCAGCCTGTAGAGATAGGAAAGATCACTCTATTCTCATTACAAATAGACAATGATCGACCGTCCCTTGGGCTTGGATTCGACATACCCGAATTCCCAGATAGTCTTCCGGAAAAATGGAAAAATAAAGGTTACAACGTTTGCAGACTAGGCATTGATTGCCATGACGTTAGCTGTCTAAAAATACTCAACATACCCGATAGAGATAGTTTTAATGTGAGAATAACAAAAGAAGATGGACGGTTCTGCTTTAAGGCGCTCAATGAAAACTCTCTAATTCAATTCCAGGCCCAGAGCATATCAATCTGCGATCCTAACGTTTATATCAGAGGCAATGATGAGGACTTTTAAAAAAGCAGATCCTGGCACTTCGAAAAATATGCGTATGGGAAGCTGGAATGCGCTGTCTTCAATATCTTACGAATGACCGTACAGAAGAAAGTAGGTTTTTTTCGTTAGCGCTGAACGTGCGGAGTTTTTATTGAAATAAAACGAAATCCCCCTTCTCTTTGCAGGCCATTCGTCTACACCTACGATCCTGGCTCAGCGTGCTGTGGAATATGTATTGCCAAGCAAGGCTATGACCCCCATAGCCAACCCCAATTCGCCCGCCTCCACCTGCCCCACCTAAACTCTGCCCATATTATTTCAACGGACAGAGGATTCACCATCATGGGCAAACGTCATCCCAATTTCCCGGCCTGGCAATGGCGCAATCAACCACAAAACCACCAGAACCCAACTAACGTAGGGCTGCAATTGATTGCCGTACCGCTGCTGATCATAGGGTTTCTGCTGCTGGCGTCCGGGGTGTTCGGCTTGAGCCTGGCGAGTGTTGCCGTCGGTGTGGTCGGTGTGTTGGCAGGCGTGGCGCTGCAGCGCCACGGCCGTAAGCTGGAAGCTCAAGCCAGCAAGCGCTTCTAAAGGTCAGGCGAAGACCACCACGGTCTGGCGGCTAAGGGCGATCAGTTCGCCGGTCGGGCTCCATAGCGCCGCCGCGGCGTGGCCGTAGCCGTCGCGGGCGTGTTCGATGTTGACGTGGTACTGGCACCAGTCGAGGGTCGTGAGGTCTTGCAGTGGCTGGATGAATTCGATGGTCCAGGTCAGAGTGCTGCCCGGCGCGGGCTTTTTCAGGTGCGGCAGCAAGGCCGGGGGCCAGGCGTCGACCAATGCGAGGATATGCGCTTCGGTCAGCGGCTCCTCTTTCACATCGCCGCGCAAGCGTACCCAGCCGCCCATTTCGCGGGATTTGTTGCCGGTAAACGGCAGGCCACCGACACTCCAGCGCATCGCCAAATGGCGCATAAACTCCGGCGTGACGCCTTTGATATAGGGCAACTCCTGGCATTCTTCCCAGTGTTTGAACACGGGTGGTGCTTCACTCGCCACATCGATTTCCGACTCGCGGGACGCGCCGAAACTCGCCTGAACCAGCGTGGCGACTTCACCGCTCTGCACCACGCGGCCAAGCAACTGGCTGACGGCCTTGCCTTCGCGCAACACTTCGACTTGATAACGGGCGGGCACATCGGGCGCCACCGGGCCAACGAAGGTAATCGCCAGCGAGCGTAACGGGCGATCCGCGGGCACCTTGGCGCGCAAGGCTTCGTACTGCAATGCTGCAACCAGGCCGCCAAACGTCGCGCGGCCCTGGGCCCATTCGGCCGGGATGGTGACATCCAGCGGGTTGCTACGGGCGGCGTCGAGCAAATCACTAAAGCGCATGGCGACCTCACATCAAAATAAACGGATGGGAGATCTTAACCAGCGTGGTGGCAAGGTACAGCGCCTATTCCGGCCAAAAGCCGGACCGGCTCAGAAACAATCCGCGCTGAGTTTGTCGAGCACTCGGTCGGCCTGCTGCTCCGCCTTGGCCATGGTGCGATGCCATACCGCAACGCAGGGTTGCAGATCCGCCTGCTGTTCGGCCTGAGCCAACCACTGCCAGCAATCATGCCAATCGCCCAGGGCGCCCTGGGCTTTTTTCAGGCGTGACAGGGCTTTGGCCGGGAGCTTGTCCAATTCGGGATAGGCTTCGGCGGCGTAGCGCACGCGTTTGATCAACAACCGCAGGCGGTGGCGATCGTGATCCGGGTCTTTAAGCGCCTCACCAAGATTGCGCCATTGCTTGGTCAGGCGTCTCTCGATGCGCGCGCGCAGGCCCTTGAGCAATTTCTGATGCTCGCATGCGCGAATAAAACGCGGAAATGCATCGAGGATCTGCAGCAGTTGCGCAAGCTCAGGGCCTTGCGCCACCTGGCGATAGGTTGCGGGTTGCAGGCGCAAGCGCCGCTGCGCTGCTTCGTGATGGCCATGCTGGAGCAAATACGCCGCCAGCACCTCGCGGTCGCGTAGCGGCGTAGTCAATTGGCCGACCGTGCTGGCAGCCGCTTCAAGTTGTTCCACCCCCGGCAATCCGCGCAGGGGCCGCAACAGGCTGCGCAGCCGGCGCACAGTGGTGCGCAGATCATGCAGGGCTTCATCGTCGGTAACGGCGGCGAGGCGAGCCTGGCAGCTCAGTAACCCTACTTCCAGGCCAATGACCTGAGCGACTAACTGATCGACCAAAGCTGACATCCCTTCCCCCTTGACGATGAAAAACCCCGGTGATTCACGCCAGCCTGGACGGCTTAACGCCCGGCGCGCGACTCACGAATATAGAAGCGTGCTTTCTCGGCCTTGTTGGAGCAACCTTCAAACGCTTCAAATTGTTGCTGAGTCTTGGCGCCGGTCAACAGGGACAAAGCCTTGGAGTAGCTCACGGTGCCAGCAAAACCTTCGGCCTTGGCCAGGTCCAGCTCTTTCCAGGCGGCGTCCAATTGGCTGCCGCAGCTGTCACGGTACGCGGTTTTGCCAGCACAGCCGGCCAGGGCCAACAGAATCACAGGCACACATATCCAGGCTTTCATCGATGACACCTCAAATAAAGAAAAACAGTCGTACGGAGTAGACGTTGCCTACAAGGAAAAGTGCCTTGTCAGTCAGCCTGAATCTAACTCGCCGATTGCCAGAGCATACCCGAGCACCAGGGCTATTCTGCAAAAATATTGCGGGGTCCCATGAAGATTGAAGCCGCCCCCTCAAAGGGTGCATTGTGGGCACCTGCCTAGGGGAGAACATCGACCATGAAGAAGCGTGTTGCCTTGGTGCTGGGCTCTGGTGGAGCGCGGGGCTACGCCCATATCGGGGTGATCGAGGAAATCGAACGGCGCGGCTATGACATTGCCTGTATTGCCGGCTGTTCGATGGGGGCCGTGGTGGGTGGCATTTACGCCGCCGGCAAGCTGGATGAATATCGAAACTGGATTGAAAGCCTCGACTACCTGGACGTGTTGCGCCTGGTCGACGTGAGTTTTCGCCTGGGGGCGATTCGCGGCGAGAAAGTCTTCGGGCAGATCCGCAAGATCGTTGGCGAGATCAATATCGAAGAGCTGCGCATCCCCTACACGGCGGTTGCCACCGACCTCACCAACCAGCAGGAAATCTGGTTTCAGGAAGGTTGCCTGCACCAGGCCATGCGTGCCTCGGCGGCGATTCCCAGCCTGTTCACCCCGGTGATGCAAGGCAACCGCATGCTGGTGGACGGCGGCCTGCTCAACCCCCTGCCCATCGTGCCGGTGGTGTCGAGCCATTGCGACCTGATCATCGCGGTCAACCTCAACGCGACCAACCAGAAGCACTACCAACTGCCGGTGATCCAGCGCCCGCCGGCGTTCAAGAGCCGCTTCAACAATTTGGCGAAATCACTCGGGTCGCACCTGCCGTTTCGCCGTAAGCAGGCCGAACAATTGATGAAGCTGGAACAAGAGGCACTGGAAGCCCAGGCAGCCGACATCAACCCGTGGCTGGATTCCGCCGAGCCTGAATCCCAGCAACCCGCCGCCGCACCGGAAAAGGCTGGGGCACCGAAGTCGGCGACCGGTTCGTTCATCATCGACAACGTCGGCCCGGCGTCATTGCTGGACCTGATCAACCAGAGTTTCGAGGTGATGCAGACGTCGCTCGCGCAATACAAAATCGCCGGCTACCCACCAGATGTACTGATCAACGTACCCAAGCGGGTGTGCCGGTTTTTCGAGTTCTACAAGGCGCCGGAGCTGATCGCGCTGGGGCGCGAAATTGCCAGTGACACGCTGGATCGGTATGAGAGTGAACAGCGCTGATGCCAATGGCCTCATCGGGGGCAAGCCCCTCCCACAATTGACCGAGTTTCAACCTGGAAATGCGGTCGAATGTGGGAGCTGGCTTGCCTGCGATGAGGCCGATTCAGGCGCAGATACGTTCAGGCGTTCAGCAACCTGTAACCCACCCCCGCCTCGGTCACGATAAAGCGCGGCTGGGTCGGGTCATCCGCCAGTTTCTGACGCAAGTGGCCCACCACGATCCGCAGGTAGTGGCTGTCTTCGGTATGGGTCGGGCCCCAGATATCCTTGAGCAGTTGCTGCTGGGTAATCACCCGGCCAGGATGCCGGGCCAGTTGCGCCAGCACCGCGTACTCCTTGCGCGTCAGCGCCACTTCGGCACCGTCCAGCAGCACGCGGCGATAGGCCAAATCGACGGTCAACGGGCCAAAACGCAAGGCCGCCTCCTGGGCCTCCCCCGCCGGTGCCTGGCGCAGCAAGGCGCGCACACGGGCGAGGAATTCCTGGATACCAAAGGGTTTAGTCACGTAGTCATTGGCGCCATTGTCGAGGGCCTCGACCTTTTGCCCTTCGCTGGCGCGCACTGACAGCACCAGCACCGGCACCATCGACCACTCGCGAAACTCGCGCAGCACCTGCTGGCCGTCCATGTCCGGCAGGCCGAGGTCAAGCACCAGCAAGTCCGGTTTGCTCAGCGCGGCCTGCGCCAGGCCTTCGTTGCCGGTGCCGGCCTCGATCACTTTGTAGCCCTGGGAGGCCAGGCTGATGCGCAGGAATTTGCGGATCTGCGGTTCGTCATCAATGACCAAAATCGTCGCGGTCTGGCTCATGGTGTCCAATCAAAATCGCTGAAGAAAAGAGGGTAGCTCACGCCTCGCCTTCCAGGCCAGGCTGTGTCGGCAACGGCAGGAACAACGTGATGCAGGTGCCGCGCCCGTCGATGCCGTCGGCGACGCTGATATGCCCGCCGTGGGCGCCGACCATGCCCTGGCAAATCGCCAGGCCGAGACCCGTGCCCTGCCCGCCCCGGTCTCCGCGGGCGGCGGTGTAGAACATATCAAAGA
The DNA here is from genome assembly GCF_900580675.1 of Pseudomonas viridiflava. Classification (GTDB taxonomy): domain Bacteria; phylum Pseudomonadota; class Gammaproteobacteria; order Pseudomonadales; family Pseudomonadaceae; genus Aquipseudomonas. Next base: position 7,647 of record NZ_UTBG01000151.1, read on the forward strand.
TCTTCGCGCGCTCCTCCTCGGGAATCCCCGGCCCCTCATCGGCCACGGCAAAAAACAATTGGTTGTCCGCCACCCCGGCACTCAGCTGCAGTCGGCCTTGGGGCGGTGAAAAGCGCGCGGCGTTTTCCAGCACATCGACCAGGGCCTGTTCGATCAGTGCGGCATGCACATACAGCAACGGCAACTCCACGGGCACATCGGTGCTCACCGTCAGCGGCGCCAGCACCGCACGCAGACGCCCGAGTGCGCTGCCGACGATGTCCCCCGGCGATACCCAATCCCGCGCCAGTTTCAGCGCGCCGTGGCCAAGGCGCGTCATATCGAGCAAGTTCTGGATGTAACGGTCGAGGCGCTCGGCTTCATCACGGGTGCCCTCGAGCAACTCGCGGCGGTCCTCCAGCGGGATGGCCTCACCGAGCGCCAGCAGGCTGTCGATGCTGCCGCGCATGGACGTCAACGGCGTACGCAAATCATGCGACACCGAGGCCAGCAAGGCGCTGCGCAATTGCTCGGTTTCGCCGTGCAGGCGCGCGGACTCCAACTCCTGCGCCAGTTGGGCGCGTGCCAGGGCTTGGGCCAGCGGCTGGCTCAACGCCGTGAGCAAACGCCGGCGTTGGCCGCTCAACTCCTGGCCCGGTTTCGCGCTGACGCCAAGCAGGCCCAAAGGCCCCTCTTCACTCGACAGCGGCCACCACCACCAACGCCCAAACGGCAAGGTGCCGGTGCCCATGCCTGCCGGCTGGTCGTGCTGCCAGGCCCAATCGGCGGCGGCGCGTTCGGCTTCGGTAAGCGTCAGCGGGCCACCGGTCTCGACCTTCCAGCCGCCCTGGCCGTCGCGATTGACCAGGCACAGGTCGAGGTCGCTCCAACCCTCCAAGTGATGGGCGGCGGCACTGACCACCGCCTGGCGATCCGTCGCGGCAGTGAGCTTGCGTGACAGGTCGAGCAATTCGCTGGTTTCTTCCTGGGTGTCGCGCAACGCCTGCAATTGCCGGCGCTGGCGTGCAGCGAGGTTGCCGGTGAGCGCCGCCATCAGCAGAAAGAACAGCAGGGTCAGCACGTCCTCTTCGCGCTGGATAGCGAAGGAGAAATTCGGCGGGATAAACAAAAAGTCATAGGTCATGAACGACAGCGCCGCGCACACCAGCGACGGACCCAGGCTGCTGCGCACCGCCACCAGCAACACGGCGGCAAGAAACACCAGCGAGATATTCGGCAGCGGCAACACACTGGACACGCCCCAGGCCACGGCAGCCGCAACCACGGTGGCAAGCACCGCCAGGGCGTAATCGAACCACACCAAGCCGCGCACATCCGGCAGGCGGGGTGCCGCGGGGATATCGTCGCTGTCGAGCACGTTGATTTCCAGTCCGCGCGCGTTGCGCAGCAAGCGCGCGGCCAGGCCACCACCGAACAGGCGACGGCGCCAGCGCATCCGCGACTGCCCCACCAGCAACAGGCTCGCGCGGCGTTCGGCGGCATGCTGGATCAGCGTCTTGGCCACCTCCCCCGCGCGCAGCAGCACCACTTCCCCGCCCAGGCGCTCGGCCAGTTGCTGGGCATTTTGCAGGCGCAGCCGCGATTGCTCATCCCGCGCACGGCCGTTATCGATGTGCACCAGGCTCCACGGCAAATGCCGGCGCTGGGCCACGCGGCTGGCATGCCGCACCAGGCGCTCGGCCTGCGCATCGCCATCCACGCCCACCAGCAAACGCCCGCGCACCGCCGGCGCGGCCTGGCCGAGTTGGCGATAGCCCTGGGCCAAATCATCATCTACGTGAGCGGCGGCGGTTTGCATCGCCAGTTCGCGCAGGGCCATCAGGTTGGTCTGGGTAAAAAATGCATCGATGGCGGCGCGGGCCTGCTCCGGCACATACACCTTGCCGTCGCGCAGGCGCTCCAGCAGTTCGCGCGATGGCAGGTCGATCAACAGCAGTTCGTCGGCTTCTTGCAGCACCCAGTCCGGCAGGGTTTCACGCACCAGCACGCCGGTGATGCCGCGCACCTGATCGTTGAGGCTTTCCAAGTGCTGGACGTTGACCGTGGTAAACACGTTGATGCCCGCGGCGAGCAGCTCCTGGATGTCTTGCCAGCGCTTTTCATGGCGGCTGCCGGGGGCGTTGCTGTGGGCCAGCTCGTCGACCAGCACCAGTTTGGGCTTGGCGGCGAGCAGGCCGTCGAGGTCCATTTCTTCGAGCTGCACGCCGCGGTATTCGCTGCGCAGCAAAGGTTGCTGCGGCAGGCCGCTGAGCAAGGCTTCGGTCTCCGCGCGGCCGTGGGTTTCGACCACGCCGGCGACCAGGCGCACGCCCTGGCGCAACTGGGTGTGGGCAGCCTGGAGCATGGCGTAGGTCTTGCCCACACCCGGCGCGGCGCCCAGGAAAACTTTGAGCCGGCCACGGCCGTCCCGGGGCAGATCGGCTAACAGGGCATCGGCGCGGCCGGAGTCGCTCATGCGCGAGGTTCCTTCAGGTGTTCTTATGGAGCCTGTCAGGCCGTCATCGCGGGCAAGCCAGCTCCCACATTTGGAATGCATTCCCCTGTGGGAGCGGGCTTGCCCGCGATGACGGCACCACGGCTTACAACTTTTC
>NZ_UTBG01000187.1 GCF_900580675.1 Pseudomonas viridiflava
GATTTCAGCTGTACCTGGAGTTTTGACAGTACGCGATATCCAAGGACCTGAGGTGACCCCCTGTGGGAGCTGTCGAGCCCCAGCGAGGCTGCGAAGGGGCCGGCACTGCTGACATTTTCATCGCCTGACCCGACGCTTTCGCAGCCTCGCTGAAGCTCGACAGCTCCCACATATGTTCGCTGTGGAGGTCGACAGTCGTGTTGGCCGGTACTCTGCAAAAGCCTGCGACCCCTCAGGCAGATTTCAGCTGTACCTGGAGTTTTGACAGTACGCGATATCCAAGGACCTGAGGTGACCCCCTGTGGGAGCTGTCGAGCCCCAGCGAGGCTGCGAAGGGGCCGGCACTGCTGA